>CAYORM010000076.1:0-14340 GCA_964406375.1 uncultured Mycobacteriaceae bacterium | reverse complement strand
CGCCGGCCTGTTCACCCAGGGGATGGTGACGCACGAGACCTATCGCAGCGCGAGCGGCGCCTGGCTCTACCCGTCCGAGGTGAGCAAGGGCGAGGATGGCCGCTGGATCAAGCTCGATGATGGCGGGCCGGTGACGGTCGGCCGCATCGAGAAGATGTCGAAGTCCAAGCGCAACACGGTCGACCCGCAGGTCATCATCGAGACCTATGGCGCCGATGCGGCGCGGCTGTTCATCCTGTCCGACAGCCCGCCCGAGCGGGACATGGAATGGACCGAGGCGGGGATCGAGGGCGCCTGGCGCTATCTGCAGCGCCTGTGGCGTCTGGTCACCGAGCCGGCCACCCCCCTGCCCCCGCCCGGCACGCCGATGCCCGAGGCGCTGTCACCGGCCGCCGAACGGCTGCGCCGGGTGCTGCACCGGACGATCGCCGGCGTCTCGGAGGATCTCGACCGCTTCCACTTCAACAAGGCGGTGGCCCGCATCCGCGAGCTGTCGAACGCCATCGCCGCCGTCGACGGGAGCGGCGCCGGCGAGGCCTGGGCGCTGCGTGAGGCCTTCGAAGGTCTCGTGCTGCTGATCGGCCCCGTCACCCCGCATATCGCCGAGGCCTTGTGGGCGCATCTCGGACATGACACCTTGCTGGCGACGGCCGCCTGGCCGAAGGCCGATCCGGCGCTGCTGGTCGAGGACACCGTTACCGTGGCCGTCCAGGTCAACGGCAAGCTGCGGGCCACGATCGTCCTGCCGCGTGACGTCGCGGCGGCGGAGGCCGAACGGGCGGCCCTTGCCGAGCCCGGGGTGCAGCGGGCGCTGGAGGGACGGTCGCCGCGCAAGGTGATCGTGGTGCCCAACCGGATCGTCAACGTGGTGGGCTGAGGATGGCGGTCGGACGGATAGCGAGGGTCGGACTTCTCCTGGCGCTGGCGCTCGCCGTGGCGGGCTGCGGGCTCAGGCCGCTCTACGGCACCAACGCCGTCGGTGCCGGCGTCGCCGACGAGCTGGCGGCGATCGAGGTCGGGATCATCCCCGACCGCGAAGGCCAGATCCTCCGCAACGTCCTGATCACCCGTCTCAACCCGGACGGGCGCCCGACCGCGCCGCGCTACGAGCTGTCGGTCGACCTCGACGAGAGCCAGTCGGGCGTGACCTTCGAATCCGATCGCGGCACGACGCGGCGCAACCTCACGGTCACCGCCCGCTTCGTGCTGTCCGACAAGGCGACGGGCGATCCCATCTTCTCGGATACGGTGACCGAGATCACCAGCTACAACGTCCTGCGCGACGAGTTCATGACCATCTCTGGCGAGCGTGACGCCCGTGAGCGTGCTTTGACGGCGCTCGGCGATTCGGTGAGGCTCCGCATCGCGCTCTTCCTCGACCGCAACGCGTGAAGCTGCCGCCGGCGAAGCTCGACGCCTTCCTGCGCCGGCCCGACCCCTCGCTGCGCGCGGTGCTGTTCTACGGGCCCGATGCGGGTGCCGTCCGTGAACATGCCGACACGCTGGCGCGCGGCGTCGCCGGCCGCCTCGACGATCCGTTCCGGGTGGTGGTGCTGTCGGCCGCGCAGATCGCCGCCGATCCGGCGCGTCTCGCCGATGAGGTCTTCGCCCTCTCCATGACCGGCGGCCGCCGGGTGGTCCGGATCCGCGACGCCGTCGACGGCGTCGCCCCGGCGCTCGGCCGGGTACTGGCCGATGCCACCGCGACGGACGGGCTGGTGGTGCTGGAGGGCGACGATCTCGGCCCGCGCTCGGCGCTGCGGCGGCTGGCCGAGGGTGCGGAGACGGCGATGGCCGTCCCCTGCTACCTGCCCGAGGCGCGCGATGTCGAGCATTGGGCCGGACGCGCGCTGGCGGCCGAGGGCCTGTCGGCCGATCCCGAGGCGCTCGGCCTGCTCGGCGAGGCGCTGGCCGGCGACCGGCAGCTCGCTCGGCGCGAGATCGAGAAGCTCGCCCTCTACATGGCGCCCGAGACCCGGGTGACGGCTGAGCACGTCGCCGCGGTGATCATCGATGCCGGCGAGACGACGCTGGACACCCTCGCCATGGCGGTCGCGGATGGCGATCTCGTCGCCGTGGCCGAGGCGACGGCGACGGTGGTGCTGACGGCCGGCGACACGATCGGACCGCTGCGGGCGGTGCAGCGGCATTTCCTGCGGCTGTGGCAGCTCGCCGCCGCGATCGAGGACGGGGCGACAGCCGAGGCGGCGATGGCCGCCCTCCGGCCGCCGATCTTCTTCAAGGCAAAGGCACAGATCCGCGGTCAGCTGCGCCGCTGGGACCGCCCGGCAATCGAGGAGGCGCTGCGCCGGCTGCTCGCGGCCGAGGGGGAGTGCAAGAAGACCGGCCGCCCGGCGGAGGCGATCACCGCCGACACGCTGATGCGGCTCGCCCGCATGGTGGCGCGGCGCCGCTGATCGGCGCCCCGGGTTCGCACGATCGGGAGAGGTGGGCCGGGAGGGGTGGGCACCCCCTCCCCTGTCCTGCCTCAGCGCTCCAGTGGCCGGTCGACCCGCTCGATGATCTCGTCGAGCTGCACGAAATCGGCGAAGTGGAAGGTCAGCGTGCCCGAGCCGTCGGGCCGCGTGTAGATCTGTGCGCGGACGCCGGCGGCCATCTCGAGGCGACGCTCGAGCGCCAGCGTGTCGGGATCCTTCTCACCCGGCAGCGCCGCCCCGCCGCCGGGCCGCCCGACGGGCGACGGGCTGCCCGCATTGCGGGCGAGGGTCTCCGCCTGGCGGACGCTCAGCGCCTTGCGCACGATCTGGCGCGCCACCCCGATCGGATCAGCCGAACCGAGCAGCGCCCGCGCATGGCCGGCGGTGATCGCGCCGCTCTGCAGCATGTCGAGGACGGGCTCCGGCAGATCGAGGAGCCGGATCGTGTTCGCGACATGCGACCGGCTCTTGCCCACCGCCCGGGCCACGTCCTCCTGAGTCAGGCCGAACTCGGTGAGCAGCCGGCGATAGCCCTGCGCCTCTTCCAGCGCCGTCAGGTCCTGGCGCTGGACGTTCTCGATAATGGCGATCTGCAGCGCCTCGCCATCCGTCATCTCGCGGATGACGACGGGCACCTCGTGCAGCCGCGCGCGCTGGGCGGCACGCCAGCGCCGTTCGCCGGCGATGATGTGGAAGCGGTCGGGCTGATCAGGGATCGGCCGCACCAGGATCGGCTGCAGCACGCCCTGTGTCCGGATCGATTCCGAGAGCCGGTCCAGCTCCGCCTCGTCGAAGCTGCGGCGCGGCTGGAACGGTCCGGGCTCGAGCTGGCCGACCGGCAGGCTGCGCGGCGACACCGGCCCCGCAGCGGGTGCAGCATCGCCGGCGGCGGGCGTGACGGCGACCGGCTCCGCCTCGCCGAACAGCGCGTCGAGCCCGCGTCCGAGCCCCAGACGCCGCTTCTGCCGCTCCTCGCTGCTCATGCCGGGCTCCTCGATTCGCGCCGCAGGAACTCCTCGGCGAGCTGGCCATAGGCCTGCGCACCGGGGCAGCCCGGGTCGTAGACCAGCACCGGCTTGCCGTGCGAGGGCGCCTCCGACACGCGGACGTTGCGGGGGATCATGGTGTCGTAGACCTGGTTGCCGAGATGCGAGCGCACATCCTTGGCGACCAGTTCGGAGAGGTTGTTCCGCCGGTCATACATCGTCAGGACGATACCGTTGATGACGAGCGCCGGGTTATAGGCGCGCCGCACCCGCTCGACGGTGCGCAGCAGCTGGCTCAGCCCTTCGAGCGCGTAGAACTCGCTCTGCAGTGGCACCAGCACGCCATGGGCCGCGGTCAGCGCGTTGATCGTCAGAAAGCCGAGCGCCGGCGGGCAGTCGATGAGCACGACGTCGTAGCCGGCCGCCACCGCCGGGCCGAGCGCGTCGCGCAGCCGCGTCTCGCGCTTCTCGGTCTCAACCAGCTCCACCTCGGCACCGGCGAGATCGGTCGAGGACGGGACCAGCGACAGGCGCTCGATCTCGGTCGCAACGGTCGCGCCGGCCAGATCGGTGTCGCCGAACAGCAGATGATAGGTGCCCTGCGTCCGGGCACCGCGCATCACGCCGAGCCCCGTCGAGGCGTTGCCCTGCGGGTCGAGATCGATGACGAGGACCCGCTTGCCGGCCTTGAGCGCGAGCGCCGTCGCGAGATTGACGGCCGTTGTCGTCTTGCCGACCCCGCCCTTCTGGTTGGCGACGGCGATGATTCGCGGTTTCGGGGACCGGGCGGGATCCACGTCAGCCAAGGCGGGTTCCTTCGATGCGGATGATCGCGGAGGAGGCTGCCGTCAGGCTTCGCTCCGTCGTCACGTGAATCTTCTCCGAGGGAGCAAGGGCGGTCAACTCCGAGGGGGCGGACTTGCCCTTGGGGAAGAGACGGACGGTGCCGGGATGGCAGAAGGGCTCCGAAAGCTCGAGGAGCTGGTCGAGCGGGGCGAGCGCCCGCGCCGTCACGACATCCGCCTTGAGCCCGGTCGCCGCCACCGTCTCGGCCCGTGCCGGATGAACGGTGGCGGCCGTCTCCGTCTCGATGCAGGCGCGGCGCAGAAACTCGGCTTTGCGCCGGTCGCTCTCGATCAGATGGACCGTGAGGTCCGGCCGGGCGATCGCCAGGACGAGGCCGGGAAAGCCGGCTCCCGAGCCGATATCGACCAATGTGCGGGCATTGGCGGGCAGGAAGGCACGCAGCTGCAGGCTGTCGAGCAGGTGGCGTTCCCAGATCGTCGCCAAAGTCGAGGAGGAGACGAGATTGATGGCGCTCTGCCAGCGCAACAGCAGCGCGACATAGCGATCGAAGCGATCGAGGGTGTCGGGATCGAGGCCGGCGGCAGCCACGAAGGCGGCGCGGGAGGGGTTGTCACGCGACATGGCGGTCGCGGCGCCGGACGTGTTTCAAGAGCGCGGTGAGGGCCGCGGGCGTCACACCCGGCAGACGGGCGGCGGCCCCGAGGGTGGGCGGCCGCGCCGTGCTGAGCGTCTGGCGGATCTCGGCCGACAGCCCGCCGACCCCGCCGTAATCGAGCCCCTCCGGCAGGATCAGCGCCTCATCGGCACGGAAGGCGCGGATATCGGCCTCCTGGCGATCGAGATAGCCGGCATAGGCCGCATCGATGGTGATCTGCTCGCGCACATGGGCGGGCCATTCGGCGATCTGCGGCCATATCGCCGCCAGCGCGTCCAGCGTGACCCCGCGATGGCGCAACAGATCGGCGGCGCTGCGCCGGACCCCGTCGCGGTTGACCTCGAAGCCGTGGCGGCGCGCTTCGGTCGGTGTCAGCGACCATCCCGCCATGGCGGCGCGGGCCGCCTCCAGCGCCGCGCGGCGGGCGGCGAAGGCTGCGCGCCTCTCCTGCCCGACACAGCCGATGGCGATGCCGAGCGGCGTCAGACGGAGATCGGCATTGTCGGCGCGCAGGCTGAGACGGTATTCGGCCCGCGAGGTGAACATCCGGTAGGGTTCGGGTGCCCCGCGAGTGACGAGATCGTCGACCATGACGCCGAGATATCCCGTGGCGCGGTCGATCGTCACCCGCTCGGCCGCCGGATTAGTCGCATGACGGGCGGCGTTGAGTCCGGCCAGCAGCCCCTGCGCCGCCGCCTCTTCATAGCCGGTGGTCCCGTTAATCTGGCCGGCCAGGAACAAACCGGGAACAGCTCGCAGGCCCAGCCCGCGATCGAGTTGGCGCGGATCGACGAAATCATACTCGATCGCGTAGCCATAGCGCAGGATCCGGGCATGCTCGAGGCCGGGGATGGCGGCGACGATCCGGTCCTGCACGGCGGCGGGAAGTGCCGTCGAGATGCCGTTGGGATAGACCGTCGGATCGTCCAGACCTTCGGGCTCGAGGAAGATCTGATGGCGGTCCTTGTCGGCGAACCGCACCACCTTGTCCTCCACCGACGGGCAGTAGCGCGGGCCACGGCTCTCGATGCGCCCGGCATACATCGGCGACAGGTGGAGATTCTCGCGGATCGCCCTATGGACCGCGTCATTGGTCCAGGTGATCCGGCACGAGACCTGCGGCACACGGATCCGATCGGTCAGGGTCGAGAAAGGCTCGGGCGGGTCGTCGCCCTCCTGTACCTCGAGGCCATCCCAATCGATGGTTCGCCCATTGAGGCGGGGCGGCGTCCCGGTCTTGAGCCGGCCGATCGCAAGCCCGAGGCGCCGCAGCGTCTCCGCGAGGCCGAGCGACGGCGCCTCACCGACCCGTCCGGCGGGGGTCTGCTCCTCGCCGCGGTGGATGAGGCCGCGCAGAAACGTTCCGGTGGTCAGGACAACCGCCGGAGCGGTCAATGACCGCCCGTCGGCGAGGGTAACCCCCCTCATCTGCCCCGCCCCGTCCAGCACGAGATCCTCGACGGACCCCGTCAGGACGGTCAGGTTTTCCTGGGCATCGAGCAGTGCCTGGACGGCCAGCCGATAGAGCGCCCGGTCCGCCTGGGCCCGCGGGCCGCGAACCGCCGGTCCTTTGCTGCGATTGAGGACGCGGAACTGGATCCCGGCCGCGTCGATCGCGCGCGCCATGATGCCGTCGAGCGCGTCGATCTCGCGCACCAGGTGCCCCTTGCCCAGCCCGCCGATGGCCGGGTTGCAGGACATCTCGCCGATGGTGTCGCGGCGGTGGGTCACCAACGCCGTCGCGGCGCCACACCGTGCGGCAGCAGCGGCCGCCTCGGTTCCGGCATGGCCGCCGCCAACGACGATGACATCAAAGCGTCTCATGCCGGGGTTCTACCTCGCGAGGCCGCACGAGTCGAGCATCGCTGTTTCACGTGAAACAGCCCTGAGCGATCACCGCGGATGCAGGCGGTGTTTCACGTGAAACACTCGCGCCGCCCCGCCGGGACCGAAGCCTGTCCGGTGTTTCACGTGAAACATTCGCCCTCTGGAGCGCGTCCGCTTCCGCTGGATGCATCGGAGGCCGTCTGCCACTGTTTCACGTGAAACACCGTCACGCGACTGACCGCCGCGTCGTGTTTCACGTGAAACGCTGCCTACTTGCCGATGCAGAAGCTTCCGAAGATGCGGTCGAGAACGTCCTCGACATCGACTGCGCCAGTCACCCGTCCAATGGCCCGGGTGGCCATACGCAGATCCTCCGCCCGCAACTCGGCCGATGGTGCCGACAGGGCCCGGTCGAGGGCGGCGGCAGCATTCTCCAGCGCTTCGCGATGGCGCAGCCTGGTGAGGGCGACGGAGCCATCGCCGGTCAAAGCGCCGGCCGCCGCCGTGCTGAGGGCAACGATGAGCTCGTCCATTCCCTGTCCGGACAGGGCAGAAATGCCGATGGTGCCCTCCGGCACGACCGGGGCTCGGTCGATCTTGTTGGCGACCCGCAGAACCGGGCGGTCGGCGAGAGAGGCGGGTAGGGCAGGGGGTGGCTCTGGATCCGTGGCGTCGGACAGCAGCAGAACGAGGTCAGCGTTCTCGGCACGGCGGTAGGAGCGCCGGACACCCTCCGCCTCGATCTCATCCGCCGCCTCACGCAACCCTGCGGTGTCGGCGATCACCACGGGATAACCGTCGAGGTCCAGCGCCACCTCCAGCACATCACGGGTCGTGCCGGGAATGGGCGAGACGATGGCCACGTCGCGTTGCGCCAACCGGTTGAGGAGGCTGGATTTTCCGACATTCGGCCGGCCCAGCACCGCAATGTGGAAGCCGTCCCGCAACCTTTCGCCACGTCGCCCATCGGCGAGATGCCGTCGCATCGCCGTCGCCACGCCGGTGATGGCGTCGCGCGCCGCATCGTCGAGTGAGTCCGGCAGATCCTCGTCGGGGAAATCGAGAACCGCTTCGGCAAAGGCCAGTGCATCCAGGAGCTGCTCGCGCCAGGCGCCATAGAGCCGCCCGAGCTCGCCGTCGAGCTGCCGCAGGGCCTGGCGCCGCTGGGCGGCCGTGTCGGCATCGACAAGATCGGCGATCGCCTCGGCCTGGGTGAGATCGAGCTTGCCGTTCTCGAAGGCGCGCCGGGTGAATTCGCCCGGTTCGGCGAGGCGTACCCCCGGCAATGTCGACAGCGCCTCCATCGTTGCGGCGATGACCGCCCGTCCGCCATGGAGGTGCAGCTCGGCCACATCCTCCCCCGTGGCGCTCGCCGGGGCCGGAAACCACAGAAGCAGCGCATCATCGATCGGCGATCCGCCGCGCGGATCCGACACCCTCACCCGAACCGCCCGCCGTGGTGATGGCGGCGATCGCCTACAAAGCGCGCTTATGATAAGTCCGCAGGCGGGGCCGCTGATTCGGATGATGGCGAGGGCACCGCGGCCGGGCGGGGTCGCGGTGGCGAAGATCGTGGCGCGGCTCAGCCCTGGCCCCCGGTGTCACGGCCCGGCTTGCGATCCATGCCCGCCAGCCCCGACCAGAAGCGCTGGATCTGCTCCATCCCCTCGAAACCGAGCGGCATCCATTGCCGCATCATCGCTTCCGGGTCCATCTTCTGGATGGCGTCGCCCATCCGTGCCTCGAGCGCGGTGAGCAGACGCTGCTGCATCTCCGCCACATCGGGGAGGCCGAGAAAGGCGCGCGCCTCCTGCGGCGTGCAGTCGATGTCGATCGAGATCTTCATGCTCGCTCCTCCTCGGGCCCGAAAAGACCGGCGGGTGCCCTGACGGGCAGTCGCCGACTCATTATATCGGTCGATACGAGCCTCTCGAAACGGGACCTCGGCGAGAGCCCACCGGGACCGGGGACACGGGACCCGCCCGAGCAACAGGAGGCGCCGCATGGCCGCGACCGACATCCCAGCCGCCAACCTCCTGGCCGGCGAGACCAGCCCCTATCTGCTGCAGCACGCGGACAATCCCGTGCATTGGCAGCCCTGGGGCGATGCCGCCTTCGAACGCGCCCGGGCCGAGGGCAAGCCCGTCATGCTGTCTGTCGGCTATGCCGCCTGCCATTGGTGCCATGTGATGGCCCATGAGTGCTTCGAGAACCCCGAGATCGCGGCGGTGATCAATGCACTCACCGTGCCGGTCAAGGTGGACCGCGAGGAGCGGCCCGATCTCGACGTCATCTACCAGTCGGCGCTCGCCGCGCTCGGCCAGCAGGGGGGCTGGCCGCTAACGATGTTCCTGACGGCGGAGCGCGTGCCGTTCTGGGGCGGCACCTATTTCCCGCCGGAGCCGCGCTGGGGCCGCCCCGGTTTCCCCGACGTGCTGCGCGCCGTCGCCCGGACCTACCAGGAAGCGCCGGAGCGGGTCGCCGAGAACGGCCGGACGCTCGGGCGCGCTCTCGCCAGCCTCGCGGATGGCGCACCGGCCGCCGGCAACGGCCTCGACCCGCGCATCGTCGGCGATATCGCCGATCGCGTGCTGCCGATGATCGACCGGCGCTGGGGCGGGCTCGCCGGCGCGCCTAAATTCCCCCAGCCCGGCCTGCTGCGCCTTCTCTGGCGCGCCCATCTTGCGACCGACATCGACCCGGCGCTGGCGAGCGCGTCCGGCGACGCGGTGCTGCGCTCGCTGCGCGGCATGCTGCTGGGAGGCATCTGGGACCATCTCGGCGGCGGCCTTGCCCGCTATTCGACCGATGCGCGCTGGCTGGTGCCGCATTTCGAGAAGATGCTCTACGACAACGCGCTGCTCGTCTCGCTGCTCGCCTTCGTCCACCGCGCGGCCCCCGACCCGCTCTTCGCCGACCGGGTCCAGGGGGTGATCGACTGGCTTGACCGGGAAATGGTGGTGGGGGAGGGGGGGTTCGCCGCCGCCCTCGATGCCGACAGCGAAGGCGAGGAGGGGCGCTACTACGTCTGGACCGAGGCGGAGATCGATGCCGTGCTCGGCCCGGCGGCGCCGCGCTTCAAGGCCGCCTATGGTGTGGATGCCGACGGCAACTGGCCGGAGGAGGGGCGGGAGGGCCGGACGATCCTCAATCGCAGTCACGCCCTCGACCTGCCGCCGGACGCGGCGGCCGCGGCCGAGGCGGCGCTCGCCGAGGACCGGGCCACCCTGCTCTCGGCACGGGCGGGACGCGTGCCGCCCGGCCGTGACGACAAGCTGCTCGCCGATTGGAACGGTCTCATGATCATGGCGCTGGCCGAAGCTGGCTGCGCCTTCGACCGGCCGGACTGGATCCGGCGGGCGGCACGGGCCTTCGCCTTCGTGACGGCGACGCTGGCGACCGGCCCGGGGCGGCTCGCCCATTCCTGGCGCGCGGGACGGCACGGCCCGCCGGGGCTCCTCGATGATTACGCGGCCATGGCGCGCGCGGCGCTCGCGCTGTTCGAGGCAACCGGCGAGACCACCTATCTCGATCATGCCCGCGACTGGGTGGCGACGCTGGAGGCGCAGTTCGCCCATCCCGAGGGCGGCTATGCCATGACGCCGGCCGATGGCGAGGCGCTGATCGTGCGGGTGCGCACCGCCTTCGACGCCGCCACCCCGTCCGGCAATGCGCTCGCCCTCGGCGCGCTCGCACGACTCTGGCACATCACCGGCGAGACCGCCTATGCCGAGCGGGCGCGGGCCCTGATCCGCGCCTTTGCCGGCGCGCTCGACCACAATGCCACCGGCCTGTCGAGCTGGATCGACGCCGCGCTGACGCTCGATTGCGCCACGCAGGTGGTGGTCGTCGCGCCGCGTCCGGATGATCCAGACGCGGCCGTGCTGCTGCGCACTGCCCGCGCCACGCCTGCGGCCGACATCCTGGTGGTGCCGGTGGTCGCTGCGGATACCGCCGGCGGGGCGCTCCCGCCCGGTCATCCCGCCGCCGGCAAAGGGCCGGTGGACGGGCGCGCCGCCGCCTATGTCTGCCGCGACTTCGCCTGCCTGCCGCCGATCACCGCGCCGGCGGCACTGGCGTCGCTGCTCGCGGGAGGGGCCGCATGAGCGCCGCGATCCTGCCGGCGCCGGGCCTCGGCCGGCTGCGCCTGACCGCGCGGGACGGCCGGCTGGCGACGATCGATATCCTGTCCGGCGAGACGCCCGCGGCGGCGACCGTGCCCGACGAGCCGGTGCTGCGCGAGGCCGCGGCGCAGCTCACCGCCTATCTCGCAGGACGCCTCCGCCGCTTCGACCTGCCGCTGGCGCCACCCACCAGCCCGTTCCAGACCCGCGTCCGCGCCGCGATGATGGCGATCGGCTGGGGCGAGGTCGGCACCTATGGCGGCATCGCCCAGGCGATCGGCTCGAGTGCGCGGGCGGTGGGCGGGGCCTGCGGCCGCAACCCGCTGCCGGTCGTCGTGCCCTGCCATCGCGTCCTGGCTGCGGGCGGCGGTGTCGGCGGCTTCTCCGCCTCTGGCGGGCTGGCGACCAAGCGCTTCCTGCTGGCGCTGGAAGGGGTGACCGTGCCGGGCTGAGGGCTGGGCCGCCAGCCCCGCCGGATCATCGCTTTCCGGGAACCTTGCATTCGGCCCCGCCAGTTCCTATCTTCGCCGGGTCGACTTTCGTTTGGTTCGGCCCGCTTGCCCTTGCTCGCCCCGCGAGCGCCGGACCAGCACCCTCCCGATCCGCCGAGAAGACCGATCCGTCGCGCCGGCCGGCGCGGCGGTGCAGCACTACTGTATCCGGAAGGAACTACCCATGTCGTCCATTGGAACCGTCAAGTGGTTCAACACGCAGAAGGGCTATGGCTTCATCCAGCCCGAGAACGGGGACCGTGACGTGTTCGTCCACATCTCGGCCGTCGAACGGTCGGGGCTTGGCAGCCTGCAGGAAGGCCAGCGCATCAGCTACGAGCTGCAGCGCGACCAGCGCAGCGGCAAGGTCGCCGCGGCGAATCTGCAGCAGGCCTGATACCGGCGGGCGGCGTGTCTTCGACGCGTCGCCCTTCCGGCGCCAGCGCAACGCATCGACGCGTACATCAATAGGGAGGTTGGGACCCTGTCAAAGGAAGACCTGATCGAATTCGAAGGCGTCGTCCTCGATGTTCTGCCGGATGCACGCTTCCGCGTGCAGCTCGAGAATGGCGCGGAAATCCTGGCCTACACGGCCGGACGAATGAAGAAGGCGCGTATCCGCGTCTTGACCGGCGATCGCGTCACCGTCGAGATGACGCCCTATGATCTGACCAAAGGCCGCATCAATTTCCGGCATCGCGAGGCCCGCCAGGGCCAGCCGTCCGGACCGCCGCGGTCGAACCAGTACCGGCGCCGCTGAGCGCCGCCCAGAGAGAAAAGGAAGAGCGCCGCGGGGAACCGCCTGGCGCCGATGTTTGATGAATAGTCGCATGTCTTATGCCGAGGCCTATGTCGCCGCGGCCGCACCGTTCGAGATCATCCGGGGGTCGGCCGATGCCGCCCACGGGCACGCTCCCGAGACCGGCGTCGCCGGCAACCCCAGCCGGGCGCCGAAGCGCCGGCGGCGTGGGGCCGGCCGCCCCCACGCAGAATCCGCGCGTCCGACGCGTCGTGAATGGCGCCGGATGGCGCTCGACATCCTGGGCTGACCAGCCCCACAGCAGGAAAGGAACCCGCCCATGCAGGTGCTCGTCCGCGAGAACAATGTCGACCAGGCACTGCGCGCGCTGAAGCGCAAGCTGCAGCGCGAGGGGGTGTTCCGCGAGATGCGCCGACGGCGGGCCTATGAGAAGCCGTCGGAACAGCGCAACCGGGCACGCAAGGACGCCGTCCGCCGTACCCGCAAGATGCTGCGCAAACGGATGGAGCGCGAGGGCTACTGACGGTAGGATCGTCGGTGGCGCCCGACCGGGCGCCGAACGTCGTCCGTCACAGCCCCGCCATCCGTCTGACCGCCACCGCCCACCCGCGCCCGCCAACGCCCCCGTGTCCGAGAGCCGGTCCTCCCCCGAACGACAGATGTGGTGCGCCGTCATCGAGCGCGCGCTGCTCGACGCCTCCGGCGCCGCGGGCGGTGTCGGCAGCCCGGGCGAGCGGCAACGCATGCGCGAGGAGGCACGTCGCTGGTTCCAGAGCGATGGTCCGGATTTCCGGCTGATCTGCGAGGCCGCGGGCCTCGAGCCGGAAGCGGTGCGCCTGCGCGCCCTCTCGCTGATCGAGGGCGGGGCGCTGCGCAAGGCGGGCTGAGCCACACCCGATCGAGAACCTGTCGAGGAGTCCCCGATGCCGCACGCCATCCGCTTCGCCGAGACTGGAGGTCCCGAGGTCCTCCGCTGGGAGGAGGTGGTGGTCGGTGATCCCGGCCCGGGCGAGATCCGCATCCGCCACGGCGCGGTCGGGCTGAACTTCATCGACACCTATCACCGCAGCGGCCTCTATCCGGTCGAGCTGCCGAGCGGCCTCGGCAGCGAAGGCGCCGGCACGGTGACCGCCGTCGGTCCTGGCGTCGAGGGCATCGCGGTGGGTGACCGCGTCGGCTACGCGACCGGGCCGCTCGGTTCCTATTCGGAAGAGCGCCTTCTGCCGGCCGACAAGGCGATCCCGCTACCGGCCTCGATCGATGACCGCACCGCGGCCGCCTGCCTGCTGCAGGGGCTGACCGCGCACTACCTGCTGCGCTCCACCTTCCGCGTCGAACCGGGGCACACGGTGCTGATCCATGCCGCGGCCGGCGGCGTCGGCTCGATCGCCTGCCAATGGGCCAAGGCGCTGGGCGCGACGGTGATCGGCACCGCGGGCGGGCCGGAGAAGGTTGCGCTGGCCCGCGAGAATGGCTGCGACTATGTCATCGATTACAAGACCGAGGACTTCGCCGCGCGGGTGCGCGAGATCACCGGCGGCAAGGGCGTGCCGGTCGCCTATGACGGGGTGGGTGCGGCCACCTGGGCGGGGTCGATGGACAGCCTGGCGCCGCGCGGCATGCTGGTGCTCTACGGCAACGCCTCGGGCCCGGTGCCGCCGATCGATCCGCTGATGCTCCTGCGCAAGGGCTCGCTGTTCATGACGCGGCCGATGCTCGCCCATCACGCCGCGACCCGCGACGAGCTGCTCGGCCGCGCCGCGGAGCTCTTCGAGGCGATCGCCAGCGGCGCGGTGAAGATCCGCATCGGCCAGACTTTCCCGCTGCGCGAAGCGGCCGAGGCCCACCGGGCGCTCGCTGCCCGCAGCACCATCGGCGCGACGGTTCTGCTGCCCTGATCGTCTGATCCGGATGGATGTGCAAAGGGGCGGATCACGCGATCCGCCCCTTTTTTGTGCCCAGCCCCCGGCTTCCGCCGGACGGCGCGCCGCCGCCGGCGCTGCCTTACTGGTTCATGCTGTCGAAGAAGTCGGAATTGGTCTTGGTCTGCTTGAGCTTCTCGAGCAGGAACTCCATGGCATCCGTCGTGCCCATCGGCATCAGGATGCGGCGCAGGACCCACATCTTCGAGAGCTCGGGCCGGCCGACCAGCAGCTCCTCCTTGCGGGTGCCGGACTTGCCGATGTCGATCGCCGGGAAAGTGCGCCGATCGGCGATCTTGCGGTCGAGCACGATCTCCGAATTGCCGGTGC
>CAYORM010000075.1:0-14365 GCA_964406375.1 uncultured Mycobacteriaceae bacterium | reverse complement strand
GCACGCCGCCGGAATTCTCCGCCACATTGCCGCCGATCGTGCAGGCGATCTGGCTCGACGGATCAGGGGCGTAATAGAAGCCCTCATGCGCGACCGCCTGGCTGATCGCCAGATTGGTGACGCCCGGCTGCACCCGGGCGCAGCGATTGGGCAGGTCGATCTCGAGGATGCGGTCGAAGCGGCTCATCGCCAGCAGCACGCCGTCGGCGAGCGGCAGCGCCCCGCCCGAGAGCGAGGTGCCGGCGCCACGCGGCACGACCTTCACCCCCATGCGGTGGCAGGTGGCGAGGATCTCGGCGACCTGCGCCGTCGTTTCCGGCAGCACCACGACGAGCGGCAGGGTGCGGTAGGCGGTCAGCGCATCGGTCTCGTAGACGCGCCGCTCGTCCTCCGTCTCGCGGACGCCGTCCGGGACGATCGCGCGCAACGCGGCTGCGATCTCCGCGCGCCGCGCGAGGGTCGCGGCGTCGGGCGGGGGCATCTCCATGGCGGTCCCTCCGTGGTTCCGGGCGACGATAGGAAGCCGGCCGCGCCGCGGCAAGCGGCGGGGCTCAGCCGGGCAAGAGCCGCCACACCGTCGTCTCGCAGACCGAGGTGCTCTCGATCGCCGTTGAGGTCGGCACGGCATAGCGGGCGACGGGCTCCAGGCCCTCCTTGGGGCGGTAGGCTCGGCCCGGATCGCCGAGCAGGACCGTGGCGCCCAGCCGGGCGAGCTCGCGCAGCCAGGGCAGCACCCGCTCGGCCATCGGCCGCTCGTAGCAGACATCGCCGGCGAGGATCAGCCCGGCCCAGGGATCCGGCAGCGCGCCGACGATGTCGGCGCACCGCACCTCCAGCGGGACGCCATTCGCCGCGGCGTTGAGCCGTGCCGCGGCGACTGCGAATCCGTCGATGTCGACGGCGATGACCCGCGCCGCCCCGGCACGGGCCGCGGCGATCCCCGCCACGGCGGAGCCGCAGGCGAAATCGAGTACCGTCCGGCCCGCCACCCGCTCCGGTGCGTCGAGCAGTGCGCGTGCCACCGCCTGCCCGCCGGCCCAGGCGAAGGCCCAGTAGGGCGGAGGCAGGCCGTGCCGCTCGAGCGTCGCCTCCGTCGCCTCCCACAGCGGCGTCACCTCCGCCGCGAGATGGAGGACGATCTCCGGCAGCAATGGCGGGCGAGTCGGCACCGTATTGTCACGGATGAAGGCGGCGGCATCCGCCATGTCACCCGGCACGGCCATGGCCGGGCTCAGCCGACGCCGGAGGAGACGACACCGCCGATCCGCGCCGGTGGCGGATCAACGGGTGCGGGCGCCGCACCCTCGGGCGGCGGCGGAAACCACAGAAGGGCGCGGGTGCCGATCCCGGTGGCGCTGGTGAGGGCCAGCGTCCCGCCATGCTGGCGCATCAGTGCCTCGACGATCGGCAGGCCGAGACCGGTGCCGCCGGCGCCGCCGGCATAGCCCTCCTGTATCTGCTCGAAGGGCTTGAGGATCCGGCCGATCTCCTCCGGGGGGATGCCGACCCCGTCATCCCGCACTTCGATCTCGATCCCGCCAGCGGCATCACCGCCGCGCGCGGGCCGTGCCTCGATCGCCACATGGCCGCCCGGCGGGGTGAATTTCACGGCGTTCGACAGCAGGTTCAGCAGGATCTGCGCCAGCGCCCGCTCATCCGCCCAGCAGGTGCGGGCACCGGGGTGGATCGCCAGCGTCACCTCCAGCCCGCGCGCCGCGGCGCGCTCGCTCAGCACGTTGATCGCGCGGCTGAGCGCCGTCTCCAGCGCGACCTGGCCGGGGTCGACCGCCAGGCGACCGGCCTCCGCCTTGGCGAGGTCGAGGATATCGTTGACGATGCCGAGGAGATGGCGGCCGCTGTCAAGGATGTGGGTGAAGTACTCGCGCCGGCGTGCCGGATCGTCCTGCGCACCGTTCACCGACAAGGCGAGGTCGGAGAAGCCGATGATGGCATTGAGCGGCGTGCGCAGCTCGTGGCTGACGGTCGCGAGGAAGTCAGACTTGGCGCGGCTGGCCTGTTCGGCGCGCTGATAGGCGGCGTCGAGATCGGTCGCGAGCCGCACCAGCTCGGCATTGTCACGCTCGACCCGGCGATGCAGCCGATGGCTCGCCATGACCACGAGCCCCCAGGTCGTGAGGACCATCATGCAGGTCTGGTAGAGGAAGTAGATGACCTCGGTCGGCGAGGGGCCCATCGGCCCGGTGCGCATCTCCGCGCCTTCGATGAGATGGCCGATGGCGCGAGCGATCAGGCCGAGCGCGACCAGGACGTAGCAGCCAGCCGCGATGCGCGCTGCGCCGCCTTCATCGGCGCGCCGCACCTCCCATGCGCAGGCGAGAAAGCCTGCCGCCAGTGCCGTGGACACAAGGACGACGCGGATCCGGAGGTCCGGTTCGACGAAGGCGAAGTAGGAATGCATCGCCACCGTCAGGAGGACGAGGATGGCAGGAAGGAGCCAGCGCGTCTGCCGCCCGGCATAGCGGCGCATGCCGTTCCACGTCAGCAGCGGGGCGCAGAGGATGCAGGCATTGGCCAGGACGAGCGTCACGAAATCGGGGGCGATGCCGCGCAGCAGGATGCCCCAGAGCGCCAGCGAGACGCAGGCGAGGGACCCCGACCACAGGCCGAGGCCGGCGATAGTCGTGTGCAGGCGCCAGAAGACGGCCATCGCCACGGCGAGTACCCCGGCAAGCGAGGCCTGCACCACCACCAGCGTCACAACATCCAACCGGCCGCCCCCTCACCACCGTCAATGCATGGGGACAATAAATCACCACGCAGCGGTTATCGAGGATATTATCTTTAAATTAGCGTGAACAGTCATGTCAGGGCACGGCCTGCCAGCAGCCCCGCCAGCACGATCAGGCCGAAATCCCGGTTGGAGCGGAAGATCACGAGGCAGCTCGCCGGATCGGCGGGATGCCAGCGACGGCACTGCCAGAAGAGATGGGCGCCACCCGCCACAAGGCCCGCGAGGGCGATCGGCGAGAGATCGGCCGCAACGACGGCCGCAAGCAGCAGCGCCATCGTCGCCGTGTAGAAGCCGGCGATCCAGCGCGGGCTCTTCTCGGCGAACAGCCGGGCGGTGCTGCCGATGCCGATCCGCGCATCATCCTCGACATCCTGATGGGCGTAGATCGTGTCGTAGCCGAGCGTCCAGGCGATGCCCGCGGCGTAGAGGATCACCGCCGGCCAGTCGAGCGCCCCGGTCACCGCCGTCCAGCCGAGCAGCGCGCCCCAGTTGAAGGTCAGTCCCAGAAACGCCTGGGGCCACCAGGTGATCCGCTTCATCAGCGGGTAGAGGATGACGAGGATCAGCGAGGCCGCGCCGAGCCAGATCGTCGTCCAGTTGAACATCAAAAGGATGAGAAGGCCGAGCAGCAGCAGGACGGCAAGAAAGCGCAGCGCGGCGGCGACCGACACGGCGCCGCTCGGGATCGGGCGGCTGCGGGTCCGGGCGACCTGCGCGTCGATGTCGCGGTCGAAGATGTCATTCACCACGCAGCCGGCGCCGCGCATGATCACCGCGCCGGCCGCGAACAGCAGTGCATGGGCGACATCGCTCCAGCCGAAGCCCGTCGGATGGGGGGCCAAAGCGAGGCCCCACCAGCAGGGCAGCAACAGCAGCCAGGTGCCGATCGGCCGGTCGAGCCGCATCAGCAGCAGGTAGGGCCTGATCCCGGGCGGCAGGCTGCGATGGATCCAGCCATCCGCCGCGATGTCCGACCGCGCGTTCATGCGCCGGTGGGCCCCTGGGATGCCGGCCCGGCAAGCCCGGCCCCGGCCCCGCCGGTCACCGCTGCGCTGTCGATCGCCCGGCCGGGTCTGCTATCCGGTCGCCCGACGATCCGCCCGCTCCAGGTGACGCCCATGTCTGCGCGCCCTCGCCTTTATGTCCCGGTTCCGCTCGGCCCGGCCGCGCCGGTCCCGCTCGATCGTGCCGAGGCGCACCGGCTTCGCGACGTGCTCCGCCTCGGCGTCGGGGCCGACCTTATACTGTTCAACGGCCGTGATGGCGAGTGGAGCGGCCGGATCACCGCCCTCGGCAAGGGCGGTGGCGAAGCCGTCGCCGAGTCTCTGCTGCGACCGCAGGCGACGGGCCCCGATCTCTGGCTGTGCTTCGCACCGGTGAAGCGTGATGCGACTGATCTGATCGTCGAGAAGGCGGTCGAGCTGGGGGTCGCGGCGCTGCTGCCGGTGCTGACACGCCGCTCGGAGACCGCCCGGGTCAAGCCCGAGCGGCTGGCGGCGATCGCCGTTGCGGCCGCGCAGCAATCTGAGCGGCTCGACCTGCCCGTGATCCACCCGCCGGTGCCGCTCGAGCGGCTCGTCGCCGAATGGCCGGCCGGCCGGCGGCTTCTTCTCTGTGCCGAGTCGGGCCAGGCGCGGCCGATGGCCGCCGCCGCCGCCGCCGCGGCACCGCCGGCCGCGATCCTGACCGGCCCCGAGGGCGGCTTCACGCCGGAGGAGATATCGGCCGTGCTCGCCCGGCCGGAGGCCGAGGCCGCCGGGCTCGGCCCGCGCATCCTGAGGGCGGAGACCGCGGCGATCGCCGCCCTCGCCGTCTGGCAGGCTGCTGCCGGGGATTGGCATCTCCGGCCGCCCCGCCGCATATAGGGGCGGGGCCGGTTCCGGCCGCCTGGATCCATCTGCACCATCCCTGCCAACCGTCCCCGAAAGCCTTTCGATGTCCGGTCCGCAATCCGTCGCCGCCGTGCCCGTCGAGCACCGCGATGCGCTGGTCGCCCATCTCGAGAGCGGCTGCAAGCCGCCGGAGGCCTGGCGCATCGGGACCGAGCACGAGAAGTTCGCCTTCCGCCTCTCCGATCTCGCGCCGCTTCCCTATGACGGGCCGGACGGCATCCAGGCCGTTCTCGAGGCGTTGGCGGCGAATGGCTGGGCGCGCGTGGAGGAGGGCGGCAAGCTGATCGCCCTCGCCGGGCCCGATGGCGGCTCGGTGACGCTTGAGCCCGGCGGGCAGGTCGAGCTGTCGGGCGCGCCGCTGCGGACCATCCATGAGACCTGCCGCGAGGTCACGGCGCATCTGGCACAGGTGAAGGAGGTCGGCGAGCGCCTCGGCATCGGCATGGTCGGGCTCGGCTTCCAGCCCAAATGGCGTCGCGAGGACATCCCCTGGATGCCCAAGGGGCGCTACCGGATCATGCGGGACTACATGCCCAAGCGCGGCCGGCTCGGGCTCGACATGATGACCCGGACCTGCACCGTGCAGGTCAATCTCGACTTCGCCTCCGAGGCCGACATGGTGCGGAAGTTCCGCGTCGGGCTCGCCCTTCAGCCGGTGGCGACGGCGCTGTTCGCCAACTCGCCCTTCACCGAGGGGCGGCCGAACGGCTTCCAGAGCTTCCGCAGCCATGTCTGGACCGACACCGATCCGGACCGGACCGGCGATCTGCCGTTCGTCTTCGAGGACGGTTTCGGCTTCGAGCGCTATGTCGACTGGCTGCTCGATGTGCCGATGTACTTCGTCTACCGCGACGGCCGCTATATCGACGCCTCCGGCCAGAGCTTCCGCGATTTCCTCGACGGACGGCTGCCGGCCCTGCCGGGCGAGCGGCCGCTGATGTCGGACTGGGCCGACCACATGACGACCGCCTTTCCCGAGGTGCGGCTGAAGCGCTTCCTCGAGATGCGCGGCGCCGATGGCGGGCCGTGGCGCCGGCTCTGCGCCTTGCCGGCGCTGTGGGTCGGCCTGCTCTACGACACGGCCGCGCTGGATGCCGCCTGGGATCTCGTCAAGGACTGGACGGCCGAGGAGCGGGCTGCGCTGCGCCGCGCGGTGCCGCGGACCGGGCTTGCCACGCCGTTCCGGGGCGGCACCGTCCGCGATCTCGCCCTGCAGGTGCTGGAGATCGCCCGGGCGGGGCTGGCGGCGCGGGCCGCCCGCGACGATATCGGCGCGAATGAGGAGAGCTTCCTCAACGATCTCTGGCGGATCGCCGAGTCGGGCGAGACCCAGGCGAGTGAGATGCTGCGCCGCTACGAGACGGAGTGGCAGGGATCGGTCGATCCGGTCTTCACCGCCTACGCCTATTGAGCGGACGCCTCAGAGCCGCGCCTCGGCGCGGCCGAGCGGCCCGAGATCGATCGCGACCCGGGTGCCGCGCGGAACCCATCGCGTCTTCACGATGCTGCCCAGGAGCACCACCTCGCCGGCGCGCAGGGCGCGGCCGCGGCCTGCGAGTTCGGCCGAGAGCCAGGCGAGCGCCGCGAAGGGATGGCCCATGATCGCGGCACCGGTGCCGGTGTCGACCGTTGCGCCGTCGAGGCTGAGGCTCCCTTCGACGGCGGCGAGATCGAGGTCGCGCCAGTTTCCCGTCGCGCCGCCCAGCACGGCTGCCGCATGGAAGAAATCGTCGGCGATGAGGCCCGGGGCGCCCAGCGCCCGGAAATCGGCATAGCGATCGTCGACGATCTCGATCGCCGCGAAGACCTCTCCCACCGCCGCCGCCAGCGCACCCGGATCGGTCGTCCCGGGCGGCAGATCGTGCGCCAGCCGCACCGCGATCTCGCATTCGACGCCCGGGCGGTGCATCGGCGTCGCCGACAGATCGGCCGTCCCGTCATGGATCCCGCCGGCCAGCATGCCGCCGGCGCAGGGATGGGCGATGCCGAGGAAGCGCTGCATCACCTCGGTGGTGCAGCCGATCTTCCAGCCGGTGCGGGCCCCCCAGCCATCGGCCTCGAGCAGGGTGTGCAGCCTCTCCTGGATGGCGTGGGCGGCTGACAGGTCGCGCGGCGCCAGCGCCTCCGGCAGCCCGGGAAAGGCGGCGGGGGCTTGGCGGTGGTCGCGCAGCAGGCGCGCGGCCGCCTCATGGGGATCGGCTGCGGAAGGCTCGGTCGGCGGGAGGATGGTCATCGATAGGTCGGACGAATATTTCGGATCGGTTGCGGCTCTGCTAGGCTCGCAGAAAACCCCGTCGGGAGGAAATATGTCCGGCGTTCTCGTGGTCACCGGCGCCAGCCGGGGTATCGGTGCGGCCGTCGCCCGGATCGGGGCGCAGCGTGGCTGGAAGGTCGCCGTCAACTACAACCGGTCTGCCGCGGCTGCCGAGGCGCTGGTCGCCGAGATCACCGCTGCGGGCGGCACGGCGGTTGCGATCGGTGCGGATGTCTCCGACAGCGACGAGGCCACGCGGCTGTTCCGCGAGGTCGATGAGCGGCTCGGACGCTGCACCGGGCTCGTCAACAATGCCGGGGTGATTGGCGGCGTCGCGCGGATCGACGAGGCCGATCCGGCACGCTTCCTGCCGCTCTTCGCGACCAACGTCTTCTCCTATCTCTACTGCGCGCGCGAGGCGGTGCGCCGCATGTCGACCCGCCATGGCGGTCCGGGCGGTGCCATCGTCAACATCTCCTCCGCCGCAGCCCGGACGGGCGGGCTGCCGGGCGAGGTGCCCTATGCCGCGACCAAGGGCGCCGTCGATTCCTTCACCACCGGCCTCGCCAAGGAGGTCGGGACCGAAGGGGTCCGGGTGGTCGGCGTCCGGCCCGGGTTGATCGTCACCGACATCCACGACAATCACGGCGGGCAGGAGACGCTCGACCGGCTGGCGCCGACTGTGCCGATCGGCCGCACCGGATCGGCCGCCGAGGTGGCGGAGGCGGTGCTCTTCCTGCTCTCGGACAAGGCCTCCTACATGACCGGGGCGACGATCGACGTCTCGGGTGGTCGCTGACCGGTCACGGGGGACGGGCCCGCCGTGCCGACGCCGCGGGACCTTCGCTATCCGACTGCGGGGCTGCATGGCCGCGTGGTCCACGAGATCGGTGCCCGCATCGTCGGCGGGCTGATCCCGCCGGGGGACACGCTGCCCAGCGAGGGTGATCTCGCCGAGACCTACCGGGCCAGCCGCTCGGCCATCCGCGAGGCGATCAAGGTGCTCGCCGCCAAGGGGCTGGTCGAGCCGCGACGCCGCTCGGGCACCCGGGTGCGTGAGCGCGAGGCCTGGAACCTGCTCGATCCCGACGTCATCGGCTGGCTCGCCCCCGCCGAGCTGCCGTCCGAGTTCCGGCGGGATCTCGTCGAGCTGCGGCTCGTCATCGAGCCGGCGGCGGCCGAGCTCGCCGCAACCCGCTCCTCGCCGGAGGATCAGGAGACGATCCGCGAGGCGCTTGCCGCGATGGAAGCGGCGGGCGAGGATCCCGATGCCTTCTTCGCCGCCGATCTGCGCTTCCACCTCGCGGTCTTCCAGGCGAGCGGCAATGCGCTCGTCCAGCGGCTCGACACGATGATCGGGGCGCTCCTCCGGATGAGCTTCCAGGTCCAGGCCAAGCGCATCCGCTCCTACGCCGCGGCGGTGGCCGATCATCGCGCGGTCTACGAGGCGATCCGTGCCCACGACCGTGCCGCGGCGCGGGCGGCGATGGAGGAGGTGATGCGCCACGGCGCCCTGCAGCTCGACGCCGTCGCGGCCATTCTCGACGCGCGCCGCCGCTGACGCCCTCGGGGCCGATCAGATCCGATCATCGGGCGCGGCCGCTTGCCAAGCCGGCGGCGGGCGCGCCAATCTCGGCGCGACCGAGCCAGAACGGCCATTCGGAGACGAAGACAATGGATCCGACCGCAACCCGCACCCTCGGCAAGTCCGGCGTGAAGGTGACGCCACTCGGCCTGGGCACGGCACCCTTCGGCGAGCTGTTCCAGAACGTGCCGACGACGCAGGCCCTCGCGACGATGGACGCGGCCTGGGAGGCGGGCGTGCGCTATTTCGACAGCGCGCCCTGGTACGGCCTCGGCATGGCCGAGCAGCGGATGGGGCTGGGCCTGCAGACGCGGCCGCGCGACGAGTTCGTGATCTCGACGAAGGTCGGCCGGTTCCTGACGCCGGCGAAGGACCTCGCCAGCCGGAACAGCCAGCCGATGTGGAAGGGCGGCCTGCCCTTCGACGTCAATTTCGACTACAGCTATGACGGCATCATGCGGTCGGTGGAGCAGAGCTACGCCCGGCTCGGTCTCTCGCGCATCGACCTGCTCGTCATCCATGATCTCGACTTCATGTATCACCGCACCGAGGAGAATGTGCGGGCCTGGATGGCGCAGCTCTATACCTCGGGCTGGCGGGCGCTCGACTCGCTGCGCCGGAGCGGTGACATCCGCGGCATCGGCGCCGGCATCAACGAGACCGGGATGATCCCGCGCTTTCTCGATGCCGTCGATCTCGACTTCTTCGTCGTGGCGCTGCCCTACACGCTGATGGACCAGGATGTGCTGGACAGCGAGTTCCCGGCGCTCGCGGCGCGCGACATCGGTGTCATCATCGGGGCCGTCTTCGCCTCGGGGATCCTGGCGACCGGTCCCGGTCCGAACGCCAAGTACCGCTATCGCGATCCGACACCGGAGGAATCGGCGAAGGCCGGGCGCATCCAGAAGGTCTGCGAGTCGCATGGCGTGCCGATCGCCGCGGCGGCACTGCAGTTCACCCTCGGGCATCCGAGCGTCGCCGCGATCATTCCCGGTGCGCTGACGCCCGATCACGTGCGGATGAATGTCGAGGCCTTCCGGCACCCGATCCCGGCCGGCCTGTGGTCCGACCTCAAATCGGAAGGGCTGCTGCGCGCCGACGCCCCGACGCCCGACACCCACTCGTGACGGCGCCGCGCATCGTCTCGGTCGGCGAGTGCATGGTCGAGATCTCGATCGGCGCCGCCGACCTCGCGCCGGGCAGTCCGGCCCAGCTCGCCTATGGCGGCGATACGCTCAACACCGCCGTCTATCTGGCGCGTCAGGGCGTCCGCACTGCCTATCTCACGGCGCTCGGTGACGATCCCTACAGCGAGGCGATGCTGGCGCTGTGGCGGCGCGAGAGGATCGCGACGGGCGGCGTGGCGCGGCGGACGGGGCGGGTGCCGGGGCTCTACCTCATCCGGACCGACGCCCGCGGCGAGCGCAGCTTCCATTACTGGCGGGATCGGGCACCGGCGCGCGAGCTGTTCGACGGGCCGGGGGCCGATGAGGCCGCCGATGCGATGCTGGGGGCCGATGCCGTCTATTTCTCCGGCATCACGCTGTCACTCTATGGCGAGGTGGGGCGCGACCGTTTCCATGCCGCGCTCGCCACCGCCCGGGCCGGCGGCGCCCGCATCGTCTTCGACGGCAATTACCGGCCGCGCGGCTGGCCCGACCGCGAGACCGCGCAACGGGTCTATCGCCGCTTCCTCGGTCTCGTCGACATCGCCCTGCCGTCGCTCGACGACGAGGCCGCGCTGTGGGGCAAAGCGGCGCCGGAGGCCGCGCTGGAACGGCTCCGGGGCTTCGGGGTTTCGGAGATCGTCATCAAGAACGGCGCCGCCGGCGCCCTCGTGGCGGATGGCACGCGGCTCATCACCGTGCCGGCCGACCGGTCGGTCGAGCCGGTGGACACGACGGCGGCGGGCGACAGCTTCAATGCCGGCTGGCTCGCCGGCCGTCTGGGCGGCCTCGATGCCGTCGCCGCTGCCGAGCGGGGCAACCGCCTCGCCGCCGCCGTCATCGGGCACAAGGGGGCCGTTATCCCCACCGCCGCCATGCCGACGCTGCCGCCCCTGTTCAAGGAGGTATCGTGACCCGCGCCACCCGCCAACCCGGTCAGCCGCTGACGATCGAGACGATCATCGCCAGCACGCGGATCATCCCGGTGCTGTCGATCGACCGGCTGGAGGATGCGGTGCCGCTGGCCGAGGCGCTGCTCGCCGGCGGGCTGCCGGTTCTCGAGGTGACGCTGCGGACCGAGGCGGCGCTGCCGGCGATCGAGGCGATCGCCCGGTCAGTTCCGGAGATGACGGTCGGCGCGGGGACGATTTTGACGCCGCAGGATCTGCGGGAGGCCAAGCGTGCCGGCGCGCGATTCGGCGTCAGCCCCGGGCTGACGCTGCCGCTCGCCGAGCGGCTGGAGGATGGCTGGCCCTTTCTGCCGGGGGCCGTGACGCCGACAGAGATCATGGCGGCGCGCGATTTCGGTTTCCGCACCGTCAAATTCTTCCCCGCCGAGGTCTATGGCGGGCCGGCCGCGATCACCGCGCTCGGCGGTCCGTTCCGCGACATGCGTTTCTGCCCGACCGGGGGGGTGCGCGAGGCCAATCTGCGCGCCTTCCTCGATCTGCCGAACGTGCCATGCGTCGGCGGGAGCTGGATGGCCAGCCGCGCCGATCTCGCGGCGCGGGACTGGCGGGCGATCACCACCAAGGCGCGCCGCTCGGTCGAGATCGCATCTGGGACCGTGACCACCTGAGCGAGGGGCGGCGCGGGCGCGCCGTGCGGTCTCAACCGCGCAGCACGCCGCCCTGCTTCTCGACCGCCTGGACGATCCTGGCCGATACCGCCTCGATCACCTCGTCGGTCAGCGTCGCCTCCACCGGTTGCAACGTGACCGCGATGGCGAGCGACACCTTGCCGTCCGGTACGCCCGAGCCGCGATAGACGTCGAAGACCGCGGCGTCGGCAACGAGCGTCTTGTCGGCCGCGCGCACCGCCTTGAGGATCCGGTCGGAGGGTGTCGCGACATCGATCAGGAAGGCGAAGTCACGGACCACCGGCTGGAACGGCGAGAGCTTCAACGGCGGGCGGGCGGCGCCCGCCTTTCGCTTGGGCTGGGGCACGGCGTCGAGGAACACCTCGAACCCCGCGACCGGGCCTGCGACATCGAGCGCCTGCAGCACCGCCGGATGGAGTTCGCCGAACCAGGCGAGCACCGTCGGTCCCAGCCGCAGCGCGCCGGAACGGCCGGGATGGTACCAGCCGGGCGCGTCAGTCGAGACCACGAGATTGGCGACCGGCGCCCCCGCCGCCTCGAGCGCCGCGAGCGCGTCGGCCTTGGCATCGAACGCATCGACCGGGCGCGGCGGGGCCGCCCAGTGGCGTGGGCCGGTGCGGCCCGTGCGGATGCCGGTCGCGGTCGCGATCTCACCTTTCGGGGTGGGATCGCGGTAGAGCGGGCCGATCTCGAACAGAGCGGCGTCGGCATGGCCGCGGGCGGCATTGCGGCCGGCGGCCCGTATCAGGTTCGGCAGGATCGACGGCCGCATCGTATCGAGATCGGCGGCGATGGGGTTGACGAGCTTCAGCGCCGGATCCGCGAAGCCGAACAGCCTCGCCGCCGCCTCATCCATGAAGGACCAGGTGACCGCCTCGTGCAGCCCGCGCGCGGCCAGCGACCGGCGGACCAGTCCCGCCGCCCGCTGCCGCGGCGACAGGGCGGGTCGGGTGATGGTCGCGGTGCGCTCGAGCGGGACCGCCGGGATCGCCTCATAGCCCTCGATCCGCAGCACCTCTTCGACGAGATCGGCCTCGCCCTCGACATCGCCGCGCCAGGAGGGCACCTCGGCCGTGATCGTCCCGTCATCGCCGCGTGTGACGCCGAAGCCGAGCGCCTCGAGGATCGCGGCCTGCCGTTCCGGCGCGACGGCGACACCGCCCAGGGTCGCCACCCGGTCGGGGCGTAGCGTGACCGACCGCCGCCAGTCCGGCAGACGTCCGGCGACGATCAGCTCGGATGCCTCCCCGCCGCACAAGTCGAGGATCATCCGCGTGGCCTGCTCGGCGCCGTCCATCACCGCGGCAGGGTCGAGCCCGCGCTCGAAGCGATAGCGGGCATCACTGGTGATCGACAGCCGCCGCCCAGTCATCGCCGTGCGGACCGGGTCGAACAGCGCGACCTCCAGCACGACCGTGGTGGTGTCGGCCTCGCAGCCGGTCGTCTCGCCACCCATGATGCCGCCGAGATCGATGACGCCCGTGTCGTCGCAGATCACGGTCATGCCGTCATCGAGCGTGTAGGTGCGCCCGTTGAGCGCCGCCATCGTCTCGCCGGCGCGCGACAGGCGGACGACCATGTCGCCGCGGATCCGGTCGGCATCGAAGACGTGCAGCGGCCGGTTGCGGTCGAAGGTGAAGAAATTGGTGATGTCGACGAGGGCGGAGATCGGCCGCAGCCCGATGGCCCGCAGCCGGTCCTGCAGCCAGCGCGGGCTGGGACCGTTGTGCACCCCGCGGATCACCCGGGCGACATAGATCGGGCAGGCATCGGCTGCCTCCTGCGGCAGGTCGATGCGGACCGTGAGATCGGACCTGAAGCGTCCCTCGACCGGGGTCGCGTCGAGCGGCTTGAGCCGGCCGAGCCCCTTGGCGGCGAGATCGCGGGCGATGCCGCGGATGCCGGCGCAATCGGCGCGGTCCGGCGTCAGCTTGATTTCGATCACCGGATCGTCGAGCCCGGCCCAGCGCGCGTAGCTGGCCCCGACCGGCGCATCCTCAGGCAGTTCGATGATGCCGTCATGCGCGTCCGACAGCCCCAGCTCCCGCTCGGAGCAGAGCATGCCGTTCGACGCCTCGCCGCGAATGACGCCGGCCTTGAGGTCCAGTCCGGTGCCGGGGATATGCGTGCCCGGCGGCGCGAATACGCCCTTCATGCCGGTGCGGGCGTTGGGCGCGCCGCACACCACCTGCACCTCCGAACCGTCGCCGAGATCGACGATGCAGACCCGCAGCTTGTCGGCGTTGGGGTGCTGCACTGCCGATTTCACATGGGCGATCCGGAACGGCGCCAGAGCCGCGCCGCGATCGTCGATGCCGTCGACCTCGAGCCCGAGCCCGGTCAGCGCCTCGGCGATCTCGGGCAGGGTCGCCTCGGTCTCCAGATGGTCCTTCAGCCAGGACAGGGTGAGCTTCATCTGCGGTCTCTCAGGCGGCGAGGTCTGGGGGCTCAGGCAGTCAGCCCGCGGGCGAGGGAGGGGACGTCGAGCGGCAGGAAGCCGTAATGGCGCAGCCAGCGCAGATCGGCCTCGAAGAAGGTGCGCAGGTCGGGGATGCCGTATTTCAGCATCGCCGGCCGCTCCACCCCCATGCCGAAGGCGAAACCCTGATAGCGGCGGCTGTCGATGCCGCAGGCCTCGAGCACCTTCGGGTGGACCATGCCGCAGCCGAGGATCTCGAGCCAATCGCCGTGATTGCCGATGCGGATCTCGCCGCCCTTGCGCGAGCAGCCGATATCGACCTCGGCCGATGGTTCGGTGAAGGGGAAGAAGCTCGGCCTGAAGCGCATCGGCAGGTCGGGCACGTCGAAGAAGGCGCGACAGAACTCCAGAAGGCAGCCGCGCAGATGGCCCATATGCGTCGCCTCGTCGATCACCAGCCCCTCGATCTGGTGGAACATCGGCGTGTGCGTCATGTCGTAGTCGGAACGAAAGGTCCGGCCCGGCGCGACGATGCGGATCGGCGGCGTGGTCGACATCATGGTGCGTACCTGCACCGGCGAGGTGTGGGTGCGCAGCACCGTCTTCGTCCCGTCCGGCCGGTCGGGCAGATAGAAGGTGTCATGCATCTGCCGCGCCGGATGCTCGGGCGGGATGTTGAGCGCCGTGAAGTTGTGGA
>CAYORM010000074.1:3236-14508 GCA_964406375.1 uncultured Mycobacteriaceae bacterium | reverse complement strand
AGGCGCTGGATCACTTGGCTGAACTCGATCTGCAGCCGGCGCGGCAGGTCGAGCCCGTGATCGGTCAGCAGCAGATGCGCGATGCCGCCCTTGCCGGACTGGCTGTTGACCCTGATGACCGCCTCATAGGTGCGGCCGATATCGGCCGGGTCGATCGGGAGGTAGGGCACCTCCCAGACGCCGCTGTTGCTCTTGGCGCGTGCCGCGAAACCCTTCTTGATCGCGTCCTGAAGCGAGCCGGAGAAGGCCGTGAACACCAGCTCGCCACCATAGGGATGGCGGGGATGGACCGGGATCTGGTTGCAGTACTCGACCGTCCGGACCACCTCGGCGACGTTGCGCAGATCGAGCTTCGGATCGACCCCCTGGGTGAACATGTTCAGCGCCAGGGTGACGAGGTCGACATTGCCGGTGCGCTCGCCATTGCCGAACAGCGTGCCCTCGACCCGGTCGGCGCCGGCCATCAGGGCGAGCTCCGTCGCGGCGATGCCCGTGCCGCGGTCATTGTGCGGATGCAGGCTCAGCGTGACGCAGTCGCGGTTCTTGATGTTGCGCCCGAACCATTCGATCTGGTCGGCATGGACATTGGGGGTGTGCATCTCCACCGTGGCCGGCAGGTTCAGGATGATCTTGTTGTCCGGCGTCGGCTGCCAGACATCCATCACCGCCTCGCAGATCTCCTTGGCGAAATCGAGCTCGGTGCCGGTGAAGCTCTCGGGCGAGTACTCCATCCGCACCTTGGTCTCCGGCACCGTCGGGACCAGCTCCTTGATCAGCCGGGCCCCGCGCACCGCGATCTCGATGATGCCCGGGCGGTCGAGCCCGAAGACCACCCGGCGCTGCAGCGTCGAGGTCGAGTTGTAGAGATGGACGATGACGTTCCGCGCACCGCGGATCGCCTCGAAGGTGCGGCGGATCAATTCCTCGCGCGACTGGGTCAGCACCTGGATCGTGACGTCCTCGGGGATCAGGTCGCTCTCGATCAGATGCCGCACGAAGTCGAACTCGGTCTGCGAGGCTGAGGGAAAGCCGACCTCGATCTCCTTGAATCCCATGCGGACGAGCAGATCCCACATCCGACGCTTGCGCTCGACGCCCATCGGCTCGATCAGAGCCTGATTGCCGTCGCGCAGGTCGACGGAGCACCAGATCGGCGCCGTCTCGATCACCCGGTCGGGCCAGGTCCGGTCGGGCAGGACCACCGGCGGGAACGGGCGATATTTTTCGATCGGCATCACGGACATGGGTTCTCTCTCGTCTCAGGCCGGCCGCCGGGGCCGGCGCAGCGGCCGGTACCAAATGCCGGCCGCGGGCAGGGCGGATGATGCGGGAATTGCCCGGCGAGTTCACGCGCGAAAGCCGCAGCGCCGTCGCCGGGGCGGGCCGTCGGTCCAGTCAGGCGACCGGCCGGCGGCCGATGATAAGTCGGAAGCCGGTCGCGCTCTCGCCGCGACGGGGGCGGGCGACGGTATGGGAAGCAGGGTGGGATCGGGTCTCGGTCGGCATGACGGGCGGCTCGCTGAGGGAACAGGCGGTTCCTGCGGCGCCCGCAGATGGGCGCCGGTCAGCTAAGTCGAAGGAGGCCGAGCCGGACGATCATGCACAATAATATGCCGTCTCCGGCGGCGCCTTGTCAATCACCTCGCGGTGTTCCGGGCGGGAAAAGAGGTGACATGACAAAGACAGTCACTTATTCCAATAAAATGCGAACACAACTGCATGTCCGTGGCATTAACGAAAGGAAACGTGCGGAAGGTTGGGGTCCCTCTTATCGTCATGTCGACGCGGACCCGGGAGAGATGCCGCGGAATGTCCGAGATCGTCTGAGACGGCGGTCGGATTTCTCCGGCAGAGGGACGATCAAACCGGAACGGAGTGGAAAATATGCTGTCCAACCTTGCCCGCAGTGTGGCCGTTGCCACCCTGGTCGGCCTCGGCGCGGCCGGTGCGGCCCATGCGCAGAGCGAGCCGGCGCCGATGCCGGAGGTGACGATGCCCGACGAGCAGGCGGTCGACCGCTTCGTCGGCGCGGTCGAACAGGTCATGCCGATCCAGGCCGACGCCCAGACCCGGATCGAGCAGGCACAGTCCGAAGAGGAGGCTCAGGCGATTCTCGCCGAAGCTCAGGAAGCCGCGATCGCTGCGATCGAGGATGAGGGGCTGACGCTCGAGGAATACAACCAGATGGCGGCGCTTCTGCAGACGAACGAGGCGTTCCGCGACGACGTTCTCGGCCGGTTGTCGGTCGAATAGCCGCCGGGCCACCGCCATTCTCTTTCGGACCGGTCCCCTTGCAGCGGGCGACCGGTCCGCCTTCACCGGCGCCTGTCAGCGCCGCGGCGGCAGCGAGTCGAAGAAGGCGAGGATCGTCTCGCCGGTGCCCTCCGGCCAGCCATGGCGGTACACCCTGCCGTGGCGGTTGGTGGTCGAAGGCAGGTCACAGAAGATCACCGGTTCCGGCCCCTGGGCGCCATAGCGGCGGCAGGGGAAAGGCTCGTCGCTGCGGGCCGATACCGTCTGCACGAGGCCGTTCTGGGACAGCCGGCGCGACAGCTCCCCTTCCGACAGGCTGTACGCCACGAAGTCATCGGCCGGATTGTGCAGCAGGATCTGCGCGACCGGCGCGCTCTCGCAGCGTTGCGTCACCGACCCGCCACCGGCCACCGAGGCGACGCCACGGAAGGCGCGCGGCATCGAGCAGGCGAGCGTGTTCACGAAGCTGCCGCCCATCGAATGGCCGACGGCGAAGATCTGGGTGCTGTCGATGCAGAAGCGCCGCTCCATCTCGGCCAGCAGCGCCGCGGTGAATTCGAGATCGGCGGTGACCCGCCCGCCCCAGCCGGCAGAACTCGCCTGCGGATAGGCGATGATCGCCTGGGGTCCCCGGCTGCCATCGGCCGGGCGCGTATCCAGATTGTAATAGCCCTGCACGCGTTCCGGCGATCCGGTCCGGCCGTGGAAGGCGAGGATCAGCCGGGTGGGCACGCGCGGATCATAGCCGGAGGGAACATCGATCAGGACCCGGCGGCCGGCGACCTCGATCGTGCCGTCGCTGGCGGCTAGGCCGCAGCCGCCGGCGAAGCCGAGCGGTGGCGACGGCACGCCCGCGGGTGGCAGCAGCATCGCCACCTGATCGTAATGTGCGGCCATCGCGCGCGGTGTCGGCGGGCGCAGCAGGGGCAGCGGCACCGGGCCGATCGGCGCCGCCAGCCCGGCGAGCATGACGGGCATTTCGGCTGCCGGCTCGGCGGCGGCAACCGCGCTCGCCGCCGGCTCGGCGGTGGTGATGGTTCGTGCCGCCGGCGGCGGTGGCGGTACCGGGACTGCCGCAGGCGACGACGCGGCATCGGTCGTCGCCTGTCCGGCCGCTTCCTGTTCCGTCCGGGTGCGGATGTCGGCGGCGATGTCCCAGCCCGAGGCGCGCGGATCACGGAACGGCACGGGCGGGTCGATCGCGAGGGGCGGCAGTGCCTGCGGATCGGCCGGCAAGGCCAGGGTGGCGAGCGGCTCGCCGCTCTCGATCGCGACCGTCTCGACGGGTGTCGCCGTCACCCCTTCCGGGCGGCCCGCCGCGGCGATGTCGAGCGCCGCCTGGGGCGTATCCGCCGGGAGGGCGGTCGGTTCGACGAAGGGAAGGGGGGCGGCTTCGGGCACCGAGAGTGGCGACGCACGGTCCGGCACGAGGAATGCCACGAGCGGTGCCTGATCGAGCAGCTGCCCCCCGGCCGACGCCGTCTCCTGCGCCCGAAGGGGCGCGCCGCCAGCCGAAAGCCCGATGGGCAGAATCAGAAGAGCGGCCAGGACCGGCCGGGGCCACGCGGCGGGGGCGGAGGGGCGGCGTCGCGTCATCGGCGGATGCTAGAAGCTGGCGCGCGAAAGGCAAAACGGAATCGTCCGTGCGGCGGATGCAGGGCGGCTTGACCGCCTCCCATGGCCCGCCGAAGGTGAGGGGGTGGCAAGGGGAGAAGGCGCGATGATCGACGGATTCCGGCGCTGTCAGGCTGTGATCGTCCTGCCGGTGCTGGGTGTACTCGCGACCGCCGTCGCACCGGTGACGGCGCAGGAGCTGCGGGTCGGCACCGAGGCGAATTATCCGCCTTTCAATGCGATGACGCCGGATGGCGAATTCGCCGGCTACGACATCGACGTGGCCGCGGCGGTGTGCGCGCGGATCGGCCGAAGCTGCAGCTTCTTCGTACAGGATTGGGACGGGCTGATCCCGCATCTCTTGAGCGGGCGGTACGATATCATCATCGCCGCGATGTCGATCACCGACGAGCGCCGGCAGCAGATCGATTTCTCCATCCCCTATGCCGACGTGCCGCTATGGGTGGTGGCGCCGCTCGAGGGTCCGCTGGCGGAGGTCGAGACGGTCGAGGCGCTGGGGGCGGCGCTCGACGGGCTCGTCATCGGGGCCCAGGTCTCGACTACCCAGGCCGATGTGATGGCGAGCCTCGCACCGGGGGCGGACATCCAGCTCTACCCGACCCATGATGATGTGATGCTCGATCTCGTCTCGGGCCGGATCGACGCCGCGGCGGCGGACAGCGTGGCGTTCCTGCCCTTCCTCTCCGGGCCGGAGGGCGAGGGCTACGGGCGGGTCGGGCCGCCGCTGACCGCGACCGATTTCCCCACCGTGGGCCACGGGCTTGGGATCGCCATGCGTCTGGGCGAGGACGGACTCAAGGCCGAGATCGATGCGGCGATCGCGGCGCTCCGGGCGGAAGGGGTGCTGACCCGCCTGTCCGAGGAATGGTTCGGATTCGATATCAGCGGCGATCCCTGAGGGGCCGGTCGCCCGTCGTGGGGTCGGTCGCCGCGGCAGGCGCGACACGGCGGGCGCGTGGATGCGCCGCGGCGTGGACCGCGATCAGCCGCGCCGCATCGACCTCGGTATAGCGCTGCGTCGTCGACAGGCTGGCGTGGCCCAGAAGATCCTGGATGGTGCGCAGATCACCGCCGCCGGCCAAGAGATGAGTCGCGAAGCTGTGCCGCAGCGCGTGCGGGGTCGCGTCCTCCGGCAGGCCGAGCACCTGGCGGACAATGCGCATCCGCCGCTCCGCCACACCGGCGGCCAGCCGGCCGCCGCGCGTACCGCGGAACACCGGATCGTCGCGGCCGATCGGATAGGGGCAGGCGGCGCGGTAGCCAGCGATCATCCGCTCGACCGACGCCAGCAGTGGCACGTCGCGCATCTTGCCGCCCTTGCCCCGGACCCGCAGCACGCCATCCCCCCCGCTTTCCCCGGCGCGGCCCGGGCCGCCGGGCAGGTCGCGACCGTCGAGCGCCAGCGCCTCGCCGATACGCAGCCCGGCACCCCAGAGCAGGCCGAAGAGGGCGCGGTCGCGCAGCCCCGTCCAATGATCGGGGGCCATCGCCTCGGCCGCATCCAGAACGGCCATGGCGTCGGCCGGGGCAAGCGGTCGCGGCAGCCGGTGCGGCAGCTTCGGTGTGCGCAGCGCGCTGATCGCCGGGTTGTGCAGGGTCCCCTCGCGGTCGAGCCGCCCCATTAGGCTGCGCAGCGCCGAGACGGCACGGGCGCGGCTGGTGGCCGAGAGCCCATCGGCGGAGAGCTTCGCCGCCCAGGCACGAAACGTGGCGAGATCGGCCGCGGCGAGATCGGCGAGCCGCGGCGCCCGTCCCTCATGCGCGCCGAGAAAGCGCAGGAAGGCGGCGACATCGGCACGATAGGCGACCAGCGTGTGCAGGGCGGCACGTCGCTCGACCGCGAGCCAGCGCAGCCAGCGGCGGAGCGCGTCGGCGAGATCGGCGGCGATGGCAAGGTCGGCCGGCATGTCCCACGCGCCGTCGGGCGTGTGGCGGGTCGTGCCGCCGGCCCCATCGCCGGGCGCCGCCACGCGGCTAGCCTTCCTCGGCCTCAAGGGTCAGCCAGCCGCGGATGCAGCGCTCCATCACCCTCGCGAGGAAGCCGACGAGCTCCGTTGCCATGCCGGGATGGAACATCTCGGGATCGCGGCTGCCGAGCGCCAGCAGACAGGGTGGCGTCTGCGCGGCAACGTTGAGCCGCAGCAGCGCCTGGCTTCGGATCTCCGGCGCGCGCGGCCCGAACACCGTCTCGTCGCCGGTAATGTCCGATTCGAGCAGCAGATCCTGCGCCTCGAGCAGCCGTCGCACCGTTCCCGCTGGCACCATCCGCAGCCCGCCCGGCTCCTCCTCCGCGGTCGGTTCGCCGCCGGTGCCGGTTTCGATCAGCAGCGATACGACGTCGAGGTCCAGCAGCACCGAGAGGTCATGGCCGATCGTGTGGATCAGCGCCTCGAAGGAGGGCGCATCCATCAGGAACAGAACCGCCGCATGCACCCGGTTCTGGGTATTGTGGTTGGTCCGGCTGGCGGCCAGCACGGCGCGGTTCTGTGCCCTCATCCGGTCGAGCTGGCTGCGCAGCCGATCGACCATGTAGCGCTGGAAGTCGACGACGCCGTCGCCGCGCTCGGCAGAAGGCAGCTCGAGCCGCGCCGCTATCTCCGGGTGGCGGAGCAGGAAGTCGGGATGGGCGACGAGATATCGGCCGACTGCCGCCGGGTCGAGATCAGGCGCCGGACCATCCGGTATCAGCGCCTCGGGGAGCTCGCGGGTCATCGGCGGTCGGGTGTCCTTGCCATGGTCGGGGCGGCGCCGGCCCGTTCAGGCCTTCGGCGGCAGGATCGTCTGGCCGGTCTTCGCCCAATCTGCGACGAAGGCGGCGAGGCCCTTGTCGGTCAGCGGATGGCCGAAGAGCTGGCGCAGCACGGCCGGCGGCATCGTCGCCACATGCGCCCCGAGCTTGGCGGATGCCACGACATGGTTGGGGCCGCGGATCGAGGCGACCAGCACCTCGGTGGTGATGGCCGGGTATTGACGGTAGATCTGGACGATGTCGGCGATCAGCTGCATCCCGTCCTGGCCGATGTCATCGAGCCGGCCGACGAAGGGCGACACGAAGGTCGCGCCCGCCTTGGCGGCGAGCAGCGCCTGGGCGGCGGAGAAGCACAGGGTCACGTTGACCATCGTGCCCGCCTCAGACAGCGCGCGGCAGACCCGCAGACCGGCCGGCGTCAGCGGCACCTTCACCGCGACATTGGGCGCGATCTGCGCGATGTACCGGCCCTCGGCCAGCATCTCGTCATACTCCGTCGCCGCGACCTCGGCCGAGACCGGGCCCGTGACGACAGCGCAGATCTCGGCGATCCGGTCGAGGAAACGGGCGCCGCTCTTGGCGATCAGCGAGGGGTTGGTCGTCACCCCGTCGAGCAGGCCGCTGCTGGCAAGCTCACGGATTTCGGTGATATCGGCAGTGTCGATGAAGAACTTCATGGCCCTCGTTCCGTTGGGCGCGCACCGGCCGACGATGCCCGCATCCCGCCTTCTCGGTCGCGGCGGACTGTAGCCGATGGCGGAGTCCGACACTAGCCGGGGTGAGGCCGGCCCGGCGGCGATCGTCTCGGTGGTGCTGCCGTTGCCGCTCGATGCCGCCTATGATTATGCGGTGCCCGAGGGCCTTGCCGTCGCACCGGGTGATCTGGTCGAGGTGCCGTTCGGCCGGGTGCGGCGGATCGGTGTCGTCTGGGGACCGGGCGAGGGCGGCGTGCCGGCGGCGCGGGTCAAGCCGATCGCCGGGCGGCTCGACGTGCCGGCGATGACCGAGGCGCATCGGCGGTTCCTCGAGCGCGCCGCGCGCTACACCATGGCGCCGCTCGGCGCCGTACTGCGGATGTCGCTCTCTTCCTCGGCCGCACTGGCGCCGCCGCGGGCGATCCGCGGTTTTCGCGCCACCGCCACACCCGACGCCCGGGGACCGGCCGGACGCGGCCTGTCACCGGGCCGCCGCCGCGTGCTCGAACACCTGGCCGGCGGTCCGATGCCGGGGGTCGAGCTCGCGCAGGCCGCCGGCATCTCGGCTGCGGTGCTGAAGGGCATGGTGGAGGCCGGGCTGATCGCCCCGGTGGCGCTGCCGCCGCCTCCGGCCTTCCTGCCTCCCGATCCCTCGGCCGGGGCCGTCACACTGTCGCCGGCGCAGGCCGCGGCGGCGGCCAGGCTGACATCGACCCTCGGCGGCGGCTTCTCGGCGACGCTGCTCGACGGCGTCACCGGATCCGGCAAGACCGAGGTCTATTTCGAGGTGGTGGCCGAAGCGATCCGGCAGGGGCGGCAGGCGCTCGTCCTTCTGCCGGAGATCGCGCTCTCTGCCCAATGGCTCGAGCGGTTCACCCGCCGTTTCGGCGCCCGGCCGGCAGTCTGGCATTCAGAGGTCCCGTCGGCGCGCCGTCGCGAGACCTGGCGGGCGGTGGCCGAGGGCGAGGCGCGGATCGTCGTCGGCGCCCGTTCCGCTCTATTCCTGCCCTTTGCGGCGCTCGGCCTGATCGTCGTCGATGAGGAGCACGAAACGGCCTTCAAACAGGAAGATGGCGTCACCTACCAGGCCCGCGACATGGCGGTGCTGCGCGCCCATTCGGGCGACATTCCGGTGGTGCTGGCCTCGGCGACGCCATCGCTCGAGACGCTCGTCAATGTGGAATCCGGCCGCTATGGCTGCATCCACCTCCCCGAGCGCCATGGCGGTGCCGTCCTGCCGACGGTCGAGGCGATCGATCTGCGCCGTGTCCCGCCGCCGCGCGGCCGCTTCCTGTCGCAGCCTCTGCTCACCGCCGTCGCCGGCGCGCTCGCGGCCGGGCGGCCGGCGATGCTGTTCCTCAACCGTCGCGGCTATGCGCCGCTGACCCTGTGCCGCGCCTGCGGCTTCCGGCTGGAATGCCCGAACTGCAGCGCCTGGCTGGTGGAGCACCGGCTCGCCGGCCGGCTCGAATGCCATCATTGCGGACATCGCACGTCGCCACCACGGCGCTGCCCCTCCTGCGAGGCCGAGGACAGCTTCACCGCCTGCGGCCCTGGTGTGGAGCGCATCGCCGAGGAGGTCGACGAGCGCCTGCCGGATGCACGCTGGACCATCGTCGCCTCGGACACGGTCACCGGCCCGGAGGCGATCGCCGATCTCGCACGTGCCCTTTCGGCAGGGGAGGTCAACCTGCTGATCGGCACCCAGATCCTGGCGAAAGGGCACAATTTCCCCGGCCTGTCGCTCGTCGGGGTGGTCGATGCCGATCTAGGCCTCGCCGGTGGTGATCTGCGGGCGGCGGAGCGCACATGGCAGCTCCTCCAGCAGGTCGGTGGCCGGGCCGGCCGCGAGGCGGGTGGCGAGCCGGGCCGGGTGCTGCTGCAGACCTGGATGCCCGAGCATCCGGTGATCGAGGCGCTTGTCGCCGGTGACCGCGACGGCTTCCTGGCCCAGGAGGCGGCGGCGCGGCGCGAGCGCGGCCTGCCGCCCTATGGCCGGCTGGTGGCGTTGATCATCTCCGGTACCGACCGGGCGGCGGTCGATGCGGCGGCCCAGGCACTCGGCCGGACGGCGCCGCAGGGCGACGGTATCCTGACGCTCGGTCCTGCCGAGGCGCCGCTCGCGGTGCTGCGCGGTCGCCATCGCCGCCGGCTGCTGCTCAAGGCCGACCGGATGGTGACGGTCCAGCCGGTGGTGCAGGCATGGCTCGACCGGACGTCGCTACCCTCTTCCGTCAGGGTGCAGATCGACGTCGATCCCTATAATTTCCTGTGACGGCGGCGCCTACGCGCCGATCTTCGGGCCGACGGGCACGAGGTGCGGGGCGAAGGCCTCGAGCACTGAGCGGTAGATCGCCGCCTTGAACGGCACGATCGCCTCGAGGATCTCCGGCGGGGTCGCCCAGCGCCAGCGCCGGAATTCGGGATGCGGCCGGTGCACGGGATCGATCTCGTGATCCTCGCCCTCGAAGCGCAGCGCCACCCAGCGCTGGCGCTGGCCGCGATAGCGCCGGCCGATGCGCGAGCGATGGAGCTCGGGCGGGAAATCATAGGTCAGCCAGCCCCGGGTCTCGCCGAGCAGCGCGGCATGCCGCGTGCCGACCTCCTCTTCGAGCTCGCGGAAGGCGGCCTCGACCGGGGTCTCGCCGCGATCGATGCCGCCCTGCGGCATCTGCCAGGCACCGGGCGTGTCGCGCCTCTCGCCGACGAAGATGCGGCCGTCACGGCCGATCAGCACGATGCCGACGCAGGGGCGGTAGGGCAGGGAGGCGCGGCCCTGGCCGTCGCCGCGGGGATCGTCCGGCGCCTGCATCCGCAAATCCCGCCTCAGCCCCGCGTCACGGCAGGGCGGCCGCCTGTGCGTCGGACACCGTCGCCGTGACCGGGGTCAGGGTCAGCCCCTTGTCGGGCAGCGTGTCGAGCCAGGCGGCGAGGCTGCGCAGTGTCGCGGGATAGGGCTGCACGAGGATCACCGCGCGGCCATCCTCGCGCGCCCGCCGCTCGACCGCCTCGAACATGGCCGGGAAGGCGTCCGGGCCGGGCGGCAGGCCGATCACCGCGCCGGCGCGGGCGATCGGCAGGTCGACCGGCAGCGCGCCGCCGATGCCACCGGGTGCGCCGGCGACCACCATCAGCCCCTGGCCACGCAGCGTCTCGATGATCGGGGTCATCGCCTCGGGATCGGCCGAGAAGGTGGAGTCGGGCGGCGTCAACACGCCGACGAACCCATGCGCCCGGCCGAGGACCCAGTCCAGCCGGTCGGCGTTCTCCTCCGGCGCCAGCGCCGTCGACAGCGCCAGCGGCCCGGCATCGACGGTTTCCGTCCCGGCCTCCATCGGCACCATCATCAGCACCTCATGCCCTTCGCGCCGCGCTGCCTCGACCATCCCTGCCACCTCCTCGGCATAGGGATCGAAGGCGAGCGCGACCGCCGAAGGGAGCGATTCCAGCGCCGTGGCGGTGCGCGACCGCGACTGGCCGAGCCCGGTCACGATCACCGAGACGCTCGGGCCGTCGCCCACCGCCACCACCGGGGCTGCGGCGTAGCGCTGCCAGGCCGGGCGCGGCGGCTCGATCACAGACAGCGCCGCGACCATCGGCAGGCCGGACAGCACCGCCATGTCTTCGCCGGGCACGGCATCCGTCACCTCGGCCGGGATCTCCGCCGAGGCGAGCTGGTCGTCCGTCCCGCTATCCCCGGCCACTGCCTGCCAATCCTCGAAACTCGAGAAATCAACCGTCTCGACGACGATGGCAGGTGCCTCGACCTCGGCCAGGACCGGCGGGATGACGACCGGCGGCTCCGGTTCGACCGCCACCGGCTCGGCGACGATCGGCTCGATCAGGACAGGCTCGGGTTCGGCGGGTTCAGGTGCGGCGATCCCGACCTGCGCGGGCTCAGCCGGGGCAGGCTCAACAGCAGCAGGCTCAACAGCAGCAG
>CAYORM010000074.1:0-3136 GCA_964406375.1 uncultured Mycobacteriaceae bacterium | reverse complement strand
GCCGTGGTGTCCTCTGCCGCGGCGTCCTCGGCCAGGGCGTCCGCCTGTTCTTCAGGCGCCATGCCGCCGGCCAGCGCGGCGAAATCCACCTCCTCCGCGGTGATGATGCCCAGCGCGGCGGGGTCGATCGTCTCCGCGACGATCACCCGCCGGTCGTCGCCGCCCGAGGTGACCGGCATGGGGTCGAGCGCCGCCGGGTCGCCGCCCGGTATCAGCTCGGCCGCGCCGTCTGCCGTGCTCTCCGCGGCGTCCTCTGCCCCATCCGCGGCTGCGTCTTCGACCGTGCCGGCACCAGGCGGCTCGGTCGCTGTGTCCTCCGCTTCGGCCGCCGCATCGGGACCATCCGCCACGTTACCCGCAGCCTGCTCGGCGGTGAGGGTTTCGGGCAGGTCGACGATGCCGAGCGTGGCCGGATCGACGGTCTCGGCCTGGATCACACCGCCGTCATCGGGCGGGGTGAGCAGGTCGGAGCGGGCGACGAGATCGGCCACGATCGTGCCCAGCGACACGTCGGGCCGGCTGACGGTGGCGCTGACCGGGCGGTCGGCGGTGATGACGGTCAGCGTATCGCGGCCCTCGGCCCGGACGACCCGGTCCGGCGCGCGATCGGCCGCATCCATCGCCGTCGGCGTGACGGTGGCGAGTTCGACGGGAGCCACCTCGACCGGCGCGGTGGCGATCATCGCCATCTGCACCGCGGCGGTGCCGAGCGGCGCCACGCCGCCCGGGCGGGCGGCATCGACCGGCGCCTCGGCCGGGGTCACGGTGGCCGGGGCGATGTTCGCCGTCTCGACGATCGGCCGCCCGGCCGGTGCCGCGGCCGGCGGCTCGGCGGCGGTGAGGACCGGCGCCGGGGCGATCGTGCTGGTCGCAAGACCCGGGGCGTCGATCGCGGTGCTGGGCTGGGCCGGCTGCAGGCGATGCACCGAGGGAACGGGCTCGATCGACAGGGCGGCGATCGATGGCGCGACGGCCTGCGCCGTGCCGACGGGGGTGACGTCGACGGGCATGGTCCCGGCCGGTGCCGGCGGCGGCGACACCGTCGCCTCCTCGACCGGGCGGCCGTCGAAGGCGGCGCCGGCATCCGCCGCCGCGGCCTCGCCCGTCATTTCCGTGGGCAGGGTCTCCGCCGGCATATCCGTGACGGGTTCGACCGCCGCGACCTCCATCGCCGTTTCGGCCGCGACCTCCGTCCCAGCGACGGCATCGGCGGCAGGCGCGGTGGCCGTCTGGTCGACGGCGATCGCCACCTCGACCGCACCGGCCGGGACCTCCCCGCCCTCCTCGACGACCTGGGCGCGCAGCCGCTCGATCGTCTCGTCGCCGTCCGACTGCACCCACCAGACCAGCCCCCCGACCACCGCAGCGGTCAGGACGATCGGTGTCAGGACTGCGAGCCGCAGCCCGCCGCCTTCCTGATCCTCATACTCTGGGTCTTCGTAGGGCTGGCTCACGATCCGGATCCGGCGGTCGGCACGGCGGGCTCAGGCGCGGAACGGGCGACGCATCACGGCGCCGCGACCCGCTGGTTGAACAGCGCCACGCCGCGCAGGAGGTCGACGGCGCGGGCGAGCTGGTAGTCCACCTGATCGGGCGTCGCCGGCTGACCGGTGGCCGGCGGCGCGGGCGGCGTGGTGGCGCCGTCCTCGGCCGGATCGCCCTCCGGCGTCACATCCTCGGGCGCGGTATCCTCGGGCGTGGCGGCCGGATCCTCGGCCGGCGCATCCTCGCTCTCCTGTTCCTCACGCTGCGTGTCGTTGCGCAGCGCGCCGATCAGGTCGGCCTCGCGGATGCCGCCCATCTGCGCGAGCTCCTCGATCCGCGCCGGCTGCACCACGATGTCGGGGGAGATGCCGACCGCCTGGATCGAGCGGCCGGACGGCGTGTAGTAGCGCGCCGTCGTCAGCCGCATCGCGCCATGGCCGGGCAGCGGGATGATCGTCTGCACCGAGCCCTTGCCGAAGCTCTGCGTGCCCATGACGACGGCGCGGCCGTGATCCTGCAGCGCGCCGGCGACGATCTCCGAGGCCGAGGCCGAGCCGCCATTGATCAGCACCACGATCGGCAGGCCGCGGCCGAGATCGCCCTCGGTCGCGTTGTAGCGGATGCCGGCCTGTGGGTCGCGCGCCCGGGTCGAGACGATCTCGCCGGCATCGAGGAAGGCATCGGCCACCGCCACCGCCTGGTCGACGAGTCCGCCGGGATTGTTGCGCAGGTCGAGCACATAGCCCTGCAGCCGGTCGCCGAGCTGTTCCTCGATATCGGCGACGGCGCGCTCGAGCCCGCTCTTCGTGCGCTCGGTGAAGCTGGTGATGCGGATATAGCCGATGGTCTCGCCCTCGATCCGCCAGCGCACCGATTCGACCGGGATCGTCGCGCGGGTCAGCGTCAGGTCGAAGGTCTCGGTGTCGCCGCGACGCACGGTGATCTCGATGTCGGTGCCGATCGGCCCGCGCATCCGCTCGACCGCGTCGCTCAGCGTCATATCGATGATCGGCTGGCCGTCGATGGCGATGATCAGATCGCCCGCCTGCAGCCCGGCCCGCGCCGCCGGCGTGTCGTCGATCGGCGAGACGATGCGGACGAGGCCGTTCTCCATCGTCACCTCGATACCGAGGCCGCCGAAGGTGCCGCGCGTCTGCGTCTGCATCGACTGATAGTCGTCGGCGCTCAGGAAGCTCGAATGCGGATCGAGCGAGGTGAGCATCCCGTTGATCGCGCTCTCGATCAGCTCCTTGTCGGTGACCTCCTCGACATAGGCGGCGCGCACCCGTTCGAACACCTCACCGAACAGGTCGAGCTGGCGGTAGGTGTCGTAGGCGTCGCCCCCGGCCTCCTGGGCGGCCGCGGCGGCGGGCGCCTCGGGCAGCCCCTCCTGTGCCAGGCCACGGAAGGTCATAAGGCTGCCGCCCGCGAAGGCCGCCGTCATCAGCGCGACAACCGCCACCGTGTTGAGAAACTGCTTCATCCCTGCCTCAGTCGAGGGCGTCCGCGATGCGGAGGCCTGCCTGCGCCACGGGACCGACCCCCGCGAGGCGCCGTCAAGTCCGGCCGACCGGTATGCGGCATCTCCGCTACCGTCCGGCGATGATATTCCGGGCGCCGAGGCCCGATCAAGGGAAGCGGCCCGACTGCC
>CAYORM010000073.1:0-14518 GCA_964406375.1 uncultured Mycobacteriaceae bacterium | reverse complement strand
CTGAGAATTTTAGTTGGAACACGGAGAGGCCATTGACTTTTCAGGAGGATCCAGCAGTCACGTCAGTGGTCATGGAGATCCCTGGCGACCTGATCAGGCCGTTCCTAGTCTCAAGCGACCAGCTTCTGTTCCGGGTGGATCTTCGGGAGCCGTTCCAACCGATACAAGCGACGACGTACCTCACCGAAAGTCGTGCGAACTTGCTATTCGCCGCGAATAACTGCTCCCGCGCCGAATATGATCTCGACGGGAGCCAGCTCCCACCCCTGCATTAGTCTCTCAAGCCCTTCAAGCCAAGCCCGCGCGGATGAAACATGAGGACGCCTGCGGTGCGGACCCACCACGTGTGCCGCGCTGCACAGAATGGTTTGGACGCGATGTAGGCGTTCCGGCTCTTTGCGGAACGTGTCGCACAAGCTTGACCACCATGCGTAAGGAAAATCCCGCGGGAGTGCTGCCTAGAACTTCGGTTCAGTCATGGTCAGAACGCGACCACGGCGACGCGGGAGATCAGGACGAGGAACAGCGGTGGCATCGGGCGCGGTGTTCGGTTAGGCGGCAGTGGAGCTGCGGGCTGCTTGAGGCCGCTGCCTGGCACCTGCTGGCATGACGTCCGGCTCAGAAGTGCCGGAAGTTTCACCGCGAAAATCCGAGGGCCCGAGATCAGCTTCCGCGGATCACGGTTCCCCCCGGTGGGCCTCGATCCCATACCATCGACCCGGTGGAACAGGTGCCACCCCCGATCGTGCCTGAAGGCCGCCCGCTGGTGTCAGCCTGGAGGCCCCAGCAGGTCGGAGATTGCGGCACCTGTGAGGGTGTAACCTTGGGCTTGGAGCAGAGCCGAGGCGACGTGCACCACCGTCTTGCGCTTGCCCTCCAGCAACTCCGACGCTTGGCGGAGGGCGGCGGACCACTCCCGAAAGCCTGCCTCCTCATCATCCGGCCAGGTCTCGTTTGTCAGGTTGAGCGCCCGAGCAGCATCGCCCATCAGTTCGTTCGGGTACTGCATGTCGATGCCCGACATCTCGGCGCCAACCGCTCCGGCTGCGAGGAGCAGCAGGGAACTCCGAAGGGTGCCGTCCGGCGGGTCGCCGATGTCGGCCCGGCCGTCACCGTTGTCCGGGTCCACGGTTGCTGCGATCAGCTCACAGCCCAGTATGTGGCCCATGACGATGTGGCCCGCCTCGTGAAACGCTGCCCGGACGAGGCCCGGTGCGAGCTCTGGCGGCAGGGTGGTGTCGCTGCCGGAGGGTGGGATCTGCTCCATCACCAGCGCACATAGGTGTCGCCTGCTTGTCCCGCAACGCCGGCTCTACGCCGGTCGATGGGTTGATCTGACCCGAGGTCGAGCGCCTGGATGCTGTATCGGATCGGTACACCCTACCGATGCATCGAGGCGAGACGCAGGTGGCGTCTCATTAGGGTTGCCCTGAGAATTCCGATACGGTAGTCGAAGAGGATCTAGAACCAAACGAGACGTTCGGAGCACCTCCATGAAGACCTACGGCTATGCCCGCGTGTCGTCCTTCGACCAGGACCACACCCTCCAGATCGCGGCCTTGAAGGCGGCCGGCTGTGACATCGTCCGGGCGGAGAAGGCCAGCGGCACCAGCCGTTCGGGGCGGTCCGAGCTGCAGACCTTGCTGGAGTTCATGCGCTCCGGCGACACGCTGATGGTGACCAGGGTCGACCGCCTCGCCCGCAGCATCCGGGACCTTCAGAACATCGTCCACGAGCTGCGCGAGAAGGGCGTCACGCTGAAGGCGACCGAGCAGCCGATCGACACCTCCACGGCGGCCGGGAAGGCCTTCCTGGACATGCTGGGGGTGTTCGCGGAGTTCGAGACCAACCTCCGCCGGGAGCGGCAGATGGAAGGCATCGCCAACGCGAAGGCCCGTGGCATCTACAAGGGGCGCAAGCCGTCCATCGACCCGGAGAAGATCAGGGCGCTTCAGGCAGAGGGGCTGGGGGCGACGGCGATCGCCGAGAAGCTGGGAATCGGGCGGGCCTCGGTCTACCGCGTCACCAGGGCGAAGACCGGCGAAGCCTGACATGGTCCGCGGGTGCGAGCGATGCCCCTGAGGAGGGCTCTGCCCCCGGTCCCGCGGGCATGAGGTAAAGCCGTGGCGGCGCCTGCCCCAAGCGACGGCAGCGGTGATTGATCTTCCAAAAGGACAGCGCTCCCGCCTCTCCGGACGCGGCAGACGGTCTGGATCTTCTTCCTATTGAAGGCGACCTCGGGCGGCACCTCCGCTCGTGGCGCGTCCGAAGGCCTTCGGCCGGTATGTCTCGGTCCGTGATCCTGATTGATCACCGGTTCCCAGGCATCGCCGTCCACACCGCCCATCGCCCCCCTCACGACCGCATTAGGAACCTGCGACGCATGTTCGTCGAACACTCCCGCTTTGCCTCCGTTCGCCGCCACCAGACCATGGTCAACGGCCGCACCCTCACCCCGTTCGACACCAAGGTCGGTGACGTGATCTTCCATGCCGCAAGGCTGGCCATGGAGGACGTGATCGCGGGACGTCCGAAGGTCCGTGTCGTGTCGGCACCGACCGGGTCGGGGAAGTCGCAATCCTCGATCGCCCTCGCGGTCGCCGGGCTCCGGCAGGATCCGACGTTCTCGGCGGCCTTCGTGGTGGAGACCGCCTCCCAGGCCGAGCAGGTCTACCGGGACATAGTCGCCCTTCTCGATGACGAGGAGACCAAGGATGTCGTGGTCTGGTCCACCGCCCATGACATCGGCACCACCGACGACACCAGCCTGGCCGAATACAAGGTCCGTCCCGAACGACGCTTCGCAAGGGCCGACCTGCGCCGCGCCAGGATCGTCATCGTCACCCACAGGAAGTGGATGGCGGAGATGACCCGCGGTGCCGACACGGGCGTTCGCCACCTGCAGGGGCGCCCACGTTCGCTCATCTTCATCGATGAGAACCCGAACCTGGTGAAGCTCGTCTCCTTGTTGCCCGGCCAGCTCCATAACCTTCGGGATGCGCTCTACAGCGCGGATGCGGAGTGTCCCTGGGTGGCGCCTCTCGACGCCATCTGGTCGAGGATGCAGGCCGCCTTCGAGGCGTCGGGGCCGACCTACATCCCCGTGTCGCTGGTCGAGCCCGAGGAAGCAGCCTCCTTACCGGCCAACCCGGAGGTGATGCAGAAGGCGGCGGTGGGGGTGCCCCGGCATCTCGCGGAATCGTGCCTCGACTTCATCCGGGCCGCGGCCAAGGGCTGTGTCTTCCTGTCACGAAACCCGCCGATGACCTTCCTGGCCTACGACCTCCAGTTCGAGCCGACACCGGGATGCGTCCTGTTGGATGCCACAGCGGACATCAGCGGGATCGTCCCACTCATGGCCGAGTTCGAGGGGGTGGAGGTCCCGGCGGTCGACTTCGGACGGCTCGAGATCGTGCACCTGGCCGCACCTGGCGAGCTCCCGAGGAAGATGTCCGACATCACCGCGAAGGCCTCCTCGGCAAGGGCGTACAGCGCCTGGATCAGGGCCACGGTGCTGGAGCACACCTGTCGCGGGGACCGGGTGCTCGTGGTCGCCCACAAGGAGCTGTTCGACCATGAGTACCTGGAGGCTTCAGCCGAACCCGACGCTCCCCGTGACTGGGAAGGCCGCGATGTCTTCACCCTCCACTGGGGGACGGGCATCGGGTCGAACATCTACAAAGAGGCCACCCATGTCTTCCTGTTCGGTGAGTTCCATGTCCCGCGAGCCACCACCATCGCCACGGCGCTCGGATACATGCGGAAGACCGCCCGGGAAGCGGAGCTGTCACGCCAAGCCGGCCAGACCCTGACGGGGGAGTTCAAACGCCTTCAGGAAGGCCACCTGCTGCGGTGGACCAAACAGCTGGCCTGTCGCGGGAACGTCCGGAACATCGATGCCCAAGGCCGGTGCGGACCCATGAAGCTGTTCACGTCCATGGACCTGTTCCGGTTGATGCGGTTCCGGGACACCCTCTTCCCAGGGGCAGCCCTGCCGATGGTCGTCGACACTAACGAACCATCGAACGGCCGTCCCGTGGACCGCCTGGTGAGGCTGCTGGCAACCTCCGACCGGACCGCGATCCCATCAGCCGAAGTGGCCGCCCTCACCGGCGTTCGTGCCTGTGACCTCTCGGTCGTGCTCCGTCGACCCAGCGTGGCGTTATTCGTGTCCGCCTTTGGCTGGACGTTGTCATCTGCCAAGGCTCTCGGTGGCAAGGGCAAGGGGAAGGTCCTGGTTAAGGTGCAGGACTCATCCATGGACATGGACACGACCATGGCGGCTTAGGTGTCACCAGCATAGAAAACCCCGAATTCCCTAAGACTATAGAGGGGAAACACGGTTTTTCTCGTGACTGAGTATGTCGCTCCGACCGCGTCGCTCTCGATATGGGCGGCGGGGATATTCGTCATCGACCTACAGATAAGGACATCACCATGTGTCTCACCCATACCGCCTCAGGAAGGCGGCAACCAAACCTGACCGAAGACCCGTCAGGCCTGTCGCTCGTCGTTCTCCCCATCTCCGGGTCCGACAAGCCATGCCTCCTCGATACGGCCGACTTCCACCGTGTCGTCGACCTCGTGGGCACCGATCAGTGGCGCCTCAGCAACGGCACCGTGGTCGCGACCAGCAAGGGCATCGGGATCGCCCGGCTGATCATGGCGGCGACCGAGCTCGACCGCATGTCCTACCTGGATGGCGACCACCACAACCTCCGCAGATCCAACCTCCAGCTGTTGCCGATCAAGCGTTGGATGAAGGCCCGAAAGATGGTCTTCGTCGACCAGTCGACGCTCGTCATTCCGGTTGGTCGCCCGCATTGATGGCGGTTGGGGTCGTCGTCGGAACCTCGGGACCTGCAAGCGACGGGCAGTTGGATGGAGGTGCGACGCCCGGTCCTGGGCGACCCCTCGGAAGCTCGTCCTGCCGGTCTGACGCGGAGCCGAGCATCGGCCTGACCGGCACGATTCAGGAGCAAGGGCTAACGGGGCGACACCTGAAGCAGCCACCCTCGCCATCACAATCTGATCACAACGGCGACGCACGAGCGACTTGCGCGGCGAGTCCAGCCCGGCTAGCCTAGCGACGCTTCTTGTGGTTTTTCAAGACCTTGCTTCGGGGGACCTGGTGGAGCCAGGCGGGATCGAACCGCCGACCTCCTCATTGCGAACGAGGCGCTCTCCCAGCTGAGCTATGGCCCCGGTCCCGGTTCGCCGGGGCTGTCGACCCGACGCGGGCGCCTATATCGACCCGTGGCCCGGGCCTGTCAAGCGGAATGCCGCAATGGCATCGTCGGTCGTGACGGGCGATAAGGGCCACGGAAAGTTTGCGCAACGGAGCTTGGCATGACGACGGGCATGGCTGGCGGGCGCCGGCGAGCGGTCATCTTCGGGGGCAGCGGGTTCATCGGCGGCCATCTCGTCGCCCGGCTGGCCCGTGACGGCTGGGAGGTGGTGATCGCCTCGCGCCATCCGGACCGGGCCCTGCCGCTCAAGACCATGGGCGTCGTCGGCCAGATCGTGCCGATGGCCGTGGACATCCGCAGCGAGGCGCAGGTCGCCCAGGCGGTGGCGGGTGCGGATGCCGTGGCCAATCTGGTGGGCATCCTGGCCGAGAGCGGATCGCGCAACTTCGCCGCGATCCATGCGGAAGCGCCAGGCCGGATCGGCGCGGCCGCAGCCGCTGCCGGTGTCGGGCGGCTCGTCCACCTCTCCGCACTCGGTGCCGATCCCGAGAGCCCCTCTGCCTATGCCCGCTCGAAGGCGGCGGGAGAGACGGCGCTGCGGGCCGCCTTTCCCCAGGCGACTATCCTGCGGCCCAGCATCGTCTTCGGCCCCGAGGACAGCTTCTTCAACCGCTTCGCCGGCCTCGCCCGCGTGCTGCCGGCGCTGCCGCTCTTCGGTGGCGGGCGCACCCGGTTCCAGCCGGTCTATGTCGGCGATGTCGCGGCCGCCGCGGCCGCGGCGATGACGAGCGGCCGCCATCGTGGTGAGACCTACGCGCTCGGCGGGCCGCGCATCTACAGCTTCAGGGAGATCATGGAGCTGACGCTGCGCGAGACCGGCCGACGACGGCTGCTGATCCCGATCCCATGGAGCCTCGCGAACCTGCAGGCGGCGTTTTGGGAGTGGCTGCCGAACCCGCCGCTCACCCGTGACCAGCTCCGGCAGCTCCGGATCGACAATGTCGTCCCGCCAGGGGCGCCGGGGCTCGACGCCTTCGGCATCGCGCCGACCCCGGCCGAGGCCGTGCTGCCGACCTATCTCAGCCGTTTCCGGCGGCCGGGCGCGCGCTGAGGCGAGGGCGGCCGGGCGGCGGCGCGGCCTCAGAAGGCGACGGGGCCGTCCGGCCGGCCGATCCGGCCGAGCACCGCCGGCTCGATCGTGCACTGATATCCGCCCTCGGCGTAGGAGCCGATCGCATAGGGGTCGAAGACGATCGTCAGGTCCCGTCCGACCGCCCAATGCGCCGGGTCGAGCAGCACCGCATCGAGCGCCTCGTCGGTCAGATCGGCGGCGATCCAGGCCTCCTCCAGCCCGCGTTCCCGTTTCTCCGCCGCGATCTGGGCACGGCAGAGCTTACGTAGTGCCAGCTGGCCCGCCGCGTCGAAAAGATCGGCGACGGCCAGCGACCGCCCTTCCGTCAGCAGCAGGTTCACCGCCCGACTCCAATGATTGGGATGGGCGCCGCCGCTATAGGCGTCGATGGCGAAGACGACCGAAATGAGGGTTTCGTCGGCCCGGACGATGCGGAAGCTCGTCCCGTGATACATCTGGCCGATCGAGGGTTGGGCGTCGGGCTCGGGCGGGGCGAACGCCCATGCCGCCTCCTCCATCACCGCCTCTTCCAGCGCGGCATTCAGCCAGTCGATGACGCGGGCCGGCACCACCCCCGTCCCGGCGACCGCCTGCGGATACTGGATGTCGATCTCGAACGTCACCGGCGTCCCCGCCCGCCAGAGAAAGTGCGGCACGAAATCTGGTGCGCCGGGTCCTGCAGTCTCCGGTTCGGCGGCGAGCAGCGCACGCCGCGCCTCGGTCATCTCGACAAGGCAGGCCGTGTCGTAACGATCGCTGGGTGCCTCTTCCGGATCGTAGGCGAGGCAGGCCGCCTCGCGCCAACCGAGCCAGGCCCGCTGGCTCTGGCGCAACGCCTCGCGATCCTCGTCACCGAGCACGGCACGCAAGGCGTCATAGGCCGCGCCCATCGCATCATCCGCCGCCTTGGCCACGGGATCGCTGCAGATCGCATGCTCGACCGGCGCGCTCGCCGCGGCGCAATCGAAGGCGACAGCCGGGCCGGCGACGGTGCATGCCGCCACCCCGCCCAGGACCACCGCCGCCACCGGAACCATCCGACGTCCCCCCGGACACCGCCGCGCCATCCCGACCCTCCTGTCACCTACCGCCAGTGCTCTATGAGTGTCGCTCGGGATTGCGGCCGGCACGGGGCGGAGCACGATTTGGCGCGCGCCGCTGCGCCGCCGCCGCTAGGCTCTCAAGATGCGTCGCACCTTGTTCCGCCGCGACAAGCCACCCTCCGCCGTCGCGGTGCTGCTGTCGCTTGCCTGGCTCGGTGCGGTCTTGGCCCTGCCCTCCGACCCGGCGGCCTGGGAGCGGGGCGGCTGGCCATCATTGCCGCTCGAACTCGCGGTCGCCTGTGCGCTCCTGGTGTTGCTGCCGCCGCTGCGGCGCTCGGCATCGCTGCGCCTTGTCCTCTCCCTTGCCCTGTTGCTGCTGCTGCTGCTCAAGGTGTGGGATGCTACGGCCCGGCTCGCCTTCGGACGCGGCGTGGACCTCTATGTCGACCGCGACATGGCGGCCTCGGCCTGGGATCTCCTCGTCGGCATGGCAGGGCCGGCGGGCGCGGCCGCGATGCTGGTCGGGGCGGTGCTGCTGCTCGCGCTGGCCACCACCGGCTGCGCCGCGGCGCTCCGCGTCCTGCAGCGCCTCGCCGCCACCCGTAGGGGCGGCGGCGCGATGCTGATCGCCTCGCTGCTGGCGATCATCGCCTGGGGCGTCCAGAGCCGGGCGCCTGCCATCTTCGGTCCGGCGCGGCCCGTCATTGCCGATGCCGCCTGGATGGTCGGCGAGCAGGCGCGTCGCATCGGCCGGGCGCTCGAGGCCGAACCCGCCTTCCGCGCCGCCGAGCGCGACGATCCGCTCGCCGGGCTGACGCGGCCAGCGCTGCTGGCCCGCCTCCGTGATGTGGACGTGATCATCGTCTTCATCGAGAGCTATGGCCGCAGCGCCCTCGAGGATCCGCGCTACGCCCCGGTCACCCGCCCGCAACTCGAGGCGGCCGACCGCGCGCTCGCGGCGGCCGGCGTCGCGGTCGCCTCGGGCTGGCTCACCGCGCCGACGCAAGGCGGCCTGTCCTGGCTCGCCCATGCGACGCTGGCGAGCGGGCTGTGGATCGACAGCCAGCTCGCCTACCGGCTGCTGATCACCGGCGAGCGGCAGACGCTGCCATGGCTGTTCCGAGAGGCCGGACACGACACGCTGGTGGTGGCGCCGGCGATCGTCCATGACTGGCCCGAGCAGACCTTCTTCGGCTTCGACCGCACGCTGTTCGCCGACCAGCTCGGCTATCGCGGCCGCCCCTTCGACTGGGTGACGATGCCGGACCAGTACACGCTCGCCGCCTTCGAACGCGTGCGGGCCGCGGCCGACCGCCGACCGATCTTCGCAGAGATCGACCTGATCAGCAGCCATGCCCCCTGGACGCCGCTGCCACTCGGCCTCGTTCCCTGGGAGGCGGTCGGCGACGGCACGATCTTCGACCCATGGACCGAGCTCGGCGACCCGCCGCACATCCTGTGGCTCGACCGTGATGCGGTCCGGGCAGCCTATGCGCGCGCCGTTGCCTATTCGCTCGAGGCCAGCTTCGACTGGGCGGCCCGCTTCGTCGACGGCCGCACCCTCGCCATCATTGTCGGTGACCATCAGCCCGCCCCGATGATCGCGGGCGAAGCCGCGACGCGCGACGTGCCCATCCATGTGCTGTCCGGTGATCCGGCGCTCGTCGAACCGTTCGAGCGTTGGGGGCTGCAACGGGGAACGGTCCCGGACGAACGCGGAACCGGAACGGCGATGTCAGCGTTCCGGTCCTGGTTCGTCGGCGCCTTCTCGGCCGCGGGCGACTGACCGCGCCCTCTTTCCACCGTCGGCCGGCGCGGCCGGCCAGTTGCTCGGGACCGCGATGCTGCATTGCACCGAATGTAACCGCCATCGGCCCCGGAAGCGCCTTCGGATCCAGGCTGGCGTTCGGTTTTTGTCGGTCTCGCAGTTGCACAGCAGCGATGCGAGGCCCAATCTCTTTCTGATCGTCGCATAACCTGCTCCGCTGAAGGCCGAACACCGAACGCGATGACGACACGACGCCGGATCCTCGAAGGAAGCCTGGGCGCCGCGGCCAGCGCCGTCATGCTGCATATCCTGTCCGGCGGCCGCGTCGCGGCTGCGGCGATGGGTGGCGGGACGGCGGCGCCGCGGCTCGGTGATCCCCAACCGTTCACCTTCGAGGGGCTGATCGAGACGGCACGGCAACTGGCCGCCGGTCCCTATGCGTCCGACACCGCGGTCCTGCCGGCAGAGATCGCGGAGATGAGCTATGACGCGCATCGCGGCATCCGCTTTCGTCCCGATCATGCGCTGTGGCGTGCCGCTGGTGCTCCGTTCGAGGCGCAGTTCTTCCATCTCGGCGGATTCTTCGAACGGCCGGTGCACATCTTCGAGGTCGAGGACGGCCAGGCGCGTGAGGTGCTCTACGACCCGGCCCTGTTCGACCTGGGCACCAACAGCTTTTCCGAAGAGCTGCCGGACGATCTCGGCTTCGCCGGCTTCCGTCTGCACTACCCGCTCAACACCCCGGAATACCGCGACGAGGTCGCGGTATTCCTCGGTGCCAGCTATTTCCGGGCACTCGGGCGCGGCTGCCGCTACGGGCTGTCGGCCCGGGGGCTGGCGATCGACACTGCTGCCGGCAATGGCGAGGAGTTTCCGGCCTTCACCGCCTTCTGGCTGGAACGCCCATCGGCCGAGACCGGCACCGCCACCGTCTGCGCCCTGCTCGACAGCCCACGGACGGCCGGTGCCTACCGTTTCCGGATCGTGCCGGGCGACACGACCGTCATTGAGGTCGAGGCGGTGCTGTTCGTGCGGGAGGCCATCGAGCAGATCGGTATCGCGCCGCTGACCAGCATGTATCTGTTCGGTTCGGCCGATGACCGCGGCTTCGATGATTTCCGGCCGGAGGTGCATGACAGCGACGGGCTGTCGATGCACACCGGCGCCGGCGAGTGGCTTTGGCGGCCGCTGCGCAATCCGGCACGGCTCGCGGTCAGCGCCTTCAGCGACGACAATCCGCGCGGCTTCGGGCTGATGCAGCGCGCCCGTGATTTTGCGCGCTACCAGGATCTCGAGGCGCATTATGAGCGCCGCCCCAGCCTCTGGGTCGAGCCGCTGTCGGGCTGGGGGCCGGGTACCGTCCGGCTGGTGGAGATCCCGACGGAGCTGGAGATCCACGACAATATCGTCGCCTTCTGGACGCCGCACATGCCGGTCGAGGCGGGTTCGGAATGGCGTCTCGCCTACCGCCTCCATTGGGGGCTCGAACCGCCCTTCGCCACGCCGCTCGGCCGCGTCGCCGCCACCTGGACCGGCCAGGGCGGCGTCGCCGGCACCGGCGAAGGCACGGGCAATCGGAAGTTCGTGATCGATTTCCGGGGCGGTCCGCTGGACGCCCTGGGCGCGGAGGCGGCGGTCGAGGCCGTCGTATCCGCGTCGACCGGCCGGGTGCTGTTCCCGGTCGCCCAGCGGAACGGCGAAACCGGCGGATGGAGAGCCTTCTTCGACATCGCGCCGGAGGGGAGCGAGCCTGTGGAACTGCGATGTTTCCTGCGCCTCGAGGGCGATGCGCTGACCGAGACATGGAGTTTCCAGTGGACACCGTGACACCGCCTGACCTTTTCGCCTCCGGGGGCGTCGGCGTCCGCCACGCCGTCCCGGACGGCGCCGATCCCGAACTCGTGGCCTTCCTGCGCAGCTTCGGCCTGCACGGCCCGGCCGTCGCCGCGGCGATCGAGGCCGCGTTCTGCGATGTCGAACCGGAGCGGATTAGCAGCGCCGACCGGGCCGAGCATCTGCGCCACCGCATCGCCGACTGGTTCGCGCATGTCCTCGGCCGCGCCGACGCCGATGACGCCGCGATCCTGGCGGCCGGCCGGGTGGCCTTCCTTCAGACCGGCGCCGGCCGGCGCTGGGGCGAGCATTTCCTGGCCGAAGACGGACTGCCGGAGGCGATGATCGATGCGCTCCGGCGCGCCGCGCCGCGCCCGGTACCGGGCACGACGCCGGCGCGCATGCCGGCGCAGCCGCTCGTCTCGCCCTCGCCCGTGGCAGCGCTGCGCCGGCTGTTCGCCGCCACCCTCGCGCCCTCCGGCCAGCGGCAATCGGCCTGACGCCGCGCTGCGGCGACGGCCGATGACGGCACGCGGCCTCCGCATCATGCCACGCCACCCCGCGGCCACCGCCCGGCGCCTCGCGGTGTTCGGCGCGAGCCTCGCCACGACCGGCTTCGGCGCGGTGGCCATGCAGTCGGTGCTGGCCACCAACGGCACGACGCCGTTCGAGTGGACGCTGCTGCTGCTCTTCACCCTCAACTTCGCCTGGATCGCGCTGTCATTCTGGACGGCGGTGCCGGGTTTCCTTGTGCTGCTCTTCCACTGGCGGCAGCCCGGCCTCGCGCAGCCGGACGCAGCGGCCGAGGCGCGGCCGCTTGCTTCGCGCACGGCGATCCTGATGCCGGTCTATAACGAGGCGACGAGCGGCATCTATGCAAACCTCGAAGCGATCTGGCGCAGCCTCCAGCGGACCGGTCACGCCGACGCCTTCGACATTTTCGTCCTGAGCGACACGACCGATCCCGACCTGTGGGTCGCCGAGGAGCTCGGCTGGAACGCCTTCTGCGGCCGTGTCGGTGGCCATGGGCGGATCTTCTATCGCAAGCGCCGCCACAACGTGGCGAAGAAGGCCGGCAACATCGCCGATTTCTGCACCCGCTGGGGCATGCAGTACGATTTCATGGTGGTGCTCGACGCCGACAGCCTGATGACCGGCGATGTGCTGGTCCGCATGGTGCGGCTGATGGAGGCCAACCCCGATGCGGGCATCATCCAGGCCCCGCCGCTGGTGGTGAACCGCAACACGCTCTGGGCGCGGATGCAGCAATTCGCCGGTCGCGCCTATGGCCCCGTCGTCGCGGCCGGCCTCGCCTTCTGGCAGCTCGGCGACGGCAACTATTGGGGCCATAACGCGATCATCCGCACCCGCGCCTTCATCGAGAGCTGCGGCCTGCCGGTCCTGGCCGGGCCGCCGCCCTTCGGCGGACACATCCTCAGCCATGATTTCGTCGAGGCGGCGCTGATCCGGCGCAACGGCTGGAAGGCCTGGCTCGTCCCCGAACTCGGCGGCAGCTACGAGGAATGCCCGCCGACCATGGTCGACCACGCCAAACGGGACCGCCGCTGGTGCCAGGGCAACATGCAGCATCTGCGGATCCTGGCGGCCCGCGGCCTGCACCCGCTGTCGCGGCTGCACATGGCGATGGGGGTGATGAGCTACCTGTCCTCGCCGCTGTGGCTCGTCTTCATCGCGGCGGGGCTGGTGGTGACGCTCGAACAGTCGCTGATCCCGCCGCGCTATTTCCCCGACACGCAGACACTGTTCCCGATCTGGCCGGTGACGGAGATCGACCTCGCGATCCGCGTCCTCGCCGTCTCCTTCGGCATGCTGCTGGCGCCGAAGCTCTTTGGCTGGATCCTGATCGCAACCGACCGCCGTCTTGCCGCAGGCTTCGGCGGTCGCCTCGCCGCGCTCGGCAGCGTCCTCTTCGAGACGCTGCTGTCGATCCTGACGGCGCCGGTGATGATGCTGTTCCATTCGAGCTTCGTGCTCGCCGCCCTGCTCGGCCGCGATACCGGATGGGGCAGCCAGTCACGCGACGACCGCGGCACGCGCTGGGGCGATGCGCTGCGCCTGCACGGCACGCACACGCTATTCGGGATCGTCCTCGGCCTCGCCGCGGGATGGATCTCGACCGATCTCGTCCTGTGGCTGTCACCGCTGATCGCCGGGCTCGTCCTGTCGGTCCCCGTCTCGGTCCTCACCTCCCGGGCCTCGGTCGGGTTGTGGGCGCGGCGACACGGCCTGCTGGTCACGCCCGAGGAGACCAACCCACCCGCCGTGCTGGTCGAGGCCGGCCGGATCGCGCGGGCACTCGAGACACGCCTGCCGCGGATCGAGGACGGACTCGAACGGCTGATCCGCGACCCGCTGGCGAATGCGATCCATATCGCCCTCCTGCCCGGTTCAGGCGGCGGGCCGGAGGATCCGGCGCTCGTTCGCGAGGCGCGCCGCCGCCTCCTGCTTGCCGAGGAGCAGCGCCCGCCCGGCCGGCCGGCGACGCACGCCCTGTCCCGGGCGCAGAAGACGGCGCTGATGTTCGACGCGGCGACGCTGACCGAACTGCATCTGCGCGCCCTCGCACGCGCCGGATAAAGAGGGGCGGGCCCGAGGCCCGCCCCATGCCGTAACGATCGGCCCGGTCGTCAGGCGGCGGCGCGGTCGCCGCGGACCGGGGTGATCACCAGCCCCCCCGTGTCCACCGTCACCCGCACCGTGTCTCCCTCGGCGACCCGCCCTTCGAGGATCGCCGTCGCCAGCGGGTTCTGCAGCTGGCGCTGGATCACCCGCTTCAGCGGCCGGGCGCCGTAGACCGAGTCATAGCCCTGCTCGGCCAGCCACCCCATCGCCGCCGCATCGATCTCCAGCCCGATCTTGCGATCGTCCAGGAGATGGCGCAGCCGCTCGAGCTGGATCGAGACGATGCCCGCCATGTTGTCGCGGCTCAGCCGCCGGAAGACGATCATCTCGTCGAGCCGGTTCAGGAACTCCGGCCGGAAGTGCTGACGGACCGCCATCAGCACCTTCTCCCGGGTCACGAAATCGACCTGGGTGTCGTCGTCGCCCGCCATCGCGCCAGAGACAGCGAGATGCTCGGAGCCGAGATTGGACGTCATGACGATCAGCGTGTTGCGGAAGTCGACCGTGCGGCCCTGCCCGTCGGTCAGCCGCCCGTCGTCGAGCACCTGCAGCAGCACGTTGAAGACGTCGGGATGCGCCTTCTCGACCTCGTCGAACAGCACGACCTGATACGGCCGGCGCCGCACCGCCTCGGTCAGCGTGCCGCCCTCGTCATAGCCGACATAGCCCGGCGGGGCACCGATCAGCCGCGCGACCGCGTGCTTCTCCATGAACTCCGACATGTCGATCCGCACCATCGCGGTCTCGTCGTCGAACAGGAACTCGGCCAGCGCCTTGGTCAGCTCGGTCTTGCCGACGCCGGTCGGGCCGAGGAACAGGAACGAGCCGATCGGCCGGTTCGGGTCCTGCAATCCGGCGCGGGCGCGGCGCACGGCCTTGGACACGGCCTCGACCGCCTGTTCCTGCCCGA
>CAYORM010000072.1:0-14783 GCA_964406375.1 uncultured Mycobacteriaceae bacterium | reverse complement strand
ATTGACCATCGGCAGGGGTGCCGCCACGGCGGTAAGCGTACGGAAGGGCTGCATCTGTCCAGTCCGAGAACGGTCGGCGGAGAGGGCGTTCTGCCATAGCGGGTGCGGCACAGGAAGCGCTGAGTTGTCTCCCTCTCCGCGGCGCAATCGGCACATCCCGCCGCAGCCGCGTCAGCCGCCATCAGGATCGAGCAACGGTATCTCGCCGCGCAGGAGCCGCCCGCTCCAGCTCGACCAGCAATTCTCCTGTTCCCCGCGCGCGGCGACGACGCGCCAGACGCCGTCCGGAACCGGCGCCTCCTCGGCCGGCTCAGCTGCCGCTTCCGGCGCCTCCGGCGGCGGTTGCAGCACCGCCCAATCCGCCGCCGCCTCCGCGGTCGCCAGCGCCGTCTCGGCTTCCGCCGCCGTCCCGTAGACAGCCGCGATCCTGCATTGATGCAGCCCGCGCACCGTCCTGATCTCCGCCAGCACCACCACCGAGGGGACGGGCGGGCCGGCCGGGACCTCGACCGGTTCCGGCGGTGCTTCGGTCAGCGCTTCGGGCGCGGGGCCCGCCGGCTCCTCTGCCGCGGCCGCCGGCGCCGCCGGGAGATCCGGCAGCGTACCCTCGGGCAGCGCGGGGTTGGAAGGCGAAAGGTCGAGCGTCGAGAGATCGGGCACCGGCATGAACGGATCGGGCGGTGCCATGTCCATGCGCAGCGCGAGCGCCGCAAGGATGGTCACGGCGCCGTCACGCGAATCGCGCAGCGCCGCGACGGTGCCGGCCAGCGGCTCGATCGCGGCCAGGGACGGCCCCTGCCCGGCCGCGGCGGCCAGCACCGGCGCCATCAGCGGGCTGAAGGCGAGAACCTCGCCCAGCACGGCGACGCGGCCGGACCGGCCGGTACCGCCATCGAAGGGATCGAGCGGGTCGCGTTCGGTGAGTTCATGGGCGCCATCGGTGCGCCGCACCCAGAGCGCGGTGTCGTCGCCGACGGCCTTCACGGTCCAGCCGCGGGTGCCGAGCGCCGCCGACAGCCCGCCACGATCGGTCAGCGCCGGCTGGCCACGCAGCAGCAGGAGACCGCCCGGCGGCGCCCCGGTCCACAGCGCCGCGCCGACATCGCCGAAGCCGAAGCCCACGCGCTCCGCCCAGGCCGTGACATCCTCGAAGGCGGGCAGCGCGCCGGCCTCGAAGAACGGCATCAGCCGCGCCCGCACCGCCTCCGAGGGTGGTGCGGCGGGGTCGCGCAGCGGGTCGATCGCGTCGTAATCCGCGAAGGCGAAAAGCAGCGCGCCCGCGGCGACGGAGGCCGGCGCCCGGGTCATCAGATCATCGAGCGGATCGCCCGCGGCGCCCGTCGCACCGCCCAGGCACAACGCAGCCACGACCGCCGCGGTCGCGATCCACCGTCTTCCCGGTATAGGATGGCGGCCATATCGCCGCCCGCGCAGGAGCCCCATGCCGCGTCCCGCCTTCCGTCCTGCTCCGATCCGCCGATCCTCCATGGCACCGCGATCCGCGACGCCACCCGCCGTCACCATGACGGTGCATCGCGGCCATTTGGCGGCGGGCGCATGAGCATGCCCACGGCGGCAAATCCTGCGCGGCCACCGGGCACGACGATCCGCCGGCTGCCGCCGACGCTCGTCAACCGCATCGCCGCGGGCGAGGTGGTGGAACGGCCGGCCGCGGCGGTGAAGGAGCTGGTGGAGAACGCCATCGATGCCGGTGCATCCCGCATCGATGTGCAGATCCGCGACGGCGGCCGCACCCTCCTCGCCGTGACCGATGACGGATGCGGCATGACGCCGGAGGCCCTGCGCCTCGCGGTCGAGCGCCACGCCACCTCGAAGCTGCCGGATGACGACCTCGTGCATATCCGCAGCCTCGGGTTCCGGGGCGAGGCGCTGCCGTCGATCGGCGCGGTGTCACGGCTGACGATCACCAGCCGGCCGCCCGGCACGGATGCGGCCTGGACCCTCACGGTCGAAGGTGGCGAGACGGGCGAGCCGCAGCCGGCCTCGCTGCCGCCGGGGACGCGGGTCGAGGTGCGCGACCTGTTCTTCGCCACCCCCGCCCGACTCAAATTCCTCAAGGGTGAGCGCGCCGAGACGGCGGCGATCGTCGATGCGGTCGAGCGGCTCGCCATGGCGCATCCCGCGATCGCCTTCACGATCACCGAGGGGAGCCGCGTCCTGCTGCGGCTCGACGCACCGGGCCCGGGCCTGATCGAGGATCCCGAGGCGGCGTGGCGAGCCCGGCTCGCTGCCGTGATGGGGCGGGATTTCGGCGAGAACGCATTGCGCATCGCCGCCGAGCGCGAAGGCGTGAGGCTGACCGGCCTCGCCGGCCTGCCGACCCTCAACCGGGCGACCGGCCGGGCGCAGTACCTCTTCGTCAACGGACGGCCGGTGCGCGACCGGCTGCTGATCGGCGCCATTCGCGGCGCCTATGCCGATGTGATGCCGCGCGACCGGCATCCGGTGCTGGCGCTCGCCATCGAGCTGCCGCCCGAGGCGGTCGATGTGAACGTCCACCCCAGCAAGGCCGAGGTCCGCTTCCGTGACCCGGCGCTGATCCGCGGCCTTCTCGTCGGCGCGCTGAAACGGGCGATCGCGGAGGCAAGCTGGCGGGCCGCCTCGACCGGTGGCGACGCCGCGCTCCGGGCGCTGGCGGAAGCGGCAGATGGCGTGCGGGCCGCGTTCCCCCTGACCGCGTCGCAACCGGACCCAAGGGCTGGCGAGGCGCGGCCCTCCTTCCCTCTCCGCCAGACGCCGCCGAGGCCGGCCCCCGGGCTCCACGAGGCCGCCGCCTCCTGGCAAGCGCCACTCGCGCCGCTGCCGCCCGCCGCCCGGCCGCCCGGCCCTCCCGATGCCGGCCCGAATGCCATGCCGGGTGAGATGGCGCCGCCCGAGACACATCCGCTCGGCGCCGCCCGCGCGCAGCTCCACGGCACCTACATCGTCGCCGAGACGACCGACGGCATCATCCTCGTCGACCAGCACGCCGCCCATGAACGCATCGTCTATGAGCGGATGAAGGCGGAACTGCTCGCCGGCCCGGTACGCGCTCAGGGGCTGTTGCTGCCCGAGGTGGTCGAACTCGCCGCCGCCGATGCCGCCCGGCTCGTCGCCCGCGCCGGCGAGTTGGCGCGGCTCGGCCTCGAGATCGAGGCATTCGGCGAGGGCGCGGTGCTGGTGCGCAGCACACCGGCGCTTCTCGGCCAGGCCGACGTCCAGGGCCTGGTGCGCGATCTCGCCGACCAGCTCGCCGAACTCGACGAGGCGACGCTGCTCGAGGACCGCCTCGCGCGGGTCTGTGCGACCATGGCCTGCCATGGCAGCGTCCGTGCCGGACGCAGCCTGAATGCGGCGGAAATGAACGCGCTGCTCCGCACCATGGAGGTCACACCGAATGCCGGTCAGTGCAACCATGGCCGGCCTACCTGGGTCGAGCTGAAGCGCGCGGATATCGAGCGGCTGTTCCAGCGGCGGTGAGGGCCGGACGCGGCGCCGGTGCCCGCCGATCGCCGCGGTGCAAAAAACGGGCTTGCGCGCGGGGTGCCAATGCTGGAACCAATGTCGCCTCGCTCGATCCGACCGGAAGGAACGGCATGGCCCGCAGCCTCATCACGCTGCCCAAGGCCGAGGTGCATATCCACCTCGAGGGCTGCTTTGAAGCCGATGCGATCGCGGCGCTGGCCGAGGCGGCGGGTGAGCCGTTGCCGCGCCCGCGCGAGCACCTGCTCGAATTCGAGGGTCTCGCCGACTTCCTCGTCTTTCTCGACTGGATGTGCGGCCTCGTCCGGACCCGCGAGCAGCTCGCCCGCGCTGCCTACGCCTTCGCCGGGCGGATGGGCGCGAGTGGCGTCGGTTATGCCGATGCGATCATCAACCCAACCCATTGGGAACATTGGGCCCGGAACATTCCGGGGCTGATCGACGCGCTCGATGCCGGGTTCCGCGAGGCCGAAGCGGACGGGCTGCCGCCGGTGGGGCTGTGCATCAGCCTTCTGCGCCAGCAGAGCGCGGATGAGGCGGCCGAACTCGTCGACCTCCTGGTCGAGAAGCGCCACCCCCGTGTCGTTGCCCTGTCGATCGACGGCAATGAGGCCGCGGCGGGCCGGACCGGGCCGCGCTTCGCCGAGGCATTCCGCCGCGCCGGCGCGGCGGGGCTGAAGCGCACCGTCCATGCCGGCGAATCAAGCGGGCCCGAGGGCGTCCGCGACGCGGTGGAGCTACTGGGCGCCGACCGCATCGACCACGGTGTCCGCGCGATCGAGGAGCCGGCGCTGGTCGAGATGCTGGCCGAACGGCGCATACCGCTCGGCATCTGCCCGACCTCGAACCTTACCCTCAATGTCTATCCCAGCCTGACCGAGCATCCGATCGAGCGGCTGCGGCTCGCGGGGGTGCCTGTCTCGGTCAACACCGACGATCCCGCCCTCCTCGGCATTCGCCTCGAGGACGAGTATGCGCGTTGTGCCGAGACCTTCGGCTGGACCGATGCGGTGCTGCGCGAGGTCGCCGCGAACTCGGTTGAAGCGAGCTTCGCTCCGCCGGAGACGAAGGCGCGGCTGACCGCCGCGATCGCTGCCTGGTGAGCCGCCCCGCCGGCCGGCCTGCGGTGATGGCGGCCGCGCTCCTCGCCCTGCCGGTGGCGGCGGTGGCGGAGCCGGTCGAAATCGCCGCGATGGCGGCCGGCTGGCCGGAACGCTGGGTGCTGACCGGCACCAAGACCGAGCCGACCTGGGTCGGCCATGTCCGGTTGAGCCGCGACGGCGACCGATTCCTGCTCGAAGGGGGAGCGCCGCTCGGCGAGACGCCCAGCCGCGAGGCCATGCAGCTCGGGAACGACGGCACGCTGCACCGCACACTGTGCCCGCCGGGCATGGCCGTCTGCGATGACGATGCACCGCCAGCGGGCTTTCTCGCCTCGGCCGCCATTCTCGGTGCGATCCGGAGCGGAAGGCTCGACGGCCGGTTCGAGCCCCGCCCCTATGGCACGATCGAGATCGTCTGCATCCCTGCCGAAACGATCGGCATCGCCGATCCGGTGCTCGACCCTTGCGTCGAGACCGGCAGCGGTGCGGTGGTGGCCCAGCGTCACCGCCTGTCCGGTGCGTTCGCCGGACCGAGCCTCGACCCGTGGTCGGTGGCGATCGCGGTCGATCCAGGTACCGGTCCTCCGACCAGCCCCTGAACCTCTCCTGAACATTCCGACGACCCAATGGGAGCCACATCCATGCAAGCAGATCGGATCTCGGCCGCCGTCACGGCGGCGCTGCTCGCGCTCGGTATCAGCGGCACCGCCGTCGCCCAGGATGCGGAGGCGCCGCTCCGGGTCGCACTCCTCACCCCGGGGCTGACCAATGACGGCTCCTTCAACCAAGCCGCTGCCGAGGCGGTGGAGAAGCTCGCTGCCGAGGGGCTGATCGAGGTCGAGATCCGCGAGCGGATGGCCGATCCCGCGACCTCCGAGCCGGTGATCCGTGAATATGCGGCGCGCGGCTATGATCTCGTCATCGGTCACGGCATCGAGATCTCCGAGCCGGTGCTGACGGTCGCCGCGGAGTTTCCCGACATCCATTTCGCCGCGTCGGGCGGGCCGGATCTCGCCGAACGGCTGCTGCCCAATGTCAACGGCTGGACCTATGATTTCGCCCAGCAGGGCTACCTCGCCGGCTGGGTCGCCGGCCGCATTCCGGGCGTCACGACCGTCGGCGCGGTCGGCGGCCCGCAGCTGCCCTTCATCCTCGCCGCGCATGCGGGCTTCGCAGCGGGCCTCGCCGAGACCAACCCCGACGCGCGGATCGTCGAGACGTTCACCGGCTCGTTCGACGACGTACAGCGCGCGGTCGAGGCGACGCGCGGCCTGATCGGCCAGGGCGCCCAGCTCGTCTGGACCTCGGGCGACGGGATCGGCAACGGCGTGGCGGCCGCGGCGGCCGATGCCGGCGTCTTCACGCTGGGCGTCACCGGTGATGCCGGCGGGCTCGCCAGCCAGGTGAACGTCGCGAGCGTCGAACTCGACATGTATCCCACCTTCCGCACCTATGTGGATTCGGTCCGCAACGACACCTTCGGCGGTACCTTCTTCACCTCGGGGCTGAGCAATCGCGGGCTGGTGCTGACCGCGATCAACCCGGTCGCTCCCGGCCTGCCTGACACGCTGGGCGCCGAGGTGCAGGATCTGATCGACGAGTTGTCGAGCGGCGCGAAGTCGCTGCCGAACTTCTACGAGTGATGGTGGCGCCTCCGGCATCGCAAAGCGGGGACACGACGGCCGTGCTGTTGGCCGCCCGTGGCGCTGGCAAGCGCTACGGGCCGGTCACGGCACTGACCGGTGCGGACATCGCGCTCGCGGCCGGCGAGGTGCATGCCATCGTCGGGGAGAACGGTGCCGGCAAGTCGACCCTGGCGAAGATCCTGACCGGGGTGACGACGCCCGATGAAGGCACCGTCCTGCTCGACGGCCGGCCGGTGGTCTTCCGCCGGCGCCAGGAGGCGATCGAGGGTGGTATCGGGCTGGTGCCGCAGGCGCTGTCGCTGGTCGGCGCGCTGACCCTCGCTGAGAACTTCGCTTTGGGCCGGAAGGGTGTCGCGACCGACCGCACCGGTGCGCGGCGGGCGCTCGCCGCTGCCTCGGCGCGCATCGGCCTGTCGGTGCCCGACAACATTCCGACCGCCCGCCTCAGCCTCGCCGAGCGCCAGCTCGGCGAGCTCGTCATCGCCGTTGCCCAGGGTGCCCGCATCCTGTTGCTCGACGAGCCGACATCGATGCTCGGCCCACGCGAGGTCGAACGCCTCGTCGCCTGTCTGCGCGGCCTCGCCGCCGATGGCGCCGCGATCGGCCTCGTCACCCATCGCATCGGCGAGGTCTTGGCCAATGCCGACCGGGTGACCGTGCTGCGGGGCGGGCGCGTCGTCCACGCCGGACCGGTCGAAGGACTCGCCGCCGACGATGTCGCGCGCATGATGATCGGCGACCGTGACCGCACCGTCGCGCGCCGCCGCGGGCGACCGGGCGAGCGGACGCGGCTCGAAGCCACCGACATCCGCATCGCCGAGGAGGGTCGGCCGCTGATCGACGGGGTGCGGATCGCGGTCCGCGCCGGCGAGATCCTGGGCATTGCCGGCGTCGCCAGCGCCAGCCAGCCTGCGCTGGCGGACGCGCTGGCGGGCGTACGGCGGCCCGATCGGGGACGGATCACGCTCGACGGCGAGGACGTGACCGGCGATGCCCGGGCCGCGGCCCGCGGCGGCCTCGCCTTCCTGCCCGACGAGCGCGCGGCTGGGGTCGTGCCCGAACGCTCGGTGGCGGTGAATGCCAGCCTGCTGCGTCTGGGCGAGGCGGGCTTCCGGCGGTTCGGGCTGCGCCGCCCGGCCGCCGAGGCGCAGCAGGCGAGCGCCGTCTGTGCCCGCTACGGTGTCCGCCCCCCCGATCCCACGCTGCGGGCCGGCGCACTCTCCGGCGGCAACCAGCAGAAACTGATGATTGGCCGCGAGCTCGAACGCGAGCCCGGCGTCATCATCGCCCACAGCCCCTCCCAGGGCCTCGACCTCGCCGCCGCCGCCGCCGTCCGCAACGCGCTGGTCGCCGCCGCCGATCGTGGTGCCGCCGTTGTGGTCATCTCGGCCGATCTCGACGAGATTACCGGCATCGGCGACCGGATGGCGGTGTTGAGTGGCGGCCGTATCGTCGACGAGTTCGACCTGTCCCAGGGCCCGCCGGACCCCACGAGGCTGGGCCGCGCGATGGCCGATGTCACGGAACGAGAGAGATGAGCGAGACCGACACCGACCCCTCGATCGCCCCCTTCATCGGCGCCGATCTCGCCCCCACCGTCGCGGAGCTGATGCATCTGCGCGAGGTCGCGGCGGGGCGGGCCGAGCCCGATCTGATCATTCGCGGCGGTCGGGTGATGGCGCTGCATACCGGGGAGGCGCTGGAACGCGACGTCGTCATCGCCGGCCGGCACATCGCCGCGGTGACCCCGGTCGGCCGGTTCTCGGCCAAGCGCGAGATCGACGCGCGCGGCCTGCATGTCGCGCCGAACTTCATCGACGTGCATATCCACATCGAATACACGATGCTGACGCCGGGCGAGCTGGCGCGGCTGTCGGTGCCGCGCGGCACCACCACCGTGCTCGCTGACGGCAATTGCCTTGCCAATGTGCTGGGGCCGGAGGGGCTCGACATCGTCGGTACCACGACGACGCCGCTCAGGATCTTCCGCCAGGTGTCGCATCGCGTGCCGCGCACCCCGCAGCTCGAACTCGGCGGGGCGGTCGTACCGGATGCCGACATCGTCGAGCGGGTGCAGTGGTCGAATGCGGCGACGCTGGGCGAGTCCAACCCGTTCGATCTCGACGAATGGTCCGCCCGCAAGCAGGTTGCGGCGATCCGTGCCGGCAAGCGGCTGACGGGCCACACCGCACGCCTCACCGACGAGCCGCTGTGGAGCTATCTCGCCGGCGGGGTTAGTGACGACCACAACGCCGTCACCACGCCCGAGGTGCTGGAAAGGCTGCGTCTCGGCGCGATGCTGACGGTCATGGCCGGCAGCATGAACGACAACTGCGCCGGCGTGTTTGCGGACATCCCGGCACTCAAGGACGGGCTGTTCCACATCTGCTTCTGCGCCGACGACAAGCATGTCGAGGACCTGCACGACCAGGGCCATATCGACCATCACGTCAGGCAGGCGATCGCACTCGGCGTGCCGCCGATGCTCGCCTGGCGCATGGCGACACTGACCCCGGCGCTCTACTATCGGATCGATCATCTCGTCGGCGCGATCGCGCCGAGCCGGCTGGCCGACCTCCAGCTCGTCGGCGATCTCGCCGATGCCCGGCCGTCGATGGTGCTCGTCGGCGGCGAAGTGGTGGCCGAGGACGGCCGGGCGCTGTTCGCCAATACCGACCCTGTGCCCGAGGTCACGCGCAACACCATCCGCCTCGCCCCCACCCTCTCGGCCGCCTCCTTCGCCGTGAAGGCCGAAGGCGCGACCGCTTGGGTGCAGGCGATGGAGATGTATGACGGCTACTTCAAGCGCGCCTTCCATGCGGAGCTTCCGGTGGTCGACGGCACCGTGCGCTGCGATCTCGAACGTGACGTGCTGAAGGTCGCGATCGTCGACCGCCATCACGCGACCGAGACGATCGGCATCGGCTTCGTGCGCGGCTTCGGCCTGCGCCGCGGTGCGCTGGCGGCGACGACAAATTGCGAGAACCAAAATCTCGTGCTCGTCGGCACCAGCGACGAGGAGATGATGCACGCGGCCGAAGTCGCGCGGGAAATCGGCGGCGGCTATGCCTGCGTGGCAGAGGGCGAGGTGCTGGCAACCGTTCCCTTGCCGATCGCCGGCATCATGTCGGACCAGCCCTGGGAGACGGTGCGTGAGCAGTCGATTGCCGCCAACCAGGCGGCGGCCTCACTCGGCTGCGGCATCCATTCGCCCTACATGATCATGGCCTTCATCGGCCTTGCCGGCGTCCCCGATCTCGGCCTCACCGAGAAGGGCCTGATCGACACCGCGACGCAATCCTTCACCGATGTGGTGCTGGGGCTGCAGGCCGGCATGGTCTGCTGCCGCTGCCCGAGCCACGCCCATGACGTCCACCGCATGATGGACGCGTCGAGCTACACCCCCCTCATTCGCCCGCAAGCGAAGGCCTGAGATGTCCGACACGTCGAACGACACCGTATCGGGTCCGGATCAGCATCCCGATGGCGAGGCAGAGCTGCCGCCGCTCCTTGGCGACGCCTTCCCGCCGGTTCTGTGGCCGAAGGAGGAGGGCGACCTCCTCGCGCGGCTCGAGACGGTCATAGCGACCGAGATCGCCCCCCGCGCCGCCGCGCATGACGAGGCCGGGCGCTATCCGACCGCCGCGATCGCCGCACTGAAGACGACGGGGCTGCTGCACGCCGCCGTGCCGGCGGAACTCGGCGGGCTCGGCTTCTCGCACCGGTTCTCGATCGAGGCACAGCTCCGCCTCGCCATCGCCGATCCGGCCGTCGCGCAGGTCTTCAAGGTGCATGACGAGCTGACGCGGGAGATCCTCGTCTACTGCCCCGACGCGCTGCGCCCGTGGCTGGCCGAACAGATCGTCGGCCACAACCGCATCCTCGGCCTCGCCGTCGCCGAATCGGGCCGAACGGTAACCGACCCGATGAAGACCGTCTGCCGCCAGCGGCCCGATGGCGGGTTCACCATCGACGGCACCAAGATCTACACGACGGGCGCCGCCGAGGCCGATCTCGTCGCCGTCTGGGCCTTCAACCCCGATGCGCCGGGCGCTGCCGAGAACCCCGTTCTCGGCATGCAGCTCAACCTCGTGCCGGCCGGCACCCCGGGGATGCGCATCCATCGCGACTGGGACGCGCTCGGCCAGCGCGCGACCGACAGCGGCACCATCACGTTCGAGGGGGTGGAGGCTGCACCCGAGATGGTGGCGAGCGTGCCGGGCCGGGCGCCGCTCACCCAGGCGTCGCTGCGCTATCAGGCGGGGTTCGCGGCGATCCTGATCGGGATCGGCATCGGCGCGCTGCGGGCGGCGGCCCCCTTCATCGGCAAGCGCAGCCGCCCCTGGCCGTCGGCGGGTGTCGAGAACGCCGCCGATGATCCCTATGTCCGGCGGCTGACGGGCGAGCTGACTGCCGATCTCGTCGCCGCCTATGCCATCACGCTCGGCACCGGTGATCTCCTCGACGCCTTCGAGCGCGGCGAAATCGACCGGACCGCGCTGGCCATCCCGATCTACGCCGCGAAATCCGCGGCCTCGCGCGCGGGGCTGCGCGCGGCGGCCGAGATCCACGGGCTGATGGGCACGCGATCGGCAGCGCGGTCGACCGGCTTCGACCGGTTCTGGCGCAACGCCCGCACATTGTCGCTGCATGATCCGGTCGAGTGGAAACATGCCGAGATCGGCCGGCACGTTCTGACTGGCTGGGAGCCGCCGCCCGGGCTCTACCAGTGATCCTGCGTCGTTCCGATACAGCGCGGCTGGGCCTCGTCGGGCTCGGCATCCTGGCCGCGGCGGCGCTGCTCGTCGCCTTCGCCGGCGCCGACGCGCTCGCCGCCGCCGCCGGGCTGATCACCGGGGCGTTCGGTGACACCTACGCGGTGTCGGAGACGATCGTCCGGGCGGTGCCGATCGCGATCGTCGCGCTCGGCGTCGCGCCGGCGCTGCGCGCCGGCGTCTTCCCCGTCGGTTCGGAGGGGCAGCTCGCCATCGGGGCTGCCGCCGCCACCGCGACGATCCTTGCCCTGCGCGGCCAGCCATCGTGGCTGCTCGTCCCGGCCGGCTGCCTTGCCGGCATGGCGGGTGGACTCGCCTGGGCCTTTCTCCCTGCGATCCTGCGGGCGCGGTTCCGCGTCAACGAGATCCTGTCGACGCTGCTGATGAACTATCTGGCGGCACAGCTGCTGCTGTGGCTGCTGCGCACCGTCCTCGGCACCGACGACATGGTGGCAACGCCCCGCAGCGACCGGCTGCCGCCGGAGGCGGTGCTGCCGAAGCTCGTGACCGGGACGCGGCTGCATTGGGGCGTGCTGCTCGTCCCCCTCGCCGCCCTGGGGCTGGCCTGGTGGGTGCGCTCGGCCCGGGGCCTCGCCTTCGATCTCTTCGGTACCCATGCCAAGCTCGCGGCCCGTCTCGGCGTCTCGGAGATGCGGGCCGTGCTCGGGCCGATGCTGGTGGCCGGGGCGGCCGCCGGGCTCGCCGGCTGGCTGCAGGTCGCCGGCCTGCAAGGCACGCTCTACCCGAGCGTCGCCGGCGGGCTGGGCTTCGCCGGCGTGCTGGTTGCGCTGCTCGGCGGGCTGACCCCGCTCGGCATCCTCGGTGCCGCCCTCGTCTTCTGCGCGCTGGCGACCGGCGGCGACGGCTTGCAGACGGGCACCGGCGTGCCGGCCTCGATCGCCGTGGTGCTGCAGGGGCTGCTGCTGCTGCTCGCCGCCCTCGCCTTCGCGCTGCGCCAACGCCGGGCGCGCGCACCGGCCGCCCCGGTACCGGAGCCGGCCGCGCCACGCGTCGGGGAGGGCACGCCGTGACGCTCATGGACCTCGCCTTCTGGGAGATCGTCCTCGCTGGTGCGATCAGGCTGGCCACGCCGGTCGTCATCGCCGCCCTCGGCGAGACGATCGCCGAGCGCAGCGGCACCATCAATCTCGGCATCGAGGGCATGATGGCGATCGGTGCCTTCGCCGGCATCTGGGGGGCGGCCGAGGCTGGCTGGGGCATCGGCCTCGTCGCGGGCGGCATCGCCGGGGCGGTCCTCGCCTTCGGCATGGCGGTCGCCGTGCTGCGGGGCGGGGCCAACCAGATCGTCGTCGGCATCGCCATGACGCTGCTCGGCGCCGGGCTCGCCGCCTATTTCTTCAAGCTGTGGCAACCCTCCGGCCGCGATGCGGTGATCGTACCGCTGGTGCCGACGATCCGCATCCCCGTCCTTGCCGATCTGCCACTGGTCGGCCCGACGCTGTTCCAGCAGAACCTCCTCACCTATGGCGCTGTCGCGCTGCTGGCGCTGGTCGCCTGGGGGCTGGTGCGTACCCGTCCGGGTCTGATGCTGCGGGCCGTCGGCGACGATCCCGACTCGGCCGCGATGCGCGGTGTCGACGTCCTGCGCGTCCGCGGGCTGGCACTGGTGGCCGCCGGTGCGCTCGCCGGGCTGGGCGGTGCGGCGATGACGATCGGCTATCTCGGCTCCTACACCGACGGTGTGACCGGCGGCCGGGGCTGGATCGCCCTCGCGGTGGTGATCATCGGCCGTTGGTCACCGGTCGGCGCGGTGCTGGGCGCCCTGCTCTTCGCGCTGTGCGACAGCCTCGCGCTGCTGGCGCAGAGCTGGGCCGGTGGGCTGCCGGTCGAAGCCTGGACGGCCCTGCCCTATGCGGTGACGCTGGCCGTCCTGGTGTTGACCGCGCGACGGCAGAACGCCCCGCGAGCGCTCGGCCGTCCCTACGAGGCCTGAAGCCGGCCAATCGTGAGTCCGGCGGCGCCGTGGCGACGCGCATCGAGAATGGTGAGTGCGGGCGGCGGCTCCTCGTCCGCTGCCGTCTCGACCACGCAGAGCGTCGCCGGCCCGATCCAGCCGCGACGCGCGAGGGCGTCGAGCGCCAGCGCCGGCAAGCCCTGGCGGTAGGGCGGGTCCAGAAAACACAGATCGACGGGGCCGGTCGCCGCGGTGGGCGGCGCGGTCGCATCCGCCCGGATCAGCAGCGTGCGCGCCGCCTCGCCGAGGCGCGCGGCATTGCGGCGGGCGAGCGCCAGCGCCGCGGGGCTCTTGTCCATCAGCACCGCCCGTGCGGCGCCGCGCGACAGCGCCTCGAAGGCAAGTGCGCCGGTCCCGCAGAAGGCGTCGAGTACCACCGCACCATCGAAACGCATCTGCTCGCCCCCCAGCCCGGCATGGGCGAGCACGTCGAACAGCGCCTGGCGCGCCCGGTCGCTGGTCGGGCGCAGGCTGCGATCACCGGGCGGCGGGCCGTCGAAGGCCCGGCCCTTAAGGCGTCCGGCGACGATCCTTAGCGCCATGCGACCTCGTGGCCCGGCCCCCCGAGCGCGCAGCCGGGCGAGACTCCGGCCCTGCCTCCGCCTTTCCCCGCGCCTTCCCGGCCGGCCGGCCACTCGTCTTGCGATCGGGGTCGGCATCTTTGCGCTGTCCGCTCGCACCAGCGTCCAGGCGCAATGTCGTGCGCCGCCCCGGTTTGGCAGCCGGAGGCTTCGACGCCGTGGGTTTGGACGCCGTGGGTTTGGACACCGCGGTCCTGGACGGCGCCGTTGCCGCTGACAGGGCGATCGTTCCAGCCCCGGCAGCGGCCGTCCGCACCACCCCCGCCTCATGCGCAGCCAGCCAGGTCCCCACCTGATCACGCAGCACGGTGCCGCGCACCTCCTCGACCTGTCCGGGTTCGAGAAGGCCGAGCTGGAACGGGCCATAGGCGGTGCGGATCAGCCGCGTGACGGCGAGGCCGAGGCTCTCCATCACCCGGCGCACCTCGCGGTTCTTGCCCTCGCGCAGCGTCACCGACAGCCAGGCATTCGAACCCTGCACACGTTCGAGTGTCGCCTCGATCGGGCCATAGGTCACGCCCTCGACCGTGACACCATCCGCCAGACGCTTCAGCGCGTCGGGATCGACCGTGCCGTGGACGCGCACGCGATAGCGCCGTGCCCAGCCGGTCGAGGGCAGCTCGAGCCGCCGCGACAGCTCGCCGTCATTGGTCAGCAGCAGCAGCCCCTCGCTGGTGATGTCGAGCCGTCCGATCGAGATCACCCGCGGCAGGCCGGCGGGCAGGCGCTCGAAGACGGTCGGCCGCCCCTGCGGATCGGCGCGTGTGGTGACGAGGCCGGCCGGCTTGTGATAGCGCCACAGCCGCGTCCGCTCGGCCTGCGGCACCGGCACGCCATCGACGACCAGCGTGTCGCCGGGCCGGACGATCACGGCCGGGCTGACCAGGACCGTGCCGTTGAGCGCGACCCGCCCCTCGGCGATCCAGCGCTCGGCCTCGCGGCGCGAGCACAGCCCGGCACGTGCCATCACCTTGGCGACGCGGTCGCCATCATCGTCCGGGGAGGTCGGGGAAGCGTTCATCGCCATTCTCTAGCGCGGATCGCCGGATCGCGGTAGGCGGTGCCATGGACGAGACACCGCCCTTCCTGCCGACCGGCCATGACGACCCGATGGCGGCGGCCTTTGCCGCGGCCGAGGCCGCCGCCGCCCGCGGCGAGGTGCCGGTGGGTGCGGCGCTGGTCGAGGCGACAACCGGCCGCATCCTGGCGGTGGAGGGCAA
>CAYORM010000071.1:0-14853 GCA_964406375.1 uncultured Mycobacteriaceae bacterium | reverse complement strand
TGCCGGCGCCGAGATCGTCGAGCACCTCCTCGATCGCCCGCAGCTGATCATCCGTCTCGACATAGGGGAAGCGGGCGACGAACTCCTGCCACGGCCCCTCGGGCGGCACGATCGGCGTGCTCTTGCGCAGCGCGCGGGCCGCGGCGATACGCATCAGCTCGTCCGCCATGTCCTTGAGGCGCTTCTTGACCCGCGCCTTGCGGGCTTGCCAGCCGGCGCCGCCCAGCCGGTCGAGCGTGGCCCCCGCCCCTTCCGAGCCGTAGCGGCTGAGCACCTCGATGTTCTCGACCGGCACGAAGAGCTTGTCGCCGCCCTCATAGACGATTTTCAGGCAGTCATGCGGCGCGCCGCCGACCTGCAGCGTCTCCAGCCCCTCATAGCGCCCGATACCGTGATCCTGATGGACGACGAAATCGCCGGCGGAAAGGGACGAGACCTCGGCAATGAACTGCTCGGCCTTGCGGCGCCGGCGCTGCGGGCGACTCAGCCGGTCGCCGAGGATGTCCGTCTCGGTGACGACGGCGATCCCCGGGGCGACGAAGCCGTGCTCGAGCGGCAGCACCACCGAGGCCACGATGCGCGGATCGAGCGCCTCGACCTCCGCCCAGCTCTCCGCCGGCTCCAGATTGGCGAGGCCGTGCTCGGCGAGGATCGAGCGCAGCCGGTCGCGGGCACCGTTGGTATAGCCGGCGATCATCACGCGATGACCGTTGCGCGACAGTTCGGCGACATGATCGCGAACCGCCTGGAACAGGTCGGCCGTCGGATCGGCACGGGCGTCGGCGAAGTCACGGCCACGGCGGCCGCCGGCATCCGTCACCGTCGCCGCCTCGCCATCGGCCCTGCCGAAGGGCGAGAATGCAGCCACCGGCCGCCCGACGAGCGCCGCCTCCCAGCCCGCCTCGTCGAGGTAGAGCCGGTCGGGCGGCAAGGGCCGATAGGGTGGCGCCCGCCGCTCACCGCGGGACGCGGCCCGATGCTCGGCAGCCTGAACGCTGCACCGCGCCTCGTAGAAATCGGCGATCTGCACGAGGCGCTGATCGCGCGCCTGGGTCGCCTGATGATCGAGCGTGACGGTCGCCGCTGGCCAATAGGCGAAGACCGTCTCCATCTCGTCAAAGAAGAGCGGCAGCCAATGCTCCATGCCGGCATGCTTGCGCCCGGCCGACACGGCCTCGTAGAGCGGATCGTCGCTGAGCACCGCGCCGAAGAGCTGGCGATAGCCGGCGCGGAACCGCGCAATCGCGTCGGCGTCGAGCAGCACTTCGCTCATCGGTCCGAGCACCAGCCGCTCCTGTTCGCCGACGGTGCGCTGCGTCATCGGATCGAAGCGGCGGATCCGCTCGAGCTCGTCGCCGAACAGATCGAGGCGCAGCGGCTCCTCCGCACCCGGCGGGAACAGATCGATAATGTCGCCGCGCACCGCGAATTCGCCGGGCTCACGGACCGTCTGCGCCCGGCTGTAGCCGTTGCACGCAAGGAAACGCTGCAGCCCTTCGGCATCGATGCGGTCGCCGGGCGCGGCGGTGAATTCGGCATCGGTGAAGGCCGCGCGCGGCGGAACCCGCTGCAGCGCCGCGCCGACCGTCGTCAACAGCACCCGTGGCCGGCTGCCCGCCGGCCGCGTCATCCCGAGCAGCGCCACCACCCGCTCCGCCGTCGTCTCCGGGCTCGGCGACACGCGGTCGTAGGGCAGGCAGTCCCAGGGCGGCAGGACCAGCACCTCGACATCCGGTGCGAAGAAGTCGAGCGCGGCGCGCACCACCGGCAGGCGCCCGTCATCGGTGACGAGATGAATGAGGCCGCGCGTCCCCGCGGCGCGTGCCATCTCGGCGATGATGCGGGCGTCCTGCCCTTCGGGCGCGCCACCGATCGTCTCGATCGACGGAATCGAGCGCTGCACGGCGGCCGGTGCCGCGGTCGCGGCGATGTCGGGCATGGCCGTCATCACCCCGCGACCCCACCGGGTCCGTGACGCCGGCAGTGATCGATCAGCATCCGCATCACGCGTCCATCCTCTTCGGCCGGCACCGGGGCGCGACCGGTGATCCAGTCCCACAGATCGGGATCGGGGTTCTCGAGCAGCCGCTCGTAGGCAGCGAGATCGGCAGAATCGAAGCCCTCGATATGGGCATCCGCGAACCCTCCCAACAGGAGGTCCGCTTCACGGGTTCCCCTGTGCCAGGAACGGAAACGCAGTCGTCGGCGCCGTGTCGCCACGGCACCGTCTTCGGTCGTATCGTGCATGATGGACGGCTTCGGAGATGCGCTTCGCGGCCTTCGACAACGCGCGTGGATATAGACCTTCGCCTTGCGCCCGCAAATCCTGTTCCCGCTTTTTGCCCCCGTCGACAGCCTTCCCGGCATCGGCCCGCGCCATGCCCGGCTGGTCACGAAGCTCGCCGGGCCGCGGGTGATCGACCTCGTCTGGCACCTGCCGGTCGGTCTCGTCGACCGCCGGGAGATCGTCACGACGGCGACCGCGACACCCGGCCGCATCGCCACGATGGTGCTGCGCATCGACGGCCACATGCCCGGTGCCGGTCGCGGCCCCTACCGCATCCGCGCCTCCGACGCCGCCGGGACGATCGATCTCGTCTGGTTCCACCCGCGGGCCGAGTGGCTCGCGCGCATGCTGCCGACCGGCGCGGTCCGGGTGGTGAGCGGCCGGATCGAACAGTTCCAGGGCGCCCTGCAGATGTCACATCCCGACCGTATCGCCGAGCCGGACGACATCGCCTCCGTCGCGACGGTCGAGCCGGTGCATCCATTGACCGCCGGCCTCGCCCCCAAGACCCTGGCCAAGGCGGTCGCGGCGGCCCTCGAGCGGGTGCCGGCGCTGCCGGAATGGCAGGATCCGGCCTGGCTCGCCCGCCGCGGCTGGACGGGGTTCCGCGCGGCGCTCGATGCGGCCCATGCGCCGCGGGAGGATGCCGATCTGTCGGCGCTCGCCCCCGCGCGTCAGCGCCTGGCCTATGACGAGCTGCTCGCCTCGCAGCTCGCCCTCGGTCTGATCCGCGCGGGCCAGCGCCGTCGACCCGGCCGGCCGACGCGCGGCGACGGGCGCTTGCGGCGGGCCGTCGAGACGGCGCTGCCCTTCGCGCTGACCGGCGCCCAGCGGATGGCGCTGGCCGAGATCGAGGCCGACATGGCGGCGCCCTTGCGCATGCTGCGGCTGCTGCAGGGCGATGTCGGCAGCGGCAAGACGATCGTCGCCGTCATGGCGATGCTGGCCGCGGTCGAGGCCGGCCGGCAGGCGGCACTCGTCGCCCCCACCGAGATCCTCGCCCGCCAGCACCATGCGACGATCGCGCGGCTGGTGGCGCCGGCGGGGATCGAGCCGGCGATCCTGACCGGCCGCGACAAGGGGCGGACCCGGACGGCGCTGCTGGAACGGCTGGCCGAAGGCTCAATCCCTATCATCATCGGCACGCATGCGCTGTTCCAGGAGGAGGTCGCCTTTCACGACCTAGCGGTGGCGGTGATCGACGAGCAGCACCGCTTCGGCGTCCATCAGCGTCTTGCCATCACCGACAAGGGGCGCGGCGTCGATGTGCTGGTGATGACCGCGACGCCCATTCCGCGCACCCTGCAGCTCACCGCCTATGGCGACATGGAGGTGTCCCGGCTGACCGAGAAGCCGCCCGGGCGCACGCCGGTCGACACGCGGACCATCCCGGTCGAGCGGCTGGGCGAGGTCGTTGAGGCGCTCGCTCGCCGCCTCGCAGAGGGTGCGAAGGCGTATTGGGTCTGCCCGCTGGTCGAGGAGCAGGAGGCGAGCGACGTCGCCGCCGTCACCGAGCGGCATGCAATGCTGCGTGCCCGCTTCGGCGACCGGGTCGGGCTGATCCATGGCCGGATGAAGAGCGAGGAGCGCGACCGGGTGATGGCCGCCTTCGCCGGCGACGGGCTCGACCTCTTGGTCGCCACCACCGTCATCGAGGTCGGCGTTGACGTCCCGGCGGCGACACTGATGGTAGTGGAGCATGCCGAGCGTTTCGGCCTCGCCCAGCTCCACCAGCTGCGTGGCCGGGTCGGGCGCGGCTGCGGCGCGTCCGTCTGCATCCTGCTCTACGCCGGGCCGCTGAGCGAGGCCGCGAAGGCACGGCTGAAGACGATGCGCATGACCGAGGACGGGTTCGTCATCGCGGAGGAGGATCTGCGGCTGCGCGGCCCGGGCGAGGTGCTGGGCACCCGCCAGAGCGGTCTGCCGGAATTCCGCATCGCCGATCCCATCATCCATGGCGAGCTGCTGGCCGCGGCGCGCGACGACGCGGCCCTAGTCATCAGCCGCGACCCCGAACTCGAAACCGCTCGCGGCCAGGCGCTGCGAACCCTCCTTTACCTGTTCGAGCGCGACGCGGCCGTACGCTATCTGCGCTCCGGCTGATCCCTCACACCTTCGCGGCGATGCCGTCGGCGAGCCGCCCGATGAGCCGGCTCATCGCGCCGACGACGTCCTCATCGGCGAGTGTGGCCGCACGGTCATCGAGCACGACGCGCTCACTGGCGACCGTCCGGCGGCGATCGGGATCGTAGACCTGCCAGCGCGCCACCAGGACGACCGATCCGTCCGCCCGCACATCGAAGGTCTCGATATCGATGATCAGGTCCTGCGCCCGGCCCGCCCGATCCGAATCATTGGCGAGCACCGGCCGTTCGGTCCGTGTCGCGAGCGCCGTGACGAGGCCGCGGGTGATACCGACCGACAGCCGCTCGCCCCATTGCCCGGTCTCGCTGACCGTCAGCACATTGTCGCCGCTGCGGATCATGATGTCCCGGTTGTCGAGATACTCCGGGATGGTGACGGTACGGACCAGCAGCGGGCGGCCACGCTCCTCGCTCGCCGTGGCGGCCGATGCGGGATCGCCCAGCACATAAAGCTTCGGCGGCGTCGAGGATGACAGGAAGGAACAGGCGCCGAGCAGGGCAGCAGCGGCGATCACTGCGGCACGCCCCACCGCGGCGGGGCGGAAGGTCTGGGCCATGGCGGCTATCTCCCTGTGATGATTGCGCTGGGATTGCGGTCGAGCTGCAGGGCGAAGGACCGCAGCGCGCCCGCCGCGACCGCGAGGTCGCGGAGTGTGGCGTCGAGATCGGTGCGCAGGGACGAGCGCGGATCGAGCATGGAGCTGAGACTGCCGGACGCCGCGTTGACGCCGGCCGCCAGACCTTCGATCGCCGTGATCGCCGAGGACAGCTCGCTGCCGCGCGCCGCGATCTGCTCTTCTGTCGTCTCGGCGAGGGAGCGGATCGATGCGAGGGTGTCGTCGAGATCGACACGCAGCGCCGCGACCGTCTCCTCGATCTCGCCGATGGCCCGCTCGGCCGATCGGGCGACGCCATCGACGCTGCCACTCAGGGTGCCGACCTCGCCTTGGACCGCGGCCGCGAGATCATTGATCGCGGTGAGGGCCGATTGCGCGGAGGAGGTCAGGCCCCGCAGGTCCAGGCCGCGGATCTCCTCGCGCAACGCCTGAAGGTCCGATTTCACGGCCGGGATCTCCGGCACGCTGGGATCGGCGCCGACGAACACCCTGGGCGCGTCAGGCATGAAGTCGAGCTCGACCCGCATCTGACCGGTGATGATGCTCTGCGCCGCGAGCTGCGTGCGCAGCCCCTGCTCGACCAGCGGACCGACATCGTCGCTCGAGACGCCGCCGAGCCCGCCGCCCTCCGCCATCAGCTGGCTCGGGAACAGTTCGAGATAGACCGGGATCGTTGGTTCACGTTCGGTCGGTGACACCAGGATGGCGATGCGGGAGACCGAGCCGACCTTGACGCCGCGATAGGTCACGGGCGCACCGGATTCCAGCCCCGCCACCGAGCCCTCGAAGAAGGTGACGACGCGGATCGGCTGGGCGAGCAGCGACGGACCGCTGAACAGCAGGACCGCGCCGGTGATGAGGAGGATCGCTCCGATGATGAACAGGCCGACGATGGTCGCTTGACGCGTCTCTCTCATGCCGTCGTCGCCCTCGAAGTCGTTCCGCCGCGGGTCAGAAACGCCCGCACGGTCGGGTGGGTTGTCGGATCATCCAGCAGCCTGCGCGGGCTGCCGCGGCCGATCGGGACCTTGCTCTCGGCGTCGAGGAAGATTCCGTCATCGGCGATGGTGAAAAGACTGGCGAGCTCGTGGGACACGATCACCACGGTGGCGCCGAGCCCGTCGCGCAGCCGCAGGATGAGGTCGTCGAGCCGGCGCGAGGTCACCGGGTCGAGCCCGGCCGAAGGCTCGTCGAGGAACAGGATGTCGGGTTCGAGGGCGAGCGCCCTGGCGAGCCCCGCCCGTTTCCGCATGCCGCCCGACAGTGCCGAGGGCATGAAGTCGCCGAACCCGGCGAGCCCGACCAGCGCCAGCTTGAAGGCGACGAGCTGCTCGATCGTCTTGCGGTCGAGATCGAGGAACAGCTCCATCGGCAGCGCCACATTCTCCGCGACGCTCATCGAACTCCACAGAGCGCCGTTCTGGAACAGGATGCCGAACCGCCGGCCGATTGCCGCACGACGCTGCTCCTCCACTGCCCAGAAGGACTCCCCATCGTAGCGCACCTCCCCCTCCGCCGGGCGGATCAGCCCGATCAGGTGTTTCAGCAGCGTGCTCTTGCCGCAGCCGCTGCCACCCATGATGGCGAAGATCGATCCGCGCGCCACGTCGAAGGAGATGTCGCGCTGCACGAGGCGCTGGCCGAAGCGCATCGTCAGCCGATCGACCTCGATCCTGGCCTTGCTCTCCGCCGCCATCTCAGATTCCCGCGAAATGGGTGACGACGGCGAAGATGGCGTCGAGGGCGATGATGCCGATGATGCCGGCGACGACGGCCGAGGTGGCGGCGCGGCCGACATCGGCGGCGCTGCGCCCGGCGCCGAGGCCGAGATAGCATCCGGCGACGGCGACGAGCGCACCGAAGGTGGCGCTCTTGATGAAGCCGATCACGAACTCCGTCGCATCGACGGCGGCGCGGGTCTCTTCGACATAGGCGATCGGCGTCAGGTCGAGCACCGCCACGCCCACCATCATCCCGCCGATCAGCCCCACCGCGCAGCCATAGGCGTAGAGCAGCGGCATCATCAGCGTCAGCGCCAGCACGCGCGGCACGACGAGGTGCTCGATGGGAGAGACACCGAAGGTGGTGAAGGCGTCGATCTCCTCATTGCCCTGCATGGTAGCAAGGTGCGCGGCATAGGCGCCGCCGGTCCGCCCCGCCATGACGATCGCCGTCATCACCGCCGCCATCTCGCGCGCCATGGCGATGCCGACGAGATCGGCGACGAGCAGACCGGCGCCGAATTGCTGGAGCTGGACCGCACCGACGAAGGCGAGGATGCCGCCGACCAGCACATTGACGATGGTGACGATCGGCAGCGCGGCGGCGCCGGCGTCGCGCATCAGCGTCAGCACGTCGATCCGTCGGATCTGGCTGCGACGGCGCAGCGTCGCGACGGCGCGGATCGTGGTCTCACCGAGGAAGGTGGTGACCGCCAGCGTCCGTCGTACCGTCCGGATCGCCGCCTCGCCGAGACGCGTCACCGCGCCGTGGCGCGGGGGCGGCGCGCCGCGCTGCGGCGGCGGCGGGGCACTCGCAACGAGATCGAGAAGGCCGCGCAACGGCGCCGGCAGACCGGAGGCATCCACCGTGCCGCCCGCCGCCGTCACCGATCGCACGGCCGCCGCGACGAAGATGGCGAGCGAGCTGTCCCAACCGGTCACGGCGCTCGTGTCGAAGGTGAGACGTGCCGGCGTGCCGGAGGGCGGCGTATCCGGTGCTGCGGGCGGGGTGCGGCGAGACCGCCACTCGCCCGACAGGCGCAGGACGGCGCCACCCTCCCGCCATTCCCAGGCCGGAGGATCCCCCGCGGGCCCCCGCGGTGGGCGGCCGCTCTCCTGCTGCATCGCTGTCGTCGTGATCGCGCACCCCTCCAACTTGGACATGATGGTCGCTCGGAAGGAGCAACGCCCGAGAAGATTCGTTCCATGGGATTCAGAACGAATGCGTGACAGAAGAAAAGCACGCCGATGCGGTCTGCCCGGTTGGAACGGCGGGACGGCCGCGCTTAGACTGGCAACGGCCCGGCGGATCGCGAGGAGGTCGCGGGATGGCGATCGAACAGGACGGGCGAGGACAGGAGCGGCGGACGCTCGACGGCGTCCACCTGCTGGCCGGCGCCCCGGCCGAGGCGAAGGCGGAGCTGGTGCGCCACTGCCGCTTCCAGCGCTATCCCCGTGACAGGCAGATCATCGATCGCGCGGACGAGGCGCAGGATGTCTTCTTCCTGCTCGAGGGCCGGGTGCGTGTCGTCGTCTTCTCGGCCTCGGGGCGCGAGGTCAGTTTCGACGATCTCGAGCCGGGCAGCGTCTTCGGTGAGCTCGCCGCCATCGACGGGGCGCTGCGCTCGGCCGATGTGGTGGCGCTGACCGACTGCACGGTGGCACTCTGCGCCGCGGCGACCTTCTGCCGGCTCGTGATCGAGACCCCGGCGCTCGCGTTGGCGATGATGCGGCACCTCGCCGGCATGGTGCGGCGGTCGACCGAGCGGATCGTCGACCTCTCGACGCTCGCCGCCAACAACCGGGTCCATGGCGAGATCCTCCGTCTCGCGCGGCCCGGCATCCGGGACGACATGACCGCGGTCATCGCGCCGATCCCGGTTCATCACGACATCGCGACGCGGGTCAGCACGACGCGGGAGACCGTCGCGCGGGTCCTCGGCGAGCTGTCGCGCGACGGGCTCGTCATCCGCAAGCAGGATCACCTGCTGGTGACCGATATCGGCCGGCTGATGGATCTCGTGGAGACGGTTCGCGGCGAATAGGCCTATTCGGCGACATGGGCGATGGTCAGGCTTGGCATGCCCCAGCAGGCCTCGCCCATATCGGCGGCCATCATCGCGAGCCCTTCGGTCTCGATGTAGCCGCGATAGGGCGCGACGGGGAAGATGAGCCCGTCGCGGTGGAGGTCGGCATCGACCAGGAGCGCCGTCCCGCCGACGCCGTCCACCCGCACGAGGTTGTCGCCGGCGAAGGCGTCGAGATAGCGGCGCCCGGCCCCTTTCGGCGGCTGGAGGAGGCCATCGTGCCAATGGGACGGCACCGCCGCCTCGGGTCGGTCGGGGTCCAGCACGAAGGTGTTGAGGTCGAAGGTCCGGCCCGTCCCCTCGACCACGCAATGCGGCACCACGATACGCCCGCCGGTCGCCAGCATCCGCGACAGGAGGTCGGGCGGATAGTAGGCGAGATCGGCGTCGAGCCACAGCACCCAGGCCTCGTCACGCAGCGCGCCGAGGAGAAGCCGGTTGCGCACCCGGGCCAGTGCCGCACGTCGTCGACGCTGCAGCGCCGGCGTCCAGCGCAGTTCTGACAGGACGAGACCCGTATCGTGATGCAGCAGCACCGTCCGGCGCAGGCGCATGGCGAGGGTGTCGACGATCGCACCGGCGAGGCGCTGCGTATCGTCGCGGCTGTCGCCTTCGAGGATGCCGAGAGACAGCCTGTCCGGCGGGTAGTCCAGGGCCTCGAGCAGCGCCCGGTAGCGGGGCAGGTGCCGTCCGCAATCGCGCATCGGCGTGAGGATCAGCACCGTCGGCGGCGTCGCGAGCGACCGGGGGCGCGGCAGCGACACGCCATGCGGCGCAGTTGATCTTTCGGTCTTCAGCCGCGCCTCGCCGAGCCGGGCATTCAGCCGGCCGCGGATCCCGGCCGGCAGGCGCGCGACCGCGGGGCTCGCCGCGAAGCGGCGGGCCTCCTCCACCCGTCCGAGCGTCAGAAGGGCGTCAAGCTGCCCCAGGGCCGCATCGCCCGACCGGCCGCGCGACAGCGTCCAGACCCGCCGCCAGAGATCGAGCGCCGTCTCGGGATCGCGCGCCGCCACTGCCCGACGGGTGACCTTGCGGCGGAGCCGGGGCCCCTGCCAGCGCGCACGCAGCGCGGCGCCGGCATGGTGGAGCAGGATCCCGGCCCGGTCGCGCAGCGGCCATTGCTCGGAGCCCGTCGGGCGCGGTGCAGCCGCCCCTGCCGGCGTGTCTCCGCCGGGCGTCACGCCCACGGCGGCCGCCAGCGCCGCGACTGGCATCCGCGTCGCAAGGTGACGGATCAGCCGGTCGCAGTCGGCCGCCTCGTAGCGCCCCGTCGCATGTCGCCAGTGCCGCTCGAAATGTTTCGGCTCGAAGGTGTTGGCGCCATGCGCGGTGTAAAGATAGAGGCCCGGTAGGTCGAGATGGGCGACGCGGTGCCCCGCACATATCGCCTCGGCCACCGGCGTGTCCTCGCCGCGTGCCAGCGCCGGGTAGGGCGGCACCGCGCCGCGGGCGCAGATCATCGACCCCTCCCATATCCGCCGCACCGACAGGGCGAGCCGCCGCCTGTGCGGCCACCAGATCGTCCAGCGGCGCAGGAAGCACGCCGCCGCACCGGTCGCGGCGATGGCCGCCATCTGCAGCTCGATCCGCAGCGGATCGGCGAGATCGTCGTCGTCCCACTGACAGAGATAGGCGCCACGCGCTTCGGCCACCGCGAGGTTGCGCAGGGCGCCGAGCGGCCCGGACCGGCCGTCGGGTCCGGCCGGCGGACGGATCACGCGGATCCTCGGATCGTCGAGCGCCGCGACCCGCCCGGGCAGCTCACTCGCCGGCTCGTCATCGACGATCACGAGCTCGCGTTCGGGCCAGCTCTGCCGCCGCCAGCTCTCGATCGCCGCGGCTACGAGGGCCGCCCTGCCCCGCGTCACCATAAGGCAGGAGACGAGCGGCGGCGCGGCCGGCAGCGGCGGCGTCGGCAGTGTTTGCGGCTTCGCCCCCTCCGGTGTCGCGGCGGCGCCGGGGCCGGTCACGACCAGCGGCAACCGGTCCGGCCGCGGACCGCCGCCGTCGGCAGCCGCACCACCCCTGAACCAAGTGCCGTCCCAGTGATGGGCACAGATCGCGCGCCGCGTGGTCGCCGCCCACCATTCGAGGTCGATCGCCCGCCCGGCAACAGCCGCAGCCTGGTCGAACGGATAGAAGTGCTCGGGCGCCAGGAGGCGGACGCGACCCTGACGGTCGGGCCAGCGCCGATACACCCGGCCGAGCAGGTAGGGTCCGGTCGCGTCGAGCGGGTCGGTCTCGTCACGCGCGGCCACCATGGCACGTTCCACCGCCCGCCAGAACGGGTGACCGGGCGGGGAGATGATCAGCGAGGGGCAGAGGATGCGGCTGAGCCGGCGGGCCACCGCCTTCGGCAGATGGTGATGTGACAGCGGCTCCAGCCCAATCGACAGCGTGCCGGGCTCGAGCAGCGGCTCGATCGGGGCGAGACACTCCATGTCGAGATCGGCATAGACCCCGCCATAGCGGTCGAGGATGAAATAGCGCGCGGCATCCACCCGACAGATCGGGGTCCGGTAGCCGTCATAGACCGGCAGGAAATCGGGTGCGGCCTCGGCGACCAGCGCACGCAGTTCCTCATCCGTCCACAGCCGCAAGGTCCAGCCCGGATGCAGCGCCTGCCAGCCCTCGTGCAGACGCTTGTAGATGTCGGGGAGCCGACGATCGCGCCAGGTCTGATGAAGGATCCTCGGAACGGGTGTCACGGAGCCGGTCATGCGGGCAGGCGAGGCCAGTCGCGCGGTGCCGCGGGGAACCGACCGGCATCACACCGCAGACGCCGCCCGCACTGTTTTGGAGGACGACGATTTTAGCGTCCTCGCCCCGCCTGGTTCAACGGCGGCGCGGCGGCGCGGATCAACCATCCGGCGGCGGTTGGCGGCGGGCGATTGTGACGAAGAAGGAGATCAGGATCACCGCCGCCACAATCGCACCCAGGACGATCCAAGTCACGGCGCCCCCGGCGGCGCCGGCGAGGTGGGCGGTGCTGGAGAAGGCCCACCACCCGATGCCGGCGAGGAAGGCGGCGACACCTGCGAGAAGAAGAATGATCGGCATGGCTCAGAATGGCGGGGCGGTCGGTGGCGGGTCCAGTGGACCCGCCGGACGTGTCCCGCGCCTCAATCCCAGTCTGCTTCCCTATATGTGAATTCGGGCGCGTTCTCGAATTCCGCAGCGCTGGCTTCCAGCAGCGCGTCCCAATCGTCGTCCCCATCGCGAACCAGCATGATCGAGGCGGGGTCGACGGCCACGTAGCGCTCGCCCAGCCCCAGAAAGCCGCCGACGCTGATGATTACCGCGCGGATCGTCCGCCCGTCGCCGATGATCAGATCCTCGACCTCGCCGATCTCTTCATTGGCGCTGTTGCGAACATCCATGCCGATGAGGTCGGAAGCGAGGACGTCGCCATCAGCCGCGGCGACGAAGCTGATCGTCGTAGTCTCGGTCTGCGCCATGCGGAAACCGCCATGCTGCGCGGTGTTCTCGTGCCCGTCGCCCTCCTGGCCCATCGCACCGCCGGGCATGATCAGCAAGGCGGCAGTCAGGAGGGCGGCCAGCGGCAGGAGAGCGGCCGGTGCGGGGACGGGAACGGCGCAGGCGGCGATACGGGTGCGGGACATGGGGCGCGTGCCTTCCATCGGTTGGACCACGTCTCGCCAACGCGCGGCGCCGGACGGGGGTTCCGCTCCGCTCGGGACGGAGCCGTGAGGGCCGCACCGCGGGCATGCCTTTCATCACCGCCCGGGCTCCAATCGGGGTACAAGGTCGCATGGGTGCCACCGGCCGCGCGCATGACGGCCGGATCTCGAAGACTTGCGGAGGCCCGGACATGAAGGAGCGTCCTCAACGCATCCAGCTCAGCCGCCAGAAGGGCTGGCGCATGCCGGTCGGCGCGGTGAAGGTGGATCGCAGCACGAAATGGGGCAATCCATTCGCCTTGGAAGCGCGGAAGGACGGGCGCTACGCCATCATCCATCTGCGCTCTCGCGGGGACCGGACGGGCGAGGTGGTGGCGACCGCGGATGATCCCGTCGCGGCACGCACGGAATCCATCCGGCTCTACCGCATCTGGGTGATGAGCGAGGCCGGTCAGCCGATCAGGCAGATGGCGCGCGAGCAGCTCCGCGGCAGATCCCTCGCCTGCTGGTGCCCCCTCGACGGGCCCTGTCATGCCGATGTGCTGATCGAGCTGGCCAATGCGCCGGAGGCTAGGCGATGAAGCCGGGCCTCGACGGTGGCTAAGGCGATCGGTCCGGCCGAGACTCCCGTGTCCCTTCGCGGATCGAAACCGGGGCGAATGGGGCACGGCATCCGTGCCGAAGGTCGAGAATGGTGAGCCGGGTGGGACTCGAACCCACGACCAGGGGCTTAAAAGGCCTCTGCTCTACCGACTGAGCTACCGGCTCACCTCCGCCGGTCCGGCGGATGCGGGCGGACAGTATGAGCGGTCGCCGGAACGGTCAATGACCGCGCGATGCCCGCCGCCTCACTCGCTGCGGGCAAAGCGGTTGCGCAGCCGCTCGTTCACACGGGCGCTGACGAAAGGCGAGATGTCGCCGCCCAGCCGGCCGATCTCCTTCACGAAGCGCGAGGAGATGAACTGGTGGCGGTCCGAGGACATGAGGAACACCGTCTCGATGCCGGGATCGATCTTGGCGTTCATCCCGGCCATCTGGAACTCGTACTCGAAATCCGACAGGGCACGCAGGCCGCGGATGATGACGCTCGCCCCGGCATCGCGCGCGAAATGGACGAGGAGGTTCGAAAAGAACATCACCTCGATCGACGCGCCGGCCTCGACCAGCGGGCGCACCTCGTCCTGCACCATCTCGACCCGCTCGTCGGTCGGGAAGAGCGGCCCTTTCCCGTCATTGCGGGCGACGGCGACGATCAGCCGGTCGACCAGCTTCGCGCCCCGCTGGATGATGTCGAGATGGCCCTTGGTGATCGGGTCGAAGGTGCCCGGATAGACGCCGATCCTCATGACGGCCGGCGCCGGCACGCCGCACGCCCTCCGCGCGCTGAGACCCCGCCCGTTCGCATGCCCCGCTCCGTCCCCGTCATGCCCGTCCCCGAACTCTACGCCGTCTGCCCCCCGCCGGCATCGGTACCGCCCGCCGCATCATCGGGCACCGCCTCCGACCCGGCCTCATCCATAGCGGACGCGTCCGATGGCGGCGTCTCCGGCTCGTCCCCGGTCGCGCCGCCATTTTCCTCCGGCACGGCAGCGACGGAGACCACCCGCTCACCCTCCGCCACGTCGAAGACCCGTACGCCCATCGTCTTGCGGGCGGCGATGCGGATCTGGTCGACGGGGGTGCGGATCACCTGCCCGCCATCGGTGACGAGGATGACGTCGAGGCCGGCCGAGACCGGGAAGCAGGCGGCGACGGCGAGGTTGCGGTCACCCATCGACATCGTCCAGATGCCCTTGCCGCCCCGCCCGGTGAGCCGGTAGCCATAGGCCGAGCTGCGCTTGCCGAAGCCCTGCTCGCTGACCGTCAGGATCATCTCCTCGGCCGCCTCCATCTCGGCGAAGCGCTCCGGCGTCAGGTCGATCTCGGCGATCGCCGGCGCATCGGCCCCGTCATCCTCCTCGCCCTCGGCCCGGCGCAGCGCATTGGCCTGGCGCAGATAGGCCGCCCGTTCCTCGGGCGTCGCGTCGAGATGGTGCAGGATCGACATCGAGATCACCCGGTCGCCGCCGGCCAGCCGGATGCCACGCACACCCGTCGAATCCCGCCCCTTGAAGACGCGGACATCGGTGACCGGGAAGCGGATGCACATGCCGTGGCTGGTGGCGAGCAGGACGTCCTGGTCCTCGCGGCAGACATGGACCGAGACGAGGCTGTCGCCCTCGTCCAGCTTCATGGCGATCTTGCCGTTGCGATTGATGCTGGTGAAATCGGACAGGGCATTGCGCCGGACGTTGCCGCTCGCCGTCGCGAACATGACGAAGAGTTCGGACCAGGTCGCCTCGTCCTCCGGCAGCGG
>CAYORM010000070.1:0-15063 GCA_964406375.1 uncultured Mycobacteriaceae bacterium | reverse complement strand
CGTCTTGGAAAGATCCCAGGCCAGCGATTTCGGTGCGGCGGGGTATTCGCAGATGCGATGCTCCGCCAGCCCCGCATAGGGCTGCAGCGAGGCGCTGAGCGCGAGATGCGAGGTGAAGGTGTGGTTGACATAGGTGACGCCGCGCGCCGCCGCGTAATCGGCCACCTGTCGCGCCGGCCCCAGCCCGCCGATCCGCCCGCAATCGATCTGGACGAAGCCGATCTTGCCATAGTCGATCAGATGGCGCGCCATGAAGGCGTTATGCGCGCCCTCACCGCCGGCCATCCGCACCTTGCCGCTGCGCGCCGCGAGCGCCGCATAGGCCTCGAGCGCCGCGGTGTGGAACGGCTCCTCGAGCCACACCGCCCCCGCCTGCTCCAGCATCGGCAGGCGCAGCGCGGCGCGCTCGACGTCATCGCCCCAGATCTGGCCGGCATCAACCAGCAGGATGCCGTCAGGCCCGAGCCCCTCGCGCGCCGCGGCGAGATGATCGGCATCGGCTTCCGGCGTGCCGGTGCCGAAGGGGCCCCAGCCGAATTTCGTGGCGCGGAAGCCGCGGGCGACGGCGTCGCGCGCCCGCTCCAGCGTCTGCTGCGGTGTGTCGCCGAAGAGCTGGGAGGCATAGGGCAGCTTGGGGTGGGCAGCGTCCCAGCCGAGCAGGCGCCAGACCGGTTCGCCCCGCGCCTTGCCCAGCAGGTCCCACAGCGCCATCTCGATGCCGGACCAGGTGTGCGGTGCCTGCAGCAGGTCCATGCTGTCATATTCGACGCGCGCGGCGATGCGGGCGATGTCCTCCGGCCCGTCGAGCGTCGCCCCCAGCACAGCGGCGGAGACCGGACGGCAGGCGCCATGCGACATCGGCGTCACGAAGGCCGCGATCGAGACGAGTGGCGAGGCCTCGCATTCACCCCAGCCCACCATCCCGCCGGCAGCGACGCGCACCAGCAGCGCGTCCTGGCTGCCATCGGCCTCGGTCGTGACCTCCGGCATGGACAGGTAGAAGAAGTCGACGGCCTCGATGCGCATCGTGTCCTCGGATCTCGGTGAAAGGGTGGGTCGGCGGAAGGATCAGCGGAACAGCGGCCGCGGATCGGGGGTATAGCGGGCGAGCTTGTCAGGATCGAGCGACACGCCCAGCCCGGGCGCGTCGGGTATCTCGAGATAGCCCTCGTCGTCGACCACGAAGGGCGTCGTGGTGATGCCGTCGACATAGGGGCTGCCGCCGATGAACTCGACGAGATCGGTGTTCGGTGCGGCGGCGGCGAGCTGCAGATCGGCGGCGAGGCCGAGCGCGGTGTTCCAGCCATGCCCGACGTAATGGACGCCGAAGGCCTCGGCCATGCGGATGATGTGCCGCTGCTCGGAGATGCCGCCGACCTTGGTGACATCGGGCTGCACGATGTCGAAGGCGCCGCGGGTCAGGAAGGGCACGAAGCTCTGCCGGCGGGTCAGAACCTCGCCGCCCGCGATCGGCACCCGACTGCGCTCGCGCAGGCGCACGAAATCGTCGATGGCGTCCGGCGGCAGCGCCTCCTCGAACCAGCCGACACCCCAGGCGTCCAGCATGTCCGAGGTGCGGATCGCCCATTTCAGCCCGCGCGGCCAGAAGGCATCGCTGCCGCCGGCATCCACGAAGAGCTTGGCGTCATCGCCCGCGGCGTGCCGCGCTGCCGCAACGATCGCTTCGTCGAGCTTGGCGTCCTCGGTGCGCCCGAACGGCCCCCAGCCGATCTTGAAGGCGCGGAAGCCGCGCTCGCGGAACGCGGTGACGGCCTCGCCCATCCGGTCCGGCATGTCCATCAGCAGCGAGCAATAGGGCTGGGCGCGGCGCCGGTGAATGCCGCCCAAGAGCACCGCGACTGGCAGGCCGGTGACCTTGCCGAGGATGTCCCACAGCGCGATGTCGATGCCGCTGATGGTGTGGGTCAGCGTGCCGCCACGGCCCATCCAGAAGGTGTTCTGGTGGAGGTGTTCGGACACCCGCTCCGGCTCGAGCGCATTCTGGCCCCGCCACAGCGGCTCGAGCACCGCGACACCGGCCTGCACCAGACGCCCGTCGGTGAACACGCTGCCATAGCCGGTGACGCCGATATCGGTGTGGACCGCGATGATGGCGTGGATCGAATCCTCCGGCCGGATCTCCGCCGACCAGCCGCCCTTGGGACTCTCGCCAAGCAGCGGCGCCACCTCGATGGCGACGATGCGGGCGGGATCGAGCCGCGCGCGCGGCCCCCGGGCGGACGGGGTCTCGACACTGCTCACGAAAAACCTCCTCGACGGAACGGGTCGGACGGGATGGCGGGGGTCGCGTCGGCCGGCGGCTGTGCCGCCTGGGCCATCGGCTGGGTGACGGTGCGCAGGAAATCCTGCGTCCGCGGCATGCGCGGCGTGGTGAAGAAGACCTCCGGCGGCGCCTCCTCGACGATCCGCCCATGATCCATGAAGACGACGCGATCGGCGACCTGGCGCGCGAAGCCCATCTCATGGGTCACCACGATCATCGTCATCCCCTCGGCGGCGAGCGCGCGCATCACCTCGAGCACCTCGCCGACGAGTTCGGGGTCGAGCGCGCTGGTCGGCTCGTCGAACAGCATCGCCTTGGGCTCCATCGCCAGGGCGCGGGCGATGGCGACACGCTGCTTCTGGCCACCCGAAAGCTCTTCGGGATAGGCGTCGGCCTTGTCGGCGAGCCCGACGCGGCCGAGCAGGTCGAGCGCCTTGCGCTCGGCCTCGGCGCGCGCAAGACGCCGCACGCGGATCGGTGCCTCGGTGACGTTGCCCAGCGCGGTGAGATGCGGGAACAGCTGGAAGTCCTGGAACACCATGCCGAAATTGCGGCGGGTCGCGACGATCTCGGCCCGCGGCCGCTCGCGCATCCGCCCGTCGACGAAGTCGCGATAACAGACGCGCCCGTCGAGTTCGATCGTCCCGCTCTCCGGCACCTCGAGGTAGTTGATGCAGCGCAGCAGCGTCGATTTCCCGCTGCCCGACGGGCCGATGACGCAGACGACATCGCCGCGCGCCACCTCGAGCGAGACCTCGTGCAGCACCTTCAGCGGCCCGTAGGACTTGCTGATCTCGCGCAGCACGATCACGGCCGGGTCTCCGCTTCGGCGTCGCCCGTCGCGGTGCGGCGACGGCGGCGGCGCGCGGCATAGCCGGCGGCGGTGCGCCGCTCGAGCCAGCGCACGAACAGCGCCGCGGGATAGCCGATCGCGAAGTACATGATCATGCACACCGTGTAGATCGTGAAATACTGATAGGTGCGGGCCGCGATGATCTGGCCGGAGAACAGGATTTCCTGCACCGTCACCACCGAGGCGAGCGCGGTGTCCTTGAACAGCGAGATGAAGTAATTGCCGAGCGCCGGCGTGACGATGCGGACCGCCTGGGGCAGCACGATGCGCAGGAAGGCGGTCGTGCTCGACATGCCCAGCGCCGCGGCGGCCTGCCATTGCCCCTTCGGCACCGCCTGGATGCCGGCGCGATAGACCTCGCTCAGATAGGCGGTGTAGTGCAGCGTCAGCCCGACGATGGCGGCGACGAAGCCGTTGAGCCGGATGCCGACCCCGGGCAGCACGAAATAGATGTAGATGAGCTGCAGCAGCAGGGGCGTGGCGCGGATCACCTCGACATAGATGCCGCTCACGGTCCGCAGCGCCCAGGAGCGCGACATGCGGGCCAGCGCCACCGGGATCGCCAGGACGAGGCTGATCGTGATGACGATCAGCGTCATCACCACGGTCATCAACAGACCGCGCAGCAGCACGTCGTAATAGTCGCCGACGACCGTCAGGTTGAGGAGATCCATCCCTTCGCCTCGCTCGGACCATCCGGGCTCGGGCCATGGGGGCCGAGCCGGGGCAGGCGGGGCCGCCGCGGCCCCGCCCCCGAAGGTCTGCCGTCAGTCCTGCAGCGGGAAGAAGAACAGGTTGCGGTCGGACAGCCCATACGCGCGCAGCACCGCCGAGACAGTGCCGTTGCCGCGCACCTCGGCCAGCCCCTGCGACAGGGCGGTCCGCAGCATGCAGTCCTCCTTGCGCAGGGCGTAGCGGGCATAGCCGTAGCCGTACTCGAAGATCAGCTCGTCCGGGATCGTCACGCCCGAGACCATCTCGATGCCGGTGCCCGGATTCTCGGCGAGGTAGCTCGCCACCTTCACATCATCCTCGAGGATCACGTCGACACGGCCCTGGGCGAGGCTGAGGAACTGATCGGCATCGGTCTGGAACGGCACCACCTCGGCGCCGATCTTGCGCAGATACTCGTCCGCCGCCGAGCCGGCGATCGCCCCCACCTCGCGGCCGACGAGGTCGTCGAAGCTGGTGATGCCGGCCGGGTTGCCGGCCGCGACGGTGACCGCCGGGCCATACCACCAGGCGGGGCCGGTGAAGCTGATCACCTCGAGCCGGTCGGGGGTGACGTGGATGTTCGAGGCGACGATGTCGATGCGGCCCGACAGCAGCGCCGGCGTCAGCGAGCTGAACGGCGCCACCTCATAGGTGATGTTGGTGATGCCCAGCCAGCGCAGCGCCGGCTCGATGATCTCGACATCGATGCCCCAGGCCTCGTTGGTCGAGGGATCGACCGAGGTGTAGGGCGGGCTGGGGCTGATCCCGAGAACGATACCGTCGGCCAGCGCTTCGGCGAGCGAGCCGTCATCGCAGCCCTCGAACATCGGCCCGATCTCGAACCGGCCCGCCTCCGTCGCCGGGGCGTCCTGCGCCTGGGCCTGGCCCAGCGCGGCAAGCGTGCCGAACGCCGCGATCGCGACGATCCGGATGGCGGTCCCTGCTGTCTGCATGATCACTCCCCCTGCTAGCGTGCGCCCCCTTGTTCTTCTGCCCGCGGCCTTTCCCGATGGCCGGGATGAAGGCCGATGGGGTCCGCAGCCGTGGGAGGCGCCCGGCCGCGCCCCGAGCCCGGGAATTAAATATTACTTATTTTCGGACGTCAAAGCGAAAGCTGCCCGGGCGCGTCACCGGCCTGTGCCGCTCAAAGGCCGGCGGCGCGGCGGGCGGCGACCACCGCCGTGTCGAGCGCCGACAGGAAACGCGAGCGATCGGCACGCGTCATCGGCGCCGGCCCGCCCGTCGTGACACCCATGGCCCGGAGATCCGCCATCAGCGCGCGTGAGGCGAGGGCGGCGCCGATCGAGGCTTCGGTGAAGGCGCGGCCGGTCGGGCCGAGCACGGCCGCACCACGGGCGAGGCAGCGTGCCGCGAGAGGCACATCGGCGGTAATGACCACATCGCCCGGCCCCGCCGCCTCGGCGATCCAGTCATCCGCGGCATCGAAGGCATCGCCGACGACGACCAGCCGGACGAGATCGCTCTGCGGCACCCTTACGCCGCCATTGGTGACGACGATGACCGCCACGCCATGGCGCCCCGCGACGCGATACACCTCCTCGCGCACCGGGCACGCATCGGCATCGACGAGAATGGATGTCATGTTGGTCGCGGCGGCTGCGCCGCACCGTGACGAGGGGTGAAGGAGAGGCATCGGATGCTGTCGGACATCATCGCAGCCTATGCCGCGCATGCCGGGAGCACGAGCCCCCGTGCGGCACCGTTGGCGTGGAAGAGCGGCAGCGCTCGCCGGGCCGGCGGAGCATGAGCCCGATGCCGCTCTTCCGCACCGGTCCGCGCCCCTGCCCTGGCCCCGATCCCGAGGTCTCGGGACCGACGCGATTTGTCATGCCGGCCGGGGCCGTCGACAGCCACGCCCATGTCATCGGAGCGCCGCCGCTCCACCCGCTGGTCGCGGGGCGCGGCTACGACCCGCCCCCGGCTCCGGCCGCGCACTATCTCGCGATGCTGGATCGGGCGGGCTTCGACCGCGGCGTGCTGGTGCAGGTCAGCGTACACGGCACCGACAACCGGCTGCTGATCGAGACGCTGACCGCCAATCGGTCCCGGCTGCGCGGTGTCGCGGTCGCGCCGCCCGATCTGCCGGACAGGGCCTATCGCACGCTTGCCGAGGCGGGGGTCACGGGACTCAGGCTCAACATCCTGTTCGGTGGCGGCATCGGTTTCGAGGCGCTCGAACGCTACGGCGCGCTCTGCCGCGAGCTGGGCTGGCATCTTCAGTTCCTGCTGGACGGGCCGGCGCTTGAGGCCCTGGCGCCCCGTCTGCGCCGCCTGCCGGTGCCGATCGTCATCGACCACATGGCGAATGTGCCGGCCGCGACGGCCGCGTCCGATACCGGCTTTCTGGCGCTCGTCGACCTCGTGCGGGACGGGGCGTGGGTGAAGCTCTCGGCGGCCTTCCGCCTGGCGCCCGGACCATGCTGGGCCGCGACCGTGCCGATGGCACGGGTGCTCATCGAAGCGGCGCCGGAGCGCTGTCTCTTCGGCACCGACTGGCCGCATGTCGCCTGGCGCAGGCCGATGCCGCGAATCGGCGCGTTGCTCGACCTCCTGGCCGATTGGGCGCCGGATGCAGCGATTCGCCGCCGCATCCTGGTCGACAACCCCGCCCGCCTCTACGGCTTCCCGCCAATCGCCGGGCTGCCGCCAGACCGACGGCCCGCCAGCGGGTGATAGGGCGTCTCCGCCCGGCCGCCCCAGCCGGAGGGTATGGTACCGGCCAGCGTTTCCAGCCGCCCCGCGGCGAGCACCGCCACATCCGGACGGGGGCGGGCCAGAACCGGATCACCGGCCAGCCGCGCTTCGAGCGCCGCGGCGATGGCCAGCGTGCCCGCATCGTCGCGATGCCGTCCGACGAGCTGGATGCCGAAGGGCAGGCCGGTCGGTCCGCGGCCGCAGGGAATGACGGTCGCCGGATGGGTCGTCAGCGTGATGGCGTAGCTCAGCGCGACCCAGCGGATATAGGTGTCCATCGCGACGCCGTCGATCTCGGCCGGATACACCGTACCGACCGGGAAGGGCACGACCGGTGCCGCGGGGCAGATCAGGAGGTCGACATCACGGAAGAACCGTCCGACCCGCCGGAACAGCTCGGTCTGCAGCGCGTGCGCCCGGCCGATGCGCGCCACGGACAGATCCTCGGCAAGGCGGACATTGGCCCTGACATTGGGGCCGGCCAGATCACCCATGTCGCGCACATAGTCGCCGAAGGCATGGGCATAGGCGACCGCACGCAGATCCTCGAAGGTCTCGTGCACCGGCCCGAAATCGGGTGCCCGCCACTCCACCGCGGCGAAGAGCGGGGCGATGCGCTCGGCTGCCGCACGGAAACTGGCACGCACGCCCGGATCGATCGGCAGGCAGCCGAGATCCTCGGAGAAGGCGACGCGCAACCGGCGGAGATCCACCGCGGCGAGCGGCGCGAAGGCCTCTCCCGACAGATCGCGGGCGATCGGATCGAGATCGGTCGGCCCGACCATCGCGGACAGCAGCAGCGCCGCATCACCCACCGTTCGCCCCATCGGCCCGTCGACGGCGAGCGGGGACCAGCCGTCGCGCGCCTGATCGGTCGGGACCGTGCCCGGGGAGGGGCGGTGGCCGACAACGCCGCAGAAGGACGCCGGGGTGCGCAGGCTGCCGCCGAGATCAGAGCCGGTGGCCAGCGGCACCATCCCCGTCGCCAGCGCCACCGCCGACCCGCCCGACGAGCCGGCGCAACTCAAGGTCGGCGCAAAGGGATTGACGGTCGCGCCATAGACATAGTTGACCGTGTTGGCGCCCGAGCCGAACTCCGGCGTGTTGGTCTTGCCGATGATGATGCCGCCGGCCGCGCGGATGCGGGCCACCATCAGCTCGTCTGCCGCGGGCACATGGTCGGCATAGGCGAGCGAGCCGAAGGTGGTGCGCAGCCCGGCCGTCAGCGACAGGTCCTTCACCGCCACCGGCAGCCCGTGCAGCGGGCCGAGCGGCGCGCCGCGCATCACCGCCGCCTCGGCGCGGCGGGCCTCCTCCCGCCCGCGATCGAGATCGAGCGCGACCATCGCGTTGACGGCCGGGTTGACCGCATCGATCCGCGCGACGCAGGCATCGAACAGCTCGACCGGCGACAATGCGTGGCGCCGGATCATGGCCTGCAGATCCAGCGCCGACCGGTCGACCACCTCTGACATCCCGTTCCTCCCCTTCAGCCGGGTCCGCCGACCCGGGCGGGGAGTAAATCCCATCGCTCCGGTCAGGCCAATGGCCGCAACCGACTGGGTTGCCGCGCCCTGTCGCGTCCCGAGCGATAAATCATACTATTCTCGGTTGCCCTTGCGTTGCCCCCTAGCCGGGACGCGTCCAGCCGCCGCCGCGCGCCGAGGACAGGATGGCGTCGCAGACCCGGGTGGTCTCGAGCGCATCGCGGAAGGTCGGACCGGCCGGCACGCCGCCGGTCAGCCCCTGCAGGAAATCCGCAGCCTGATGGACGAAGCTGTGCTCATAGCCGATCGACAGGCCGGGCACCCACCAGCGGCCGAGATAGGGATGCTCGCCATCGGTCACGTGGATCGAGCTCCAGCCCCGCAGCCGTCCCTCGACCCGGTGGTCGAACCATTGCAGCCGGTTGAGGTCGTGCAGATCCCAGGCGAAGGAGCCGTGCTCGCCATTGATCTCGAGCGTGTAGAGCGCCTTGTGGCCGCGGGCGTAGCGGGTCGACTCGAAGGTGGCGAGCGCCCCGTTGGCGAAACGCGCCAGGACCGCCGCCGCATCGTCGATGCCGACCGGCCGCACCTCGCCCGACAGGCTGTCGCGCCGTTCCTTCACGAAGGTCTCGGTCATCGCCGTCAGGCTGTCGATCGAGCCGTTGATCCAGATCGCGGTGTCGATGCAATGGGCGAGCAGGTCGCCGGTCACCCCTGAACCGGCGGCCCCGACATCGAGCCGCCAAGTGCCGGCGCCACCCTGCGGCACCTCGGGTGAGATGGTCCAGTCCTGCAGGAACTTGGCGCGATAATGGAAGATCCGCCCGAGCCGTCCCTCCTCCACCATCTGCTTGATCAGCGTCACCGCCGGGATGCGACGGTAGTTGTACCAGACCATGTTGGGCACGCCGGCGGCCTCGACCGCCGCGACCATGCGCTCTCCCTCCTCGGCGGTGCGGGCGAGCGGCTTCTCGCAGAGCACCATCTTGCCCGCCGCCGCGGCCGCGGTGGCAATCTCCTCATGGCTGTCATTGGGCGTGCAGATGTCGATCGCGTCGATGTCCGACCGCTCGACCAGGCGCCGCCAATCGGTCTCGACGCCGTCATAGCCCCAGCTCTCCGCGAACCCCCGCAGCTTCTCTTCGTTGCGCCCGCAGGCCGCCTTGAGGACCGGCCGCCAGCCGGTGTCGAAGAAATTCGCGACCCGCCGCCACGCGTTCGAATGGGCCCGGCCCATGAACCCGTAGCCGATCATGCCGATGTTGAGCGTCTTGTCGGCCATGGTGCTTCCTTCCATCCGCCGATCCGTCTCAACCGACTTTGCGGTTGAGCGTGTCGAGCGCGGTCTTGCAGCGCTCGGTCACCTCCCAGGCGTCCGGCCAGAAGCACAGATCGATCGTCCACCAGTCGCGCTTGATGCCGCTGTTGTGCGCGAGCTCCTCGAGTACCGGCAGCAGGTCGATATGTCCGTCACCGATCGGCACGTGGTTGCTGGTGTGGTCGTCATGCAGCGAGCCGTCGCTGTCGATCACATGGACGGTGTTGATCTTGCCGCGCAGCTTGCGGGCGAATTCGAGCACGCCGCCCTCCAGCGTCTCCTTCGGCCCGCCGGTCTGCTTGGCACCGACCACCGACACCGTATAGGCGTGGCAGGTGTCGAACTGGACACCGAAATTCGGCTCGTCGATCTCATCGAGCACCTGGATGATGTCGGACGGCCGGTTGAAGGCGAAGCCGGGCTCGAACTCCCAGGTCACCTCCATGCCGCGATCGGCGGCCTCGCGCGCCACCTGCTTCCAGGTCCGCACCAGCCGGCGCCGCGCCTCATCCTTGTCCATCTCGTTGAGGATCTCCGGCGGCTGGACCGTATCGACCCGGAACACGTCGATGCCGAGGTCATGGGCGAAGTCCAGGCACTTCCGGAAAGTCTCGAGATACTGCTGCTGCTCGTCCTCGGCGTTGAGCAGCTTCTCCCCCCAGAGGTCGGAGGCGATGCCCGAGAAAGCGAGGCCGTGACCGGCGACGAGTTCCTTCAGTCGCTCGCGGTCCTCCTTGTGGGGATGGGTCTTCCAGTTCGGGTGGGAATTGAAGGCGCCGAGCTCCAGCCCGTCGAAATTCAGGCGCTGCAGCCCCTTCACCACCTCCTCGAAGGGTACGGGATTGTCGGCATAGGGGCCGATCGAGTAGGCCCAGGTGCCGATCGAGATTCTGTGCACGGCGTCCTCCCATCCATGTCCGGTCCCGCCCTGCGCCGCGGGGCTCCGTCTTGATCGTCAGCCGCGCCCCGCCAGGAGCGCGTCCAGCACTTCGAAGGCCTTCCCGAAGGTCCCGCGACCGACCGTGTCAACGACCTCGGCCTCCGAGCCGGAGATGACACGGAACTGCGCGGTCCATACGCCGAAGGTCGTGTTGTCGGCCGTCACCGGCCAGAGCCGCAGCCCCGCCACGTAGCCTTCGACGGGGAGCGGGCTGTCGAGGATGCAGTAGGTGAAGCTGTGCTCCTCGTCCGAAAGCGACAGCAGCTTTTCGCGGATCGTCCCGCCGCCGGCGATGTCGAAATTGCGGATGCAGCCGATCCGGTCTGCGGGCTCGCCCCCTTCGATATGGCTGCGCGAGAAGCGCGGATGCCAGTCCGGCAGGCCGTTGAAGTCGCGCACCCGTGCCCAGACCATCTCGATCGGCGCGCGCACCACCGCGCTGACGAAGACCCGCGTCGTCATGGTGCCACCTCCACCAGCCGGGCCAGCGCCGCAAGGCCTCCCGCGAACACCGCGTCCCCGATATGGGCGATCATCGCCGCCTCCGTTCCCTCAGTGACCTCGAAACGCGCCCACCATTCCGCGAAGGTGCCGCCCGCGGCGACCGCCCCCGCTGTGATCGGGGTAAGCCGCATGGTCGCGACATAGTCGGCGACCGGCATCGGCGAGACGAGGATGCTGTAGCTCACCATCCTGTCCGTGTCCGACAGGGCGAGGAGCTTCTCGCGCAACAGGCCGCCGTCGCGGGTCCGAAAGCGCCTGACGCAGCCGACCCGGTCGGCCGGCCAGCCCTCCTCGATCTCGCTCTCGGCGATGGCGGGGTGCCAGCTAGGCAGGCCGTTGAAATCGCGGACCACCGGCCAGACGCGCTCGACCGGTGCCGCGATGACGGCGCTGCGATAGATCTCGACCATCTTGCCTCCCTCTTCCCTGCCCCGCCTCAGAAGGAGATCGCCTTGAACCGGCGGGTCTGCTCGGTCAGCGCGATCTCGACCGGCAAGCGCTCCATGCTGCTGGCGCCATAGAAGCCGTGACAGTGCCGGCAGCGCTGCAGGACGGTGGCTGCGTCCTCCGGCATGGCGATCGGGCCGCCATGGCACAGGATCACCACATCCTCCCGCACGGCCAGCGCCGCCTCGGCGATCGCGTCGATCTCCTCGACGCAGCGGTCGAGGCTCTTGGCCGTCGTCGCGCCGATCGTCCCGCCGACGGTGACACCCATATGCGCGACGATGATGTCGGCCCCCGCCTCGGTCATCGCCACCGCCTCCGCCGGATTGAAGACGTAAGGCGTGGTCAGCAGGTCGAGCGCATGCGCCTGGCGGATCATCTCGACCTCGAGGTCGTAGCCGAGACCCGTTTCCTCGAAGCTGGCCCGCATCACCCCGTCGAACAGGCCGACGGTCGGGAAGTTCTGCACCCCCGAAAAGCCCATGGCTTTCAGTTCGGCGAGGAATTGCGGCATCAGGATGAAGGGGTCGGTGCCGGCGACGCCCGCCAAGACCGGCGTGTGACGGACGACCGGCAGCACCTCGCGCGCCATGTCGCGGACGATCTCATTGGCATTGCCGAAGGCGAGCAGCCCGGCCGAGGAGCCGCGACCCGCCATGCGGTAGCGGCCCGAATTGTAGATGATGATGAGGTCGATCCCGCCCGCCTCCTCGCATTTGGCGGAGAGGCCCGTACCAGCGCCGCCACCGATGATCGGGATCCGGCGGCGGACCATGTCGTGGAACTTGGCGAGCAGGGTCTGTCGGGGGATGAAGGGCATCGGCGTCTTTCGTCAGCGCACGACCTCGCGGAAGGCGCCGGCGAGAGCCGCCGCGAAGTCCGGATCGTTGATGTGGAAGGGCAGCCGGAGGATCCGGCGGCCCGGTGTCGGCCGCACGCCCCGCTCGATCGCCTCGAACAGCGCCGCGTCGGCAACCGGGTCATGGAAGGGCTGGCCGGGTGCATCAAGAGCAGACACACCCCCCTCGGGCAGAAGGAAGCGGACGGGACCGGTACAGCGGTCCAGTCGCGCCGCGATCCAGGCACCGATCCGGCGGCATTCCTCCGCGGTCGTCCGCATCAGCGTGACCTGCGGGTTGTGGGGGTAGAGGCGCCGGTCGCGATACTGCGCAGGCACCGTCTCCGGCGCGCCGAAATTCACCATGTCGAGCGCGCCGGCCGAGCCGACATAGGGCAGGCCGGTGCGGATCACGGCGCCCAGCCGGTCCTCGCCGGCGCTCAGCACGCCGCCCAGGAGCAGATCGCAGATCTCCGTCGTCGTGGCGTCGACGAGGCCGGTGAGAAGGCCGCTGTCGAGCAGCTTCTCCATCGCCCGGCCGCCCGTCCCGGTCGCGTGGAAGACGAGGCAGTCGAAATCGGGGCGCAGCAGCGCGGCGACACGGGTGACGCAGGGCGTCGTAACCCCGAACATGGTGAGGCCAATCGCCCGCCGCGCGTCGCCCGGCGCGGCCCCGCCAGCCTCGTCTGGCGCGGCCCGGACCATGCCGGCCATCGCATGGGCGGCGTTGCGCAGCACGAGGCGGCTGATGCGGTTGAGGCCGGCGAGATCGACGACGGAGGGTATCATCGCAATGTCGGCGACACCGACATAGGGACCGACATCACCCGAGGCGAGGGTCGAGACCATCAGCTTCGGCACGCCGATCGGCAGCGCGCGCAGGCCGGCGGTGACGATCGAGGTGCCGCCGCCCCCGCCGATGCCGATCACGCCGGCGAGATCGGGCCGGCCCTGCCCGTCTGGGCCGCGCAGGAAGCGGGCGAAAGCCTCGCCCATCGCGGCGACCGCCCGGCCGCGATCGTCACAGAAGACGGCATCGACGCCGGCTGGATGGTGGTCGGCCACGCGGCGCGCGGTGATGTCGATGGCCGCCGCCACCGGCGCCGGCGGCGGGCGGATGCCGACATCGACGAGCAGCGGAGCGCAGCCCGCGGCGCGCAGCAGCGCGCCGAGATGGACGAGCTCCTCCCCCTTGGTGTCCGCGGTGCCGACGACGTAGACACGCCCGGCCGCTGGCTGCGACTGTAACGACGTTTCCCGGTTCCTCCCCAATGCGCAATTCTCACCGGTTCCGGTCCGGCTTTTTGGGAATTGCGTTTCTTATGAGACGCCGGTACCGTATTGGCATGGTCGTCCCACGTCAAGCGATCCCGGCACTCGATCCGGCGGCAAGCCCGGGCGAGAAGCCGGCCGACAAGCCGGTCGAGAAGGGCCCGCGGGCGCGGACGCGGCGGACGATGCTCGACGCCGCGATGCGGCTGATGCAGGGGGGCGTCGTCCCCTCCGTCAGCGAGGTGGCAGAGGCGGCGGGGGTGTCACGCACCACGGCGTACCGCTACTTCCCGAGCCAGACCGCGATGATCCAGGCGGCGGTGGACGAGGCGCTGGGTCCGATCCTCGACTGGCATTCCGACAGCGAGGATGTCGAGCAGCGGGTGGCCGATCTGCTGTCCTTCGCCTATCCGCGGATGCAGAATTACGAGGCGACGCACCGCGCGGCGCTGCTGCTGGCGCTCGACCAGTGGAGCCGGCGCCAGGCCGGCACGCTTGGCAGCGAGCCGCCGCTGGTGCGTGGCAACCGCAAGGCGCTCTTGCGCAAGGCGCTGGCGCCGCTGCGCGGCCGGCTGGGGCGGGCGCGGTTCGAGAAGGTCTGCCACGCGATGTCGCTCGTCTTCGGCATCGAGGCGATGGTCGTCCTGACCGACATCTGCGGCGAGGCGCCAGAGCAGGCGCGACGCACGGCGGTCTGGGCCGCGCATGCTATCATCCGTGCGGCGCTGGAGGAGGTGGAAGGCGGGCCGGCGGAGACGGCCTCGCAGAAGGAGAGCAAGGCAGCATCAAGACTGCGATCGTGAAGACCCTGTAGTCGATAAACACAATAAGCACCGGTGCGACGACACCGGCGCACGAATAGGGAGAGGATCATGGTCAGGAAGCTTCAGGCTGGCCTGTTGGCCGGTACCGCGATCGTGTTCGGCGCCGGTACGGCGTCAGCGCAGCAGCTCACCATCTTCTGGGCGGAATGGGATCCGGCGAACTACCTGCAGGAGCTCGTGAACGAGTACGAGCAGGAGACCGGCGTCCAGGTCATCGTCGAGACCACCCCCTGGTCGGATTTCCAGACGAAGGCCTTCCGGGAATTCGCGGCGCAGGGCGATGCCTACGATCTGGTGGTCGGCGACTCGCAATGGCTCGGCGCAGGCGCCACCGGCGGCCACTATGTCGACCTCACCGACTTCTTCAACGAGCACAACCTCACCGAGGTGATGGCACCGGCGACCATCGCCTACTACGCCGAGTATCCGGCGGGCAGCCAGACCTATTGGGCCGTCCCGCTTGAGGGCGACGCCAATGGCTGGGCCTACCGCAAGGACTGGTTCGAGGATCCGGCCGAGATGGCGGCGTTCGAGGAGCGCTACGGCTATCCGCTGGCCGTGCCCGAGACCTATGCCCAGCTTCGCGACATCGCCGAGTTCTTCACCCGGCCCGAGGAAGGCCGCTACGGCGTCGCGATCTATACGGACAATGCCTATGACGCGATGATCATGGGCTATGAGAGCGTGCTGTTCAGCTATGGCGGCGAGCTCGGCAACTACGCGACCTATGAGGTCGACGGCATCGTCAACTCGCCCCAGGCGGTGGCCGCGCTGGAGCTCTATCAGGAGCTGTACCAGTTCACCCCGCCGGGCTGGGGCAAGACCTTCTTCCTGGAGAACAACCAGGCGATCACCGAGGGTCTGGCG
>CAYORM010000069.1:0-15167 GCA_964406375.1 uncultured Mycobacteriaceae bacterium | reverse complement strand
CGTGCTGTCGCTCGGCGCGGTGTTCGGGATCTTCGCCGGCTTCTATTACTGGATCGGCAAGATGTCCGGCCGGGCCTATCCGGAGTTCTGGGGCAAGGTCCATTTCTGGATGACGTTCATCGGCGTCAACCTGACCTTCTTCCCGCAGCACTTCCTCGGCCTCGCCGGCATGCCGCGGCGCATCCCGGACTATCCGGACGCCTATCACGGCTGGAACATGATTTCGTCGTTCGGCGCTTACATCTCGTTCGCGGCGGCGGTGCTCTTCGTCGGGATCGCGATCTACACGCTGGTCGCCGGCCGCCGCGTCACCGAGGGGAACTACTGGGGTGAGGGCGCCACGACGCTGGAATGGTCGGTCTCGTCGCCGCCGCCCTTCCACCAGTTCGAACTGCTGCCGCGCGTGAAGTAACGCCACGCGGGGTGGCCGGGCGGGGCCGAGGGTTCGTCCCTCGCCCGCGCCGATGCGAAGATGGGAACGATGTCCGACGTGACCTACGGCGCCACGGGCGCCGGCGCGGCCTCGGCCGCGACCTGGCAGGATTTCGTGGCGCTGCTCAAGCCCCGGGTGATGACGCTCGTCATCTTCACCGGCATTGCCGGTCTCGTCGCGGCCCCCGGCTCTCTGCACCCGGTGCTCGCGGCGGTGGCGGTGCTGTGCATCGCGCTGGGTGCCGGCGCGGCCGGGGCCATCAACATGTGGTACGATCGCGACATCGACGCGGTCATGGAGCGGACCCGCCAGCGGCCAATCGTCGCCGGCCGCGTCGCGCCGGCCGAGGCACTTGCCTTCGGAGTCATCCTGTCCTTCGTCGCCGTGCTGCTGATGGGCCTCGCGGTCAATTGGGTGGCGGCGGCGATCCTCGCGGCGGCCTCGGCCTTCTACGTCTTCGTCTACACGATCTGGCTGAAGCGTCGGACACCGCAGAACATCGTCATCGGCGGCGCCGCCGGTGCCTTCCCGCCGATGATCGGCTGGGCGGCAGTGACCGGCGATGTCAGCCTCGCCTCGGTCGCGCTGTTTGCCCTGATCTTCCTTTGGACGCCGCCGCATTTCTGGGCGCTCGCCCTGTTCCGCAAGGGCGAGTACGAGAAGGCCGACGTCCCGATGATGCCGGTCGTCGCCGGCGAGGCGGCGACCAAGCGCCAGATGGTGGTCTATGCGCTGCTGCTGGTGCCGGTCGCGGCGCTGCCCTGGCTGCTCGGCGTGACCGGCATCACCTATGGCGCCGGTGCGTTGCTGCTGTCGGCGGTCTTCGTCCTGTGCACGCTGCGGGTGCTGCGCGAGGATGGCGCGGCGACGAGGCACCGCGCGGCGAAGCTCACCTTTGGCTATTCGATCTTCTACCTCTTCGCGGTGTTCGGCCTCCTGATCGTCGACCGGACTGCGGTCGCGGCGCTGACGGGGGCGGCGGGATGACCGAACCCGCGCGCGTGATCCCGCCCGAGACGGGGCCTGGCGCGGCCGCGCCGCCCGCGGGTGGTCCGCCGACCGGCGCCGCTGCACCGGCATCGCTGGACGCCGCCGAGATGCGCCGCCGTCTGCGCGGCCGCAACATCGCGATCGGCGTCGCCCTCCTTGTCTGGGTGGTGCTGATCTACATCGTCGCCATCGTGAAGATGGGAGGCGGTTGAGATGGCGTCTCCGGACCGTAACCCCGCCCGGGTCAACCGGCTGGTGCTGGCCGGGCTGTGCACCGTCGTCTTCGGGATGGGGGCGCTCAGCTTCGCCGCCGTGCCGCTTTACGATCTGTTCTGCCGCGTCACCGGCTGGGGCGGCACACCGCAGATCGCCGAGGGCGCCGCGCCGGACGGAGTGGTGCTCGACCGGACCATGCGGGTGCGTTTTGCCGCCTCGACCGGACACGGCCTGCCCTGGACCTTCACCCCGGAGACCACCGAGATCGAGGTCCGGGTCGGCGAGCCGGCTATCGTTTACTATCGGGCGGAGAACCGGTCTTCACTGCCGGTCGGCGGGCAGGCGACGTTCAACGTCGCCCCAGACAAGACCGGCGCCTATTTCGTCAAGGTCGAGTGCTTCTGCTTCACCGAGCAGATCCTCGACCCCGGCCAGACGGCCGAGCTGCCGGTCTATTTCTATCTCGACCCGGCGCTCGATGCGGATCCCGCGCTCGATGATGTGCGGGTGGTGACGCTTTCCTATACCTTCTACCCGCATGAGTCCGAGGCGGTCGCCGCCCGGGTCGCGCGTTGGCAGGAGGAGACGGCCGGTGCCGCCGGAGCGGCGCCGACCGGAACGTGACATGTGGTCGATGACCGATTGTATGAGCGCAAACGGGCCCGCGACCGGGCATAAGGCAAGCGCGCGGGTTGAGCCGCGTGACTTTCGAGGGCAGCGAGGATGAGCAGCACCAACGCCGACCATAGCCACGACATCGGCTACGAGCTGAACGTCGTGCCCCATCCCTACCATCTCGTGCGGCCCAGCCCCTATCCGCTGCTCGGCGCCTTCGCCGGCGGCCTGCTCGCGGTCGGCGGCGTGCTGTTCATGCACGATCAGGGCTCCGGCGTGCTGATCGCCGGCGCGATCGCCGTGCTTGCCGTGATGTTCGGCTGGTGGCGCTCCGTCGTGCACGAGTCGGTGCGTGAGAAGGCGCACACCGAGGTCGTGAAGATCGGCCTGCGCTTCGGCATGATGCTGTTCATCACCTCCGAGGTGATGTTCTTCGCGGCCTTCTTCTGGGCGTATTTCGACGCCGGCCTGTTCCCTGACGACCCGATGCAGTATCTGCGCGTCGAGGCGACGGGCGGTCACTGGCCGCCGACCACGGTGATCCCGGTCGACGCCTTCCACCTGCCCTTCCTGATGACGCTGGTGCTGCTGCTGTCGGGTACCACGGTGACCTGGGCGCATCACGCCATCCTCGAGGGCAACCGCAAGGATGCCTCGACGGCGCTGGCGCTGACGGTGCTGCTCGGCGCCATCTTCACCTGCATCCAGATCTATGAGTATGCCCACGTCGCCTTCGGCTTCCGCGAGGGCATCTTCTCGTCGACCTTCTTCATGGCGACCGGCTTCCACGGCTTCCACGTGCTGATCGGCACGATCTTCCTGGCGGTCTGCTGGATCCGGCTGCAGCGCGGGCATTTCACGCCGCAGTCGCATTTCGGCTTCGAGGCGGCGGCTTGGTACTGGCACTTCGTCGACGTGGTCTGGCTGTTCCTGTTCGTCGCGATCTACTGGTGGGGCGGCAGCGGCGCCGTGGCCACCGGTCATTGACGGTGGCAGGGCCGGGGGCGGCGTGAGCGCAGACGCCCGGCCCGATGCCGGAGAGCCGCCGCCCGGCCCGGTCCATGGCCCCGGCGGCGGCCCGCCGGGTGATGGCACGGGGCCGCGGGGGCGGCGTCTCGTGCCGCTCCTGCTCATGCTGCCGATGCTCGCCATCCTGCTGGCGCTCGGCACCTGGCAGCTCGAGCGGCGGGCCTGGAAGGCCGATCTCCTCGAACGGATAGAGGCGGGGCTCCGCGGCCCCGCCGCACCGCTTCCCGCCGACATCGGCGATCCCGCCGGCTGGGAGTGGCGCCGCGTGACGGTCGAGGGCCGTTTTGACCATGCGGCCGAGATGCGGCTTCTCGCCCGGACCCATGAGGGGCGTGTCGGCATCCATCTCGTCACACCGCTCCTCCGGCCGGAGGGGCCGCCCGTCCTCATCGACCGCGGCTGGGTCCCGGAGACCGGACTGACCGCCTCGGACGCGCCCGGCGAGACGCCGGCGGCCGCGATCGCCCGGCCGGAAGGACCGGTGACGGTCGAGGGCGTGGCGCGACTGCCGGCGGGCCCCGGCTGGATGCAGCCGGACAACGACCCGCCCGCCAATCGCTGGTTCTGGATCGACCTGACGGCGATGGCTGAGGCCGCCGGCCTCGACGCCGTCGCGCCGCTGCTGATCGAGGCGCTGCCGGGCGGGCAGGAGGATGTCGGGCAGGCGGCCAACGGACCGGAGGCCTATCCCACCGGCATCGCGCCGCGGGTCGATCTGCCGAACAATCATCTGCAGTATGCGATCACCTGGTACGCCTTCGCGGCGATCTTGATCGCCATCTTCCTCGTCGACCGCCGATCCGACCGCAGACGCCGCCGATGACCGCCGACACCGCTTCGCCCGTCGCCCTCTCCTCCGCTGCCGCCTCCGCCGCCAGCCCCGCCTGGGAGGCACTTCAGCGCCATTACGAGCGTATCGCCGCGCTGTCGAACGCGATCGGCATCCTCCACTGGGATGCCGAGACGATGATGCCCGACGGGGCCGCCTCCACCCGTGCCGACAGCCTCGCCGCGCTCGAGGTGCTGCGGCACGGTCTCGCAACCGACCCGCGGATCGGCGACTGGCTCGCCGATGCCGAGGCCGCCGCCACCACGCTCGACGACTGGGCCCGGGCCGATCTGCGCGAGATCCGGCGGGAATGGACCAAGGCGACGGCGGTGCCGGCCGATCTCGTCGAGGCGAACAGCCGTGCCGTCTCGGCCTGCGAGCATGCCTGGCGCGCGGCGAGGGCGGCGTCTGATTTCGCGGGGCTGCGGCCGCTGCTCGAAGAGGTGCTGCGCCGCCAGCGGGAGATCGGCGCGGCCAAGGGGGCGGTCCTCGGGCTCGACCCCTATGACGCGCTGATGAACGATTACGAGCCGGGCGCCCGGGCCGCGCGGATCGAGGCGCTGTTCGACGACCTCGCGACGTTCCTCCCGGGATTCATCGATGCGGCGATCGAGGCGCAGTCCCGCCGCCCGCGGCCCGAGGCGCCCGCGGGACCGTTCCCGATCGAGGCGCAGCGGGCGCTGGGCCTCGAGATGATGCGCGTCGCCGGCTTCGATTTCGACCGCGGCCGCCTCGACGTGTCGACGCATCCGTTCTGCGGCGGCGCCGACGACGATGTGCGCATCACGACGCGCTATGACGAGTCCGATTTCCTGAAGGCCTTCATGGGGGTGATGCACGAGACCGGGCACGCGCTCTACGAGCAGGGGCGCCCGCGGGCGTGGCTGCGTCAGCCGGTGGGGCAGGCCCGCAGCCTGTCACTGCACGAGAGCCAGTCGCTGCTCGTCGAGATGCAGGTCTGCCGCAGCCGCGGCTTCATCGGCTTCGCGGCGCCGCGCATGGCGGCGGCCTTCGGCCGGTCGGCGGCGACCGACCCCGCCTTCGATCCCGACAATCTGTGGCGGCTGATGACGCGTGTCGAACGCGGCTTCATCCGCGTCGATTCGGACGAGGCGACCTACCCCGCGCACATCATCCTGCGCTTCCGGCTGGAACGCGCGATGATCGCCGGCGATCTGGCGCTTTCCGATCTGCCCGGCGCCTGGGCGGAGGGGATGCGCGCGCTGCTCGGCATCGTACCGCCCGACGACCGGCTGGGATGCCTGCAGGACATCCACTGGCCGGGCGGCGCCTGGGGGTATTTCCCGACCTATACGCTCGGCGCGATGACCGCGGCGCAGCTCTTCGACGCAGCCAGACGGGCCGATGCCGCGATCGAGCCCGGCATCGCCGCCGGCGATTTCGCGCCGCTTCTCGCCTGGCTGCGGCGCGAGGTGCATGAGCGCGCCAGCCTGCTCGAGACCGACGCGCTGTTGGTGGCCGCCACCGGACGCCCGCTCGATGCCGGGATCTTCCGCGCCCATCTGGCGCGGCGCTACCTCGGGGAGGGTTGACGCAGCAGCCGTTCGCGGGCGGCGTTGATGCGCGCGGCCATCTCGACCGTGCCTCCGTAATCCGGGTGGTACTGCTTCATCAGGCGTCGATGGGCGTCCTTGACCGCGGCGGCCGAGGCGCCGGGCGCCAGACCGAGGACCGAATAGGCGTCATCCTCGTCCAGCCGGTCTGGATCGACCGCGCGGGCCGCGGCCTGCTGGCCGTCCGAGGCGCCGACCCACAGCATCAGCAGCAGCAGGGCGAGGATCAGCACGACGATGGGCGAGGAGATGAGCGGCGCAGGACCGTCGGGCAGCATCAGCGCGGTGACGATGATCGCGACCGCCAGCAAGGTGGTCACGAATCGTCGGCCGCCCGGCTGCTGCCGCAGGTCGGCGGCCAGCATCAGGTAGATCCAGCTCCCCAGGCCGAGACCGATCCAGGTCCACTTCACGAAAGCTCTCCCGCGTCTTTCGCGATTATTCGCTTCGCCAAGTCGACGCTCAACCCTTCGCGACCACGCTCACCGTCCGCCATCTGGGGCCGTCACCAGGCCGAAGCCGATGGTGTCGAGAAGCGTACGGACCTCCTGGCGGGCGGCGACATGGCTCATCGTCATTGGAATCTCCGACCGCCTCTCGCCGGCGGAGAGATCACGCAGGTCAAGCAGCGTCAAGCCCTTGAGAAACAGCTCCCGGAAGATGACCCGTTCCCCGAAGCCGGGAGCGAGCCGGAAGCCGATGCGTTTGGCCAGCCGGTCGAGGAGGTCGGCCACCTCCCGCTTGTTGCGGGCGTCGAGCGTGGACAGCCGGTTGCGCATGACGATCCAGTCGATCGGCCGCGCCCGGTTGAGCGCCCGCTGCTTGCGCTGCTCCCAGACCATCTCGGCATAGGTGCTTGGCCGCAGGATCTCCAGCGAATCGGGGTCGACGGTCGCCAGCAGGTCGAGATCGACGAAGCTGTCATTCATCGGGGTGATCAGTGTGTCGGCACGGGTATGTCCCAGCCGTGAGAGGGCGGTGTCACTGCCGGGCGTGTCGATGACGATGAAGCCGCAGGCCGCGGCCACCTCGGCATAGGCGGCCTCGAACCGGGCGGTCTCCTCGGCCTCGCCGCCGCCGCGCGGGACGGCGCGCAGCATCGGTATGGGCAGCGTGTCGAGCCCGTGCCGTGCGCGATAGGCGGCGCGGTTGGCGACATAGCGCGAGATCGTCCCCTGCCGGGCGTCGAGATCGAGGATGCCCACGGAATGGCCGCCGCGCAGCAGCGCCACCGAGAGATGCATCGCCGTCGTCGATTTGCCGGTCCCGCCCTTCTCATTACCGACGACGATCGTCCATGGCCGTCCCGGCCGACCCGTGACGACGGGCAGGCGGGCGGAAGCGCCGATGGGCGCGGCGGGCGGTTTCTCTATCGTCCTGGACATGGAACTCGGCGACGGTACGGCGCGCCGACCATAGGCGCCCGCGGCCGGCTTGCGAAGCGGCTGCGCGCGCTCAAGATGGCGGCGGCGAATCGCCTGCTGTAGCGTGCCCCCATCCCGCCCATCGCCTCCGAGTCGCCCGATGCCGCTTGTCCGCGCCGCACCGCCCGTCCTGGCATCCGCCCTGTTACTGGCCGTCGCCACGATCGCGCCGGCCACCGGCCAGCAGGCGCCGCCGCAGGACGTGGTGCCGACGCCGCTCCTCCTGACGCTCGGTGCCGGGCCGGAAGGATCGGCGCAGCATGCGCTCGGTCTCGCCCTCGCCGAGCAGATCGGCGCCGGGACCGGCTGGGCGGTGCGGGTCGAGCCGACCGGCGGGGCGGTGCCGAATGCGGTGCTGCTGCATGAGGGGCGCATCGACCTGGCGCTGCTGCCACTCGACACCGCCTGGGCGGCGCGGCGCGGCGAGATCGCCCTGGCGCCGGGCCTGCCCCTGGAGACGCTGCGGGCCCTCGCCCCCGTCTCGCAAGCGGTGGTGCGGTTCGACCCGGCGGGCGAGCCGGTCGGGACGCCGGGCCTCGCCGGGCTCGTGGTCGCGGTGCCGGAACGGGAGGCGCGGCTCGCCGCGATCGTTACGGCGCTCGGCAGCGGCGCCGCAGCGTCACCGGAGGTCGTCATGCTGCCGCCGGACGGGCTCGAAGAGGCGATCGGCGCCGGGCGCGTCGCGGCGGTCGCTCGTTACGATGTAGAGGCCGATGGCGGCGTCCCGCCGGTGCCGCTGCGCCTCGCACCGGCGGAGGTCGAGGCGGCGCTCGCCGCCTTGCCCTGGCTCGCCCCGGCCGAGATCCGGGTGCCGTTGCCGCCCGACGCCGACCCCGCCGTGACGACACCGCTGCCGCCTTTCCTGGCAGTGGCGGTGTGGACGTGGCTCGTCGCCGGCTCGGGGCTCGATGCCGGCGTCGCCCAGCGGGTCACGGCGGTGCTGGCCAGCGGCGGGCCGGACCCGCTGCCCAACACCGTGCTGCCCTTCCATCCCGGCGCCGTTGCCGCCTGGGCGGCGGAGGGTGTCGCGATCCCGGCCGACCGCATCGCCCGCTGAGGCGCGGGCGTCCGGGCGGTCAGGGCAGCGGCAGGCGCTTCTCGACCAGCCGCGACAGGAGCGAGGCGCCGACCGGCAGCAGCGCGTCGTTGAAGTCGTAATGCGGGTTGTGGACCATGCAGGAATGGCGTCCGCCGCCCTGGCCGATGAAGAGATAAGCGCCCGGCCGCTTCTCCAGCATGTAGGAGAAGTCCTCGCCGCCCATCGAGGGTTCGACGTCGCGCTCGACATTCTGCGGTCCGACGATCTCGGCCGCGACCTCGGCGGCGAAACCCGCCTGCTCCTCGTGATTGACGGTCGGCGGGTAGCCGCGATGGTAGTCGAGCGCTACCTCGCAGCCGAAGGCCGCGGCGATCCCGGCGCAGATCCGGCCCATCCCCTCCTCCATCTGGTCGCGCAGCTCGGGACGGAAGGTGCGGACCGTGCCCCACAGCGTCGCATCATCCGGGATGACGTTGTAGGCCGAGCCGGTCTGGACCCGGGTGACCGAGAGGACCGCCGAGTCGAGCGGGTTCACCGAGCGGCTGACCAGCGTCTGCAGCGCGGTGATGAGATGGGCGGCGACGACAACCGGATCATTCGCCTTGTGCGGGATCGCCGCATGGCCGCCGCGGGCGCGGATCGTCACGTCGAAGGTGTCGGTCGCCGCCATCATCGGGCCGGACCTGACACCGATCGTGCCGAAGGGCATCAGCGGCCAATTGTGCAGCGCGTAGAGCTCGTCGCAGGGGAAGCGGTCGAGCAGCCCTTCTTCGACCATCACCCGGCCGCCGCCGCCGCCCTCCTCGGCAGGCTGGAAGATGAAATGCACCGTGCCGTCGAAATTGCGCGTCTCGGCGAGATAGCGGGCGGCGCCGAGCAGCATCGTCGTGTGGCCGTCATGGCCGCAGCCATGGAAGGCGCCTTCGCGCGTCGAGCGATAGGCGAAGGTGTTCGCCTCGTTCATCGGCAGGGCGTCCATATCGGCGCGGAGCCCGATCGTCCGACCGCTGTCGTTGCGGCCGCGCAGCACGCCGACAACGCCGGTCTTGGCGAGGCCGCGATGCACCTCGATCCCCCAGGAGGCAAGCTTCTCGGCGACGAGGGCCGAGGTGCGGACCTCCTCGAAGGCGATCTCCGGATGGGCGTGGATGTCACGCCGCCAGGCGGTCATCTCTTCCTGATGGGCGGCGATCGAGTTGATGACGGGCATGGTGATATCCGGGGAGCTGACTGAACCTCTCATGGTGGTCCGGCAGCGCCCTCCGGGCAACCCGTCTCGCCGACGGATCAGCCCCGGCCAGGCTGCCGGTGCGGCACTCAGCCGGCAAGCGCGTCGAGCCGGCCGTCGATATCAGCGGCGCGCGGCATCGCCTCCTGCGCGCCGAGGCCGAGACAGGCGAGGGCGGCACCGACGCTGGCGCGCCGCAGCGCCAGCTCGAGCGGCTGTCCCGCATCGAGACCGGCGGCGAGGACGCCGGTGAAGGTGTCGCCCGCACCGGTGGTGTCGACCGGATCGACCTTGAGGGCAGGGACGGTGATCACCCCACCCTCCGGCAGCACGGCGAGGGCGCCGGCGGAGCCGAGCGTGACGACGCAGGTCAGGCCGCAGCGCGTCGCGATCGCCTGCGCCGCCTCGGCCGGCGCTTCGGCCGGCAGGCCGAGATGACCCGCCACCATCTCCGCCTCGATCGCATTGACGATCAGCACGTCGAGATCCTCGAGGGCGGTGGCGGGCACCGCCGCCGCCGGGGCGACGTTGAGGACCGTGCGGGCCCCGGCCGCCCGGGCCCGCCGCAACAGTGCCCAGTTCTCCTCGGCCGGAATCTCCATCTGCATCAGCACCAGCGTGCCCGGGCCGAGCCTGTCGTCCGGCACCTGCGTCGCGCGTGGCGCGAGGTTGGCACCCTGGGCGACGGCGATGAAATTCTCCGCTGCCCGGTCGACGCAGATATAGGCGACCCCGGTGGGCCGGTCGCTCTCCGCGATCAGCGTGGTGTCCACCCCCTCGCGGGCGAGGTTGGCCCGCAGCGCCTCGCCGAAACCGTCGCGCCCGACCGCACCCGCCATCGCGACGGCGGCGCCGGCGCGGGCGGCCGCGACCGCCTGGTTTGCGCCCTTGCCGCCGGGCTTGGTTACATAGCCTTCGCACAGCACGGTCTCGCCCGGCCGGGGCAGCGTCGTCACCGGCACCACGAGATCCATGTTGATCGACCCGAAATCGAGGATCACCGACGCCCTCCCTGGCGTTCTCTCCCGAGCCGCCGACAGTGGCGTCTGGCGGCGCGGCATGCAACGCGGTGCATGCCGCGCGTGTCGGGAGCCATCGTCGGGAATCGACGGCAGACCAGCGCACGCCGTCATGCCGGCTGCGCGGTTTTGACCTGCGCCACGGCGTGGCGCGTCGCTCTGTGAAGGCGTAAACAGGGGCGGGTGAGAGGACGGTCCGCCGCTACCGGCGGGCGTCGCCGGCATCTGGCCGGCAATCATGGCCGCGGCCGAGGCGGCCGGGGCAGACGGGCGGTACCGGACCCGAGCGATGAATTACGACGAGATCTTCAACGAGGCGATCGCGAAGCTGAAGGCCGATGGACGCTATCGCGTCTTCGCCGAGCTCGAGCGCTGCGCCGGCGCCTTCCCTGCGGCCCGTCATCACGGGTTGCGGGAGTCGGACGGCACGCCGGCCGAGGTCACGGTCTGGTGCTCCAACGATTATCTCGGCATGGGGCAGCATCCGGTGGTGCTGGCGGCGATGCACGAGGCGATCGACCGCTGCGGCGCGGGCGCCGGCGGCACGCGAAATATCTCCGGCACCCATGTCTATCACGCCGCCCTCGAAGCCGAGCTGGCGGCGCTCCACGGCAAGGACGGCGCGCTCGTCTTCAGCTCGGGCTATGTCTCGAACGACACGACGCTGGCGACGCTCGGCCGGCTGATGCCCGGCTGCATCTTCTACTCCGATGAGCTCAACCACGCCTCGATCATCGCCGGCATCCGGCATTCACGGGCAGCCAAGCGAATCTTCCGCCACAACGACCCTGACGATCTCGCCCGGCTGATGGCGGCCGATGATCCGGCCGCACCGAAGATCGTCGTCTTCGAGAGCGTTTATTCGATGGAGGGCGATGTCTCGCCGATCGCCCGGATCTGCGATGTCGCCGAACGCCACGGCGCCCTGACCTATCTCGACGAGGTGCACGCCGTCGGCCTTTACGGCGCCCATGGCGGCGGCATTTCGGAACGCGATGGCGTGGCCCACCGGCTCGATGTCATCGAGGGCACGCTCGGCAAGGCCTTCGGGGTGATGGGCGGCTACATCACCGGGTCGGCGGCGCTGATCGACGCGGTGCGCAGCCATGCGCCCGGCTTCATCTTCACCACCGCATTGCCGCCCGCCATCGCCGCCGGCGCGCTGGCCAGCATCCGCCATCTCCGCCGCAGCCAGACGGAGCGCCAGCGCCACCAGGAACGCGCGGCGCGGCTGAAGCGGCTGCTCACCGCGGCGGGCCTGCCGGTGATGCCGTCGGACACGCATATCGTGCCGGTCTTCGTCGGGGACGCGGTGCTGTGCAAGGCGGCGACCGACCGGCTGATGCAGCAGCACCGGATCTACATCCAGCCCATCAACTTCCCGACCGTGCCGCGCGGCACCGAGCGGCTCCGCATCACCCCGACGCCGCTGCATGACGATGCGGCGATGGACCATCTCGTCGGCGCGCTCTGCGAGGTCTGGTCGGCGCTGGGCCTGCATCGCCAGGCGGCCTGAGGCCCCATCGGCCGGGCCGGCAGAGGCGCGGCGCCTCTCAGGAGCGGTGGCGGCCGGCGATGCGGCCGGCGATGCGGTGGTCGAGGCGATCATCGTCCAGGCCGGCCGGCTCCTGGTGCAGGATCACCTCGATATCCGGGAAGGCGTGGGCGAGGGCCGCCTCGATCCGGTCGGTGACGTCATGCGCCGCATCCAGCGTCATCGAGCCCTCGAGCTCGACATGCAGCTCGACGAAGCGGGTCGCGCCCGAGGCGCGGCTGCGCAGATCGTGCATGTCGACGACCTCGGGGTCGGACCGGACGATCGCCTCGATGCGCGCCCGATCGGCCTGTGGCAGCTCCTTGTCCATCAGGGAATCGAGCGCACGCAGCACGATCCGCCGGGCGTTGCGCAGCAGGAACAGCGCGATGGCGATCGCCATCGCCGGGTCGATCCAGCCGAAACCGGGTCGGTCGACGAGGAGGAGCGCGACCAGCACCGCCCCGCCGCTCAGAAGGTCGCCGCCATAGTTCACGCTGTCGGCGTCGATCGCGGTCGAGCCGGTGGAGTGCACGACGAAGCACTGGAAGATGAACAGGGCGAGGGTGATCGCGAGGCTGGCGATGGTGATGCCGATGCCGATGCCCAGCTCGGTCACCGGCTGCGGCGACATCAGCCGCGAGCCTGCCTCGATGATCAGCAGCACCGCCGACCCCGCGACGAAGCCGCCCTGGGTGATGGCGCCGAGCGGTTCGGCCTTACCGTGGCCGTAACGGTGCTTGCGGTCCGGTGGTTTGGCCGACAGCCGGACCGAATAGGCGACGATGGCGCTCGCGCCGATATCGGTCAGGCTGTCGATCATCGAGGAGAGGATCGCGGCCGAACCGGTGGCGAGAAGGGCCGCCAGCTTGAGCAGGGCCAGCAGGATCGCGACCGAGAGGCTGGCCGCGGTGGCCAGCCGCAGCAGCCGGGCGCGGGCCCCACCCATTCCGGTCACGGCCAGAGCCGTGTCGCCGCCCAAGGTGCGGCCGGATCGGCGCGGGTGAAGCGCAGCCGGTCATGCAGGCGGAAGGGGCGGTCAGCCCAGAACTCCATGGCCTGGGGCACCAGGCGGAACCCCGACCAGTGGGGCGGGCGCGGGATGGGCCCGTCGGTCTCACTGGTCCCGTAGCGCTGTTCCGCCGCGGCCACGGCGGCCTCGAGCGTGGCCCGGTCGGCGAGCGGCCGCGACTGCGCCGACGCCCAGGCACCGATGCGGCTGCCGCGTGGCCGGCTGGCGAAATAGGCGTCGGCCTCGGCAGGCGTGACCGGTCGGACCGGTCCCTCGATGCGTACCTGTCGCCGCAGGCTCTTCCAGTGGAAGCAGAGTGCGGCCTGGGGATTGGCGGCCAGCTCCCCGCCCTTTCGGCTCTCGAGATTGGTATAGAAGACGAAGCCGCGCGGCGCGGCGCCTTCGGGGTCGAGCCCCTTGAGCAGCACCATGCGCAGCGACGGACGGCCCTCCGGCGTCGCAGTCGCCAGCGCCATGGCGTTGGGGTCGTTGAGCTCGGCCGCGACGGCCTCGGCAAACCACGACGAAAACAGGGCAAAAGGATCCGCGGTTGCGTCGAGCGGCTGACCTCCCGCCGCGTCTGAGGCGATTGACATCAAGACCTTGACCTTCAGTGGGCCGCTGCCGGCGCGCCGCCGGACGGATATGCGGGCGGCCTCGTTTGTGTCTCAATCGGCCCCTAGAGTACAGCGCGTAGCGATGGAGCCGCGTCCGCGGACTGGCGTTTGAGACGGTGGGCGCTTCGGATTTGCCGAAAGGTGTCGCCCGGCCGCTCGCGCAGGGGGCGGACCCGAGCACAGAAGGGATCGGACGATGATGACGATGCGCAAGACCACGATGATCGCCGCGATGGCCGCCGCCGCCCTCGCGCTTGCCGGCTGCAACTCGACGGGGCCGAAGCAGACGATCGGCGGCCTCGGCGGCGCCGTCGCCGGCGGCCTGATCGGCTCGCAGTTCGGTGCCGGTGACGGGCAGCTCCTTGCCGTCGGCATCGGTACGTTGGCCGGTGCCCTGATCGGCAGCGAGATCGGCGCGTCGCTCGATCGCGCCGACCAGGCCTATGCCGCCCAGGCCTATCAGCAGGCGTTCGAGAGCTATCCGACGGGTCAGACGGTGCAGTGGAGCAATCCGCAGACCGGCAATTACGGCACGGTCACGCCGACCCGCACCTATTCCGCCGGCGGTCGCGACTGCCGCGAATTCACCCAGACGATCTACGTGCAGGGTACCGCGCAGACCGGCACCGGCACGGCCTGCCGCAACGCCAACGGCACCTGGTCGATCGTCTGACGACGTTTCCTGTCGATACCGCTACGGCCGGCATCGCCTGCGCGATCCGGCCGTAGCACCCGGCCTGCGCGGCCTCAGGCGCGATCCGGCGCGGGATCGACCCGCCGGTCGAGATGGTGGATCTCGCCCGACGGGCGCGGCGGCGCCGGCTGCAGCAGCGAGGCGATCGTCACGCCGAGATGCGGTTCGGCGGCGATGTCGGTCTGCCGGACCGCCTGCCGCAGCCGGTCGACCCACACCCCCTCTATGCCGGCGATGCCGCCAACGGGCCCCCGGATCCCCATACCCAGCCCGCGCATCAGGTCGAGCACGGTGACGCTGGTCAGATCCCGGGCAAGCAGCCAAGTGTCCGCCGCCGAGCGCTCGACGAAGCGTGCCCGCCGGAGTTGGTGCAGCATTCCGTCGAGCGTTGCGCTGCCGACCGGCAGATGGTTGGCGAGGCTGCTGCGCGACAGGCCGACGCCGAGCTTCGAGGCGGCGTGCAGCTCGGCCAGGATCGCCATGGCGATTGTCAGCCGTGGGCCGGCGAGAAGCTCGTCGAGATGGCCGCCGATCAGCCGCCCGGCGCGCCAGTCGGGCAGCGCCGCCGCGACATAGGCGCCGAACAGCACGATCGACCAGGCGAGATAGACCCAGAACAGGAAGATCGGGATGGTCGACAGCGCGCCATAGATCGTCTCGTAGATCGGCGCGATCTGCAGATAGAGGGCGAAGAGCCGCTTGGACGCCTCGAAGAGGATCGCCGCCACGGCACCGCCGACGATGCTGTCGAGCAGCCGCACCGGCCGGTTGGGGATGAGCTGGTAGAGCGCCGTAAAGCCGATGAACTGCAGGGTCAGCGGCACGAAGCCGATGAAGGGCGACCAGAACTGGCTCGACAGCGTGTCGCGGTTCTGTTCGTAGAGGTCGAGCGTCGTCGAGAAGCTCGCCGCGAC
>CAYORM010000068.1:0-16087 GCA_964406375.1 uncultured Mycobacteriaceae bacterium | reverse complement strand
TGCCTGGTGCAGATCGCGGGGCCCCACCGGGCGGCGGCGATCGACCCGCTCGCCCCGGACATCGACCTCGCGCCGCTCGACGCGCTGGTACTCGATCCCGGCGTCCTCAAGGTCTTCCATGCCGGGCGCCAGGACATCGAGATCTTCTTCCACCGCACCGGGCAGATGCCGCAGCCGATCTTCGACACGCAGATCGCGGCGATGGTCTGTGGCTTCGGCGAGTCGGTCGGCTACGAGACCCTCGCCAGCCGGCTCGCCGGCGCGCGGATCGACAAATCCTCGCGCTTCACCGACTGGGCGCGCCGGCCGCTGACGGAGCGGCAGATCGACTACGCCATGGCCGATGTGACCCATCTGCGGGCGGTCTATGAGGCGCTGAAGCGGCAGCTCGAGCGCAACGGGCGGCTGGGCTGGCTCGCCGAGGAGATGGCGGCGCTCACCGATCCGGCGACCTATGGCAGCGCGCCGGAGGATGCCTGGATGCGCTTCAAGATACGCAGCACCTCGCCGCGCTTTCTCAACGTGCTGCGCGAGGTGGCGGCGTGGCGGGAGCGCGAGGCGCAGGGGCGCGATCTGCCGCGCGGCTGGGTGCTGAAGGACGAGGCGGTGCTCGAGATCGCGGCCCATCAGCCGCGCGACGTCGAGGCGCTGGCGCGGGTGCGCGGCCTGTCGCGCGGCAGCGCCGAAGGCTGGCAGGGGCGGGGCGTACTGGCCGCCGTCGAGCGCGGTCTCGCGATCCCGCCCGAGGATGCCCCGAAGCCGCCCGACCGGACCCCGCCGCCCCCCGGTCTGGGACCGCTCGTCGACCTGCTGCGCGTGCTGCTGAAGATGCGCTGCGAGGAGAACGGCGTGGCGCAGAAGCTCGTCGCCTCCTCAGCCGATCTCGAGGCGATCGCTGCCGATGACGCGGCCGAGGTGCCGGCCCTCACCGGGTGGCGGCGGACCCTGTTCGGTGAGGACGCGCTTGAACTCAAGGCCGGACGGCTGGCGATCGGCGTGAAGGGCCGGAAGGCGCGGCTGGTGCGTCTGGGCGACGACAAGGCGCGCGGCTGACCCGTCGCGCCCTTGCGGTCAATCCGCGCCGATCACGATCTCGCCGGTGCAGCCGAGGATCTTGGCGACCGCGTCGAGCCGGCGCTGGACGACGTCGCCGGCCAGCGCCGCCTCGTCCGGCGGCAGCTCGAGCCGGATGACCCCCTCGCTGCGGCTCAGCCTCGTGCGATCGAGCAGGGCCGAGGCGCCGCCTGTCACTGTGTGGGCGAGGCGCAGCGTTGCTCCCAATAGCGTCGCGCGGTCCCGGTCGGCATCGTCGAGCAGCTCGATCGTCGCCGCCATCGCGGGCGAGGCGTCGCCGCCATAGCGGGCGTGGACCGCCAGGGCCAGGAAGATCCGCTCGCGATGGTCGAGCCCGGCCACCGGCATGCGCAGCAGCCGCAGGAAGGCGTGCTCGGCGCGGTAATCGGGATGTTCGGTCCAGCCGATGTCCGACATCAGGCTCGCCGCCTGGCGCAGCCTCGCCTGTGCCGGCGTCTCCGCCTCGAAGATCGGCCGCGTCCATTCGGCCACCGCCTCGGCATGGCCGAAGCGGTCCATGCGATGGGCGATCTGCGCCGCGGCATGAAGCAGCGGATCCTGCGCCTGCTCCTCCGGTGGCAGCAGGTCGAACAGATGCCCCTCGCGCAGCCCGTAGGCCGAGAAGACGACCTCCCGCGGCTTCAGCGCGCGCAGCACGCCCTCAAGAACCAGCGCGGCCGCCGGCAGGACCTCGAGCCGACGCTTCGAGACCCCGCCCAGCCCCTGCAGCGAGGACTTGCCCTGCTTGGCGAGGAGCGCCAGGAGATCGAGCAGCGCCTTCGCCGGCACGGTGTAGTGGTGAATGATGTGCAGCGGATGGCCGCTGCGCTCCATGTGCAGCTTGGCGAGCGCCCGCCAGGCACCGCCCACGGCATAAAAGCGGCGCCCGGCATAGCGCGACAGCCAGTCCTGGCGCCGCAGCGCTTTCTCGACGGTGTCGCGCGCCCCCTCGCCCAGATCCTTGCCGCTCATCAGCCGCAGCGGGCCGAGCGGCAGCGTGTCCTGCTCGCACAGCGCGCCCCCGTCGATGCCGACGAGCTCGAGCGAGCCGCCGCCGAGATCGCCCATCACCCCGTCCGCGCCAGGAATGCCGGCGAGCACGCCGAGGGCCGAGAGCCGTCCCTCCTCGAAGCCGCTGATGATCGTGACCGTGAGGCCACAGCGCCGCTCGATCTCGTCGACGAAGGCGCGGCCGTCGGCGGCGTCGCGCACGGCGGAAGTCGCCAGCGCGTCGACCCGGTCGACCCCCATGCCCTCGAGGATGCGGGTGAACCGCTCGAGATTGCGCAGCGCCAGCTCGATCCCGGCGGGCGACAGGCGGCCGGTGACCGCGAGGTCGCGGCCCAGGGCGCTCATCACCTTCTCGTTGAAGACGGGGACCAGGGTCCGGCTGACACCGTCATAGACCACGAGCCGGATCGAGTTGGACCCGATGTCGATGACGCCGACGCGCCCCGGGCGCCCCGGTTGAATGGGGCTGGTCCTGAACAAGGGGCGCTGCATCACTCCACGCGCTTCACGATGCGGCGTGGGCGCTTGGCCTCCTTGAGGGCGCTGCCGCGCCCGGACAGGCTGGGATTGGTCATGAAGTACTCATGCGCGCTGAACGCATCCTTCGGTGCGTCGACGCGATGATAGACGCCGTCGCTGTCCAGCATCCAGGTGTTGGTCTCGTCACGCAGATTGGCGACCATGATCCGGTCGAGAACCTGCTGGTGGACCGTCGGGTTCTCCAGCGGCACCAGCGTCTCGATCCGCCAGTCGAGATTGCGCGGCATCCAGTCGGCCGAGGACAGGAAGACCTTGGCATGGGGCGAAGGCAGGCGGTGGCCGTTGCCGAAGCACAGGAGCCGCGCATGCTCTAGGAACCGGCCGACGATGGAATGGACGCGGATCATCTCGGACAGGCCGGGCACGCCGGGCCGCAGGCAGCAGACGCCGCGGATCACGAGGTCGATCTCGACCCCGGCGTCGCTCGCCTCGTAGAGCAGATCGATGATCTCGGGATCGACGAGCGCGTTCATCTTGGCCCAGATCTGGGCGGGCCGCCCCTCTCGGGCGTTGGAGATCTCCTGCCGAATGAGGGCGGTGATCCGCTCGCGCAGCGAAACAGGTGCGATCGCCAGCTTGCGCATCCCGGTCGGCCGCGCATAGCCGGTCATGTAGTTGAACAGGGCGGCGGCGTCCTGACCGAGCTGCGGGTCGCTGGTGAAGAAGCTGAGGTCGGTGTAGATCCGCGCGGTGATCGGGTGGTAGTTCCCGGTGCCGAAATGGCAGTAGGTGCGCAGCCCCGACTGTTCGCGCCGCACGACCATCGAGACCTTGGCATGCGTCTTCAGATGGATGAAGCCGTAGACGACCTGCGCACCGGCCCGTTCCAGATCGCGCGCCCAGCGGATGTTCGCCTCCTCGTCGAACCGGGCCTTCAGCTCGACCATCGCGGTGACCGATTTGCCGGCCTCCGCCGCCTCGACCAGCGCCTGGACGATGGGTGAGTTCTTCGAGGTGCGATAGAGCGTCTGCTTGATCGCGACGACATCGGGGTCGCGTGCCGCCTGGCGCAGGAACTGCACCACGACGTCGAAGCTCTCATAGGGGTGATGGACGATGATGTCCTTCGCCCGGATCGCCGCGAAGCAGTCGCCGCCATAATCGCGGATGCGCTCCGGGAAGCGGGTGTTGTAGGGCGGGAAGAGAAGGTCGGGCCGTTCGTCGACGATGATCTGCTTGGTGTCGGCGAGGCCGATCAACCCTTCCAGCGCGAAGAGGTCGGCCTCGCGCACCTGGAGTTCGTCGGCGACGAAGGCGCGCAAGGTCTCGGGCGTGCCGCCGGAGACGCCGAGGCGGATGACATCGCCCCGCCGCCGCCGCTTCAGCGCGCTCTCGAAGGTCTTGACCAGATCCTCCGCCTCCTCGTCGATCTCCATCTCGCTGTCGCGCAGCACGCGGAACACGCCCGAGGCGACCGGCTGGAAGCCGGGGAACAGGCGGCCGAGGAAGAGGTGGATGACGTCCTCGATCAGGACGAAGCGGATCTGCGGGCCGGGCAGGCGGATGAAGCGTTCGAGCTGCGGCGGCAGCGGCACGAGCGCGTTGAGCCGCGAGCTCTCCTCCGAATTCTCGAGCACCAGCGAGATGCACAGCCCGAGATTGGGGATGAAGGGGAAGGGATGCGCCGGGTCGACTGCGAGCGGCGTCAGGACCGGGAACATGTCCGACAGGAAGCGCTGTTCGAGCCAGCTGCGCTCCTCTTCGGTCAGCTCATCGCGGTCGAGTACGGCGATACCGGCCTCACGCAGTTCGGCGCGCAACGCCATCCAGCAGGCCTGCTGGTCGTTCATCAGCGCCCGTACCCGCTCGCCGATCGCGGCCAGCTGCTGCGACGGACTCAGCCCCTCCTGGCTGCGCTGCGACACACCGAGCGTGACCTGGGCCTTCAGCCCGGCGACGCGCACCATGTAGAACTCGTCGAGATTGCTGGCCGAGATCGACAGGAAGCGCAGCCGCTCGAGCAGCGGATGGCGCGGGTTCAGCGCCTCGTCGAGGACACGCTGGTTAAATGCCAGCCAGGACAGCTCGCGATTGATGAAGCGGTCGGGCGAACGGCGCGGATCGGGTGCCGCGGCTTCGGCCGCAGGAGGGGTGGATGCGGCCGGGTCGGGTCCAGCCCGGCCGCCTGCCTCACCGCGATCCCGTGTCTGGCCGCCGCGCCGTGTCGTCGTATCGCCCTCGTCCATTGCCGCCCCGTTCCGCGCCCGGCTGTCATAATTATGTCACATCAAAGGCTTGCCGCCGGTTCCTCGGCGCAGGATAGCAGCAAGCCCGGCACTTGCCCATGTCCGGACGGGCGGCACGCTATCGGCCGAGCAGCGAGCCGAGGATGCCGCGCATGATCGCCCGCCCGATCGTGCCGCCAAAGCTGCGCCCCACGCCGACGGACCGCGCCACCTCGCCGCCGACGCGCGTACCGATCGAGCTGCCGGCGCTGCGCACGACGGATTTGAAGACGCGCTCGCCCATGCCGTCACGGCGCCCGCGGCGCGCGGCGGGACTGCTCCCGCTAGCCGTGCGCTCGGCCTCCGCCTCGCGCGCCTCCACGCGGGCGGCGAGCATCTCATGTGCCGAATGACGGTCGACCGGATTTGCATATTTGGCGGCGAGGCCGCTCGCCGCAATCGTCTCGGTGCGCTCAGCCTCGGAGACGGGGCCGAGCCTTGAGATGGGCGGGCGGATGCGCGCCCGTTCGACCACACCCGGCACGCCGCCCGGCTCGAGCAGCGAGACCAGCGCTTCGCCCACCGCGAGTTCCTGCACCACCCGTGCGATGTCGAGCCCGCCATCGTTGCGGAAGGTCTCGGCGGCCTGGCGCAGCGCCTTCTGGTCGCGCGCGGTGAAGGCGCGCAGCGCGTGCTGGACCCGGTTGCCGAGCTGGCCGAGCACGCTGTCGGGGATGTCGACCGGGTTCTGGGTGACGAAGTAGACGCCGACGCCCTTGGAGCGGATGAGCCGCACGACCTGCTCGACCTTCTCCCGAAGGGCCGCCGGCGCGTCGTCGAACAGTAGATGGGCCTCGTCGAAGAAGAAGACGAGGCGCGGCTTCTCCGGATCGCCGATCTCGGGCAGCGTCTCGAACAGTTCGGCGAGCAGCCACAGGAGGAAGGTGGCGTAAAGGCGTGGCCGCTGGATGAGGGTGTCGGCGGCGAGGATGCTGACGACGCCGCGCCCGTCCGGTGCGATGCGCATCAGATCGGCGATCTCGAGCGCCGGTTCGCCGAAGAACGCGTCGCCGCCCTGATCCTCGAGTGCCAGGATCGCCCGCTGGATCGCCCCGACCGAGGCCGGCGAGATATTGCCGTAGCGGGCGCGATAGGTGCGGGCATTCTCCGCCAGATACGCCAGCATCGCGCGGAGATCCTTGAGATCGAGGAGCAGCAACCCCTCGTCATCCGCGACCCGGAAGGCGACCGACAACACGCCCTCCTGCGTGGGGTTAAGGTCGAGCAGCCGTGCCAGCAGGAGCGGCCCCATCTCGGCGATGGTGGTGCGGACCGGATGGCCGGACCGGCCGAGAAGGTCCCAGAAGATGGCCGGCATGCCGGCGAAGGGCAGGGCGCCCAGCCCCATCGACTGTGCCCGCTCGACGATCACCGCCTTCGGCTCGCCGGGGCGCGACAGGCCGGCGAGATCGCCCTTCACATCGGCGACGAAGACCGGCACGCCAGCTGCCGAGAATGCCTCCGCCAGCACCTTCAGCGTGACGGTCTTGCCGGTGCCGGTGGCGCCGGTGATCAGCCCGTGCCGGTTGGCGAGCGCGAGATGCAACCGGTGCTCTCTTTCGCCCTGCGCCAGGAGAACCGCATCCGCCATCATCGTGTCGCCTTTGTCACCGGGGTCCGGCCGCAGGCTTCCGGCGCTGTGCCCGGCTGTCAAGCGCCGGCCGGCGCGCTACCTTGCCGACATGCGCAGCCTGATTCTCATGCGGCACGCCAAATCGGACTGGTCGGACGAGGGGCTGCCGGACCATGACCGCCCGCTTGCACCCCGCGGGCGGCGGGCAGCGCCGCTGATCGGCGCGATGCTGGCCGAGCGTCTGCCACCGCCGGAACTGGTGCTGTGCTCGACGGCGGTGCGGGCCCGCCAGACCCTGGCGCTGGTCCTGGCCGCCGCGGTGACGCGCGGCGGCTGGCCGGTGCTGCCGTCGATCCTCTACGAGCCGGGCCTCTATCTGTGCGGCGGTGAGGAGCTGGTCGCCCGCGTCGCGGCGGTGGCGCCGGCGGTGCAGCGGCTGATGCTGGTGGGCCACAACCCCGACATGCACGAGGCATCTCTCGGCCTCGCGCAGAGCGGTGCGGCCGAGACCCGTGCACGGCTCGCCGAACGGTTCCCGACCGGCGCGGCGGCCCTGTTCTCGCTGCCCGACCAGGGCTGGGACGTCACCAAGGGCGGCCGCCTGGACGCGTTCCTGACGCCGCGCGACATCGACGACTGAGCCGGCCCTCAGCCCGTCAGTCTTCGGTGAAGAGCCGGCGCCCGTCGACCCAGGTGCCGATGACCGCGCCCTGGACCGGCCGCCCGTCATAGGGGCTGTTGCGCGACTTGCCGCGGAACCGTTCGGTGTCGATCCGGCCCGGACGGTCCGGGTCGAAGAGCACGAGATCGGCCGGCGCGCCCCGGGCGAGGCCGCCGAGTGGCAGCCGCAGGATCTCGGCCGGCCGGGCCGACAATGCGGCGAGGAGGGCGGGCAGCGTCATCTGCCCGCCATGGACGAGGCCGAGCGCCAGCGGCAGCAGGGTCTCGAGCCCGGCGATCCCCGGTGCGGCCTGCAGGAAGGGTACGCGCTTGGCGTCGACATCCTGCGGATCGTGATCGCTCGCCACCGCATCGATCGTGCCGTCTGCCACCGCGGCCGCGACCGCTCTGCGGTCTGCGTCGCCCCGCAGCGGCGGCGAGGTTTTGGCGAAGGTACGCCAGGCGCCGATATCGACCTCGCTGAGCGCGAAGTAATGGGGGGCGGTGTCGCAGGTGACCGGCAGGCCGCGCCGTTTGGCGGCGGCGATCACTTCGATCGCCGCCTCGGTCGTGACGTTGGTGACATGATAGCGGGCGCCCGTCGCCTCGACGAGGCGCAGGTCGCGCTCGATCATGATCACCTCGGCATGGGCCGGGATGCCGGGCAGGCCGAGCCGCGTGGCGAGTTCCCCCGCATTCATCACCCCCCCGGCGGCAAGGCTCGGCTCCTCCGGATGCTGCATCAGCAGCAGGTCGAAGGCCCGACCATAGGCGAGGGCGCGCTGCATGACGCGCGCATCGGCGACGGCACGCCGCCCGTCGGAGAAGGCGATCGCTCCGGCTTCGGCCAGCAGGCCGAGCTCGGCGAGGTCGCGGCCCGCCGCCCCGCGGGTAATGCAGGCCTGCGGGAAGACCTTGACCCCTGCGGCCTCGCGGGCCCGACGGGCGATCGCGCGGATGCCGGCCGCGTCGTCGATCGGCGGATCACCGTCCGGCGGGCAGGAGAGGGCGGTGACCCCGCCAGCGGCGGCGGCCGCGCCGGCGGTCACGATGGTCTCCTTGTGCGCCTCACCCGGCTCGCCGATGCGGGCGCGCAGATCGACGAGGCCGGGTGCGAGCACCGCGCCGCGGCAATCGACGGTCTCGGCATCCGCCGGCAGCCCGTCGGCGAACAGGCGCGGCCCGAGATCGGCGATCCGGCCGGCTTCCACCAGCAGGGCGCCGGGCGCGTCGAGCCGCGAACGCGGGTCGATGAGGCGGGCATTGAGGAAGGCGATGCGGCGCGTCATGCCGGCACCCCGGCGATCAGCAGCTCCAGGCAGGCCATCCGCACCGCTACCCCGAGCTCAACCTGGTCGAGGATCGCGCTGCGCTGGATGTCGTCGGCGATCAGGCTGTCGATCTCGACGCCCCGGTTCATCGGCCCCGGATGCATGACCAGCGCATCCGGCTTGGCGGCCGCCAGCTTCTCCCGATCCAGCCCGTAGAAATGGAAGTATTCGCGGGTGGAGGGCACGAAGCTGCCCTGCATCCGCTCCAGCTGCAGGCGCAGCATCATCACGATGTCGGCATCGGCCAGCCCACGGCGCATGTCGTGGAAGCACTCAACACCGAGGCGCCCGATCTCGGCCGGCAGCAGGGTGGGCGGCGCGACCACCCGCACCCGGGCGCCCATGGTGGTCAGCAGGTAGATGTTCGACCGCGCGACACGGCTGTGCAGGATGTCGCCGCAGATTGCGACGATGAGCCCGCCGAGCCGGCCGCGCCGGCGGCGGATCGTCAGCGCGTCGAGCAGCGCCTGGGTCGGATGTTCGTGGGCGCCGTCCCCCGCGTTCAGCACCGCGCCATCGACCTTCTGCGCCAGGAGATGGACCGCGCCGGCATCGGGATGCCGCACCACCATCGCGTCCGGCCCCATCGCGTTGAGCGTGAGCGCGGTATCGATCAGCGTCTCCCCTTTCTTGATCGAACTCGTCCCGACCGACATGTTGACGATGTCGGCGCCGAGCCGCTTGGCGGCCAGCTCGAAGCTGGTGCGGGTGCGCGTCGAATTCTCGAAGAACAGGTTGATGACGGTGCGGCCGCGCAGCACGTCGTGCTTTTTCGCCGGGCTGCGGTTGGTCGCGACGTAACGGTCGGCGAGGTCGAGGACGGCCTCGATATCGGCCGCCGCCATGTCGCGGATGCCGAGGATGTGCCGGTGCGGGAATGGGCTTCGGCCCGTCATGCGCTGCGTCCGCCAGATCGGGGTCGGCGGGGGAATAGCCGTTGGGGCCGGCGCTGTCACGGAGAAAGGCCGGCGACCTCAGGCCGCGCCGCTCGCAATCAGCGCCCGCATCGTGACGTCGAAATGCGCCGCCATCGTCGCCTCGGCGGCCTCGGGGTCACGGGCGAGGATCGCCGCGGCGATCGCGTCATGGCAATCTAGCAGGTCGAGCAGGTCGCCTTCCTTCGGCCGCGTCTGCCAGCCGATCGGTCCGTCATGGGTCACGACCGCGGAGAAGGCGCAGATGATCAGGTGGAACATCGGATTGCGGCTCGCCTGGGCGATCGCACGGTGGAACGCCAGGTCATGCGCCGTGGTGGACTGCCCTTCGGCATGGGCGCGCCGCATCGCCGCGGCGTGCTCAGCGATCTCTTCGGCCTCGCGCTCCGACCGCCGGACTGCGGCGAGGGCCACCGAGCGCGCCTCGAGGGAGCGCCGTACGTCGAGCACGTGCCGCACATCGACCTGTTCCGTATGGATCGCATGGTCGATCAGGATCGCTAGCGTGCTGGCATCGACCGCCCCGACCCGCGGGCGGCGGCCATTGCCGATATCGACGACATGCAGCGCGGCGAGAGCACGGATCGCCTCGCGCACCACGCCGCGACTGACGCCGAGGAACTCGCCGAGGGCCGCCTCGCTGGGCAGCGAATCGCCCTTGCGCAGCCCCTGCTTGCGGATCTCCTGATAGATCGCCCGTGTCGAGCGCTCGGCCAGACTCTCGCCCGGCGCATCCTCGGTGAAATTCAGCATTACCGACCGCGCTCCCCGTCAGCCTTCCCCATGCCGTTCTCCTCCTTTCGGCCGCTCGAACTCCAGCGTCCTCTACGCCGTCCGGTTCGACGTTCATAGGCGAGGATCATCAGACAGGTCCAGCTTGACCTATCGGATAGGCATCCACTAGCGTGCATCGGTGTCGCGTCGCGGCTCCGCGATCGGGGCGGAATCGCGCCGCGGATGGACACGCTTCGGGAGGAAACAGTGGTGAACCAACGATCGGCGATCCGCCTGGCCGCGTCGGCTGCGGTGCTGACCGCCTTGGCCGCGGGCGGCGCGCAGGCCCAGCAATCGGAAATCGTTATCTACACGAACTGGTCGCTCGGCGATGTCGAGGGCATGGAGCAGGCGTTCGAGGCAGCCCATCCGGACATCGACACGGTGTGGTTCCGCGCGCCGATCGAGGAGCTGTTCACGATCCTCGACCTGGAAGTGCAGATCGGCCAGCTCCGTGCCGATGTGATCATCTTCGGCGACCCGACACGGGCGGAGATGTTGAAGCAGCAGGGCATCCTGGCGCCGCTCGACCTGCCGGAGGAGATCACCGCGGCGCTGTCCGAGGACATGCTCGACCCTGACGGGGTCGTGGTCCCCTACATGATCCAGCCGGTCGTCGTGCAGTATCACAAGGATTTCGCGCCCGCCGAGGGCGAGATGACCTCCTGGACCGACCTGCTCGACGAGCGCTTCCGCGGACGTGTCGCGATGGGTGACCCGCGGGTGACGGGGATGGTCCATCCGGCGATCTGGATGCTCACATCCTATCTCGAGGAGCGGGAGGGCGAGCCCTTCGGCTGGTCCTTCATGGAGCAGCTCGCGGCGCTCGAGCCGCGGCTCGAGACCGGCCATCGGGCAATTCGCGATCTCGTCGCGCTGGGCGAGGCGGCGATCGCGATCCAGACCGTCGACAACGCCGTCCGCTCGGTCGCCGAGGGCGAACCGACCGGCTACTTCTATCCGGTGGAAGGCACGCCGGCGCTCTACCAGTCGATCGGCGTCGTCGCCGAATCCGAGGCGCTGGAGGAGGCCCGCACCTTCGTCCGCTGGATGCTCGGCGTCGAGGGGCAGACGATGGTGAACCAAGTGATCGGTGTTCTGCCGGTCCGCAGCGACGTTCCGGTCACCATGGGTGAGACGATCGGCGAGATGCGCGAGCGGGCGAATGTTGTGCTGCTCGGGCCGGAACTGACCACCGAGGTCCGCCAGGAGCAGGCCGAGCACTTCTACGAGCTGCTGCGCTGAGATCCCGCCGCCGGCCCCGCCGCGACGTGCGGGGCCGGCCCCTTTCCTCGACCGGTTCCGCCGGGCCGCACCTCGCCCCCCGCATCCCCCGAGGACGACCGTGTCCGACATCCTCAAGGCGCACTCGTCGCCGGCCGTCCCGACGGCGCCGCGCAGCTTCCAGCTCGCGCCCGTCATCTGGATCGCGGCGATCGCGCTGACCGCCTATTTCATCCTGCTGCCGCTCGGCTACATCGTGGGCAGCTCCTTCTTCGAGGACGGGGTCCCGACCCTCGACCGCCTGTCGCGCTACGTCTTCGAGGATGCCTCGATGCTCGTTGCCGCGCGCAATTCGCTGATCTTCGCCGTCTCGGTCGCGGTGTTCAGCGTGCTCGTCGGCGTGCCGCTCGCCTTCGGGGTCGCCCGGACGAATATGGGCTGGAAGGAGCTGGTCCGGACGACGGTGCTCATCGCCATCATCACCCCGCCCTTCCTGCGAACGATGGCGTATATCCTGCTGTTCGGGCCGAATGCTGGCGAGATCAATGTCGCACTGCGCTGGCTGTTCTTCCCGGAGCTCGATAGCGGGCCGTTCAACGTCTACAGCCTCACCGGCCTGATCCTGTTGTCGACGCCGATCGGCATCGCGCAGGTCTTCATCCTGACCTCGACCGCGCTCAACCAGATGGACCCCTCGCTCGAGGAGGCGGCCCGCACCGGCGGGGCGGGGCCGGTCGCGACCGTGTTCCGGGTGACGCTGCCGATCTGCCGCAATGCCATCCTCGCCGGTGCCCTCATGTCCTTTGCCATCGCGCTGTCGCTCTACGGCACGCCGCACCTGCTCGGCATCGAGGTGATCACGACGCGCATCCGCGAGGCGCTCTTGATGCCGATCGACTTCGCCCGTGCGGCTGTGCTGTCGACGGTCGTCACGATGATCGGCCTCGTGGCGCTCGTCGCCTACCGCCACTCCACCCGCAATGCCGGCCGATTCCAAACGATCACCGGCAAGGGCTTCCGCCCCGCGGTCATGCGGCTCGGCCCGTCGCGCCACGCCTTCACCGCGCTGGGCATCGCCTATGGATTTCTGTCCTTCGTGCTGCCCTGCGGCGCGCTGGTCGCCATGTCCTTCTTCCCGACCGTCGGGACGATCCCGTCTCTCGACGAGCTGACCCTCAGCCACTACGCCTATCTGTGGTCGGCCGGCCCGGTCTGGCGCGCGGTGACCAACAGCCTCGTCCTGGCCGTGCTGACGGCGACCGTGTGCTGCGGCCTCGCCATCGTCATCGGCTATCTGATCGTCCGCACCCGGTTCCGCGGCCGTGCCGTGCTCGACTACATCGTCGTGCTGCCGCTCGCCGTCTCCGGTATCGCGATCGCCGTCGGCCTCGTCCTCGTCTACACCTCGCAGCCCTTCGTCGAGCTGCGTTTCTACGGCACGCGCTGGCTGCTGCTGCTCGCCTATGTCGCGCTGATGATGCCGATCGCGGTCCGCGCGGTGCAGACCTCGCTGATGCAGATCGGCGCGGAGCTCGAGGAGGCGGCGCGCGTCGCAGGCGCCAGTTGGCTGCAGACCATGGCGCGGATCAACCTGCCGCTGATCCGCCAGGGCGTCGGCTATGCCTGGGTGCTGGTCTTCCTCGGCGTCATCCCCGAGCTCAGCGCCTCGATCATCCTGCGCCAGCTCGGCAACGATACGGTGGCGACCATCCTGCTCGACCTCTGGGGCGGAGCCGGCGGCTTCCAGCGCGCCGCGGCGCTCGGCACCGTGATGTTCCTGCTGACTGCTTTCGTCTTCTTCCTGACGCGACGGATCACGGGGCGCGACGCGTTCGGCGCCCGGCAGTCGCGGGAGCCTGCGACATGACTTTCAAACTTCAGCTGACCGACATCGTGAAGACCTTCGGCGAGGCGCGGGCGGTCGACGGGATAAGCCTCGACATCGCCGAAGGGGAGTTCATCTCGCTGCTCGGTCCGTCCGGCTGCGGCAAGAGCACGACCATCCGCATGATAGCCGGGCTCGAACACCCGACCTCCGGCCGCATCGCGATCGACGGGCAGACCGTCTCGGGCGGCGGCCGCGTCGTCCCGCCGGAGCGCCGCAACATTGGCATGGTGTTCCAGAGCTACGCCGTCTGGCCGCATATGACGGTCGCCGACAATGTCGCCTTCTCTCTCAAGATGCGGCGGAAGGATCTCGATGCCGCGACGATCGACCGCCGGGTGCGCGACACGCTCGACCTCGTCGGCCTCGGCGGATTCGAGAAGCGGCTGTCGACCCAGCTGTCCGGCGGCCAGCAACAGCGCGTGGCGCTGGCCCGGGCGCTGGCCGCGGAACCCGCGATCCTCCTCCTCGACGAGCCGCTCAGCAATCTCGACGCCAAGCTGCGCGAGACGATGCGCTTCGAGATCCGGGCGATCCAGCAACGGGTCGGGATCACCACCGTCTACGTCACCCACAGCCAGGAGGAGGCGCTGACCATGTCGGACCGGATCGCGGTGATGAGCCAGGGCCGCATCCGGCAACTCGCCAGCCCGCGCGAGGTCTATCATCGGCCGACCGACGCGTTCGTCGCCGGCTTCGTCGGTGTCGCCAATGTCATCGCGGCCCGCTGGGAGGGGCGGGAGGGCGCCTTTGCCCGGCTGTCGCTGCCCGGTGGGCAGCCCCTCCTCGCCGCGGTGGCCGCCGGGCGGGCGCATGCGCCGGGCGATGCGGTGACGGTGATGATCCGGCCCGAGGATATGACGATGCGGCCAGCCGGGGAGGTGCAGGACGCGCCGGGCCGCAATCGCCTGACCGGCCGGGTCAGCCGCCTCTCCTTCAGCGGCAACGTCATCGAATATCTCGTCGCGATCGACGGGATGGAGACGCCTTGGCGCGTCCAGGGCGCGCCCCGGACTCTGCGGGAGGTCGGCACCCCGGTCGACATCCTGTTCGACGCCGAGTCGAGCTACCTGCTGCCGGCGGGCTGAGCCGCGCCTGACGCCCAGCCCGCACTGCCGAACACACCCTCTCCCCTGCCGATGGAGTCCAGCCGATGAAGCTGAAATCGATGGTCACGCGTGTCGTGCGCAACCCGCTGCCGCGCGCCGAGCTCGGCGGCCTGTCCTGGTCGGTCGATCTGGCCTCGACCATCGTCGAGATCACCGACGAGGATGGCGTGACGGGCATCGGCGAATCGACGATGTCCCGCGGACCCGAGCAGGAGGAGGTGCTCGCCCGCGCGATCCTGTCGCTCTACAAGCCGCTGCTGGTCGATCACGACCTCGACGACATCGATGCCATCTGGCAGCGCATGTGGCTCTACGGCCGCACCATCGGGTTCATCAGTCCGATGAGCGCCATCGACCAGGCTCTGTGGGATCTGAAGGGCAAGCGGGCGGGTCTGCCCGTCTCGGACCTGCTCGGGGGCCGGGTGCGCGATAAGGTCAGCGCCTATGCCTGCAGCGCGCTGCGCAAGGACATCGCCGAGCATGTCGATGACGTGAAGTACTACATCGATCTCGGTTTCCGGGCGACGAAACTGTCCATCGGTCGGGGGATCGAGGAGGACATAAGGCTGATCGAGGCGGTTACCGAGGCTGCCCAGGGGCGGATCAAGATCGCGGTCGACGCCAACGGCTTCTATCAGAACACACTCGACGCCGTGCCGATCGCGGAGGTCTGCGATGACACCGGGATCTTCTGGCTCGAGGAACCGCTGCCGGTCACCAATGTCGACGGCCTCGCCTATCTGAACAACCGCTTCCGTACCCCGATCAGCGGCTATCAGAGCGAGACGACCGCCTTCCCGATGAAGGAATACATCGCGAAGAATGCGCTGGAGATCTACCAGCCGCGTCTCGACTATTGCGGCGGCATCACGCAGTCGAAGAAGGTCGCGCAGATCTGCGACGTGCACCACAAGATGTTCATTCCGCACGCCTTCGGCAGCGGGGTGAAGTTCGCCGGCACCCTCCAGGTGATCGCCTCCACGGTCTCCGGCGGCTGGATAGAGTTTCCGGTGCTTCGCCATCAGCAGGGGCCGCGGCGCTACCATGCCGCGACCTATCTGAAGGACACCGGAATCTTCGATGTGGACGAGCAGGGCTATGTCACCATCCCGCGCAAGCCCGGCACCGGCGCCGAACTCGCGCCGGAGATCGTGGCTGAGCTGCAGGTAGCCCAGTTCGAATGACGCCTGTATCGGCGCCCAGCTTGGCCGAGCGCCGACCCGTCATCCAATCGCTGCGTCGGCCTCAGGGCGCCAGCGAGCCGGCGAGGAGCTGGTTGCGCTCGCTGCGATGCGGGTAGCCGATCACCGTGACCGTCCGGCCGGAGGCGACCGCCGGGCCGGCGACGCCGGGCGGGACGACCACGGTCCAGCCCTCGGTCGGTGTCTGCAGCAGGAAGGAGGTCACGCCGCCCTGATTACTGACCTGAACGACCCGTCCCGTCACCGACATCGTCGCGCCGACATATTGCGAGGGATCGGTCGGTGCGACGCCGCGCGGCTGCGCCGTCACCGGGGCATGGACCGGCGGCATGCTGACACCGGTCGAACCGCCGGGGACCACGACGACGGTGTTGGGCGGAACCGGGAAGCTGAGATCGCCGGCGGGCGCTTGGCCCGGGATCGGTGCCGGCGCGTCGAGCGGCGGCACGAGCGGTGCGGCGCTGCCGGAGGGCTGCGGTGTCACCGTCGGTGCCGGCGCCTCGACCGGTGCCGGCGGCTCGGGCAGGGGGCGGGGTTGGGGGTT
>CAYORM010000067.1:1257-16132 GCA_964406375.1 uncultured Mycobacteriaceae bacterium | reverse complement strand
ATCAGGGGGCGCCCTTCGGGGCGCCCCCTTTTTCGTTGCCGCGCCCTGGCTAGCCGCGGGAACAGATTCCCTTCGCCGCTCCTCTCCATCGCTCCTATGTCGTCACCCCGGCGAAGGCCGGGGTCCATCCTCCGGCCCGCGCCGGCGGCGACAGGGATGCCGCCGGCCTTTGCCGGCGGTTCGGGGTTATTGGGCGGCGTCGCGGGGGCGGGCGATGTCGCCGGCATCCTCGAGATCGGGCGCCTGGCCGTAGCTCATCCGCCGCATCTGCTCCATCACCCGAGCCATCTCGGCGTCGCTGAGGCAAGGGGGTTCGCCGATGGCCAGGGCGTGGACATACATCTTGGCCAGCACCTCGACCTCGGTCGCCAGCCACAATGCGCGCTTGAAGGTCTTGGCGAGCACGATGAGCCCGTGATGGCCGAGCAGGCAGGCCTGCCGCCCCTCGAGCGCGGCGAGCGCGGCATCGGACAGCGCCTGGGTGCCGAAGCAGGCATAGGGGGCGCAGCGGATATCGGTGCCGCCGGCAACCGCGACCATGTAGTGGAAGGCGGGGATCGCCTTCTCATGCACCGCGAGCGTCGTGCAGTAGACCGAATGGGTGTGCAGCACCACCTCGACATCCGGCCGGTTCTTCAGGATGTCGCGATGGAAACGCCACTCGGAGGAGGGGCGCCGGCGGCCGACATAGGTGCCGTCGAAACCCATCTCGACCACGTCCTCGACCTGCATCTCGTCATAGGGCAGGCTCGTCGGCGTGATCAGCATCCCGCCATCGATGCGGTGCGAGACGTTGCCCGAGGTCCCTTGGTTGAGGCCCGAGCGGTTCATCTCGATACAGGTCTCGATGATACCGCGCCGCACATCCAGGTGATCGATCGCCATCCCGTCGCCTCCTTATGTCTCGTCCGGCCGGTCCGGCGGATGCCGCGTCCGGCCGCATGGCCGCTATCCGGCCGTCATGGCCGCGGGTATGCGCCGCCGCGGCAAGGGCGTCAACGGCCGGCCGCCGCCTCGGCCCAGCGGCGGGCATAGGCGGCGAGCCCCGGCACGGCAATCGGCGCCGCCGTGGCGAGCGCGATCGGCGCGGGCGCGCTGCGTTCGGCGTGCCGCCAGAGCAGCGCGGCGCCGACCGCCGTGCCGTCGCGGGCGGTGCTGACCCGCACCCGCCGCCCGGGCAGCAGAGCGGCGAGCAGCCCCGCGAACAGGTGGTTGGTGGAGAACCCGCCATCGATCACCACCTCCTCCGGCGCATCGAGCGCCTCAAGGCAGGTCACGGCCGAGAGAGCGGCATAGAGCGCGGCGAGCGCCGCCTTGTCCCGGGGCGGCGGGCCGACGATCCGCCCGCGCCCGCCCGAGCCGGGGAAGGCGCCGTCGCTGGCGACGAAGGAGGGCAGGGCCATCGTGCCGTCGGCAATGACGGCCGCCACCGCGGCCTGCGCATCCGCTCCGCCCGCCCTGCCGGTGGCCGCCGCACCCGCCTCGCCGCCGGTGAGCAGGGCGTATTCCCGGCCGGTCATCGTCAGGGTGCAGGCGATCGGGTTTCCGTCGATGTCGGTGTTCGCCACCATGCCGCGCCGCGCCTCCATCCGGACGAGCGGGAAGGCCGGGTTGAAGGCGATGATCCAGGTGCCGGTCGACAGAAGGGCGATCCCGTCGAGCCCGGCGGCGCGGTAGCGGTACCAGTTGGCGTTGCTGTCATGGATGCCGCACAGGATCTCCGTCGTGGCCGACAGTCCGGTGCGGCGCGCCAGGACGGGCGACAGGCGGCCGAGAGGTGCCCAGGCCGGGACGAGCGGGGGAAGCAGCCTGTCCCAGCCACGGCGGCGGACGATCGCCGTCGGCGCGCGGCGCAGCGGGTCCCACAGATGGGTCTGCGCCCCCAGCGTCGTCAGCTCGCTCGCCATGCGTCCGCCGAGCCGCCAGGCCCAGTATTGCGGCGTCGCCAGCACCGCCTCGGCACGGGCGAATTGCCTCGGAAAGGCCAGTTCGAGCCACAGGAGCTGCTTGGCCAGCCGCTGCGCGCCGGCGCCGGTCGCGCAGAAGGTCTCGTCCCAGGCCGGTGCCTCCGCGGCATAGGCCGTGTCGAGCCAGTCGGGCACCGCCGTCTCGTAATCGATCATCGGCAGGACCGGACCGTCGCCATCGACCAGCACGGCGCCGCTGCCATAGCCGCTGGTGATGATCGCGCCGATCGGATGGCGGCGGCCGAGCGCGGCCAGCGCCTCGATGAGCCAGGCCTCGGTGCCCGCGAGATCGGCTTGGAGATAGGGCGGGCCGTCGATCGGCGTGTTGGGACGCGTCAGCGCGTCGAGCACCCGCCCGTCGGCATCGATCGCGAGCAGCTTCAGATTGGTCTTGCCGATGTCGAGGACGGCCACCGCCTCGCCCGTGCCGCGCGGCGCATCGCCCGACGATCCGCCCGATGATCCTGCCTCCGGCCGCTCCGCCTCCACCGCGCCATCCCTCCCGAATGCGGCGCGCCGGCCTCGCGGCGCGCAGTTCGCTGTTGACACCTGGATGCCGCGGCGGAGATTTTTTGTCCAACATATGCCGCGATCCCTGACATTCGTCCGGGGGGTGGCGAACAGGCGGCTCCCGCAGACCCGGGGAGCCGCACCGCCGGACGCATCGTCGGGCGGACGAGGCGGGTTCCTCGAATGGGGAGGATACGGACAGTGCTGAAGACTCGGATTCTCTTTACGTCTGCAGTGGCCGCGATGGCCCTCGGCGCGCTCCCGGCCCAGGCGCAGGATGCGCCGGAGGTCGTGACGGTCGTGAAGATCGCCGGCATTCCCTGGTTCAACGCCGTCGAGGCGGGCATTCTGCGCGGCGGCGAGGAGTTCGGCCTCAACGCCTCGATGGTCGGGCCCAATACGGTCGATCCGGCCCAGCAGGTCCGGCTGGTGGAGGATCTGATCGCGCGCAATGTCGACGCGATCGGCCTGATCCCGCTCGACGTCGCGGTGATGGAGCCGGTGCTGCAGCGCGCAGAGGCTGCCGGCATCCCGATCATCACGCATGAGGCGCCCGAGCAGGAGACCAAGACCTGGAACATCGAGCTGATCGACAGCGTGATCTTCGGTGAGGTCCAGATGGAGCGTCTCGCCCAGGCGATGGGGGGCGAGGGCGAGTATGTCGTCTATGTCGGGACGCTGACGACGCCGCTGCACAATGTCTGGGCCGATGCGGCGATCGCCTATCAGGAGGCGAACTATCCCAACATGACGCTGGTGACCGACCGGTTCCCCGGCGCCGATGAGGTGGATACCGCCTACCGCACGACGCTCGATGTGCTGACCGCCTATCCCGACGTGAAGGGCGTCATCGCCTTCGGCTCGAACGGGCCGATCGGTGCAGGCAACGCCGTGCGCGAGCGGAACATGCAGGATCAGGTCTCGATCGTCGGCACCTGCCTGCCGAGCCCGGGCCGGGCGCTGATCATGGATGGCATCATCGACGAGTGCTATCTGTGGAATCCGATCGATGCCGGCTACGCGATGATGGCGGTCGCCAGGGTCGTGCTCGACGGCGGCGAGATCACTGACGGGATGGATCTGCCGGGCGTCGGCCCGGTCTCGGTTGATGCCGAGACGCGCAACATCCGCGCCAATCTGATCATGCACATCAATGCGGAAACGGTGGACGGCCTCATCGAGCAGGGGCTGTGACGCCGCGCTGACCCTCGGGGGCCGGGCCGCGTGCCCGGCCCCTTTTTGCCTCCGGCCCCGTCGGGGACCAAAGACGCGGGGCCTTCCAAGGTGACGTTATGGCCGTGAACAGCGCCCTGGCCGAGCCGGGGTCCGCCCCGACCGGCGCCGATGGCGAGCGTGCCGCCCGTTTCCTCGATCTCCGCGGCGTATCCAAGCGCTTCGGTGGCGTGACCGCGCTCGACAAGGTCGATTTCGACCTGTTCGTCGGCGAGGTGCATTGCCTCGTCGGCGAGAATGGCTGCGGCAAGAGCACGCTGATCAAGATCATCTCCGGCGTGCTGCAGCCCGAGCCCGGCGCGACCATGGAGATCGCGGGCCGTCCGGCCGCGCATCTGAGCCCGGTCGAATCGGTGCATCGCGGCATCCAGGTGATCTATCAGGATCTGTCGCTGTTTCCGAACCTGTCGGTGGCGGAGAACATCGGCATCGGCCACCATGTCGACCGGATCGGTCCCGCGCGCTGGGGGGCCATCCGGGCCTCGGCCCGCGCCGCCATGGCCAAGATCGGCGTGTCGCTCGATCTCGACGCCCCGGTCGGCACGCTCTCGATCGCCAATCGCCAGCTTGTCGCCATCTGCCGGGCGCTGGCCGCCGATGCGCGGCTCGTCATCATGGACGAGCCCACCGCCTCGCTGACCCGGCACGAGGTCGACGCGCTGCTGCGGCTGGTGCTCGACCTCAAGGCGAAGGGCATCGCCACGATGTTCGTCAGCCATCGCCTCGACGAGGTGATGGAGATTGCCGATCGGGTCACCGTGATGCGCGACGGCCGCAAGGTCGGCACCTATCCGGCCGCCGAGATGAACCAGAAACGGCTGGCCTTCCTGATGACCGGGAAGGAGTTCCACTATGACGGCCTCGATGCCCAGGCCGTCGCGGCGGAGCCTGTCCTCGAGATCGAGGGGCTCAGCAAGGCCGGCGAGTATCGCGATGTCAGCTTCACCCTGCATCGCGGTGAGATCGTCGGGCTGACGGGGCTGCTCGGCGCCGGCCGGACCGAACTCGCCCTCTCGCTCTTCGGCATGAACCCGCCGGATTCCGGCCAGCTCAAGCTTGACGGCAAGCCGGTCCGCATCGCCAACAACCGCCAGGCGATCGACAGCGGGATCGCCTATGTGTCGGAGGACCGGCTGACCCTCGGCCTCGTCCTGCCGCAATCGATTGCCCGCAATGCGACGGTCACCGTGCTGGACAAGCTCACCTCGGCGTTCGGGCTCCTCCGCCGCCGTGCCGAGAAAGAGACCGTCGACCGGGCGATCACCGGGCTCAACATCAAGGTGTCCGATCCCGAGAATCCGGTCCGGACGCTCTCGGGCGGCAACCAGCAGCGGGTGGTGCTCGCGAAATGGATCGCGACCCGGCCGCGCATCCTGATCCTCGACAGCCCGACGGTCGGCGTCGACATCGCCAACAAGGACGGCATCTACGAGGTCATGAAGGCCCTTGCCGCGGAAGGAGTCGCGATCCTGTTGATCTCCGACGAGATCCCCGAAGTCCTCTATCACAGCCATCGCATCCTGGTGATGCGCCAGGGACGGATCGTCGGCACCTTCATGCCGCGCGAGACCTCCGAGGCAGAGCTGCGGAAGGCGGTCAATGGCTGAGGCGACCTCCGAGATGCCGCGTGCGCCGCTGGTCGGGCGGCTGATGCGGCACACCGAGACCTATCTGGTCCTCGTCATCCTGCTGCTGATCGTCTTCCTGGGGATCGCGCGGCCGAACTTCCTGACGCTGTCGAACTTTCTCAACCTGGTGAACAGCTACTCGGTCACCGCGGTGCTCGCCGCGGGGCTGCTGGTGGTGCTGATCTCCGGCAACATCGACATCTCCTTCGCCGCGACGACGATGGTCGCCCAGTATCTCGCGGCGCTGTTCGTGATCCATATCGGCGGCGGCTGGGAGACGGCCTTCGCGGTCGCCATCGTGATCGGTGCGGCGCTGGGCATCGTCAACGCGCTGCTCGTCCATTACATGCGGGCGTCGTCGATCATCGTCACCATCGCGACGCTCAACGTGTTCTTCGGCCTGCTGATGTTCTTCAGCCGTGGCCGTCAGATCTTCAATCTGCCGACCTACATGTATCGCGGCGTGATCGCCGAGATACCGCTCGGCGAGGGCAGCCTGCGCATCTCGATCCAGATGGCGGCCGTCGTGGTCTGCTTCCTTCTGACCTGGATCATCCTGCGCTACATGGCGATCGGCCGTCAGATCTACGCGATGGGCGGCAATCCGGAGGCGGCCAAGAGGCTCGGCTTCAGCGTGCTGCGGCTCAACCTCTTCGTCTACGCCTATCTCGGTGCGATGGCGGGGGTGGCCGCGATCATCCACGCCCAGCTCCAGCAGCAGGTCGCGCCCAACGTGCTGGTCGGGCGCGAGCTCGACGTGCTCGCCGCGGTGGTGCTGGGCGGAGCCAGCTTGCTTGGCGGTGTCGGCACGGTGCTGGGTACGGTGCTCGGTCTCGCGCTGCTCGCGATCCTGCAGAACGGCCTCATCATGATGGGCGTCTCGTCCTACTGGCTGCAGGCCTGCACCGGCGTTGTCATCCTGGTCGCCGTCTGCGCGACCGCGTTCAGCGATCGCCTGAAGGCGAGGAGGAGCACCCGCGGTGTCGTCTGAACCCTTCGGAACACGCGGCCGCGGCGGGCTGCCCTTCAAGGTCGACCCGGTCCTCGGCAGCCTCATCCTGCTGCTGGTGATCGTCTGGCTCGGCTTCTGGGGCCAGGTCGGCGGTCGCTTCATCAGCGCGGCCAATCTTCAGTCGATGGCCTTCCAGCTGCCCGAGCTCGGTATCCTGGCGCTCGCCATGATGATCACCCTGCTTTGCGGCGGCCTCAATCTGGCGATCATCTCCACCGCCAACCTCTCGGCGCTCTTGATGGCCTGGATCCTGACGAGCGCCGCCCCGGGAGAGGCGGGGACTGGCCTCGTCCTTCTCGCGGTGCTCGGGGGCATGGTGCTGGCGAGCCTGTGCGGCCTGCTCAACGGCGCGATCATCGCCTATTTCGGCGTGTCGCCGATCCTCGCGACGCTCGGCACGATGACGCTGCTCAAGGGGATCGCCATCGGCTTCACGCGCGGCGGCGTGATCTCCGGCTTCCCGCCCGAGATCGCCTTCATCGGCAACGGCTATGTCGGGCCGATACCGATGCCGATCATCGTCTTCGCGCTCTGCGCCATCCCGATCGCGATCCTGCTCAACCGCACGCCCTACGGGGTCAATCTCTACCTGATCGGCTCCAACGAGCCGGCGACCCGCTTCTCCGGCGTGGACACCAAGCGCGTCCTTCTGTGGACCTACACCCTGTCGGGCCTGCTCTGCGGTGTCGCCGGTCTCGTGATGATGTCGCGCTTCAACTCGGCCAACGCCACCTATGGCGACAGCTACCTGCTGGTCACCATCCTGGCGGCGGTGCTCGGTGGCACCGATCCCTTCGGCGGGTTCGGCAAGGTGGGCGGGCTCGTCGTCGCGCTGATCATCCTCCAGGTCATCTCGAGCGGCTTCAACCTGCTCGGCCTCAGCACCCATCTCACGCTCGCGATCTGGGGCGCCATCCTCCTCCTGGTGATGGCGATGTCCTGGGTGCGGGCGAAGCTCGGCCGCCAGCTCAGCTGACGGCGCGGCCATCGGAGGGAGTATCCCGGTGAAGAAGATCCTCAACGACCCCAAGACCTATGTCGACGAGATGCTGGACGGGCTGTGTGCCGCCCATCCCGACATCTATGCCCGCACGGGCGACCGGGGGCGTGTGATCAAGCGGGCCGACGGGCCGATCGCGGGCAAGGTCGGCATCGTCAGCGGCGGCGGGTCGGGCCATCTGCCGGTCTTCACGGGTTATGTCGGGCGTGGCCTGCTCGACGCCTGCGCCATCGGTGACGTCTTCGCCTCGCCTTCGGCCGAGCAGATGGCCGATGCGATCCGCGCGGCGAATGGCGGGCGCGGGGTGCTGCGCCTTTATGGCAATTACGGCGGCGACGTCATGAATTTCGACATGGCGGGCGACATCGTCGAGATGGAGGACATCGAGACCTCGACCGTTCTGCTCGCCGATGACGTCGCCTCGGCCAAGCCGGAGGACCGCGAGAAGCGGCGTGGGGTCGCCGGCATGGTGTACGCCTTCAAGATCGCCGGCGCCGCCGCCGATGCCGGCGGTGACCTCGCCGAGGTCACGCGCATCGCCCAGAAGGCAGCCGATGCCTGCCGCTCCATGGGCGCCGCACTCACCCCCTGCACCGTGCCCCAGGCGGGCCGCCCGACCTTCCAGATCGCCGATGACGAGATGGAGATGGGCATGGGCATCCATGGCGAGCCGGGTGTCTGGCGCGGCAAGCTTCGGACCGCCGACCAGATCGCCGACGAGATCCTCGATGCGCTGATCGCCGACCAGCCGCTCGACCGCGGCGATCGGATATCGATCCTCGTCAACAGCCTCGGCGCGACCCCGCCCGAGGAGCTCTACATCCTCTATCGGCGGGTGAAGGCGCGGCTGGACGGGGCAGGCGTCGAGATCGTGATGCCGCTCGTCGGCCGCTATGCCACCTCGATGGAGATGGCGGGCGTCTCCTTCACCATCATCAAGCTTGACGCCGAGCTCGAGGCCCTTCTCAAGGCGCCGGCGCATTGTGCCTTCTGGACGGTGTGACGCGATGGCAGGGCTGACCAGTGCGGCGCTGAAGGCGGGGCTGGAGCGTCTCGCCGCTCGCATGCCGGCGGCCGCGGCCGATCTCAACGCGGCGGACGGGGCGCTGGGTGACGGCGATCTCGGCGTCACCCTCGAGAACGGCACGCGTGCCATGGCCGAGGCGACGCTGCCGGAGGATCTCGGCCAAGCCTTTTTGGCCCTCGCCCAGGCGATGAACCGCGCCGCATCCTCGAGTTACGGCACCCTGATGGCCACTGGGCTGATGGCCGCCGCCAAAGCATCCAAGGGACGCACGGAGATCGCCTGGTCGGAGATCGGTGACCTGCTGGATGCAGCGCGCGCCCAGATGCAGGCGCGCGGCCGGTCCGAGCTCGGCTGGAAGACCGTCCTCGATCCGCTGGACGCGGCGGCGAAGGCGGCGCGGGGGCTCGACGACCCGCAGGCGATACTCGCCGCGGCGCGGCAGGCGATCGACGAGACGATCGAGGCGTTCCGCGATAGGCCGGCGCAGACTGGCCGGGCGCGCATCTTCGCCGAACGGTCGGTGGGGCTCGACGATCCGGGTATGCTGGCGCTCCGGCACCTCGCGGAAGCGCTTTCCCCGTAGCGGCCGGCCGCCGGTGGCATCGGGCCGATCCATGCGCGGATCGGTCCCTCACCGCTTCGCTTGTGGTAAAAGGGCGTCGCGGGGACAAGGTGTCCACCAAAGAGGGGGAAATGATCGTGACTGTATTTGCATCGGGCCGGGTCGTGCTGGCCCTGCCATTGCTCGCGGCGTTGACGGGCTGCGTCGGCGTCGCGGCGGAGGGCGCCAACATCGTCCGCGACCGGGCGATCGTCGCGGAGAACACCGAGGCTGCCCAGGCCGGCGACGCCGAGGCGCAGTATCGGGTCGGCGATGCGCTGTGCTGCTCGGTCAATGAGGGGCAGGGCTTCTACGATACGCGGCTGTCCGTCGCCTGGCTGTGCCGTTCCGCGGAGCAGGGGTACGGGCCGGCGGCGCTGAAGCTCGGTGAGATCTATTCGGGCGATGTCGTCTCGGGCGTGCGGGTGATGCGGCGCGTGGCGCAGCGCGTTGCGGGCAGCAGCACCAATCCCGCCGTCGCCTATGCCTGGTTCGCACGGGCCGGCGCGCTCGGCGTCGCCGAAGCCGCCGAACCCGCAGCGTCGTTGTGGGAAGACCTCTCCGAGGACCAGCGCGCGGCGGCGACGGCGCTGGTGACGGGCGGCGACCTCCCCTGCGAGTGGGACGAGGTCATCAGCTGAGCGGCGACGGCCGCGGCCTTCCGCGATCCTCTGTCTGAAAGCGACCGGTCGAGCGAAGCCGCTTGACCGGTCGCCGCAGGCGGTTACCGTTTGTTCGGCGTTCGTGCGCTTCCGATCAACGGCCGGTTGCGGTCGTTCATCCGGCGATCATCCGCGAACGGGAAGAGACAGAGCTGACAGGGAGGGTAAAGGATGAGCGAGCCGCTCAAGGTCGTGGTCGTCGGTCTCGGCAATATGGGTATCAGCCACGCCAAGGCCTATCACGCGCTCGACGGGTTCGAGATCGTGGGGCTGGTCAGCCGGTCGATCAAGGAGCGTACCGATCTGCCGGCGGAGCTGGCCGGGTATCCGCGGTTCTCCTCGCTCGACGAGGCTCTGGCGACGACGCGTCCGCAGGTCGTCTCGATCAACACCTGGCCCGATACCCATGCGCAATACGCGCTGAAGGCGTTCGAGGCGGGCTGCCACGTCTTCATGGAGAAGCCGATCGCGACCAATGTCGCCGATGCCGAGGCGGTGGTCGCCAAGGCCCGGGAGACCGGCCGCAAGCTGGTGATCGGCTACATCCTGCGGGTGCACCCCTCCTGGGCGAAGCTGGTCGAGATCGGTCGGACGCTGGGCAAGCCGCTCGTCATGCGGATGAACCTCAACCAGCAGTCCAGCGGCCCGGCCTGGACCTGGCACAAGAACCTGATGGAGTCGCTGTCACCGATCGTCGATTGCGGCGTGCACTATGTCGACGTGATGTGCCAGCTGACCGGCGCCAAGCCGGTCCGCGTGCACGGGATCGGTGCCCATCTCTCGGACGAGGTGAAGGTCTACAATTACGGCCATCTGCACGTCACCTTCGACGACGGCTCGGTCGGCTGGTACGAGGCCGGCTGGGGCCCGATGATGAGCGAGGTGGCCTATTTCGTGAAGGATGTCGTCGGACCGAAGGGGTGCGTGAACATCGTCGTCAAGCAGGACGGCTCGTCCGAGGCTTCCGCCGAGAAGGTGTCGGATTCGGCCGATATCGACCAGCATACCAAGACCAACGCGCTGAAGGTCCACTACGCGGACATCGACGCGAAGAACAACTTCACCCGGCCGGACGAGTGGATCGACATGGCCGACGAGCCTGATCATCAGGAGCTGTGCAATCGCGAACAGGCCTTCCTGCTCAAGGCCATCCGCGAGGATCTCGACCTCTCCGAGCAGATGCAGGCGGCGGTCGACAGCCTCAAGATCGTGCTCGCCGCCGATCAGAGCATCCGCGAGGAGCGGGCGATCAACCTCTGACGAGGCGCCGCGCGTCCTGCCGCCGCTCACCGCGGCGGCAGGCTCTCCCCGGTGGGATCCCGCCGGGGAGGGCATGGCGGGCCACCTTGCGTCAGGCCGACGCCGTGCAGCTCGTCCCCATATTCATGTAGATGTGATACGGGATGTCCGCGATGTAGGTCCCGCCCGGGGCGATCGACTGGTCGAGGCGGAACAGATAGGTCTGGCCGCCGCCGCGGACGGTTACGACCTTGCCGCTCTGGACCGTGCTTCCCGAGCTGTTCGAGAGGTGAACCTTCGGCCGGAACTCCTGCGGCTCCCAGATCTGGCAGCCGAGAGGCGTCAGGAAGGAGGGGGTGCTCGGCGCGACCACCTGGCCGCTGAAGATGCCGCTGCCGGTGACAGGACCGATGACCTGCTGGGCGCCGGCCGTGCCGGAAAGGCCGGCGGCGGCGGCGAAAACGAGGCTGGCGGCCAGGATACGGGTACGCAACGTCGACATGATTCTCTCACATCCATCCTTGTCCGGCGGACCCCATGTCCGTCGGTGATGGCGGGAGAATGCGGCCGCGCGGCGCCGCCGGCAGTGACGGCGATCACCGTCCGTGCGGTGGCCTCGGTGCGGCCCTCTGGTAACCAGGGCTGGCGGCGCTACCAGGGCGGGGCGAACAGCGCCTCCTCGCTCGGCAGACGGCGCAGCACCGCTTCCGACAGTGTGGCGAGCGCCCCGAGATCGCCGAGATCGAGCAGCTCGATCGGCGCATGGGTGTAGCGGCACGGCACCGACAGGCAGGCAACCACAGGGGCGTCCGGCAGCGTCGCGATCTCAGCGGCATCGGTGACGAGGCCGACCATCGCCTCGCGCTGGGTGGGAATGCCGATCTCCCCGGCGAGGCTATGCAGCCGCGCGGCGAGCGCCGGCGGGGCGAGATAGCCCGACAACGGACCGCGGCCGTGGAAATCGTAATGCTTGACCGCCGGTCCACCGCCGATCCGAGTCTCGTTGACACCGGCGAGATCGGGCGTGTCGCCGGCCGGCGTGACGTCGAGAACGAGGGCGAGATCCGGCTTCAGCCGCGCCACCGCGGCGAGCGAGCCGCGCAGGTCGAACTCTTCCCGCACCGTGCCAATGAGATAGACATCGCCCGGCGGCGGATCGGAAGCGAGCCGGCGGCCGATGCCGATCATGGCGTAGACCAGCGCACGATTGTCCATCGCCTTGCCGGAGACGCGCTGGCCGGCGAGCCGGCGGAACGGCGCGTCATAGACGGCCTTGGTGCCGATCTCTATACCCAGCGCCCGCACCTCGGCGGCGCTGCTGCAGCCGAGATCGGCATAGGCCGCCTCGACCGGCGGCAGGTTGAGAACCTCGCCCGGATCGGTCAGGTGGTGGGCCTTGACGCCGAGCAGGGCCGGCACCGGCCCGTCGGCGCCGAGGAAGGAGATGGGCCGCGCGGCGAGCGAGCGGCGGCCGACACCGCCGATGCGCGCCACCCGGACGAAGCCGTCCGCCTCGATCCGGCGCACCACCAGCCCGACCTCGTCCATATGGGCGAGGACGGCGCTGGTCGGCGTGCCCGGCGTCGTGCCGCGGATGCGTGCCCAGAGATTGCCGGGCCGGTCGCAGCCGACCTCAAGACCCAGCGCCTCGAACTCGCGGCGCAGCAGGCGGGCCACGGCCCCCTCCTCGCCGGAAGGGGCGGGCGCCTCCGACAGGGCACGCAGCAGGTCGAGATCGGGCAGCATCGCCGGGGCGCCCATCTCCGTCTCCCTCACGCGTCGCCGCGCAGCTCGCGGGCGCGCTTCATGAAGCGCTCGGCCCGCTCCGGATCGACCGGGTTCCAGGTATAGCCGTCGACCTTCAGGCTGGTGCCGACGATCACCCCGTCAAAGCGCGGGATGTAGGTCGACAGGCTGTCATAGGTGACACCCGTCGTGACGATCACCGGCACCCGGTCACCGACCGCCGCCTGGGCCTCCTCGAGGGCGGCGAGCGGCGCCTCGGCCCCGGCGAGCGCGCCGGCGATCAGCACGGCATCAGCGAGCCCGTTGACCACCGCGCTCTTGGCCAGCCCGCCGACCGTGCGGCGGCCGAGGTTGCTGCCGAATTCCGGGGTCACGTTCATGAACAGCCGCATCCGGCTGCCGCCGATCGCCCGGCGATAACGCAGCAGGCCGCCGGCATCCGCCGACCACAGCCCCATGTCGCTCTCATAGGTGCCGGTGAACACGCCGCGCACGAAGGCGGCGCCGGTCGCCGTGCCGACGGCGAGGGCTGTGCGGTAATCATAAAGATGATCGACTCCGAACGGAATCGAACGCGGCGCCACCTGGCCGATGATCCAGGCCATGGTCGCTGCGACCTCCGGCCCGGCGTTGAACGTATAGGGACGGTCGCCCTCGTTGCAGAACAGGATCGCGTCGAAGCCGGCCGCCTCGAGCGCCTTCACGTCCCGCTTGACGCTACGCAGCAACGCCTTGACGCCGCCTTTCTCGTCATACAGCGGCGTGCCGGGCAGCGGCGGGAAGTGAGCCATCGCCACGATCGGCTTGGTCGTGCCGAACAGCTCCTTGAGGACGGCGGAGGGCGGTGTGGCGGCGGTCATGTCGAGCAATCTCCCAGCGATGGACGCGGTCGGTCGCGGCCCTGCGCGGTGGCGTCCGCCGTCAGGCGTCGCGCCTTCGGGCGGGGGCCATGTTCGATAAGTAACAGTGGCCGCTGCGGATTGACAGTGTGAATTTCCAAACATAGCCTGATCACAAAGCAAAGCATAGTGATCGATCCGCCATGAGACGCGCCGGCGCGGTCGACACGATGGTGGCCTCACATAGCGGCCTGACAGGGGGAGTTGGCCTGAGCTCGATGTCGATCCGGGAGCCACTGGAACGGACGCCGCCATCCGCGCGCCAGCGGGCGATCCTCGCCCTGGTGCGCGAGCGGCGTTTCGCTGCGGTGGGGCAGATCGCCGAGCGGTTCGGCGTCTCCGAGATGACGGTCCGGCGCGATCTGCGGGCGCTGGAGGAGATGGGGCTGCTTGAGCGCACCCATGGCGGTGCGGTGGCGGGCCCCGATGGCGCCCAGCCGGACGAGCCGCCCTATGTGATGCGTCAGGGCGACAATGCCGAGGCGAAGCGGCGTATCGCCCGCGCTGCGGCCGGGCTGATCCGGCCGAACGAGGCGGTCGGCATCGACGTCGGCACGACGACGCAGGAGCTGGCCCGGCAGCTCATCGGCGCGCGCCATCTGCGCGTCTTCACCTCCAGCCTGCGGGTGGCGATGCTGCTCGCCAACAGCAAGGTCTCGGTCTACGCTCCGGGCGGCGAGGTGCGGCCGCAGGAGATGTCGCTTTGCGGTGGCCTGACGCTCGAACAGCTTGCGCGCTACCGCTTCGACCGTGTCTTCATCGGTGCCTCGGGGCTGACCCCGGACGGCGTATTCGACTTCTCGATCGAGGATTCTGAGGTCAAGCGCCAGTTCATCCGCCAGGCGGCGGAGGTGGTGCTGATGGTGGATTCCAGCAAATTCGGCCGGGTCTCGGTGGTGACGGTCGCGCCGCTCGCGGATTTCGACGTGCTGGTCACGGATGCGGCGCCCGACCGGGCGCTCGCCGCGGCACTCGACCGCGCCGGGGTGCGTGTCATCGTGGCGCCGGCCGAGGCGGAGGGGACGGCCGCCGGCCCGGACAGGGCCGGGGGACGATCACCGCCCGGGGTGGCGGTGGCCTGAGACGCTGCAACCCGGGAGGTCCGGGGACGGCGCCGGCCGTGACGGACAGGGGGCTTCAAGGAGAGGGATGACGGGTGGAGAGATTCGACGCTTTCGGCGGGGGGCGGTGAGATGGCCGTGAACGGCGCACCGGCCAAGTTGGTCATCGACCGCGCGACCAAGCACTACCACACGCGCACCGGCACGGTGCACGCATTGCAGGACGTGTCCGCCGACATCAAGGAAGGCGAGCGCGTCTGCCTCATCGGCCCGTCGGGCTGCGGGCACTC
>CAYORM010000067.1:0-1247 GCA_964406375.1 uncultured Mycobacteriaceae bacterium | reverse complement strand
GATGGCCGGCCTGCACGGGCTGACCAGCGGACGCATCACGCTCGATGGCGAGCCGATCACCGGCCCCAGCCCGCAGATCGGCATGGTGTTCCAGGAAGCTAACCTGCTGCCCTGGCGCAGCCTGCAGAAGAACATCGAGCTGCCCTTCGAGCTTAAACGCGTCGATCCGAAGACGCAGGCGGCCCGCATCGATGCGCTGCTCGAACGGGTCGGTCTCGGCGGTTTCGGCTCGAAATATCCGCGCGAGCTCTCCGGCGGCATGCAGCAGCGGGCCTCGATCGTCCGCAGCCTGGCCTTCGACCCGTCGGTCCTGCTGATGGACGAGCCGTTCGGCGCCCTCGACGCGTTCACCCGCGACGAGATGAACCTGCTGATCCAGGAAATCTGGATGGAGACCGGCAAGACCGTCGTCTTCATCACCCACAACATCGCCGAGGCGATCTTCCTGGCCGACCGGATCTTCGTGCTGTCGCCCCGTCCGGGCCGTCTGTCGAAGATCTACACGATCGACTTCCCCCGTCCGCGGCCGATCGAGCTGCAGACGACGCCGGAATTCATCACCCTGGTCGGCGAGATCAAGGCCTCGATCGACCATGGCGGCGGCATGCCCAAGCCCGCCACAGCCCGAGCCGCCGGAGCCTGAGACATGGCCGATCAACTGCGCGACAATATTCCGACCTTCGGCAAGAAGGACGCTGCCGGCAATGATGTCGGCCTGTCGAACTGGTCGGCGCTGACCTCCGGCCCCAGCATCCGGTCGACCGCCGAGGTCACGGCGATCATCCTCGTCGCCGTCCTCATCATCGGCGGGGCCGAATTGCTGCTGCGCGTCTTCGAGGTGCCGCAATACATCCTGCCGACACCGTCGGAGACGGTGGAGGCACTGATCACGCAATTCCCCAATCTCGCGCCGCATATCGGGGTGACGCTCGCCGAGCTCGGCATCGGTTTCGCGATCGGCGCCTCGATCGGCTTCCTTCTCGCGGCGGTGATCACGCAGTTCCCCTTCGCCGAGAAGATCATCACCCCTTACATCCTGCTGCTCGTCACCACGCCGATGATCGCTCTGGTGCCGCTGCTCATCCTGCGCTTCGGTTTCGGGATGGAGCCGCGCATCATCGCGGTCGCCCTCGCCGTGGGGCCGATGGTGATGATCAATTCGGCGACCGGCTTCCGGCGCGTGGACCTCGCGAAGATCGCGCTCGCCCGGTCCTTCGGCGCCTCGACGCTGCAGATCTTCCTCAAGA
>CAYORM010000066.1:0-16230 GCA_964406375.1 uncultured Mycobacteriaceae bacterium | reverse complement strand
CGATCCGCAGCAGCGTCTCCTCGGGCGTGGCCGGATCGAAGCCGATGCTGCGCGCGAAATCGTTGGCAGTACCGGCCGGCAGGACGGCGAGTGATCCGGCATCGGGGAACGGCCCCTTCTCCATCGCGCCCCAGACAAGATCGTTGAGTGTGCCGTCGCCGCCGACGGCGACGATCGTGTCGGCCTCGCCGGCCTCCACCATGCAGCGTACCTCGCGCGCCAGCAGGCGGGCGTCGCCCCCCTCCCAGGTCACCAGTACCCGCACCCTGTGTCCGAGGGTCCGCACCGTCTCGACCGCCGCGCGGAAGCGCTCATCCGCCGCGGCCTTGCCATGCATGACCAGGATCATCCGCCGGTGCATTCGCGTCATCCTCTCCAGGCCGATCGGGAGCGGCCACGCTGTGCCACCCGATAGCGCCGGCCGGTGCGATACTGCCGACCGCAGCGCTTTCACCGGGCGCCCGGTGATCCTATGTTGGGGTTCAGCCGAACGCCATCACCGCCCATGACACGCCTCTCCGACGCCACCGATCCACTTGATCTCGGCATGCCGCCCGCCTCGGCGCGCGTGGTCGTCGCCATGTCCGGCGGGGTCGACAGCTCGGTTGCCGCCGCCCTGCTGGCCGAGGCGGGATACGAGGTGATCGGCGCGACGATGCGTCTTTATGACCACGGGGCGGCGCTGCGCCGGCGCGGTGCCTGCTGCGCCGGGGTCGACATCTGGGATGCGCGCCGCGTCGCCGACCGGCTCGGCATCCCGCATTACGTCCTCGACTACGAGACGCGCTTCGGCGCGGCGGTGATGGATGATTTCGCCGACAGCTATCTGCGCGGCGAGACTCCCGTTCCGTGCATCCGCTGCAACCAGCAGGTGAAGTTCGAGGATCTGCTCCGTTTCGCCCGCGATCTCGGCGCCGATGCGCTGGCGACCGGCCATTACGTCCGCCGCGTCCGTGGGCCGGCCGGGCCGGAGCTGCATCGCGCCGTCGATCCGGCGAAGGATCAGAGCTATTTCCTGTTCGCGACGACACGGGAGCAGCTCGACTATCTGCGCTTCCCGATCGGCGGCTTCACCAAGGCCGAGACCCGCGCTCATGCCCTGCGGCTCGGCCTTCCTGTCGCCGACAAGCCGGACAGCCAGGACATCTGCTTCGTGCCGGAGGGGCGCTATGCCGAGATCGTCCGCCGGCTGCGGCCCGAGGCCGACGCGCCCGGTGAGATCGTCGATCTCGACGGCCGCGTGCTCGGCCGGCATGCCGGCATCGTGAACTTCACCATCGGCCAGCGCCGCGGGCTCGGCATCGGCGGCCGGCCGGAGGGGGCCGAGCCGCTCTATGTCGTCGCCATCGACGCGCCGCGGCGGCGGGTCGTGGTCGGGCCGCGCTCGGCGCTGGGCCGCGATCATGTCCTCATCGGCGAGGTCAACTGGCTTGGCCCCGCGCCGGGCCCCGACGGGATCGAGGTGACGGCCAAGCTGCGCTCAGCCCAGCCGGCCGCCCCCGGCCGGGTGACGCTCGGCGCTGACGCACGCTCGGCGGAGCTCCGCCTGCACACCCCGCAGCACGGCATTGCCCCGGGCCAGGCCGCGGTCTTCTACCAGGGCGACCGGGTGCTCGGCGGCGGCTTCATCCGCTCGGCCACCCTCTGCGCCGATCGAGGCGATCGATCGGACAACCCGCTGAAAGGAGCCGCATGAGCGCCGTCGATGCCCTGTCGGACCGCATCCTGCGCCGCATGACAGAGAGCGAGCGGCTCGGCGCCGTCATCGCCTTCGATCTCGGCGAAGAGGGCCGTTTCACGATCGACGCCACCGGCGCGGTCCCGCGCCGCGACGATGCGGCCGCGCCCGAAGCGACGCTCGGCGCCGACCCGGCGACGCTCGAGGCGCTGCTCGACGGCACCCTCGCCCCGACGGCCGCCTATCTCTCCGGCCGGATCAGCGGCGGCGGGTCGATGGACGTGCTGCTGCGCCTCGCCGCGCTGCTCGACGAGGGATGAGCGGACCGGCCGCATCGCCACGCAGGCCGGCCCCGCCTCCACGCGATTTCCGTTTACGGAGCGCTTGACCCGATGCCCGCGGCCCGGTAGAAGCACGCCACCTCGTGGCTGGGTAGCTCAGCGGTAGAGCAGGGGAATCATAATCCCTTGGTCGGGGGTTCAAATCCCTCCCCAGCTACCATTTGCAAAAGCGCGGCTCGCCGCGCTTTTTCTATTTCCGGGATAGTTGCGAGACAAAAAGGCGGGGGAGTTCGGCTCCGCTTCTTCCGCCGTGTCTTCGGACGTTACCCGGTCCGGTCGCATGTCAGCAAGGACACGCCGGGCATGCTCCGCTAGGAGGTCTTTTCTTCATTCTTGTCGAATAGCCACCACAATCTGCCAGCGCCGGCCCGGGCCGCCAGAAGGCCGAGCCGGCGCCGTGTATGCCCGTGACCTAGCCGGGGCGACGGCTCAGAAGCTGATCCTGAGATCTCCCCTCACCCCGTGCAGCGACGCCTCATCGGCCATCTGGCTCTGATAGGCGATGCCGAGCGTGGCGTTGGCGGCAAGGGCGACGCGCAGCCCGGCCTCGATCACCGCCGCATCCTCGGCGATCGGCGCGCCGGCGATGGTGAAATCCTCCGAATCGGCGAAGCTGTGCGCCACCTCCGGCACCGTGTCGCCATAGGCATGGCGCCAACCCAGCGTACCCTCAAGGCGCACTGGCATCGCGTCCCCGCCGAGCTCGAGCGCCGCATGGACGCCGAGCGTGGTGAACGCCACCTCGTTGCTCGACCCGTCGCCCTCCAGCGCCGCGTCCCCGCCCTCCTCCGCATATCCTTCGAGGTCGAGGCGCACATAGGCGAGATTGGCGAAGGGCTCGAGCATGCCACTGCCGGTCGCCAGGCGATAGCCGACCTCCCCGAAGGCCTGGAAGCCGTGCGCGCGGTAGTCGGCATCGAGCTCGTCGGTCAGCATGCCGACGGCGATGTTTCGCTCCGTCGAGACGTCCGACCAAGTATAGGCCGCACCGGCGCGGATGCCGAGTTCGCCCCACTGCCCGCCGCCATAGACCCCGAGATGGTAGCGGTTGGCTACACCTGTGGATGCCCGGTCATCGACATCGAAATCGAGATGGCTGTAGCCGGCGAGAACGCCCAGCCGGACCGCGTCGTCAACACGCCTGTCGAGGCCGAGGAGGAGCCCCGCCGTCCTCGTGTCAACGGCGGCGGCATTACCATCACCATCGAGCCCGCCCCACTGGCCGAAGGCGCGTGCCCAGACGGTGATGCCGAGAGCATCCTCGATCACCGCCGGCACGACCGTCTCGGTGCTCGCTACCTCGTCGAGGATCGCGGTTGTGCCGTCGCTCTCGGCAAAGCCGAAGCGCAGCCAGTCGTTCATGGCAGCGCGCACATGGGCACTGTCCTGGATGAGCGCCGAGACGCCGGAGGCATGGATCTCGCCCGAGAGGCTGTCAAAGGCCCGGCGCGCCCCGTCCTCGTCGAGACCGACGATGATGTCGAAGAGGCCGTTGCCCGAACCGAGTTCCTCGACCGCCGAGCCCGTCTCGCACTGGTTCTGGGTGCGGGCGACGTCGCAGAAGCCGATGCTGTTGCGATTGAAGACGAGCACGACCTCGGTCGGATCGTGGCGGAGCTGGGGATCGAGGAAGACGAAGTTCGAGACCACCTCAGGATCGAACTCGCCGGATACGCTCTCCTCAGCATCGAGGATGACGTAGTCCATGCCGATGATCGGCGAGGCGCCGGTCGCGAAGGCATGAACCGTCCCGCCCTCCAGCTCCGCGGCCTCGACCTCCAGCCGGTCATGGCTTGCACCGTCGATCCTGACTTCGAATCGTGAGCCGGGCAGGAAGCTGACGGTCCCGTCCACGGTGAAGGTGCCGATCGTCGAGAGCGTGCCCGGCGCGATGGCACCACCCGCCTCGACGACCGTAAATCCGCCGGATCCGATCGAGCCGGTCCCGCCGAGCCGGCCGCCATCATGGATGAACGCCCCGCCGCCGAGCGTGCCGTTGATGAACAGCGTCCCGCCATGGACCTCGGTCACCCCGGTGAAGCCCGAGCCGTCGCCGGTGAAGGAGGTGACCCCGGCGTGGTGTTCGATCACGCCGTCTCCGGAAACGTCGACGGCGAACTCGTAGTCCGGCGTCAGATGGTTGAAGACAAGCCTGCCGTCTCCACCACCGAACCTCACGGCCTCCGCATCCAGGAAGCCGGCCGCGGCCGGTGCTTCCTCGAGCAGCGCACCGATGGCAAGAATGCCGGTCGATCCTCCATTATTTGCAATGACAACAATATCGTTGTCACCGTCCTCATTATTAACTGTCACCCGTCCACTATCCGCGATGACCAGACGGCCGTTTCCGTTGTAACCAACATAGAGATCGTCCTGCACCGTCCATGACGAGCCGGGACCGGTGACAAAGGCGTGGCTTTCCGCGCTTCCCGAAAAGCCGATCGACGTCACGCGGCTGGTCACCGTGCCGCCCGACTGGACGAGCAGCGTGCCGGCGCCATTGCGGCCGACATCCAGGGAATTCGCGACGTTCACGGCGCCGTTGTCGGCAACCGTCAGATACCCGGTGCCGGACCAGCTGACATAGAGGCTGTTGCTTACCGTCCAGGTCGAACCGGCTCCGGTGACAGTCACGAAACCGGTCGCATCCGCTCCGAAGCCGATTGAGGAAATCACGTTCTCGACGCGGCCGCCGGACCCGATCGTCAGCGTCCCCGTACCCCCGCGGCCGACATCCAGCGCGCCTGAGTTCGAATTGCCCCCGGTGCCGAACACGATCAGGCTGGCGCCGCCCGAGACCTCGATGTGCCCGGTGGAGCCGGCATTGGCGCCGATATAGACGAGGCCGTCCCCGGTATGCTCCGTATCGGACCGGTCCGTGTAACGGCCGACTTCGACCTGGCCATTGTCGGTTATCGTGACGGAGCCATTACCGTTCCACCCCGCGTAGAGCGAGTCCCCGATCTCCCAGTCAGAGCCGGCCCCCGAGACGGTGACATACCCTTCCGAGGAGCCCTGGAGGTAGCCGACATAACCATTTCCTTCGACCGTCACCCTTCCGCCGTCGGTGATGTCAAGGAAGCCCTGGCTGCCGGCATTGGTGCCGATGGCGAGATTGGAGACGATGTGCCAGATCGACCCGGCCCCCGTGACGTGACCCTCGCCGCGACTGTCATTGCCCCAGCCGATATCCACATTCACATCCGTATCGAGATGCTCGACCCGGGCGCCCTCCTCGACCGTCAGATAACCCTCGCCCTCTCCCCCGACGCGGAAGTGTCCCTCGTCGTTCCGCCAGAGCGATCCCGCCCCGGAAACGGTCACGATGCCTTGGCCACCCTGCTCGCCGCCAATGGTGACGCCGTGGGTCAAGACGGTACCTTCCTCGCTGATCTCGAGCAGGCCCGTACCCTCGTCTCCGACGGTGAGATAGCGCACCACGGTCAGCGTGTAGTCGATGGGGCCTGGAAGCGTGATGTCCCAGTCCTCCCACCAATCATTGACGGTCGGGCGACCCTTGACGATGACATGGCCGGAGGCGCCCTCATCCCGGCCCACGATCAGATCCCAGTAATTATATACCGCCCCGCCCGAATCGACGATCAGCGCGCCCGATCCAGCGCCGCCGATGACGGTAGGATCATCGCTGAACCTGTCACCGTGATCGATCATCAAGAGCGCACCGCTGGCGACAGAGACCTCGCCGTGCGATCCTGCCTGCTCGCCGACGAACAGGCTATTCTTGACGTTAACGAAAGACTTATTCTCTATTACTACCAATCCCTGACCATTGTTTCCCACGTAAACATCATTTGAGTACCATTGCGAAGCCAACCCGGAGATGTGGACTCTACCCTCCGACCCGGCTTCATGACCGATATAGAAATCAACCCCGTCGAACTCCCCCCCATCCGTTATCTCCACGAGCCCGTGACTACCTGCGGCTCTGCCGATATAGGTGTTCTCGTACACATCCAGCAGGCCGTCGGAGGAAATGGTTATGGTGCCTTCTGCCCCCTCGCCGAGGCCGACCGATATCTCGCCCGCCTCAACCAGGCCATCTATAATTTCCAGAAGACCAGTACTATTGCTTCCACGGGAGATATTTATATCGCCATAGTCGTCATTGCCATCATCATATAGACTCCACGTGCCGCCATTGTGAACGTAGACCGCACCATGCGACCCGTCGCCGGCGCCTATGTTCGCGATGATATTGCTGCCGGACGTTGCAGCCAGAATTCCGAAGTCTTCGATGGTCAGGTATCCGGCACCATCCCGCCCGACATCGAATACTTCTCCGTCCCCTGATATCCACAACTGCCCGCCGCCGGGGACAAGCACGCTCCCCTGGACGCCGGGGTCCCTGCCGATGACAGCGCCATTGACAACCACGAGGTCGCCGACCTCCGCGCTGCCGTCCTCGCTCGCCCCGACGATCAGCTGACCGTCGATCGACCCGGGCGGGATCGTGACCGTGCCTGGCCCCTCGACGATGAGATCGTCGGCACGGGCAGCGCCGGCCGCGGCCGCGACGAGCGCCGTCGTCGCGAGAAACCGGACGGCGCGGCGAATGCCGTGCAGCCTGCTTCCCGGGCCCTTCCGCCTGTCGCCGCGTCGATCCCGAAATGCCTGCCTGTTGCCTGCGACACCGGCGGGAAGGAACGACGTCGCGCCGCCACCAACACAATCGCCCCGATTCGTGACTCCTTGCACTGAAGTCTCTCCCTCTCTTTCTTCCCGGCGTCGCGCCGCGGTCGTATGGAATTGGCGCAGGCTCCCGCCTCGACCCGCTACCCCGTCACGGATCGAGCACCGTGACGGCCAGGAGCTTGCACCGGCGCGAATGACGAAACGCCACCTTGAGACTGATCCGCCAAGATATTTGGCAACGCTGGGTAGCGAATCGAACGGCCTGTACAGCCTGTCGTATAGATTACTTCCCGCCTCGCTCACAACCCAGTACTTATGGATCGCACAACTACAGCTATAAGCATCATACTTATTTCTACATTGCTTATGAATCATGATAACATGTGCATCATATGCCATCTAAAAATATCATCAACTTAGGTTTCATTCGTCTCGCACCATCCGAACGAGGGGTAGGCTCTCCAGCGGCCGGCAGCAGGAGGCCATCCATCCCGCCTACCCGCTCGAACTGGCGGTGCAGCGCACAGAGCGGAACGCGACCGATCACCTCTTCCACTCGACGCAATTGCTATCTACTATGTCTTCGCAGCCTCCTGGTGTGACAGCTGTTGCGCAGTTGAAGGATGCTGCGCCGATATGAGAATATTTTTTTGTTATTCATTTGTCATTGCGTAGACACACGCGGTTAATTTAGTAGTCATAAAGTTTCTACTGAGGTATTTCATGGTCGACCCATGGGGCAAGCGAGATGCTGAGGGACGCACTCATCATCTCGCGCATCATTGCGCCGATGTCGCAGCCTGCTTTCTTAGGCTGATCTCTGAACCGGCCATCGAGAAACGTCTGGAGAAGGCGGCCGGTTATCCGCTTGGTCCGGTGACACGGGCACGGCTGGCCGTGCTCGTCTTCCTGCACGACATCGGCAAGCTCAATGCCGGCTTCCAGACCAAATGGCGTGACCCGGCACCGATCGGGCCCTTTGGCCATGTGCGGGAGGCGCTCGATCTGATCACGCCGAACGATGCGGCAGAAGCGGTCGGCAAGGCATTGGGCATCGGTGCGCTGGGGTCATGGGGCGATGCCGCGATCGGCCTGTTCTGCGCGGCACTCGCGCATCACGGCCGTCCGCTCGATCCCCGGCGCGCCGGCTCCGGAAGCGACCCGCGGATCTGGAGGTCGGTCGACGGCTATGATCCGATCGAGGCGGCCACTCTCCTCGGCAAGGCTCTGCGGCTCTGGCTGCCCGAGGCCTTCGATGGCGGTCCCGATCTGCCGGCAACTCCCGCCTTTCAGCACTATTTTGCCGGTCTCGTTGCGATCGCCGATCAGATCGCATCCCGCGACGGCCATCCGTTCGTCGGGACCTTCGAGTCTGGTTACTTCGAGGTCGCGCAGCGCCATGCCCGGCAGGTGGTGTCGGCCGTCGGCCTGCGCGCGACCGAGCGCCGACGCAGCTGGTTGCGACCCGCGGCCGAGGCGATGCTGGGTGTCACGGCCCTTCGGCCTCTGCAGGAAGCGATCGCCGCTGCGCCGGTCGATGAGCCCCTGTTGATCCTCGAGGCCGAGACCGGATCGGGAAAGACCGAAGCTGCACTCCTGCGATTCCGCGCTCTGTTCGAGGCAGGGGCCGTCGATGCGCTGTACTTTGCCGTCCCGACCCGATCCGCAGCAGTGCAGCTCCACCGCCGTGTGAACGCCGCGGCCCGGGCGATGTTCGGCGCAGCGTTCGACGCCGTTCTCGCCGTGCCCGGTTATCTCACGGCCGGGACGGTCCGGGGCGCGCCGTTGGGTGCCTATGATGTCCGCTGGGATGACGATCCGGATGCCGCCCGCCGGGATGCGCGGTGGGCCGCGGAGACACCGCGCCGGTTCCTGGCGGCAGAGGTGGCCGTCGGCACCGTCGATCAGGTGATGCTGTCGGCACTTCAGGCCAAATGGGCCCATTTCCGCGCATCAGCCCTGTCACGCTCCCTCCTGGTGGTCGACGAGGTCCATGCCTCGGACCCCTATATGCGCCGCATTCTCGAAGCCGTGCTTGATACGCATCTCGGGCTTGGCGGCCACGCGTTGCTGATGTCGGCGACACTCGGTGCCGCGTCGCGCCTGCGCTGGCTGAAACGACCGGTTCCCCCTCCGGAAGCGGCGGAGACACTGCCCTATCCGGCCCTCTCCTCCCGTCACGGCGACGGCAGACCGCAGGCGATCCCGGCCCCCGCCGCCGGCAAGGCGGTGGCCATGACGCTGTCGACGGCAATCTCGGACTTCGCCGCGGTGGCGCGCTGCGCGGCAGAGGCGGCGGCGAAGGGTGCGCGCGTCCTCGTCATCCGCAACACGGTCGACCTCGCCGTCGCGACACTGCTGGCCGTCGAAGCGGCCGCGGCCGACGCGCCGGTGCTGCGGCTTGAAGGCATCGCGACCTTGCATCACGGCCGCTTCGCGGCGGAGGATCGCAGCCGGCTCGACACCGCGGTGGAGGCGGCCCTCCGCCCCCTCCAGCCGGGCCCGCCCGTCATCGTGATCGGCACGCAGACGCTCGAGCAGTCGCTCGACATCGACGCCGACCTGCTGATCACCGACCTCTGCCCGGCCGACGTGCTGCTGCAACGGCTGGGTCGCCTCCACCGGCATTCCGCCACACCCCGCGCACCGGCCTTCACCGATCCGCGCTGCATCGTCCTGTCGCCCGAGGCGCTGTCGCCCAAAAGCGGCGCGCATGCGCGGTACGGGCTCGGGCTCACGCGCGACGGTGGCATCTATCCCGACATCGTCGGGCTGGAGGCGACGCGACGGCTGATCACCGAACACCCGCGATGGGAGATCCCGCGGATGAACCGGATGCTGGTCGAACGGACCACCCACCCGGCGGCACTGGACGCGCTGGCACGGACACTCGGGCCGGAGTGGCAGGCGGCTCGTTCGACGATCGAAGGGCTCTCCTCCGCGCGCGGCGTGTTCGCCGGCCTGCGGACGGTTCAACGCCACCTGACATTCGACGACACCGAGTCCGAGACGACCGTCGCATTCGCTGATGTTGAGGACGAGGTGCAGACACGCCTCGGCGCCGGACGCTTGTCCGTCACCTTCCCGGACCCGCCAACAGGTCCGTTCGGCTGGCCTGTCACACGGATCGACATTCCCGTCCGATTTCTCGGCGGAACGTCGCGGGCGGATATCCGCCCGTCAATCGAAACAGACACAACCGGAGATATTTTAATCTCTATTGACTCACGCCTGATGAAATATGACAGGCTGGGGCTCAGGGAGGAACGACATGCATAACATGCTCGTGGACCCTGTGCTCCGTGCGCACCTGCGCACGGACGCCACGGCGGCACTCAGTCTGCCCGACGTCTATGCCGCGCTGATGCGGGATGAGGTTCTGGCCTTCCCGGCCCTGCGGCCTCACCAGCGACATGCCTGGCACGCCTTTCTTGCTCAGCTCGGGACGATCGCACTCCATCGCGCGGGCATGACCGAGCCTCCACGGGACGGCGAGAGCTGGCGCGGGCTGATCCGAGGCCTGACGCCCGATTTTGCCGAAGACGAGCCATGGTGCCTCGTCGTCGACGATCTGTCCCGTCCGGCGTTCCTGCAGCCGCCAGTGCCGGAACGAAGCATCGCATCCTGGAAACAGGTCGACGCGGCCGACGCACTCGACGTTCTCGTCACCTCGCGGAATTTCGACATCAAGCGTGCCGTTGCTGTCGGGGCGGAGCCGGATGACTGGCTGCTCGCGCTCGTCAGCCTGCAGACGATGGAAGGCTTTCTCGGCGCCGGAAATTACGGCATCGCCCGGATGAACGGCGGATTCTCGGCACGACCATGCCTCGGATATGCCCCGGCCACGGGTGGCCTGGGTGCGCATCTGCGGCGGGACATCGTCGCGATGCTGGCGACGCGCCCGGCACTGCTGGAGCAGGGCTATGGCTATCAGCCCGAGGGTGGCGTGGCGCTCTTGTGGCTCGAGCCATGGGACGGCAACAGCGCCCGCCCACTCGACGGCCTCGATCCCTACTTCATCGAGATCTGTCGCCGTGTCCGGCTGAAACACGGATCAGATGGTCGAATAGCGGCGCTGGCAACCACCAGCAAGGGCCCGCGCCTCGCAGCCAAGCATCTGAACGGCGTGCTCGGCGACTTCTGGACGCCGGTGAACATCAAGGACGGCAAGGCGCTTTCACTCCCGGGCGGTGGGTTCGACGCCCGGATGCTGACCCGCCTCCTCTTCGATCCCGATTTCCGTCAGCCTGCCGCCCTTTCGCTTACACCAGCCGAACGACGGTCCTCGACGGACTGGCTGCTGATCGCCCGCGGCATGGCACGCGGCCAGGGCAAGACCGAAGGCTGGCACGAGGCGGTGATCCCTCTTCGCAGGCAGGTGGCGCTGGCCTTCAGTGACGCTGCTTCTCATCGGCTCCTGGGTGATATCGCCAGGCTGCAGATCGAGGAGATCGGCTGGATCTCGCGCAGCCTGAGCTGGGCCATCGGCATCATCGCCGAGGGCGGCAAGCCCGATGATCGTCGCCGAGGAAAAAATGCGGCCGCCACCTACATCGCCCGCCTCCAGGCGGAGGCGGATGCACGGTTCTTCGCGGCATTGCAGGCGCGCTTCACCGCAGAGGACGGCGAAGCGGCCGAGGCAAGGTTTGCCTTCATCAAGCCGCTGGTCGACGTCGCGCGCGCCCTGCTCGCGGAAGCCGCCGCTTCTGTCCCCTGCCCCGCCATCCAGCGGCCCCGGGCACGCGCCCGCGCCGAGCGCGCCTTCTGGGGGATGCTCCGCGCGCAAAAGCGCAACCCGCTGCGCCTCGACCCCGATGTGATCGCCCTGCTGTTCCCGACGGAGATGGCCGATGAACGCGCCGAACGCCGCAGCGCCTGATCTCGATCTCGACGGCACCATCGTTGCCCTCGCTCGCTCGATAGCCGCGCTCGATCCCGGCGATCTCGCGGCATTGCGCCGCCCGGTACCGCCGGGTGACATCGCTCCGGCCGCCTTCTGGCGGCTATGGGCACGCCTGGATCTGGGGCGACAGCGCGGAACGGCCGAGGCTTGGGGTCGTCTGGCACAGGCGATCGCGATCCTGACGCAGACAGGCGACGACGATCGCAAGCCATCCGCCCATGACGGCTCGCTGAGCCTCGGCCGGGCGCTCCATGAGGCCGGTTATTCGGAACTGCGCTTCGCCCGACTGCTCGCCACCCATGGCGAGACCCGCCGGGATCTCGTGCTGCGCGCCTGCCGGATGCTCGCACGGGCCGGGGTGCGCTTCGACGTCCGGCAGCTCGGTCGCCTGATCCTGTTCGACAAGACGCCCGTCCTGCAGAGGCTGGCGCGCGACTACTACGGCGCGCTCGACGCCGCCAACAGAACCGAGGGGGATGCTGACAATGCCTGAGCCGCGCTTTCTCCAGATCCATACGCTGCACGGCTATACCGCCGCATTGCTGAACCGGGACGACAGCGGCCTCGCCAAGCGTCTGCCCTATGGCGGCGCGATGCGGACGCGGATCTCCTCGCAATGCCTCAAGCGCCACTGGCGGATGGCGGAAGGCGCACATGCGCTGCACGCGATCACCGGATCGGAGGAGTCCTTCCGATCCCGCGAGCTGGTGACCAAGCGGCTGCGGGCACCGCTGGAGGGATCGGTGAATGCGGCCGTGCTGGATGCGATCGAGCCCGAGTTCCAGAAGGCCGTTTACGGCAAGTCCGGCGAGAAGAAGTCGAACCGCCAGCCGCTGCTGTTCGGTGCACCGGAGCTGCGCTTCCTGTCCGAACGGTTCGCCGAGATCGCTCGCAGCCATACCGACCCTGCGAGTGCTGCGGCCGCCGCCCGAACGTTCTGCGAAGAGAAGCGCTTCAAGGAAACGATGAAGGCGATGCGGGAAACCTGCGCGCTGCCCGGCGGCCTGACCGCGGCGCTGTTCGGTCGGATGGTGACCTCGGATGTCGAGGCGAATATCGACGCGCCGCTCCACGTCGCCCATGCCTTCACGGTCCATGCCGAGGAGAGTGAAAGCGACTACTTCTCGGTCGTCGACGATCTCCGCGACCCCGACGAGGATGTCGGCGCCGACCATATCGGCGACACCGAGCTCACCTCCGGCCTGTTCTACGGCTATGTCGTGGTCGATGTGCCGGGGCTGGTGTCAAATCTCACCGGCTGCGAACGGGCCGGCTGGGCCAATGCCGACCGGCGTCTGGCAGGCGAAGTAATTCGCCGGCTCGTCCATCTGGTGGCCGAGACGTCGCCCGGCGCCAAGCTCGGTTCGACGGCGCCCTATGGCTACGCCGCCTTCATGCTGGTCGAGGCGGGAGACCGTCAGCCGCGCAGCCTTGCCGAGGCCTTCCGCAAGCCCGTCGCCGCGCGGACCGACGCAGCCGAGGCCGCGCTGGCGGACCATCTGCGGCGCCTGGACGCCGCCTATGCCACGGGTGAGGATCGCCGGGTCATGTCGCTGTCCGGGGTCGCCCTTCCCGGAGCCGCCGCCCTGTCGTTGCCCGAGCTCGCAAGCTGGGCGGGCGACACCGTTGCGGGTCGCCCCTCGTGACGCGCTGGCTGGTCCTGCGGCTACATGCGCCGCTCGCGGCCTTCGGCGGCGAGACGATCGATGCACGCGGGGTGACGCGGGATTTCCCGGCACTGTCGGCGCTGTCCGGCCTTCTTGCCAATGCGCTCGGCTATGAACGGCACGACACCGCTCGTCACCAAGCGCTGCAGGATCGTCTGATCTTCGCCGCACGCCGCGACCTGGACCCCGTGCTCGGCCGGCTCACGGATTTCCAGACGGTGAAGCTGGCCAAGGGCGATCAGGGCTGGACTACCCGCGGTGGTGCCGAGGGCCGTGCTGGCGGCGAAGACACCTATGCGAGCCCACATATCCGCTACCGCGATCACCACGCCGATCTGCGCATGACGATCGTGCTGACGCTGCTGTCCGACGATGCGGAGCCGTCGCTGGATACGCTGGCTGCGGCGCTGGACCGGCCGGCGCGACCGATCTTCATCGGCCGCAAGCCCTGCCTGCCGAGCCGTCCCGTCTTCGGCGGCCTGATCGAGGCGGACAGCGCCGTTGAGGCACTGCGGACAGTGCCGCTGCTGGAGGGGGACGATGATGGTCCGCTGCGGGCGATCTGGCCGGCTGAGGTCGAGGGTCCGGCCGACTGGATCACCGATATCACGGATCAGCGGAACTGGCGGACCGGGCTGCATGGCGGGGCGCGGCGGATCGCTTATGGCCGTATCCGGCCCGCCACCGCGACCGGGGCAGGCGCCGAGGCGGCGAGGAGGAATCGGCCGTGACGCTGTATATGATCCATGCGCCGCTCGACCTGCGGGCGCTCAATCTGTGGGCCGTACAGCGCGGCCTGATCGGCCGGGGCGCATTCGACGAGGGCGCGGTACTGCACCGCCTGCTCTCCGCCCTGTTCGGTAAAGGGGTCGTCCAACCCTTCCGGCTGTTCACGCCGGAGCGTGCGCGCCATGCCAGCTTCTACGCCTATGCGCCGGAGGACGAGACGGCACTCGCCGAAACCGCACGCAGCGTCGGTGCGCCCGACGAACTCGCGGTGCTGTCCCCCGATGCGCTGCAATCCAAACCGATGCCTGCCGCCTTCCCCGCGGGAAGGCGGCTCGGCTTCGACATCCGGATCCGCCCGGTCCGGCGTACCTGTCGCACGCTTGCCGACCCCCGGAACACGACCCGACCCACGGTCGCCGCCGGCGCCGAACTCGACGCCTTCCGCCTGGAGGCCCTGACGCGCTTCCCGGATGGCGGCCTCCCCGACGGCACCGGCATGATCGCCGCCGGGCGCAGTCGCGAGGCCGTCTATGCCGATTGGCTGGCGGAGCGGCTGCGACCGGGCGCGCGGCTGGTGGACGCCCACCTGACCGCCTTTCGCCGCAGCCGGGCGATGCGGACGGGGCGACCGATCGAAGGCCCGGACGCGACGATCCACGGCACGCTGGAGGTCACCGATCCGGCCGCCTTCGGCCGGCTTCTTGCCGGTGGCGTCGGCCGCCATCGTGCCTATGGCTACGGGATGCTGGTGCTGCGTCCGCCGGGGCGGGCGCCGCTGACGCGATAACGCCATGCTGAAGGGTCGGCTCGGGCTGGAGATGGCCCGCATTCCGCATGCCGATCGGGCAGGGCTTCTCTATCTCGCCCGCGGCGCCCTTACCGCGCGTGACGGAACGTTGAATTTCATGCGCGGCCCCGAACCCTCGGAGGGCGATCCGCTATCCGCCGGGGACTATGCCGTTCCGCTGCAGGGCGTGTCGATGATCCTGCTCGGCCCCGGCTCGACCGTATCACATGACGCGCTGCGACTGCTCGCCCGCGCTGGCACCACCCTTGCCGCCGTCGGCGAGGATGGCGTCCGTCTCTATACGGCGCCGCCCCTCATTCCGGACCGGTCGGATCTCGCGCGGCGACAAGCCACCCTCTGGGCGAATGAGACGTCAAGGCTCGACATTGCCCGACGCATGTACGCTTGGCGCCTGGGCGAGGTCCTGCCCCATCGCCGGATCGACGTGCTGCGCGGGATCGAGGGCGCGCGCGTGAAGGAGATATATCGGCTGCAGGCACAGAAGGTCGGCATCGCTTGGCACGGACGACGCTATGACCGCGCCGACCCGATGGCCGCCGACCTGCCCAACCAGGCCCTGAACCATGCCTCGAGCGCCATGGAAGCCGCCGCCGCGACCGCCGTCGCAGCAGCGGGCGCCATCCCTCAGCTCGGCTTCATCCATGAGGATCCGGGGCAGTCCTTCGTCCTCGACGTGGCCGATCTCTTCCGTGACCAGGTCACGGTTCCGGTCGCCTTCGCCGCCGCCCGCGACGTCGGGCGGCGGCCGGGCGACAGCATCGAGCGGGTGACGCGCCGCGCCATGGGTGCGGCCATCATGCGCGGCCGGGTGATCCCGGCCATGATCGAGAAGATCAAGGCGCTGCTGGAGCCGGAGCCGTCGGAACCGCAGGAGGCGGACGACTGACATGCCCGCCACCGTCGTCGTGACGCGCGATGTCGAGGATCGCTACCGGGGCTTCCTCGCCTCGATCATGCTTGAGGTGGCACCCGGCGTCTATGTTGCCCCCGCCCTCACCGCCGGGGTGCGCGAGCGGGTTTGGACCGTGCTCAGCGGGTGGTGGTACGCGCTGGGACGAGGCGCTCTGGTAATGGTCTGGCAGGATGCCGGCGCTCCCGGTGGCCTCGCGATCCGGACCCTGGGGGAGCCGCCGAAGACGATCGTCGACGCGGACGGCGTGCTGCTGGTCAAGCGCGGCTGAACACGCGGGCATTCGGGTATTTGACAATCTGAAGAGAATCAGTATCTTCTGCCCTAGAGGTTCCCCCGCACACGCGGGGATAGACCCCTCACCCTCGGGTCGCTCTCACGCCTCGCATCGGTTCCCCCGCACACGCGGGGATAGACCGGACGAGGGGCGGTACGCCTATGTCGCGCCGCTGGTTCCCCCGCACACGCGGGGATAGACCGTATCATGGCTAAGAATGCTACTGCCCGCGCTTGGTTCCCCCGCACACGCGGGGATAGACCC
>CAYORM010000065.1:0-16319 GCA_964406375.1 uncultured Mycobacteriaceae bacterium | reverse complement strand
TCATGAACTGCACGCAGGCCTGCCCGAAGGGTCTCAACCCGGCCAAGGCGATCGCCGAGATCAAGAAGCTGATGCTGGAGCGGGCCGGCTGAGCCGGCCCCGCCTCCGGCGACGAGACCCGGCATGACGGTCACCGATGACCGCCCCGCGCTGCTGCGGATCGGCACGCGCGGCAGTCCGCTCGCCCTCGCTCAGGCCGAGGAGACGCGGCGCCGGCTCGCCGCCGCCCATCCCGAGCTGGCCGAGCCCGGCGCGATCGCGATCCTGACCTTCCGGACGACCGGCGATTCCGTTCAGGACCGCCCGCTCACCGAGATCGGCGGCAAGGGGCTGTTCACGAAGGAGCTCGAGGACGCGCTCCTCGCCGACGCCATCGACATCGCCGTCCATTCCATGAAGGACGTTGCGACGGTACTGCCCGACCGGCTCGGCATCATCGCCCTCCTGCCGCGCGAGGACCCGCGCGACGTGCTGTTCCGCCGCGATGACGACGATGCCGGGGGCGGCATCGCGGCGCTGCCACCGGGCGCGGTCGTCGGCACGGCGAGCCTGCGCCGCCAGGCGCAGGTGCTGGCGCGGCGGCCGGATCTGCGCGTCGTGCCGCTGCGCGGCAATGTCGATACCAGGCTGCGCAAACTGGCAGGCGGCGAATGCGATGCGACGCTGCTGGCGCTCGCCGGCCTCCGGCGGCTTGGCCGGGAGGGCTTGCCGTTCACCATCCTGGAGCCGGACGAAATGCTGCCGGCGGCGGCGCAGGGCGCGATCGGCATCGAGGCGCGACGCGGTGACAGCCGCGTCGAGGCCTGGCTCGCCCCGCTGCACTGCCCGGAGACCGGCTCGCGCGTCGCCGCCGAACGCGCCTTCCTCGCGGCGCTGGAAGGTTCGTGCCGGCTGCCGATCGCGGCGCTGGCCACGCTCGGTCGCGACGGGCGGCTGAGCCTGACTGGACTGTCCGCCTCGCCGGATGGCCGCCAGCTCGCCATAGCCAGCCGGGAGGGTGGCCGGGCCGATGCCGAGCGCATCGGCGAGGCGGCCGCGGCGGAAGTCAGGGCGCGCCTGTCGCCCGGCGGGTGACGATGGCTCCGCACGGTCTCTGGCTGGTGCCGCGCCAGGCCGGGGAGGCCGCGCGCACCAGGGCCGCCTTCGCGGCGCGCGGCGCCCAGGCGCTGGTGGTGCCGGTGCTCGAGCCGCGACCGCTCAATCCCGGTCCGATCGCGCCGGGCATCCAGGCGGTGCTGGTGACCAGCCGCAACGGTGCCCGCGCCCTCGCCAGGACCACGCTTCCGCGGGACACGCTCGTCCTCGCCGTCGGCGATGCCACCGCCGAACTGGTGCGCGGCGCCGGATTCGCCCGGGTCGAGAGCGCGGCGGGCGACGCCATCGCCCTCGCCACGTTGGTCTGCGAGCGGCTCGAGCCGGCGGCCGGCCCCCTCCTCCATCTGTCGGGCGACCGCGTCTCGGCGGATCTGGCGCCGCCCCTGCGGCGCGCAGGTTTCGCCCTGGAACGGCGGATTGCCTATGCGATGGAGCCGGTCGATGCCCTGCCGGACGCCGCCCGGGCTGCGCTCGAGACGGCGGAGGACGGCGGAATGTCGCCGGCGGGCGCGGCGTTTTTCTCTCCCCGCGTCGCCGAGGTCTTTGATAGGGTCCTGGCCCGCGCCGGCCTCGCCGGGCACCGGGCCCGGCTCGTCGCCCTGTGCCTCAGCCGCCAAGTAGCGGAACGGCTGGACCCGGCCGACTGGGCCACGATCCGCGTGGCACGACAGCCGACCATGGCGGCCTTGCTCGACCTGCTGGCGCCCGAGGAGGCAGCATCATGACGATCGGGACGGTTCGGAAGACAGCATGAGCACGGAGGATCGCAAGCCCGACGCATCCCCGACTCCGCAGGAGCGGCCGGAGGCGGCAGGTTCCGCGAACGGCACCCCCGTGCCGCCCGCGGCCGCCTCGCCTCCTGCTGCCCCACCTTCACCTGATTCCGCTGCGGCCACGTCTCCTTCAGCAAAGGCCGCCGGGGCGCCGGCTCCGGACAATGCGGGGCCCGAGGACGCCCCCCCGGCGACGCCGACCGAGCGGATCATCGAGCAGTTCGGCGGCATCCGTCCGATGGCCGCGAAGCTGGCGATCCCGGTGACGACCGTGCAGGGGTGGAAGCGGCGCAATGCGATCCCGGAGCAGCGTCACGCCGACATCCTTGCCGCCGCGCGGCAGTTCGGCATCACCGTGGATCCGGCGGAGCTGGCGAAGACGACCCCCGCCAATCCCGCCCCGGCCTTCGACGATGAGATCGGCGTCTTCGCGGGCGGCTTCGGCGACGGCGTTCCGCCCGGCAATCCGCCGCAGGGGGGCGCGCGCGGCGGCCCCGCTGCCGGTGGCCCGTCCGGTGGTGCGCCGCGTCCCGAACTGCCGCTGCCGGTCCGCCGCGAAGATCCGCCCGCGCCGCCGCCCCCCGCCCGGCGCGGCGGCTGGGCGCCGGCGGCCGTCGCCGTGATCGCCGCCATCGTGGCCGTCTCGGCGCCCTTCTGGTCGCCCGACCTTTTCGGCGGGTCCGCGCCGGTGGAGGATGATCCGCGGCTCACCGGCCTTGCCGACCGTGTCGCCTTCATCGAGACGCGCCTAGCGGAAGCGCCGGAGCTGCCGGTGGACGCGATCGGCAGCCTGACCGACCGTATCGTGACGCTCGAGACCACATTGTCGGAACTGGAGCGCAGCCCGGACACCCCGCCCGCCGAAACGGGCGCAATGGTCGAGGCGGTGAGGAGCGAGCTGAGCGCAGCGACCGAGGGCCTGAGCGCCCGGGTGGCGGCATTCGAGCCGCGGCTCACGGCGCTCGAGACCCGGCTCGCAGACCTGCCCGCCGGTATCGATCCGGCGGCCCTGGACCGGCTCGCCCGTCGGCTCGACGCGATCGAAGGCGAAATGGCCACCATCGGTGCGGTGGCTGCGGGCCTCGAGGCGGTGGAAGGCCGGCTGGATGCGATCGAGGCGACGCTGGCCGCGGCGGATGGCCGGCTTGCCGCCGTCGAGGCGCGGGCACGGGTCGACGGGCTCGATACCGGGCTGACGCTCGGCCTCGCGGCAGGGCAGCTCCGTGATGCCATCGCGACCGGCGGCTCGGTCGAGGCGCCGCTGGCGATCATCGAGCAGGCCCTCTCCGGCGCCCCGGCGCTCGCCGACCCGATCGCGACGCTCCGCGCCGCCGCCGAGGACGGAATCCCGACCCTCGCCGCCCTCGAGCACGGCTTTGCCGCCGCGGCGGATGCGGCGCGTGTCGCCGCCCGACGGCCGGCGGACGGGGACTGGCTCGACCAGACGCTCGGCGCAATCGAAAGCATCGTGACGGTGCGGCCGGCACCCGGTGAGGTCGCCGGCGATGACGCCGCCTCGGTGCTGGCGCGGGCGGAGGGACGCCTCGGTGCCGGCGATCTGGCCGGTGCGGTCGCGGCCCTCGACGCGCTGGACGATCCGGCCGCGGCGGCGATGGCCGGCTGGCGGGCGCAGGCGCAGGCACGGCTCGATGCCGAAGCGGCGGCCGCCGCCCTTTCGGCCGCGCTGGCTGAACGGGTCGGAGCCACCACGAACCGATGACGCGAATCCTCCGCTTCATCCTGAAGCTCGCGATCCTGGTCGCGGCGGCCGTCTGGCTCGCCGATCATCCGGGCACGGTCGAGATTGTCTGGCAGGGGCGCGTCATCGAGACCTCGGTCGGCGTGCTGGCGGCGGCGATCGCCCTTCTGATCCTGTTGCTCTGGCTCGCCCAGCGCCTGTGGCGCGGCCTGCGCCGCGCCCCGCGCAGTTTCGTCGAAGGCCGGCGCGAGTCGCGGCGGGCACGCGGTTACCGGGCGCTGACTCGCGGCCTCGTGGCCGTCGCCGCCGGCGATGCGGCCGAAGCACGGCGCTGGTCACGGCAGGCCGACGTGCTGCTCGCCGAGCCGCCGCTGACACTGCTCCTCTCGGCCCAGGCGGCCCAGCTCAATGGCGACGAGGCGGCGGCGCGGCGCCATTTCGAGGCGATGCTCGAACGCAGCGAGACCGAGTTCCTCGGCCTGCGCGGCCTGCTGAACCAGGCGCTGAAGGACAAGGACTGGGTGCAGGCACTCGAACTCGCCCGCCGTGCCCGGGCACTGCGCTCCGATGCCGCTTGGCCGCAGCGGGCCTGTTTCGAGCTCGAGATCCAGCAGCGGCGTTGGGATGACGCCCAGGCGAGCCTCGCCCAGGCGGTGCGCGTCAAGGCGATCGAGAGCGACCGCGGCCGGCGCCTGCGCGCCTTCCTGCATATCGAACGGAGCCGTGCACTCGAGGCGGAGGGCGACCTGCCCGGCGCGCTCGAGCAGGCCCAGAAGGCGACGCAGCTCGAGCCCGATTTCGTCGCGGCGGTGGTGCGCGAGGCGCACGTGCTTCACGGCATGGGGCGCGAGGGACAGGCGACGCGGGTGATCGAGAAGGCCTGGGGCCGTCAGCCGCATCGCGAGCTGGCCGAGACCTATGCCGCGCTGGCGCCGGCCGGAGAGGACGCGCTGGCGCGCGCCAAGCGGGTCGAGAAGCTGGTGCGGCAGCGGCCGGACGAGCCGGAGGGCCTGATCGTGCTGGCACGGGCGGAACTCGCCGCGAAGCTGTGGGGCAGCGCGCGCACCCATCTGCTGCGCGCCGAGCAGGCCTCGCCGAACCGGCGGGTCTATCAGCTGCTCGCCGAGCTGGAGCAGGGCGAACGCAATGACGGGCTGGCGGCGCGGAGCTGGCAGGCCAAGGCGCAGATCGCGCCGCCCGAGCCGCTGTGGTGCTGCGAGGCCTGCGGCGCCGAAGTACCGGCATGGTCGGCGCTGTGCCCGCAATGCGGCGCCTTCGACGCGATCGAGTGGCGGCTGCCCGGCCCGGTGCGCGCGCCGGCCGCACTCCCCGCCACCGGCACCGCGACGATCCTGCCGCCGGCCTTCTCGGAGGACGAGAACAACCCGTGAGCGCGCAGCGTCCGAGGAGCCGGGCGGCGCTGCCGCTGGCGGCGCTGGCGGCGGTCGCCCTGGCGGCGGCAGCGCTGCCGATGCAGGACCGCGACCCCTGGCCGGTCACCTTCGCCCCCGCGGGAAGCGGCGCGACCGCCGTGCCGCCGGCGGCCGAGATGTCCGGCCCGCCGCTCCTCGAGGAGTACACAATCTCCGTCGCCGCCCCCGCGATCGCGCATGCGGCGAGCGCCATCGCGCTGGATGACGGGCGGCTGCGGGCCTTCTGGTTCGAGGGCAGCGCCGAGGGTGCGGCGGATGTCGCGATCATGACGGCAGTCTTCGACGGCCGGGGCTGGTCGGAGAAGCGGGTGGCGCTCGACCCACCCTCCGTCTCCGCGTCGCTCGGCCGCTACGTCACCAAGCTTGGCAACATGGTGCCGCTGCGGCGACCGGACGGCTCGATCTGGCTCATCCATGTCGCCGTCTGGGCCTTCGGCTGGGCCGAGGCGAGCCTTGTCGTGCAGCGCTCGACCGATGAGGGCGAGAGCTGGACGCCGCTGCGCAAGGCGGTGACGACGCCGATCCTCAACCGCTCGACACTGCTGAAATCACCGCCGGTCGCCATCGCCGAGGATGAGCTGGTGGCGCTGCCGGCCTATCAGGAGCTTTGGGTCCGCATCCCGGAGATCTTCGTCTTCGACGAGGATGGGCGGGTGATCGCCAAGTCGCGGCTCCTGTCCGGACGACGGGCGATCCAGCCGGTCGTGGTGCCGCTGTCGGAGACCCGCGCGATCGCCTTCGTGCGCTCGCAGGACCGGGAGGAGAACCTCGCGCTGCGCTTCGTCAGCGAGGATGCCGGGCAGAGCTGGTCGCGGCCCGAGCCGACCAATGTCCACAATGAGGGCGAGCCGGTACCGGTGCTGCGGCTCGAGGACGGGCGGCTGCTGATGGTGACGATGGACGGCTATCAGCGCCGCGACGAGCCGCACCCCTTGCGACTGCTCATCTCCGAGGATGACGGCTTCACTTGGCGGCCGCTGCATGCCTTCCTCGACGCCGAGGGCGAGGCCGAGCAATCCTATCCCTGGTTCATGACCGGGCCGGACGGCACCTTCCACATCCTGTTCAGCCGCGACGACCAGGCCGAGATCGGCCATATCCGCTTCAACCGGCGCTGGCTGGACGAGCGCATCGCCGCGCTGGATGCCACGGGCGAGACGGCCGCGCCGGAGGTGGTGCCGTGACCTTCCTGCCTGCCACCAGCCCCGCCGAGATCCTGGGGCCGATCCTCTGTGCCGCGGTCGTCGGCCTCGGCCTGCCGGCGCTTTTCACCCGCTCGCGCGGGTGGCGGCTGGCCGGGCTCCTCCTCGCCCTTCTGGCGCTGGCGGTGCCGTGGAATGGGCAGGTGTCGGGCCTCGTGATGCTGCTCGGCGGCACCAACGGCCTGTCCGCCGCAACCCTGCTGATGCTCGGTGCCTTGGCCCTGGCGCTGCTGCGCGGACGCGCACCGGGCGCCTTCCAGTCACCCGGTCTCGCGGCGACCGTCCTCGTCCTGGCGCTGATCCTCTATCCCGCCACGGCGACACTGCCCGATTCCGATCCCTATCAATGGGGCTATGCGGGGTGGATCCTGCCGGCAGGGCTGGCGGTCATCCTTCTCGCCAATCTCGCGGGGCCGCGCGATCCGCTCCTCTTCGCCTGGATCATGCTCGGCTGCGGCGGCGCTGCCCTCCGCCTCTACGAGACCGCCAATCTGTGGGATTTCCTGGTCGATCCGGCGGCCGCGATCGGCGCGCTGCTGATCCTCGCCGGCCGCGCCGTCGATGCTGTCAGGCGGAGCGGGCGCGGAACAGCCAGGACGCCGCCGCCAGCGTAACGGCCGCGACCGGCAGCAACGGCCAGAGATTGGCGAGCACCTCGGTCACCGGCATGTCCTTGAGGAAGACGCCGCGGGCGATCACGAGGAACCAGCGCGGCGGGTCGATCCAGGCCAGCGGCTGAAGGAAGCCCGGCATGTTCTCGACCGGCGAGGCGAAGCCGGACAGAAGGAAGGACGGCACCATGAAGACGAAGACGCCGAGGATCGCCTGCTGCTGCGTCGTCGCCAGCGACGACACGAACAGACCGACGCCGACGATCGACAGGATGTAGAGCAGCATCGCGAGGTAGAGTAGCGCGAGCGAGCCCTGGAGCGGGATTCCGAACAGCCAGACGGCCGCTGCGATGTAGAGCGTGCCATGCGCCATGCCGATCAGCACCGCAGGCACGGTCTTGCCGATCAGGATCTCCCCCGGGGAGAGCGGTGAGACCAGCAGCTGGTCGAAGGTGCCGAGCTCGCGCTCCCGCGCCACCGACAGCGCCGTCACCACGAGGCCGATCGCCATGGTGATGATGGCGATCAGGCTGGGTACGGTGAACCAGAGATAGTCGAGATCGGCATTGTAGAGATGCCGGACCACCACCGGCGGCGACAGGTCGCGACCGGCCGTCGCGGCGATTTCCTGCGAGAGCTGGCCGATGATCGCGGCGACATAGCCCTGCAGGATCTGTGCGGCATTGGCCCGCCTGCCGTCGAGCAGCAGCTGGATCTCCGCCGGACGGCCGGCCGCGACGCGGCGTGACAGGTCGCCGGCCAGCACGATCACCGCCAGAACCTCCTGCCCTTCCAGCTGCATCCGCGCCTCGCTCAGCGAGTCCGGCCGCGACACCCGCGCGAAGACCGGCGAGGCGTCGAGCCGCGCGGTGATCTCCCGCCCCGAGCGCCCCTGGTCGAGATCGACGATCGCGATCTCGGCATTCCGCACCTCCAAGGTCGCGGCGAAGGCGAAGACGACGAGCTGCACGATCGGCGCCACGATGACGATCGAACGGCCGCGCGGATCACGCAGCGTGACCAGCAGTTCCTTGAGGATGAGGGCGGCGAGGCGGCGCAGCATCAGTCGAGCCGCTTGACGAGCGCCCGTGCCGTGAGGCCGAGCAGGACGATGCCGATCAGCAGCATCGCGGCGATCGCCGGCAGCAGCAGCGGCCAGACATCGCCGGCGAGGAAGATCGTCTGCAGCCCCGGCACGAAGTACCGCGCCGGCAGGATCACCGTGATCCAGCGGATCGGCGCCGGCATGCTGTCGATCTCGAAGATGAAGCCGGAGAGCAGCATCGCCGGCAGGAAGCCGGCGAAGAGCGCGACCTGCGAAGCGACGAACTGGTTGCGCAGCGCCGCCGAGATCAGCAGGCCCAGACCGAGTGCGGGGCAGAGGAAGGCGGCAGCGAGCAGCAGGAGCGCGCCGAAGGAGCCGCGCATCGGCACGCCGAAGGCGAAGACCGAAGCCGCCGCGCACAGGGCGAGCGAGCACAGGCCGAGCGCGAAATAGGGCAACACCTTCGACAAGAGCAGCTCGAGACGGGTGACCGGCGTCGCGATCAGCGCCTCCATCGTCCCGCGCTCCCACTCCCGGGCGATGACGAGCGCCGTCAGCAGCGTGCCGATCAGCGTCATGACGATCGCGATGGAGCCTGGGACGAGATAGTTGCGGCTGGCCAGTTCGGCGTTGAACCACACGCGCGGCGCGACCGAGAGCGGCGGGCTCATACCGGTGATCTCGCCGGCTGCCATCCCCCGGGCGAGCCAGGCGGCATGCACACCCTCGGCATAGGCCGCGACGAAGGAGGCGGTGTTCGGCTCCGAACCGTCGGTCAGCACCTGGATGCGCGCCGAGGGCGGATCGGCCGCGAAACGGGCGGAGAAGCCGGAGGGGATGACGATGACGCCGCGCACAGCGCTGCCTTCGAGCCGCGCCATCGCCGGCGCGCGGGCGTGGAAGCGGGTGACGGCGAGAACCGGCGAAGCCTCGAAGCCGGCTGCGAGGTCCTGTGCCGCCGCACCGTCATCCTGCATCACGAGCGCGATCGGCAGCCGTGTCGCGTCAAAGGAGACAGCGGTGCCGAACAGGAAGAGCATCAGCGGCGGCAGCACGAAGGCGATCAGGATCGCGCTTGGATCACGAATGATCTGCAGCGCCTCCTTCCGCAGGAGGGCCGGCAGCCGACCGGCGAGAGGGCACCTCATGCCGCGCGACCTTCTGCCCGATCCGCCTCTGCCGCATCGGCGGCCTCGATCAGCGCGATGAAGGCGTCCTCGAAGGAGGGGTCGGGGCGTTCGGGCGTCGCCACACGCGCCTTCAGCACATCGGGGGCACCCTCGGCGATCGCGCGTCCGCGATAGATGAGGGCGACCCGGTCGCAATACTCCGCCTCGTCCATGAAATGCGTGGTGACCAGCACGGTGACGCCGCGCGCGACGAAACCGTCGATATGCGACCAGAATTCACGCCGGGAGATCGGATCGACCCCGGCGGTCGGCTCGTCGAGGAACAGCACCTCCGGCTCGTGCAGCACCGCACAGGCGAGCGCCAGCCGCTGCTTGAAGCCGAGCGGCAGTTCCTTCGCCTGGGTATCGGCGAAGCGGGCGAGATCGAGCGTGTCGAGCAGCGTGGCGATGCGCTCGCGCGCCCGGGCGCGGCCGAGCCCGTAGGCGCCGGCGAAAAAGGCGAGGTTCTGCCGCACGCCGAGATCACCATAGAGCGAGAATGTCTGCGCCATGTAGCCGAGCCGTGCCCGCACCGCGGTGGCGGCGCGACGCAGATCGTGCCCGGCGACCCGGCCCTCCCCCGCGCTCGGTACGAGCAGGCCGCACAGCATGCGGAAGGTGGTCGATTTGCCGGCACCGTTGGGACCGAGCAGGCCGAACACCTCGCCGCGACCGATCGAGAAGCCGATATCCGCGGCCGCGACGAAATCGCCGAACCGGCGCGTCAGGCCGCGCGCCTCGATGACCGTCGCCCCGTCATCGGGATAGGAGCGGCTGCTGGCCGCGAGCGGCGAGGCGCCCTTCGGGCCGCCGCCCAGCGCCGCGACATAGGCATCCTCGAACCGTGGCGCGACCGGCAGGCAGGTGACGCCGGGGCCGGCATCGATGGCCGCCGGGCCGGCCCCGGCTTCGAGCACCAGCCGGACCGCACTGCCCTGAACCGTCGCGTCGAGAACGGCGCTCGCCACGGAGAGGCGGCGCAGCAGCGGCCGCGGGCCCTGATCCGTCGCCCGGGCGAGAAGGACGCGACCCTCGACACGGCGGCCGAACGCGGCCGGCTCGCCGGTGAAGAGCAGCCGCCCGCGGTCGAGCAGCAGCACCTCGTCACAGCGCTCCGCCTCGTCGAGATAGGCGGTCGACCAGACGACCGTGACATCATCCGCCACCAGCCCGCGCACCATGCGCCACAACTCGCGCCGCGAGATCGGGTCGACACCGACGCCCGGCTCGTCCAGCAGCAGCACGCGCGGCGTCCGCATCAGCGCACAGGCGAGGCCGAGCTTCTGCTTCATTCCGCCGGACAGGCGGCCCGCCAGACGGCGGCGGAAGGGGCCGAGGCCGGTGAATGAGAGCAGGCGGTCGAAGGTCGCGGCGCGTCCGGCCGGATCAACGCCGCGCAGGGCGGCATAGAGGTCGAGATTCTCCTGGACCGACAGATCCTCATAGAGGCCGAAGCGCTGCGGCATGTAGCCGATCGCCGCCTGGATCGCCTGCGCCTCGGTGACGCTGTCGCGACCGCCGACCGTGATGCGGCCGGCGGTCGGCACCATCAGCCCGGCGACGAGGCGCAGCAGCGTCGACTTGCCGGCTCCATCCGGTCCGACGAGGCCGGTGATCCGGCCCGGGCGGATCGCCGCCGTGATGTCGTCGAGCGCCGCCTCACCGCCGAAACGCTTGATGACCCCCTTAAGGCGGATCGTCGCCGCGCTCACGATGCGCCGCCCTGCCCATCGCCCTGCCCATCGCCCTGCCCGTCGATCTCGATCGTCACCGGCATGCCCTGCAGCAGCCGGTCGTCGGGATCCTCGACCAGGATGCGCAGCCGGTAGACGAGGTCGTCGCGCAGTTCGGGTGTCTCGACGTTGCGCGGCGTGAACTCCGCCACCGGCGAGACGAAGCCCACCCGGCCGCGGTAGCGATGGCCGGGTGCGCTGTCGGTCCATAGCGTCACCGCTGTTCCGGGGCCGACCGTGCCGAGATGCGGTTCGGCAACCCAGGCCCTGACCCGCACAGGTCGTGTCAGGGAAAGCGTGTAGACCGTCGCCCCCGCGGCGACCACCGACCCCGGCTCGCGTACCCGCGACAGTACGATGCCCGAGGCCGGCGCAAGCAGCGCGGCGTCATCGAGCGCGCGCCGGGCGGCGGCGAGCCGCGCCTCAGCCGCCGCTTTGCGCGCCCGCGCCTCCTCCACCGTCTCGGCACGCGGGCCGGCGACCACCAGCTCGAACCGGGCACGGGCCGAGGCGAGACGCGCCGCGGCCTGGTCGCGGGCGGCGACGGCATCGTCATAGGCCTGGCGCGATACGGCGTTCGAACGCTGCAGCTCCGCATAGCGCGCGACGACCCGCTCGGCATTGGCAAGGGACGTCTCGGCGAGCGCGACGGCCGCGTGCGCCTCGGCGATCTCCTCCGGTCGGGAACCAGCGACCAGCGCGGCGAGGGCCGCCGCAGCGGCGTCACGCTCGGCCTCGGCCGCCGCCACCTCGTCGGCCAGGGGCCCGGCATCGAGACGGGCGAGAACATCCCCCTCCCCGACCCGCTCTCCTTCCTCGACCGCCATCGCCGCGATCCGGCCGGGCACCCGGAAGCCGAGCGCGACCTCGCTGATAGCGACATTACCGTAGAGGGTGAGTCCCGGCCCGGTCTCAGCGGCGAAGGGCCATCGCCCGTCGATGAACGCCCAGGCACCCGCTCCGACGGCCAGGAGGGCGAAGATGAGCGGGATGAGGAGGCGGCGGCGCATCGGCGGTTTCCAGGCCGAGAATTCTCTTAACGACCGACCGGTCGGTTGTTAAGCTAGTCCGATGACGGATATTGATCAAGGGCGGGGTCGCCGCCGCCGGCTGACCGCCGAGGCACGGATGGCGAAGATCCTGGATGCGGCGCTGACGCTGTTCGCCGATCAGGGATATGCGGCGACGCGGATCGAGGATGTGGCGACGCGCGCCGGTCTGTCGAAAGGCGGGCTCTACGCCCATGTGCGCTCAAAGCGCGACCTTTTCGACGCCCTCGTGCGCGGCGTGATGGTGCCCCGGCTGTCGGCGATCTGGGCCGCGGAGGAAGTGCCGCTGCCGCCCTTCGAGCGGCTCGCGCGGATGCTCGACATCGCCTATGGCGCGCTGCAGGATCCGCGCGCCCGCTCGGTCCTGCGCCTGGTCATCACGGAAGGACCGCGGGTTCCCGAGGTCGCCGAAATCTACCATAGCGAGGTGGTCGGGCCGGCGATGGCGACGGTCGGGGCGATCCTGGCCGAGGGCGAGGCGTGCGGCGCGTTCCGCCCCTCGCCGATGCGCACGACCCCCCAGCTCGCCATCGCACCGATGATCACGACGCTGCTGTGGCTGATCCTGTTCGATCGGCTCGCACCGCTCGATCCGGCCGCCATGAAGGACGGCCATCTCGCCATGCTGAAAGCGATGCTGGAACCGGCCGACGATCGGGCGGACCCGTCACAGGAAGCCGAGCACCCAGCGCCAGGCTAGGTAGACCGCCATGCCGAGCGCAATCGTCGCCAGCAGCCCGCGACCGGCGAAGCTGAGCCCGGCCGTCACCACGGCCGGCAGCAGGAAGGGGTTGCGCCAGTCGAAGCCCGTCGCCTCGCCCGGCGGCGACAGCACCGTCGGCACGATGATGGCGGTGAGCACGGCGACCGGCACATAGGCGAGCGCGCGCTCGACGATCCGCGGGAAGCGGATGCGATCGGCGAGCACGAAGACCGGCAGGCGGATCAGGAGATTGATCACCGCCATGCCGATGAGCAGCAGCAGGACATCGTTCATCGCCGCCACTCCAGCCGCCGGCGCTCGAGCAGCAGGCCGGTAGCGACGCCGGCGGCGGTCGCCAGCAACAGACCCGTCTGATAGGGCAGCGGTGCCGCGACGACCGAGACGATCCCTGCCGCCGCGGCCGCGCCCCAGAAGGGCGGCGTCTTGAGCGCCGGGACGACGATCCCGGTGAAGGTCGCGATCATCGCGAACTCCAGCCCCCAATCGGCGAGCGACGGCACCGCGGCGCCGAGCAGCGCCCCCACCCCCGTCCAGACGATCCAGTTGGACCACATGAACAGGCAGGAGGCGAGGAAATGCCAATGCGCGTGCGGGGCGTCACCGCGGTCACGCCTCCGCGCGGCCACGACGGCGAAGGTTTCGTCCGTCAGCAAAGCGGCGAGCGGCGTGCGCCAGCCGAGCGACAGGTGGCGCACCCCCGGCAGCAGCGTTGCCGCATAGAGCAGGTGGCGCAGATTGATCACCAGCGTCGCGAACCAGATCACCGCAAGGTCGGCACCCGCCGCCATCAGGTTGACCGCGACGAACTGCGCCGATCCCGAGAAGACGAAGGCCGACATGGCCAGCGTCTGCCAGACGCCGAAATCGGCCGCGACGGCGAGCGCGCCGAAGATCAGGCCGAAGGGCGTCGCGCCGATGACGAGCGGCAGCGTCTCGCGCAGCCCGGCGACGATCTCAGCCCGCCGGTCGGGCACCGCTGCCGGCCCGGCCCCCTCTGCACCCGGCATTGCGGTCATTCGACGACGGCGGCGTCCCGCGCGGGGCCACGCAGCGGCCGCTCCTCCATGCGCAGGTACCACAGGATGCCGGCGACGAAAAAGGCGACCGAAAGCGCGAAGATCCACCCGAACGCTTCGAAGACCCGCGGCGCGACATCCGGCCCGGTCAGTCGCAGCGTCTCGATGCCGCCGCCGGCATCACCGCCCACCATCGAGACGATCACGGCGCCGAAGATCGCGGTGCCGACGGCACCGCCCAGCGAGCGCAGGAAGTTGAGACTGCCGGTCGCGATTCCCATCCGGTAGGGCTCGACCGCGTTCTGCACGGCGACCGTGGCGATCGGGAAGCCGGGACCGATGCCGAACCCCATGCCGAGCAGCAGCAGCGCGATCACCGGATAGGGAGCATCGGGCGGCAGCAGGCCGAGGATCAGCGTCGAGACCGCGGCGATCACGAGGCCGGCGACGGCGAGCAGCCGATACCGCCGCACCCGCACCATCAGCCGCCCGGCCACGGTCGCGCCGATCACCGTGCCACCGGTCATCGGCATCAGCATCAGCCCAGACTGACCGGCCGTCGCACCGCGCACCGCCTCGAAGAAGGTCGGCAGGAAGGCCGACAGCGCGATGAAGGAGGCCATGGTGAAGGTCGCGGCGGCGCAGGCCACACCGACCACCGGATGCAGGATCATGCGCGGCGGCAAGAGCGGCTCCTCGGCGCTGGCCTGCCGCCAGGCGAACAGCACGAGCAGCAGTACGAAGGCGACGAGAAGCGAGACGATCTCGATCGAATCCCAGGCATAGCGGATCCCGCCCCAGGACAAGGCAAGCAGCAGCGCGACGGTGAAGGCGATCATCAGCAGCGCGCCGGCGATGTCGAGCCGCGCCGCCCGCTCGTGCCGCGGCAGCTTGCGCAAGGCCCGCGACGTCATCGCCCAGGCCGCCGCGCCGAGCGGCACGTTGATCCAGAACACTGCCGTCCAGGAGAGATGCTCGGCGAAGAGCCCGCCCAGCACCGGTCCCGCGACGCTGGACGTCACGAAGACCGCCGCGAAATAGCTCTGGTAGCGCACGCGCTCGATCGGCGTGACGACATCGCCGATGATCGTCTGGGCGAGCGAGATCAGCCCGCCGCCGCCCAGCCCCTGCACCGCCCGGGCGATGATCAGGATCGGCATGGTGGGTGCGAGCGCGCACAGGACCGAGCCGGCGATGAAGACGCCGATCGCGGTCAGCATCAGCAGGCGCCGCCCGAAGATGTCGCTGAGCTTGCCGTAGAGCGGAGTGACCGCCGTCGCCGTCAGCAGATAGGCGGTGACGATCCAGGACAGAAGATGGGCATCGCCGAGATCGCGGCCGATGGTCGGCAGCGCCGTCGCCACGATGGTCTGGTCGATCGCCGCGAGCAGCATCGCCAGCAGCACGCCGAAGACGATCGTGCGGACCTCGCGCGGATTGAGCGATGCGCCTGTCGATCGATCCGTCATTCAAGCCGCTCCCGCCATGCCGGCCGCACGGTAAGCGCTGCCCCGACCATTGCAAGCGGTGCGGCGACGGCGGCGGCGCGGGTCTGCCCCGCGCCCCGGTGACCTCAGAAGCTCGAGTTGGGGCCGGCGAGGAAACTCGCCTCCTCCGCCGTTGTGCGCCGCCCGAGGATCGCGTTGCGATGCGGGAAGCGGCCGAAGCGGCGGATGATCTCGGCATGCCGTTCGGCATAGTCGAGCGTCTCGGCATAGACCTGCTCGCCGGGATGCTCGGCGGCGAGGGCCTGGTAGAGGGCCACCGACCGCTCCTGCTCAGTCAGGCTCTCGGCATGCTCGAAAGGCAGATAGACGAAGACCCGCTGAATCGGGTCGAGCAGCCGGTCGCGGCCGGCGGCGACGGTGCGGTCGGCCAGGGCCAGCGCCAGCCCGTCACCGATGAAGGCACGCGGGGTACCGCGCCACATGTTGCGGGTGAACTGGTCGAGCAGCAGGATCGTCGCCAGCGCACCCTCTGGCGTCTCCGTGTCGAGCGTCGAGCGGTCGAGCAGCGCGTCCTCGACCGCGCGGCCGAAGCGCGCGCGGATCGACATGTCGAAGGCGGGATCCTTCTCGAACCAGGCACGGCGGAAGGCGAAGGGCGGCTGTCCGAACCAGAAGTCGAGGATCGTCGCGGCGCTCGCCATCCGTGCCTCCGTGCCATGCGAGAGCGGGAAGACGCCAGCATGGACGGGGAGGACGGCCTTGACCAGCCTGCCGCTCCGCTGCCGCGACCGACCGAACGCCGCTGTGCTGGCCCGTTGGGGATTGCCGGCGGCGCGACTAGATTATCGGGATGAGCCCCTCCCCCGCGCCCTCCGCCACCGCACCGGTCAGCCTTCCGCCCCGCCCGGCCCGTCCCGAGGCGGATGCGTCGACGCCGTTCCGCCTGGTCTCGGAGTTCCAGCCGGCGGGCGATCAGCCGACGGCGATCGCCGAGCTGGTCAAAGGCCTGCAGCAGGGCGAGCGCGACCAAGTGTTGCTCGGGGTCACCGGTTCCGGCAAGACCTTCACCATGGCGCATGTCATCGCGCGGATGCAGCGCCCGACGCTGATCCTCGCGCCGAACAAGACCCTGGCCGCACAGCTCTACGGCGAGTTCAAGAGCTTTTTCCCGGACAACGCGGTCGAGTACTTCGTCTCCTACTACGATTACTACCAGCCGGAGGCCTACGTCCCGCGGACCGACACCTATATCGAGAAGGAGAGTCAGATCAACGAGCAGATCGACCGGATGCGGCACGCCGCCACCCGGGCGCTGCTCGAGC
>CAYORM010000064.1:0-16558 GCA_964406375.1 uncultured Mycobacteriaceae bacterium | reverse complement strand
TCACCGATCTCGACCCGCTGCGCTTCAACCTGCTGTTCGAGCGCTTCCTCAACCCCGAACGCGTGTCGATGCCGGATTTCGACATCGATTTCTGTCAGGACCGGCGCGACGAGGTCATCGGCTACGTCCGCGACAAATACGGTCACGACCGCGTCGCTCAGATCATCACCTTCGGGAAGCTGCAGGCCCGGGCGGTGCTGCGCGACGTCGGCCGGGTGCTGCAGATGCCTTACGGCCAGGTGGACCGCATCTGCAAGCTGGTGCCGAATAATCCGGCCAATCCGGTCACGCTGCAGCAGGCGATCGACGGCGAACCGCAGCTCCAGGCGGAACGCGACAACGATCCGGCGGTTGCCCGCCTCATCGAGATCGCGATGAAGCTCGAGGGGCTGTATCGCCACGCCTCGACCCATGCCGCGGGCGTGGTCATCGGCGACCGCCCGCTGACCGAGCTCGTGCCGCTCTATCGTGACCCGCGCTCGCCGATCCCGGCAACGCAGTTCAACATGAAGTTCGTCGAGGCGGCCGGGCTGGTGAAGTTCGACTTCCTCGGCCTCAAGACCCTCACCGTGCTCTCCACCGCCGAGGCGTTGATCCGCGCCGGCGGCGATGCGGGGCGGGAGGTCGATCTTGCACGCATCCCGCTCGACGATCCTGCGACCTACGCGATGCTGTCGCGGGCAGAGTCGACCGGCGTGTTCCAGCTGGAAAGTTCGGGCATGCGCGACGTGCTGCGCCGCCTGCGCCCCAACCGGATCGAGGACATCATCGCGCTCGTGGCGCTCTATCGCCCGGGGCCGATGGACAACATACCGACCTACATCGAGGTGAAGAACGGCCAGCGCGAGCCCGACTGGCTGCATCCGACGCTCAAGCCGATCCTGGAAGAGACCTACGGCATCATGGTCTACCAGGAGCAGGTGATGCAGGTCGCCCAGACGCTCGCCGGCTACACGCTCGGCGGCGCCGACCTTCTGCGCCGAGCGATGGGCAAGAAGATCAAGTCCGAGATGGAGGCGCAAAAGCGCATCTTCGTCGAGGGCGCGGCCAAGCGCGGGGTTCCGCCGGGCCAGGCCGCCAACATCTTCGATCAGGTCGAGAAGTTTGCCGGCTATGGCTTCAACAAGAGCCACGCCGCCGCCTATGCGATCGTCGCCTACCAGACGGCCTGGCTGAAGGCGAACTGGCCGGTCGAGTTCTTCGCCGCCTCGATGACGCTCGATCTCGGCAACACCGACAAGCTGAACGTCTTCAAGCAGGAGCTCGATCGCATGGGCATCGCGCTGCTGCCGCCGGATGTGAACCGGTCCGATGCGGTCTTCGCCGTCGAGGTGCTGCCGGAGGGGCAGGAGACGAAGGGAAAGGGCGGCAAGGCGATCCGCTATGCGCTCGGCGCGATCAAGGGTGTCGGCATCGAGGCCATGCGCGACCTCGTCCGCGCCCGGCGGGAGGGCGGCCCGTTCCGCGATCTGTTCGACTTCGCCCGGCGCGTCGACCCGCGCCACCTCAACCGGCGGCAGCTCGAGAATCTGATCAAGGCCGGCGCCTTCGACTCGCTCGAGCCGAACCGTGCCCGGGTGATCGCCGCCGTCGACACGCTGGTCCGCTACGCCCAGGGCCAAGCCGCCGACCGCGAGACGGGCCAGGAAAGCCTGTTCGGTGGCGCCGCCTTCGCCACGCCGAGGCTGCCGCAGATGCCGGACTGGGATGTGATGGAACGGCTGCGCCAGGAATTCGAGGCGGTCGGCTTTTATCTCTCCGCCCATCCGCTGGATGCTTACAACACCCGCCGGTTGGGGGTCGCCCGCAGTGCGGAGATCGGCGCCCGGGCGCATCAGGGCGCGACCGAGCTGCGGCTCGCCGGGGTCGTCATGGCCAAGCGCGAGATGACGACGAAGACCGGCAACCGCATGGCCTTCGTCACCCTCTCGGATGCGAGCGGGGTTTATGAGGTCACGATCTTCTCCGAGCTCCTGCCGACGGCGCGCCCGCTGCTGGAGATCGGCACGGCGGTCGTCATGACGGCCGGCCTGCAGCTCCGTGGCGAGGAGCTGCGGCTGACGGTGCAGTCGATCGAGCCGCTCGACCAGGCGATCACCCGGACGGCCGCCCGGTTCCAGATCTTCATCGAGAGCGCCGGCGCCATCGAGCCGCTGCGGATGATCCTTGAGCGGGAGGGGGCGGGGCGGAGCCGGATCACGCTGTTCGTGCGGACGCAGCCCGACCGGGAAGTCGAGATCGAACTGCCAGGAGGCTTCGCCCTGTCGGGCAGGGCGCGCGGCGCGCTCAAGGCGATCTCCGGGGTCGTCGACGTGCAGGAGATCTGAGCGGCTTCCGCCCGGCCGCCGGCCCGGCACTTGCCAACGGCCCGCCCGCGGTGTATCCCCCGCGCCGTCGTCGACGACAGCCTCACGCGAGCATTGCGGCGCCCGGATCGCTCCGGGTCCCGCGTCCGGTGTCTCCCTCCCGCCGCGGGCGGACGGAGGCCTCGCTCGCGGCGGACGAACCGGAAAAGGAAGAGACAGATGTCAGTCCCCACCTTCACCATGCGCCAGCTGCTCGAGGCCGGCGCCCATTTCGGCCACCATACTCGCCGCTGGAACCCGCAGATGGCGCCGTATCTCTTCGGCGTGCGCAACGGGGTCCACATCATCGACCTCGAGCAGACCGTGCCGATGATGTACCGGGCGCTCGAGGCGATCCGTGATGTCGTTGCAGGTGGCGGCCGTGTGCTCTTCGTCGGCACCAAGCGCCAGGCGCAGGAGCAGATCGCCGAGGCGGCGCAGCGCTGCGGCCAGTACTTCGTCAACCACCGCTGGCTCGGTGGCATGCTGACGAACTGGAAGACCGTGTCGCAGTCGATCCGTCGGCTCAAGGAGATGGACGAGCGTCTCGCCCTGGGTGAGACCGGGCTGACCAAGAAAGAGACGCTGACGCTGACCCGTGAGCGCGACAAGCTCGAGAAGGCGCTCGGCGGTATTCGCGACATGGGCGGCCTGCCCAACGTCTTCATCGTGAGCGACACCAACAAGGAGGCGATCGCGGTGAAGGAGGCGTCGAAGCTGGGCATCCCGGTCGTCGCCATCCTCGACAGCAATTCGAGCCCCGAGGGTGTCACCTTCCCGATCCCGGCGAATGACGACGCGCTGCGCGCGATCGAGCTCTACTGCAACCTGTTCGCCGGTGCGGTGATCGCCGGCATCCAGGCAGAGGTGACAGCGAGCGGCGGCGACATCGGCGAGCTGGCGGAGCCTGCGCCGGAGCTGCTGCCGGAAGGCACGCCCGAGCCGGAGGGCGAGGCGCCGCAGCCGGCGGCCTGACGCCGCGAAAGCGACGCGGGGCGGCCCCATGGCCGCCCCTTCGTTCGACAGAAATGCCCGTCCGGGCAGCCGGGCGGCGGAACGCTTGATGCGAGGACGACGATGGCGGAAGTGACTGCGGCGCTGGTCAAGGAACTGCGCGAGAAGTCCGGCGCCGGCATGATGGACTGCAAGAAGGCGCTCGCCGAGAACGATGGCGACATCGAGGCGGCGATCGACTGGCTGCGCAAGAAGGGCCTCGCCGCCGCGGCGAAGAAGGCCGGCCGTGTGGCAGCCGAAGGGCTGGTCGCGGTCGCGACCGCCGGCACCACGGGCGCGATGGTCGAGGTGAATTCCGAGACCGATTTCGTGTCGCGCAACGACAAGTTCCAGGGGCTCGCGGGCACCCTCGCCGCCCTTGCGGTCGAGGCCAAGGGTGATATCGCCGCTCTGTCGGCGATGGCCTACCCGGAGACCGGCCGCACCGTCGCCGAAGAGGTGACGCAGATGGTCGCGACCATCGGCGAGAACATCGCGCTGCGGCGTTCGACGGCCCTGTCGGTCAACCAGGGCGTGGTGTCGAGCTACGTCCATGGCGCGGTCGTCCCGGGCATGGGCAAGATCGGTGTGCTGGTCGCGCTGGAGAGCGCCGGTGACGCCGAGGCGCTCGACGCGCTCGGCCGGCAGATCGCCATGCATGTCGCTGCCGCCCGGCCCGAGGCGCTGACGGTCGATGCGGTGGACGCCTCGGCGGTCGAGCGCGAGCGTGCCGTGCTCGTCGAACAGGCCCGTGCCAGCGGCAAGCCGGAAGCGATCATCGAGAAGATGGTCGAGGGGCGCCTGCGCAAATACTACGAGGAGGTCGTCCTTCTCGAGCAGGTCTGGGTGCTCGACGGGGAGAGCCGCGTGAAGAAGGTGATCGAGGACGCCGCCAAGACGGTCGGCGCGCCGGTGACGATCGCCGGTTTCGCGCGCTTCACCCTCGGCGAGGGCATCGAGAAGGGCGAGACGGATTTCGCGGCGGAGGTCGCGGCCACGATCGGCCGCTGACCGTCTCGGGGCCCATGGCCTGAAGCGATGACGGGAGCAGGCGGATGGAGAAGGACGGACCGACGCGATACCGCCGTGTCCTGCTGAAGATCTCGGGCGAAGCGCTGATGGGCGCGCGCGACTACGGGATCGATCCATCCGTTCTGTCGCGCATCGCCGCCGATGTCGCGGAGGTCCACGCCAACGGCGTGCAGATCTGCATCGTCGTCGGCGCCGGGAATATCTTCCGGGGCATCAGCGGTGCCTCTGCCGGTATCGAGCGGGCGACCGCCGACTACATGGGTATGTTGGCGACGGTCATCAACGCGCTGGCGATGCAGAGCGGGTTGGAGAACCAGGGCCTGCACACCCGTGTGGTGTCGGCGATCCCGATGCAGACGGTCTGCGAGCCCTATATCCGCCGGCGGGCGATCCGTCATATGGAGAAGGGCCGGATCGTCATCTTCGCGGCCGGCACGGGCAATCCGTTCTTCACCACCGACACCGGCGCCGCGCTACGCGCCTCGGAGATGGGCGTCGATGCGCTGCTGATGGGCAAGCAGGTCGACGGCGTCTACGATGCCGACCCGGTCAGGGTGGCCGGTGCGCGGCGTTACGAGCGGCTGACCTATATGCGCGTCCTCACCGAGGATTTGCGCGTCATGGATCATGCCGCCGTCTCGTTGGCGCGTGAGAACGGCATTCCGATACTGGTGTTCTCGATCAACGAGCCGGGCGCCTTCGCGGAGGTGGTCGCGGGTCGGGGTCGGTGCACAGTGATCAGCGAGGAGGGTTGAATCGTGGCTGGCCCCGATCTCGACGACGTCGAACGACGCATGGCGGGTGCACTCGAGAGCCTGCGCAAGGATCTCGCGGGGCTGCGGACCGGACGCGCCAATCCGCAGCTGCTCGAACCGATCACGGTCGAAGCCTATGGCACGCAGATGCCGATCAGCCAGGTCGGCACGATCGGTGCGCCGGAGGCACGGCTGCTCACCGTCCAGGTCTGGGACCGCAACATGGTGAAGGCCACGGAGAAGGCGATCCGGGACGCTGGCCTCGGTCTCAATCCGCAGACGGACGGGCAGACCATCCGCGTGCCGCTGCCCGAGCTGAACGAGGAGCGGCGGCGCGAGCTGACCAAGGTCGCCGGCAAATATGCCGAACAGGCGCGAGTCGCGGTACGCAATGTCCGGCGCGACGGCATGGAGGCGCTGAAGCGGGCCGAGCGTGACGGTGACATCTCGCAGGACGAGCATCGCAGCCAGGCTGACAAGGTGCAGTCGCTGACCGACCGCTTCATCAAGGCCATCGACGAGATGGTCGCGGCCAAGGAGAAGGAAATCCTCCAGGTCTGACGGTCGAACGACCAGCCCGCCCATGCCGCAGCTCGCCCCCGCCTCGGAGCCGCCGGCCCCGCTGCACGTCGCGATCATCATGGACGGCAACGGGCGCTGGGCGGCGCGGCGGCGGCTGCCGCGCTCCGTCGGCCACCGCCGCGGCATCGACGCGGTCAAGCGCACCATCGAGGCAGCGACCGCGCTCGGCATCCGTCATCTGACGCTGTTCGGCTTCTCGACCGAGAACTGGCGCCGGCCGCCCGAGGAGGTGGCGACGCTGATGCGCCTGCTCCTCATTTTCCTGCGCAGCGAGGTCAGCGAGCTCCATGCCCGCGGCGTGCGGCTGCGCTTCATCGGCGAGCGCCGGCGTCTGTCGCCCGAGATCGTCGCCCTGATCGAGGAATCGGAGATCCTCACCCGCGACAATGCCGGGCTGCAGCTCACCATTGCCCTGAGCTACGGCGCCCGCCAGGAGCTGGCCGAGGCGGCCCGCCGCCTGGCGGCAGAGGTCGCGGCCGGCCGGCTGTCGCCGGAGGCGATCGACGAGGAGCTCGTCGCGCGCCACCTGTTCGCGCCCGACCTTCCGGATCCCGATCTGGTGATCCGGACAAGCGGCGAGAAGCGGATGAGCAATTTCCTGCTGTGGCAGGTCGCCTATGCCGAGCTCGTCTTCGTCGACGTGCTCTGGCCCGATTTCGCGCGCGAGCATCTCGAGGCCGCGCTGTCGGAGTTCCAGCGTCGCGAACGCCGCTATGGTTCCGTCGGCGCGCCCTGAGCGGCGCAACCTCTCCCTCCGCGTCGCCTCGACGCTGGTCCTCGCCCCGCTGGTGATCGGTGCCGTGGCGCTCGGCGGCGGCTGGTTCGTCGCCGGTACGGCGGTTGCGGTCTTCGTGGGGATCGCCGAGTGGATGGCGGTTGGCGGTGGCCGGCCCGCGACCCGGGCCGCCATCGCCGCGACACTGCCGGTGGCCGCCGCGATGACGGCCTTGCTGCTCTGGGGGCTCGGTGCCGCCGCGACGATTCTGGCTCTCGCGACGCTCGCGGCATTCGCCTGGGCACGCGCGACGGGACGCGGCGGCGCCTGGGGCGGACTGCCCTATCTCGGCATCCCGGCGCTGGCCCTCGTCTGGCTGCGCGAGGCCGAGGCGGCCGGGTTCGAACATGTGCTCTGGCTGTTCCTGGTGGTTTGGGCCACGGATATCGGCGGCTATGTCGTCGGCCGGCTGATCGGCGGACCGCGCCTCGCGCCGGCGATCAGCCCCAAGAAGACGTGGTCCGGAGCCATCGGCGGCCTCGCCGCCGCAACGGCCACGGGCTTCGGCGTGGCGCTGTGGCTCGGTTTCGACGCACCGGCGCTCGCGCTCATCGGCGCGGCGGTGCTGTCGGTCGTCGCCCAGTGCGGCGATCTTGCGGAATCGGCATGGAAGCGCCGGCACGGCACCAAAGACAGCGGCACGCTGATACCGGGACATGGCGGACTGCTCGACCGGCTCGACGGCCTTCTGGCCGCCGCACCGGTCTTCGCGCTGCTGCACGCGGCAGGCATCGTGCCAGGGATCTCGGCGGCGCTCGTCGCCGCTGCCGGCCTCGCCGGCGTGACGGGAGGAGGGTGGACGTGACGGTCCGGCGGGTGACGATCCTCGGCGCCACGGGTTCGGTCGGCAGCAGCACGATCGATCTCGTGGCCCGCGACCGCGAACGCTTCCCGGTCGAGGCGCTGACCGCCCACCGCAACGCGGAGCGACTGGCCCGTGAGGCGCGGCGGCTCGGCGCGCGCTTCGCTGCCGTCGCCGATCCTGAGGCCTGGCCGGTGCTGCGCGACGCTCTGGCCGGCACTGGCATCGAGGCGGCCGCAGGACCCGAGGCGGTCGTCGCCGCTGCCGCGCGCCCGGCCGAGTGGGTGATGGCAGGGATTGTCGGTGCCGCTGGTCTCGCGCCAATGATGGCCGCGATCGAGCGTGGGGCGCTCGTCGCTTTTGCCAACAAGGAATGTCTCGTCTGCGCCGGTGATCTCGTCACCGCCGCGGCACGGCAGCACGGCGCAAGGCTGCTGCCGGTCGACAGCGAACACAACGCCATCTTCCAGGTGCTGCAGCAGATGCGGGATGTCGACCGGCTGATCCTGACGGCGTCCGGCGGACCGTTCCGTGACTGGCCGCGTGAACGCATGGCGACGGTCACGCCGGAGCAGGCTGTGGCCCATCCGGTGTGGTCGATGGGCGCCAAGATCTCGGTCGACAGCGCGACGATGATGAACAAGGGGCTCGAGATCATCGAGGCCTCGCATCTGTTCGGCATGCCGGGCGAGCGGATCGACGTGCTGGTCCATCCGCAATCGATCGTGCACAGCCTCGTCGCCTATCGCGACGGTTCGGTCCTGGCCCAGCTCGGCACGCCGGACATGCGTATCCCGATCGCCCATGCGCTCGCTTGGCCCGGTCGGATCGATACGCCGGCCGCGCGCCTCGATCTCGCCGCCCGCGGCACGCTGACATTCGAGCCGCCGGATCCGGTGCGGTTCCCGGCACTGCGGCTGGCACGCGCGGCGCTGGCCGAGGGCGGGGCCGCGACCACCGTGCTGAATGCCGCGAATGAGGTCGCGGTGGCGGCCTTTCTCGATCGCCGCATCGGCTTTCTCGACATCGAGCGCGTGGTCGAGCAGACCCTTGCCGCGGCGCCGCGCCGGCCGCATCTCTCGCTCGGCGCGGTGACCGAAACCGACGCCGAGGCGCGCCGCATCGCCGCCTCTTTCCTGTGATCGTTTCGATGCGCCGCGCCTGAGCGCGGCGTCGCCGCGTCCTGAAAGGGTCGGGGCCGAGAGAGTGGAGTCGTTGCCGCGTGCCGACCGATGTCTGGCTCTATCCCGTCGCCTTCCTCGGGGTCCTGACGGTCCTCGTGTTCGTTCATGAGCTCGGGCATTTCCTGGTCGCGCGGTGGAACGGGGTGCGCGTCGAGACCTTCTCGATCGGCTTCGGCGCCGAGCTCTTCGGATTCACGGACCGGCACGGCACGCGCTGGAAATTCTCGGCCCTGCCGCTCGGCGGCTATGTGAAGATGTTCGGCGATGCCGACCCGTCATCCCGCCCCTCCGATGAGGTGGAGGTGATGAGCGAGGCCGAGCGTGCGGTCTCCTTCTTCCACAAGAGCGTCGGCCGTCGGGCCGCCATCGTGGCTGCGGGGCCGATCGCCAACTTCCTGTTCACCTTCGTCGCCTTCGTCGCGCTGTTCATGGCGGCGGGTTCTCCGGTGCCCGAGCCGGTGATCGGCACCGTTCTCGAAGGCTCCCCGGCCGCCGAGGCGGGCCTTGAACCCGGTGACCGCATCACCGCGGTCGACGGCGTCCCGGTCGCACGATTCGTCGAGCTTCCCGCCCTGATCGGCGCGGGGGAGGGCGCACCGGTGACGCTCGACGTCGAGCGTGGCGGCGCTGCCATCACGCTGGAGATCGTCCCGCGCGCCGAGGTCATCGAGGTGCCGGGCGATGTTGATGGCGAAGAGGGCGCTAGTGGCGGCCAGACGGTGACCGTCTGGCGGATCGGTGTCGGGCCCGCGGCCGCACCCATGGGCCTCATCGAGGCGATCGGCCAGGGCGCGCGCGACACGGTGGGTATTCTCTGGGCGATGGTCGCGGCGCTGGCCGAGCTCGTGGGTGGCGGTGGTGGCGGCGAGGAGATTGGCGGGCCGCTGCGCATCATGCAGATGTCGGGCGACATCGCTTCGCTCGGCCTTGCCGAGCTCATCTGGTTCATGGCGATTCTGTCCGCCAATCTCGGCCTGATCAATCTACTACCGGTACCGGTGCTCGATGGTGGTCATCTCGTCTTCTACGCGATCGAAGCCGCCCGCGGCCGACCACTCGGGGCCCGCGCCCAAGAATACGGTTTCCGGGTTGGGTTGGCTTTGGTATTAACCCTGATGGTTGTTGCAACGTGGAACGACCTTGTTCACCTGCAGGTCTTCCAACTTTTGGCTGGCCTGCTCTCGTGAATCTTCGCCGAATCCGAAGCGCCGGGGGGCAATGTCGACCGTGAAAGCGAAACTCTGGCTGACGGCGGTCGCCGCCGTGGCCATCGGGACAGCGGCTCCCACCGGGGCCCAGGCGCAGTCCGGCGGCACGATCTCCGACATCCGGGTGGAGGGCGTTCAGCGGATTGAGCCCGCGACCGTCCTGTCCTATCTGGCCGTCGGACCGGGCGACAGTTTCGATCCCATCGCCATCGACGCCTCGCTGAAGTCTCTCTTCGCAACCGGCCTGTTCCAGGACGTCGTCCTGACGAGGGACGGGAACGCACTCGTGGTGCAGGTGATCGAGAATCCGATCGTCAACCGCATCGCCTTCGAGGGGAACCGGCGGCTCAGCGACGAGATCCTGATGTCGGAGATCTCGCTGCAGGAGCGGCAGGTCTATACGCGCACGCGCGTCCAGAACGACACGCAGCGGATACTCGAACTCTACCGCCGCAGTGGCCGTTTCTCGGCGACGATCGAGCCGAAGATCATCCAGCTCGACCAGAACCGCGTCGACCTTGTCTTCGAGATCAACGAAGGGCCGCTGGCGACGATCAGGGAGATCAACTTCGTCGGCAACGAGGCGTTCAGCGATTCGACGCTGCGCGACGAGATCATCACCGAAGAGACGCTGTGGTGGAATATCCTCGCCACCACCGACACCTATGATCCCGACCGTCTGGCCTTCGACCAGGAGCTGCTGCGCCGCTTCTATCTGCGCGAAGGCTATGCCGATTTCCGCGTCGTCTCGGCTGTGTCCGAGCTGTCGCCGGATGGCGAGGGGTTCATCATCACGATCACCGTCGATGAGGGGCCGCGCTATCATTTCGGCCGCATGGACATCGCGAGCGGCATCGTCGGGGTCGATGTCGAGGAGCTGCGCCCGCTACTCGTCAGCGAGGAGGGCGACTGGTATTCCAGTTCCGATGTCGAGGCCTCGGTCGCGGCCCTGCGGCGGGCGCTGGGGGATCGGCAGTATGCCTTCGTCGAGGTGAACCCGGTCGTCGACCGTAACCGCGACGAGCAGACGATCGGCATCACCTATCAGATCTCCGAGGGGCCGCGCGTCTTCGTCGAGCGCATCGACATCGACGGCAATGTCCGCACGCTGGACGAGGTGATCCGGCGCGAGTTCCGTCTGGTCGAGGGCGATCCCTACAATGCGACGCTGCTGCGCAGCTCCGAGGCGCGGATCCGCAATCTCGGCTTCTTCAGCGACGTCAACATTCAGACGCTGCCCGGCTCGGCACCCGACCAGACGGTCATCCGCACCACGGTGACCGAGCGGTCGACGGGCGAGCTGACGCTGGGCGCGGGGTACTCGACGTCGGACGGTCCGCTCGGCAATGTCAGCCTGCGCGAGCGGAACTTCCTCGGCCGCGGCCAGGATCTGCGGCTGTCGACCTCGATCACCGGCGTCTCCTCGCAGTTCGACATCAGCTTCACCGAGCCCTATTTCCTCGGGCGCGAGCTGGCGGCGGGCTTCGACCTGTTCCACACCACCCGGAACAACCAGTCCTACAGCTCCTATAGCGAGACGAATTCCGGCTTCGGCCTGCGGCTCGGCTATCCGCTGTCGGAGCGGCTGCGCCACACGCTGCGCTACCGCCTGGTGCGCCGCGAGGTCGAGGGCGTGCCGGACGACGCGTCGATCTACGTGCAGGCGCAGGAGGGGACGACCATCACCTCGGCCTTCGCGTCGACCCTCACCTGGGATCAGCGCAACAGCCGCATCGATCCGACCAGCGGTTTCGTCATCTCGATGACGAACGAGGTGGCGGGCCTCGGCGGCGACGTCCACTACCTGAAGAACGTCGTCCAGGCGGATTTCTACTATCCGATCACCGAGTCGATCATCCTGAACATCGGCGGCCAGGCCGGTTACATCTTCGGCCTGGACGAGGACGTCCGCATCAGCGACCGGTTCTTCGTCGGCGGCAACAATTTCCGCGGCTTCCAGTCGGGCGGCATCGGTCCGCGCGATCTCGACACGGATGACGCGCTGGGCGGCAACGCCTATGCGATCGGCACGGTCGAGCTGCTGTTCCCGCTCGGCCTGCCGGATGAGTTTGGCCTGAAGGGCCGCGCCTTCACCGAGTTCGGCACGCTGTTCGACGTCGACGAGACCGGGCCCGGCGTCGTCGATGAGGCCTCGCTGCGCCTGTCGACGGGGCTGGGTCTGTCCTGGTCGTCGCCCTTCGGGCCCATCAAGCTCGACTTCTCCTTCCCGATCCTGAAGGAGGAGTATGACGAGACGGAGCAGTTCCGCTTCAGCTTTGGCACGAGCTTCTGACGGCAGGCACCCCGTGCGCCCGACCCGACGGCATCGACGCAAGACGCGTTCAGTGCCAGGGCGCGCCGGCCGCATCCTTCTGGCGACCCTCGCGGTGCTTGGCCTCGGCCTGGGGCATCCGGCACCGGCACAGGAGGCCGCGCCGGGCGAGGGGCAGGAGATGCCCGGCGCCCATGTCCTCGTCGTCGATTTCGGCCGGGTCATGCGCGAGTCGGCGGCGGCGCAGAGCATCGCCGCGCAGATCGCGACCGTCAGGGCGGCCGCCCAGGAAGAGTTCGGTGCGATAGAGGACGAGCTCGTCCGCATCCAGGCCGAACTCACGAGCCAGCGGTCGACCCTGCCGATCGAGCAGTTCGAAGAGAAGCGTCGGGATTTCGAGCGGCGTTTTTCCGAGGCGCAGCGTGCGGCCGAAGCGCGGCGGGCGGCGATCGACGCTGCCGAGACGGGCGCCGTCGCCCGGGTCCGTGCCGCATTGATCGAGGTGGTGGCGCAGATCGCAGAGGATCGGGGTGCCGATATCGTGGTCGACCGGGGCGACGTCATCGTCGTCAGCCCCGACTTCGATGTCAGTCAATTGGCGCTCGAGCGGCTCGACGCGGCGCTGCCGGATGTCGAAGTGAGGGTGAGGATCCCCGGAGGGGACACACCCTGAGGACACGGAAGACGGGTCGAAGCCCCCGCGTCGATTGCACCGTTTCGCCGGTTGGTGCAAAAGGGCGCGGGTCATCCCGGATCGGGGCCGCGGGACAGGTTGGGCTGGATCCCTGCGGGTCGAGCGAGGCGAATTGGACGGAATGGATACCAACGGGACGGCGGAGGTGACGGCGGAGACCGCCGGACCGCTCGATATCGTCGAGATCATGGACATGATCCCGCACCGCTATCCGATGATCCTCGTCGACCGTGTCGTCGACGTGGTCCGGGGCGAGAGCTGCACCGGGATCAAGAACGTCACCATCAACGAACCCTTCTTCCAGGGACATTTCCCGCGCATGCCGGTGATGCCGGGCGTGATGATCGTGGAGTCGATGGCGCAGACCGCCGCGGTGCTGGTGGTCGCGACGCTGGGCGAGGGGGCGCGCGGCAAGCTCGTCTACTTCATGACGGTTGACGGGGCGCGGTTCCGCAAGCCGGTGACCCCGGGCGACCAGCTCCGCATCAACGTCACGCGGCTGCAGAACCGGCGGAACGTCTGGAAGTTCAGTGCAGAAGCGCAGGTCAACGGCCAGACCTGCGCCGATGCCGTCTTCTCCGCGATGATCATGGATCGCTGATGCCGGTTGAGATCCATCCGACCGCCTCGGTCGCCGCCGGGGCGCGCCTCGGCGTCGATGTGAAGATCGGGCCCTTCTGCCTCGTCGGGCCCGATGTCGAGCTGGGTGACGGCGTCGAGCTCCTGTCCCACGTCGTGGTGGACGGCCACACGACGATCGGGCCGGGAACGACCGTCTTTCCCTTCGCGTCGCTCGGCTCGCGGCCGCAGGACCGCAAATATGAGGGCGAGCCGTCGCGCCTGGTGGTCGGCGCCCGCAACGAGATCCGCGAATATGTCACGATGCAGCCGGGCACGCGCGGCGACCGCATGGAGACGGTGGTCGGCGATGGAGGGCTGTTCATGGTCGGCGTTCACGTCGCCCATGACTGCGTCGTCGGCAACAGCGTCATCATGGCGAATGCCGCGACCCTCGCGGGCCACGTCGTGGTCGAGGACCATGTCTTCATCGGCGGGCTGACGGCGATCCAGCAGCGGGTCCGGATCGGCCGGCACGCCTATGTCGGCGGCATGGCCGGGGTGCGCAAGGATGTCGTGCCCTACGGCATCGTCGTCGGCAGCGGTGACGCCGATCTCAACGGGATGAACATCATCGGCCTGCGCCGGCGTGGTTTCACCCGCGAGCAGATCCAGGCGTTGCTGGCCGCCTATGACAGCCTGTTCCTCGCCGAGGGTGAGTTCGCGCAGCGCGTGGCGGCGACCGAGGCGGCGTTCGGTGACAATGCGGACGTCCGTGTGCTGCTCGATTTCATCGCGCGCAATGGCGACCGCTCGGCCATCCTGCAACCGCGCTCGCGTGGCGGATAGGCTTGGGATCCTGGCGCTCGGGGGGCCTCTTCCCGGCCGCGTGATCGCCGCCTGCCAAGACGCTGGCCGCCCCGTCTTCGTCCTTGCCTTTCGCGGCCTGACCGATCCTGCGGTCGTCGACGGCACCGATCATCTCTGGACCCGGATCGGCGCCGGCGGCGCCTGGACCCGGGCGCTGCACGATCGCGGGGTGCGCGATCTCGTGCCGGTCGGCGCCATCCGCCGACCCGGACTTCTCGAGCTGATGCCCGATCTGCGCACGCTGCGCATCCTGATGCGCATCGGCTTCACCAGCCTGGGCGACGACGCGCTGATGCGGGCGGTGATCGGCGCGCTGGAGGATGAGGGGTTCCGCATGCTGACGGTCGACAGCGTGCTCGATGATCTGGCCGCGCGCCCTGGCCTTCTCACCCGCGCGGTGCCGGATGCGGTGGCCTCGGCCGATATCCGGCGTGGCTTCGAGGCGGCGCGCGCCGTCGGCGCGATCGATGCCGGGCAGGGCGCCGTGGTGCAGCAGGGGGTGGTGCTGGCGCTCGAGGCGGCGGAGGGCACCGACGCCATGCTGGAGCGCTGCCGTGCGCTGGCGCGGCCCGGCCCGGGCGGCGTGCTGGTGAAGGCGCTCAAGCCGCAACAGCATCCCCGTATCGATCCGCCGACCATCGGGGTCACCACGGTCCGCAACGCCGCTGCGGCAGGGCTGCGCGGCATCGCCGTCGAGGCCGGACGGGCGTGGATCGTCGATCCGGAGGCCGTGGCGCGCGAAGCGGACACACTCGGCCTTTTCGTCGTGGCGCTGCCGCCTGAAGAGGCCGGCGGATGACCGATCGGCCGCGGATCTTCCTGGTGGCGACGGAACCCTCGGCCGATCTGCTGGGTGCCGCTCTCATGCGCAGCCTGAAGCGCTTGGCCCCGGCCTCGCCGGTCTTTGCCGGTGTCGGCGGGCCACGGATGCGGCAGGAAGGATTGGACAGCCTCTTTCCGCAGGACGAGATCGCGGTGATGGGGGCCTTCGAGATCCTGCCGCAAGCCGCCCGGCTGATGCGCCGCATCCGGGAGACCGCGGCGGCCTCACTCGCCTTCCGTCCCGACGCGCATGTCGGGATCGACGGATTCGGCTTCAACGGCCGCGTCGCGCGGCGGCTGGCGTCGCGCGATTTCCCGCTCATCCACTTCGTTGCACCGAAGGTCTGGGCGTGGCGGCCGGGACGGGCACGTGTGCTTGCCCGTCTGGTCGACCATCTGATGGTCCAGTTTCCCTTCGAGCCGCGCTGGTTCGAGCCGCACGGGCTCGAGGTGAGCTATGTCGGCCACCCGATCATCGATGCCGGCGCCGACAGCGGCGATGCCGGCCGGTTCCGTGCGCGCTTCGGCCTTGCCGCCGGGGAGCGTATGCTCGTCGTGCTGCCCGGCAGCCGTCGTGGCGAGGTCGACCGGCTGCTGCCGGTCTTCGGTGAGACCGTGGCGCGTCTCTGCGCGGCCGATCCGCGGCTGCGCATAGCGGTGCCGATGGCCGACGCCGTCGCCGCGGCCGTCGAGCCGGTGATTACCGGCTGGCCGGGGCGCCCCTTGGCCCTGCGCGGCGACGAGGCGAAATACGATGCCTTCGCGGCCGCCGACGCGGCACTCGCCGCCTCGGGAACCGTGGCGCTCGAACTCGGGATCGCGCAGGTGCCAAGCGTGATCGCCTACCGGATGAATCCGGCGACGGCCCTCCTGCTGCGCTGGCTGGTCACCACGCGCTATGCCAATCTGGTGAACATCATCCTTGACCGGCCGGCGGTGCCGGAGCGTCTTCAGGGGGCGTGCCGGTCGGACATCCTCGCCGCCGACATCCAGCGGCTGCTGAGCGATCCGGCGGCAGCCGAGGCTCAGCGGGAGGCGGGGCGGGCGGTCGCGGCGATGCTGCGCGCCGGCGGCGAACCGCCGGCCGATCGCGCCGCGCGGGTCGTGCTCGACCTCATGGAGCGGAAGCGCTCGCGCTGAACCACACGAAAAGGGCGGCCGCCAGAAGTGCGGCCAGGAACAACACCCGGGCGACGATCACGCGGCGCGGCGGGGGGTTATCGTTGGCGGCCGCGGGCAGCCGCCAGATGCGTCCGACATGGACCGAGTCCGCGCGCATGAAGCGGCGGGCGCCGCCGGGCGGCCTCGCCGCCCCGGCGCCGCCAGTCGACAACGGGGTGCGCCGTCGCTCAGCCACGTTCGGACAGCGGCACGTAGGGCCGCTGCACCGGACCGCTGTAGAGCTGGCGCGGACGGCCGATCTTCGACTCGCGATCCTCGATCATCTCGCGCCATTGTGCGATCCAACCGACGGTCCTGGCCAGCGCAAACAGCACGGTGAACATCGAGGTGGGGAAACCCATCGCCTTCAGGATGATCCCCGAATAGAAATCGACATTCGGGTACAGCTTCCGCTCGACGAAGTACTCGTCCTCCAGCGCGATCTTCTCGAGCTCCATCGCGATGTCGAGCAGCGGATCCTCGATGCCGAGTTCCTCCAGGACCT
>CAYORM010000063.1:0-16930 GCA_964406375.1 uncultured Mycobacteriaceae bacterium | reverse complement strand
GGCCTCGCCGTGCTCTACGGCAACCTCGCCGAGGACGGCTGCATCGTGAAGACCGCGGGCGTCGATCCCTCGGTGCTGGTCTTCAACGGCACGGCGCGCGTCTTCGAGAGCCAGGATGCGGCGTCGGCCGGCATCCTCGGCGGCGAGGTCCAGCCCGGCGACGTGGTGATCATCCGGTATGAGGGGCCGCGCGGCGGGCCGGGCATGCAGGAGATGCTCTACCCAACGAGCTATCTGAAGTCTGTCTCGCTGGACAAGAAGTGCGCGCTCGTCACCGACGGCCGCTTCTCCGGCGGCACCTCGGGCCTGTCGATCGGCCATGTCTCGCCCGAGGCGGCGGAAGGCGGGCTGATCGGGCTCGTCGAGACCGGCGATCCGATCGAGATCGATATCCCGAACCGGCGCATCCATCTGGCGGTGCCGGAGGAGGAGATCGCCGCCCGCCGTGCCCGCAAGACCGAATGGGCACCGGCCGCGCCGCGCCGGCGTCGGGTCTCGACGGCGCTCAAGGCCTATGCGGCGCTCACCACCTCCGCCGCGCGCGGCGCGGTGCGCGACGTCTCCAAGCTGCGCTGACGAGGAGGCATGCCGCGCCGCCGCGTCAGCCGGCGCGGCGTGCCTGCGGCACCGCCTCGGCGATCGCGCGCAGATCCTCCAGGAAGGCGGCATACGCCTCTCGCCGAGCCGATTGGTCCGGGACGCGCAGCAGGAAGGACGGATGCACCGTCACGAAGCCCGCAAGGTCGGGCGGGAAGATGCGCTGGCCCCGCTCGCGTGTCACCGAGACGGCGCGCCCGGCGAGCGCCCGGGCCGCGGTGGCGCCGAGCGCCACGATCAGCCGTGGCCGCAGCATTGAGAGCTCGCGGTCGAGCCACCAGCGACAGGCGGTGATCTCGCCGGCATTCGGTTTCTGGTGGATTCGGCGCTTGCCGCGCCGCTCGTACTTGAAGTGCTTGACGGCGTTGGTGACATAGACGCGCGCGCGATCGATGCCCGCCTCCGCCATCGCCCGGTCGAGCAGCGCCCCTGCCGGTCCCACGAAGGGACGGCCGGCCAGGTCCTCCTGATCACCCGGCTGTTCGCCGACCAGCACGAGCGGCGCGTCCGGCGGCCCCTCACCGAAGACCGCCTGGGTCGCGCCGGCGAAAAGGGGGCAGCGCCGGCAGAGCTGCGCGGCCGCGGCAAGGCCGGACAGATCCGTCCCCTCCGCCGGCAGGCCAGGACCGGTCTCGGGATCAGGGGCGGCTGGCCGCCTGCCGGGCATGCACTCTCCTGCTGCTGCTCGACCGATCTATCCCGGTGAGGACCCCGCGGTTCCGCCGCGCCGCGGTCGCCCGTATGTCGGACGCGGCAAAGTCCGCCGCGCACCGCTCGCCGCTTGACCCGCCGCGGCCAAGGTTGTCCTTTCACGTAAAAGCCCCCGGAGGAAACAGCGATGCCGTCGTTCCCGATCGTCGACAGCCACGTCCATCTCTACGATCCCGCACGTTTCTCCTACCCGTGGATGGACGGCGTCCCGCAGCTCAAGACGAAGCACGAGACGGCGGAGTACGACACGGCGCGCGAGGGCATCGAGGTCGACCGGATCGTCTTTCTCGAGGTGGACGTCCGACCCGATCAGCGGATCGCCGAGGCCGCCTATGTCCAGGAGCTGGCCGAGGCCGACCCGCGCATCCAGGCGATCGTCGCCTCGGCGGCGATCGAGACGGGTGGTGCGGTGCGTGACGAGATCGAGCCGATGCTCGCCAACCCGGCCATGCGCGGCATCCGTCGGTTGATCCAGAACGAGAGGGACGTCGAATTCTGCAGCCGCCCCGGCTTCATCGAAGGGGTGCGCGTGCTCGCCGAATACGGGCTGTCCTTCGACCTGTGCATCTTCCACCATCAGTTCGAGGCGATGCTCAAGCTGGTGAAGGCGTGCCCGGATGTGCGCTTCGTGCTCGACCATATCGGCAAGCCCGGCATCCGCGACCGGCTGCGCGACCCGTGGATGAACCACATGCGCGAGTTGGCGCGCATGCCGAATACCTGGTGCAAGATCTCCGGCGTCACGACCGAAGCCGACCATGCCGGCTGGACCCGCGACGATATCGAGCCCTACATCGCCCATGCGATCGAGTGCTTCGGTTTCGACCGCTGCATGTTCGGCGGCGACTGGCCGGTCTGCGAACTGGCTTCGTCCTACCGGCGCTGGATCGACACGCTCGACGGCATCCTTTCCGGCTCGACGGAGGAGGAGCTGCGCAAGATCTACCGCGACACCGCCACCCAGTTCTATCGGCTGCCCTGACCGGCGGCGTTTCACGGGGAACCCGGCCGAGAGCCGGACAGAGGAAGGAGTTCCGATGAATCCGACCGACAAGAGACCGCTCGGCAAGAGTGGCGTCATGGTCACGCAGCTCGGCTTCGGTGGCGCGCCACTGGGCGAGATCTACACCAGGCTGTCCGAGGAGCAGGCGCTCGCAACCGTGGACGCCGCGCACAGCGAGGGCGTGACGCTGTTTGACACCTCTCCCTTCTACGGCTACGGCCTCTCCGAGCATCGCTTCGGCGCGGTGCTGCGGCGCAAGCCGCGCGACAGCTTCGTGCTGTCCACCAAGGTCGGCCGCGTCTTCGAGGCGCCGGGCAGCGAGGAGATCGACCGCGGACAATGGGCCGGCACGCTCGAGTTCAAGCCGGTCTTCGACTACAGCTACGATGGCGCGATGCGCTCGTTCGAGCAGAGCATGATGCGCATGGGCATCTCGCGCATCGACGTGCTGCTGATCCACGATGTCGACATCTGGACCCACGGCTCGCGCGAAGCCTACGAGCTGCGGATGGAAGAGGCGCTGAACGGCGCCTACAAGGCGCTCTACGCGCTGCGCGAGCAGGGCGTCGTCAAGGCGATCGGCGTCGGTGTCAACGAGGTCGAATCCTGCGAGCGCTTCGCCCGGCGCGGTGATTTCGACTGCTTCCTTCTGGCCGGACGCTACACCCTGCTCGAGCAGGTCGCGCTCGACAGCTTCCTGCCGCTCTGCGAGGCGCAGAACATCGGCATCATGCTGGGCGGGCCGTACAATTCCGGCATCCTTGCCACCGGCGCCGTGCCGGGCGCCAAGTACAATTACAAGCCGGCGCCGCCGGAGATCATGGACCGGGTGTCGCGCATCGAGGCCGTCTGCAAGCGCCACGGCGTGCCGCTGGCCGCCGCGGCGATCCAGTTCCCGCTGGCCCATCCTGTCGTCGCCTCGATGATCCCCGGCGCCATCTCGCCGGAAGAGGTGAAGCGCAACAAGGACCTCATCGCCCAGCCGATCCCCGCGGATCTGTGGGCCGAGCTGAAGCACGAGAAACTGATCGACGAGCGGGCGCCGGTCCCGGCTTGACCCAGGCTCCGGGCGGGCGGGAGGTCTCTCCCACCCGCCCTCTCAGCCGATCAGGATGACGGCCGCCGCCGCCGCGGGCACCGAGACGACGAACAGGGCGAACAGGCGCACGAAGAGTTTCTGCAGCGCCCGTGCCTCGCCCTTGAACCAGAGCGGGTTGAAAAAGCGCATACCGTTGAAGAGGTAGCGCGAGATCGACGTCTCGCGCCGATGGCGCAGGAGGGCCAGGCCGACGACGACGGCGGCGACCCACAGGGCAGCCGGCACGGCGAAGAGCAGCGGCGCCCAATCCATCAATCGGTCCTTTCCATATAGCCATCCCGCAAGGAGATGCCGGTCAGGCTGCGGTCCTCGAACCGCATGCGCCAGGACAGCAGCGCCTGGACGCAGTCGAGGCAGTCGGCCGCCCAGGCCGGATCCGCCGAGCGATCGCGGGTCTCGCCCGGATCATCGGCGAGATCGTAGAATAACGGAGGCAGCCGCGTGAAGTGCACGTACTTGCGCCGCGCTTCCCGGTGGACGACCAGCGCCGTCTCGTCGAGATCGAGGCCGAGCCGTTCGGCGAGCACGGGGCTCCGGAGGTCACCGAAATCGTGCTCCCAATGGGCGGCGTCGCGCCAATGCCGGGGCGTCGGCTCGCCGCGGCAGAAAGGCAGGAGCGAGGCGCCGTCACACAGCCGTGGCACCGGCAGCCCCAGCCAGTCGAGGATCGTCGGCATCAGATCGACCGCCTCGGTGAAGGCCTCGACCACCCGTCCCCGGCCGCCCTCCGCCGCGGCCCGCGGGTCACGGATGACGAGCGGAATATGGGCGGCGGCGTCGAACCAGGCACATTTGCCGAAGAGGTGATGGTCGCCGAGCATCTCGCCATGGTCGGAGGTGACGATGACGAGCGTGTCGCGGTCGCGCCCCGTCTCGGCGAGCCAGGCGAGCAGCCGTCCGATCTCGGCATCGACCATCGACACCATGCCCCAATAGACCGCGCGCAGCCTCGCGAGCGGCTCGCCCGCGAGATCGGCCGCCAGCCCCGGCGCATCCGGCACGAAACCCGCGAGCGGGACCGTCTCGAGCAGCGCCGCGAGCAGCGGATGCGTCCGCGCCTCCTCGGCCGCAGACCGGGCGCGTATCGGACCGGGTGCTGCCAGACCGGCATAGCGGTCGTGCCAGGGCGCCGGCGCGACGAAGGGCGGGTGCGGGCAGATCAGCGCGACATGGGCGAAGAAGGGTTCGTCACCGAGGTCCGAGAGGTGGCGGATCGCCGCGTCGACGACAAAGCGCGTCTCGCCCTCCTCGGCCGCAAAGGGTGCCGGATCGCCAATGCGACCGCCGGTGCGGAAAAGGCCGTTGCGGCCATCGGAGGGATCGCTGATCCGGTGTCCGCGCCCGGCAAGGTGTTCGAGCCACGGCGCCGCATCCTCGCCGAGCAGCAGCACCGGCTCATATCCCGGCAGGACCGATTCATAGGTATGGCGCGCGGGATCGTCCGGTGCCCGGCCGCGCGGATCGAGCGAGGTGTCGGTATAGCCGAACAGCAGTGGCCGGCCGCCCGCGCGGCGTATCTCGAGCGCCATGTTGCCGTGCCGCGCATCAAGCGGCGTGCCATTGCGGATGCTGCGATGGGTATGGGCGTAGAGCCCGGTATGCATCGAGGCTCGCGCCGGCCCGCACGGATAGGCGTTGGCGAAGTGCCGCCGGAACAGCGTGCCGCCGCGCGCGAGCGCATCGACCGCCGGGGTGCGCACGACCGGATGGCCGGCGCAGGACAGCGCATCGCCGCGCCACTGGTCGGCGGTGATGAGAAGGACATTGCCGCGCATCGCCGGCCCCTTCGGGCTTCTGTCAGGCGTCGGAGAGTGCGGCCCGGGCGGCACGCACCAGGGCAACCAGCGCCTCGCGCGCCGCGCCGGCATCGGCGACCGGCGCCGGGAAGTCGATCCGCGCGATCTCGCTGCCCCGACGCAGATCGATGCCGGCCGCATCGATGCCCGTCATGCGCCAGCCCTCGCCACTGCGGCCGAGCAGGCATCGGGCGTAGAGGTCGATCGCATCCGCATGATCTTCGTTCATGTGCGCGACGATGCGCTGCTCGGCGGCGGCGAGCGCCTCGGGGATGACCGAGACCAGATCCGCCGCGGTCAGGCGATGGATCGCACCGAAGCCGGCGACGAGCAGCCCGTGATCCGGCTCGATCCGCCAGATCGCCATATCGGCGAAGCCCGCATACGCCTCGGCCTCGGGATGGCGGGCGAGATAGCGCCGCCGCGCCAGCGGATCGTCGGTGCGGGCGATGGTGCCGGCGATCGTCAGCCGCGTCCCGGTCAGCGCCGAGCCTGCCCCGCCCGTGTCGTCGACCAGCAGCGCCGCGCGTCCGGTCGCCTTGACGTTGCGCGTGTGCCGCGCCAGCTCCGACAACATCAGCACCGGCCGGCCCTCGCCGTCGAGCGCGTAGAGCACGAGTGAGGCATGCGGCCATCCCTCGCCATCTACCGTCGCCAGCGCGCCGCGATCGTGGCGGCGGGCGATGGCCTGCGCCGTCTCCGCCGGAGGCCGGGCCTGCCCGCCCTGGCCCGCCGCCTGAGCCTCCGCTGCCTCGCCGGCCGCTCCGCTCATCCTCTTCCTCCGTTCGCCTCATCCAGCCCTTTCGTCGCCGGAACGACCGAAACGGGCCGCGCTACCGTGACGATCACGCCGCAAATGCGCCATACTGAAAGTCAGTATCGGCGAAGAGTTTGGATGCGGGGGACACCGTAAGATGGCGCAGACGATCGCCCTGGTCGACGACGACCGCAACATCCTCACGTCGATCGCCATGGCGTTGGAGGCCGAGGGTTTCGAGGTACGCACCTATTCCGACGGCGACGAGGCGCTGCGCGGGCTGACCGCGCGTCCGGTCGACCTCGCGGTGCTCGACATCAAGATGCCGCGCATGGACGGGATGGAGCTGCTGGGCCGGCTGCGCAAGACCTCGACCATGCCGGTCATTTTCCTGACCTCGAAGGATGACGAGGTGGACGAGCTGCTCGGCCTGCGGATGGGGGCCGACGATTACATCAAGAAGCCCTTCTCGCAGCGGCTGCTGATCGAGCGCATCCGGGCGTTGCTGCGGCGCGAGGCGCTGGCGACGACCGGCGGCGCCGTCGATCCGACCGCCGTGATGGTGCGCGGCGATCTCGAACTCGACAGCAACCGTCACGCCTGCACCTGGAAGGGCCAGACCGTGGAGCTGACGGTCACCGAGTTCCTGCTGGTCAAGGCGCTCGCCCAACGCCCCGGCCACGTCAAGAGCCGCGACCAGCTGATGGATGCGGCCTATGGCGAGCACATCTACGTCGATGACCGCACGATCGACAGCCACATCAAACGCATCCGCAAGAAGTTCAAAGCCGCAGACAACGAGTTCGCACATATCGAGACGCTGTATGGCGTCGGCTACCGTTACAAGGAAGGCTGAGGCCGGCCCCCCGCGGACGGAGCCCGACGCCGACACGTCCGCCCCGTCCGCCGCGGTCCCTCCCGCAGCTTCGCCGGGCGACGCGCGCGACGGGGCGGCCGCCGATCGCCGTCCGGCCCTCTTGGCCTCCCGCCCCCGCCCGCCGCGCGGCGATCCGCCCGCAGCGCAGCCCGCGCCGGCCCGGCCGGCGCGCCGAATGACGGCGCCGCGCTCGCGGCCGTCAGGCGCCGCGGTGGAGGACCGGCGGGACGGCGAGGCGGGTGGAACGGCGTCGTCCGGCGCCTCGGGGTCACGCGGCGAGGACCGCTCGCCGATCCGGGCCGCGCGCTTTGACCTGCGCGAGACGGAGCGGCCGGCGGCGCGGGCGCGCCGCCGCATCTTCTCGAAGCTCACCGCGCGCGTCCTCGCCGTCAATGTCATGGCGCTGATGATGCTGGTCGGCGGCATGCTCTACCTCTCCGCCTATCAGGAGCGGTTGATCGAGAACGAGTTGAGCTCGCTGACTACCGAGGCCGAGGTGCTGGCCGGCGCGATCGCCGAGGCCGCGACGATCGCCGGGGAGGGGGCGGAACGCCTGCTCGACCCCGAAATGGCGCGGCAGATGGTGCGCCGCGTCTACTCCGCCTCGAACACCCGCACCCGCCTGTTCGCGACCAGCGGGACGCTCGTGGCCGACAGCTGGGTGATCGGGCAGCCGGGCGGGCTGATCGAGGTGCGCCCCCTGCCGCCGCCATCGGAGACGAGTTGGTTGCGCACCACCTTCGACGAGATCTATGCCGCGGCCGACCGGCTGATGGGACCGCGCAAGCGCTGGCCGCCCTATACGGAATCGCCGGAACAGCACGCCGACGATTATCCCAGCGTCGCCGCGGCGCTGGCCGGCGATATCGGCCGCCAGGTCTGGTCCGGCCCGGACGGCACGCTGATGCTGGGCGTCGCGGTGCCGGTCCAGCGGGTACGGGCGGTGCTAGGGGCGGTGCTCGTCACCCGCGACGGCATCAACATCGAGGGCAACATCCAGTCGGTGCGCGAGGAGATCCTGAAGGTCTTCGCCATCGCGCTGTGCCTGACGATCGTGCTGTCACTCTACCTAGCCGGGACGATCACCCGGCCGATCCGGCGGCTGGCGCTCGCTGCCGAACGGGTGCGCACCGGCCGCGGACGGCAGGTCGAGATTCCCGACATGACGCGGCGGCGCGACGAGATCGGGGAACTTTCGGGCGCGCTGCGAGCCATGACGGAAGCGCTGTGGGCCCGCATGGACGCGATCGAACGCTTCGCCGCCGATGTCGCGCATGAGATCAAGAACCCGCTGACTTCGCTGCGCAGCGCCGTCGAGACGACGGCCCGGATCACCGACCCGGAGCGGCAGAAGAAGCTGATTGGCATCATCGTCGAGGATGTGCAGCGCCTCGACCGGCTGATCACCGACATCTCCGACGCCTCGCGTCTGGATGCCGAGCTGTCGCGCGCCGAGGCGGCGGATGTCGATATCGCGCGGATGGTCTCGATGCTGGCCGAGCTCTACCGCGCGACGCTGGCGGAGAGCGGGCCGAAGGTCACGGTGTCGATCCAGCCGGGCGCGACGCTGAAGGTCGTCGGGATCGAGGACCGGCTGGTGCAGGTGCTGCGCAATCTGATCACCAACGCCATCAGCTTCTCGCCCCCGGACGGAACGATCGCGCTGCGGACCTGGCGCGCCGGCCGGCAGGTGGTGATCACCGTCGAGGATGACGGGCCCGGCATCCCGCCATCCAAGCTGACCGCGATCTTCGACCGCTTCTACAGCGAGCGGCCGGCCGGCGAGAAATTTGGCACCCATTCCGGCCTGGGTCTCAGCATCTCGCACCAGATCGTCACCGCCCATGGCGGCGAGATCTTCGCGGAGAACCGCGAGGAGGGGCGCGGCGCACGCTTCACCGTTCGGCTTCCGGCCAAATGACGCCGCCGGGGGCCTTTAGCCCATCACCCGAGGAGGACCCCATGAGACAATTGACGAGGACCCTGCTGCTGACGACGGCGCTCGGCCTGGCGGTGCCCGGCCTGGCGCTGGCCCAGGACGACACCGTCCCGGCGGGCGTCGAGCCGGCCGAGGAGATCGACGCCGCCGAGCCGGCGCTCGACGAGCCGATGCCGACCGAGCCGGCCGGCCCGCCGATCGCGGTGGAGCTCGACGCCCCGTCCTATGTGACCTGGATCGACGGCGCCGTGCGCGACCAGCCCGCCGGCATCTCCGAGCGGATCGCCACGCTGCCCTTCGGCACGCGGGTGACGGTGACGGGGGAGGTCGCCGGAAGCAACTGGGTGCGCGTCGAACTCGAGGACGGCACCATCGGCTACATGTGGGCCGAACTGCTCGCCCCGCTGCAGATCGGTGGCCCCGCCGGCGGCGACGGGGGCGCGGACGGCGTGACGGGTGACGACGTGCCGGACACGGCCCAGGCGATCGGGCCGCTGGGCCCGGAGGGCTTCACCACCAACGGCACCCTCTCCTCGACCGACATCAACGACTATTTCAGCTTCTCGGTCGATGACTGGACGGAGGTGACCGTCGCCCTGTCCGGCCTCAGCGCCGATGTCGATGTGTTCCTGACCGACACGTCCGGTTACCAGTACGGCGCGGGCATGAATGCCGGCACGACGCCGGAGGAGCTCACCGTCACCATCGGACCGGGCAGCTATTTCGTCTATGTCTCGAACTACGACGCGACCGACACCGGCTATCAGCTCACACTCTCCGCGACGCCGGGCGAGGAGCCGCCGCCGGATGGCGGCAGCAACTTCTATGACCGGCCGACGCCGCTCGGCGTCCTTGAGACGGGCGCGCCGCTGACGGTCACGGAATGGGTCGGCCCGGTCGATTACGAGGATTATTTCGGCTTCGAGATCACCGACACCAAGCGCGTCACGGTGCTGCTCGACGGCATGACGGCCGATGCGGACATAACCCTCTACGGCGGGCGCGACTGGCTCTATCTCGCCTCCTCCACCAACTATCTGGCCGAGCCGGACCAGATCATCGCGACGCTCGAGCCGGGCTATTATGTCGTCGGGGTCAATAATGCCGGCAACCAGACCAGCTACACCTTGACCCTGTCCGCCGAGGATGCCGAGCCGCTGCCGCCCGACTCCGCCGGCAATTACAATGAGGAGGCATTGTCGATCGGTGATCCGACGGCCGGCGCGATTTCGGTGACGGAATGGGTCGGCCCGCTCGACTCCGACGATTTCTTCCACATCAGCCTGTCGCGCACCGCCGAGGTGGCGATCGTGCTGCGTCCGGCGAGTGCCGATGCCGACCTCGACCTGCTGTCGGCGAACGGCATGAACTACCTCGCCTCCAGCGCCAGCGGCGGCACCAATGTCGACCGCATCATCCAGACGCTGGAGCCGGGCGACTACAACATCCGCGTCTACACCTACGGCGGTGAGACGAGCTACACGCTCGATATCAGCGCCAAGTAAGGCCCGACCCCTGACCGTGACACCCCCCTCCGCCCTGGCGGAGGGGGTTCCCGTGGCCCCGCCGGTCCGGTCCGGCGCCGCCTGCGCCCGGTGCGATTGACACCGGCAGGCCACGCGGCCACTGTCCCGCCCGATGTCGACCATCCACGCCACCTGCGTCGCGATCGACGGCCGCGGCGTCCTCCTGCGCGGCGAGTCGGGTGCTGGCAAATCCGATCTGGCCCTGCGGCTCATCGATGGCGGCGCGACGCTGGTTGCCGACGACAGGGTGATCCTGTCGGCCGAGGGCGGGCGGCTTTTCGCCCGGGCACCGGCATCGATCGCGGGCCTCATCGAAATTCGCGGCCTCGGCATAAGGACCGTCGCCTCCACCGAGCGGGCCCCGGTCGTGCTGGTCTGCGACCTCGTGCCGCGCGAACTGGTCGAGCGCCTGCCGGAGCCGGCCGGCTGCGTTCTGTCCGGCGTCGCGCTGCCGCTGCTCCGGCTCTTTGCCTTCGACGCCTCCGCCGCCGCCAAGCTGCGGATCGCCGTCCGGGCGCCGGGCGTCACGCCGGCGGCTGCATGAGTACGCCCGCCACACAGCATCCGATGGCAAGCCTTCCGCCAGCCGGCCGGCGGATCGTGGTGGTCACCGGCATGTCGGGCGCCGGCACCTCCACCGCGCTCAAGGCGCTGGAGGATCTCGGCTACGAGGCGGTCGACAATCTGCCGCTGCCCCTCCTCCTGCCGCTCATCGATCTCTCGGAGACGGCACCGCGGCCGATCGCGGTGGCGATCGACGTGCGGACCCGCGATTTCACCGTCCCGGCCCTCGCCCGCACGATCGCCACGCTGCGGGCCCGGGGCATCGAGGCCCGGCTCCTCTTTCTCGACAGTGACGACGAGGTGCTGCTGCGCCGCTTCACCGAGACGCGCCGGCGCCACCCGCTGGCGATCGACCGGCCCGTCGCCGACGGGCTGCGGAGCGAACGCGCCATCGTTGCCCCGCTCGTCGAAGAGGCGGATCTGGTGCTCGACACCTCGCTCATCTCGCCGCATGAGCTGCGCCGGCTGCTGTCGGAGCGCTTCGCCCCGACGGGCGCGCCGCGCCTTCATGTCGGGATCCAATCCTTCTCCTTCCGCCGCGGCCTGCCGCGCGAGGCCGATCTCGTCTTCGACGTGCGCTTCCTCGACAACCCGCATTGGGATCCGGTCCTGCGCCCGCTGACGGGACGCGACGCGCCGGTGCAGGAGCGGATCAGACGTGATCCTGATTTCGAGCCCTTCCTCGACGGGCTGCGCGGGCTGCTGGCCCCGCTGCTGCCGCGCTACAATCGCGAGGGGAAGAGCTATCTCACGATTGCCGTCGGCTGCACGGGAGGCCGGCACCGCTCCGTCTTCGTGGCGGAAACGCTGGCGGCTTGGGCGCGCGAGGCCGGCTATTCGGTCGGGCTCGCGCATCGCGACCTGCCCGCTGCCTGATGAGCCCGGCTCCGATGCGATACCCGAGCCGAGGCGGCGTTTTGGGAGGGGATTGATCCGCCGATGGATGCACAGCCGATGATCGGGATGGTGCTCGTGACACATGGCCGCTTGGCTGACGAGTTCGTCGCCGCGATGGAGCATGTCGTCGGGCCGCAGACGCAGGTCGCGACGGTGTGCATCGGCCCCGAGGACGACATGGAGGAGCGGCGCGCCGAGATCTTCGACAAGGTCAACGCGGTCGATACGGGCAGCGGCGTGGTGCTGCTGACCGACATGTTCGGTGGCACGCCGTCGAACTTGGCGATCTCGATGCTGGACCGCGGCATGGTCGAGGTGATCGCCGGCATCAACTTGCCGATGCTGATCAAGCTGGCCTCGGTGCGGAAATCCGAGCCGATCGACACCGCCGTCATCAAGGCCCGCGACGCCGGCCAGAAATACATCAGCGTCGCCTCGACCCTGCTGCGGCCGGAGCCGAAGCCGGGCGAGACGAAGAGCGGCTCCACCCCGGGGTCCGCGCGATGAGTGAGACCAGCGCCTCGCGCCTGGTCCGGATCTGCAATCAGCGCGGCCTGCATGCCCGGGCGGCGGCGCGTTTCGTGAAGCTGGCCGCGACCTTCGATGCCGCCGTCACGGTCGAGCGCAACGGGCAGGCGGTCGCCGGCCAGTCGATCATGGGGCTGATGATGCTGTCGGCTGGGATCGGCAGCGACATCGCGATCTCGGCGAGCGGCCCGGAGGCCGCCGCGGCGGTGGCGGCGCTCGCCGATCTGGTGGATCGCGGCTTCGACGAAGAGTGAGGCGGCCGTGAGGTCGGCCCGATGACCATCCTGCCGCAGATCGGCGGCCCACCCTCCCCCGCCCGGCCGGAGATCGTGCTCTACGGGCTGGGCGTCGCGCCGGGGATCGCCATCGGGCCCGCCCATCCGATGGAGGCGCGGCTCGGTACGGTGCCGGAATACGCGATCGAGCCCCAAGCGGTCGCGGCGGAATGCGCCCGCCTCGCCGAGGCCGTCGCGAAGGCCCGCCGCCAGATCCAGAAGCTGAAGGCGAAAGCCCGCCTTCTGCCCGAGCATGCGGCGGAGGAGGTGGCGCTGCTGCTTGACGCCCACGCCGCGATGCTGTCCGGCTCGCGCCTTCTTCGCGGCGCCGAGGCGCGGATCCGCGAGCGGCTGATCAATGCCGAGGCGGCGGTGCAGGCGGAGATCGCGGCGATCGCCGCCCAGTTCGCCGGGATGGACGACGCCTATCTCTCGGCCCGTGTCGACGACATCCGCGAGGTCGGGGCTCGGCTGATGCGCAATCTCGTGCGCGTGCCCTACCAAGCCTTCTCCCAACTGCCGTCGGGCAGCGTCGTCCTCGCGGCCGAGGTCACGCCGGCCGATACCGCCCTCATGGATCCGGCCCGCATCGCCGGGCTCGCCGCCGAGATCGGTGGCACGCACGGCCATACCGCGGTGATGGCGCGGTCACTCGGCCTGCCGGCGGTGCTCGGCGTGCCGGGGCTGATGGCGGCGGCCCGGCCGACGGCGATCGCCATCATCGACGGCGATCGCGGCATGGTGATCGTCGATCCCTCTGCGGCGACACAGGCGGCCTATGCCGAAAGGCAGGCGGAGGCCGGCCGCGAGCGGCACCGGCTGCGCGTCCTGCGCGACAAGCCGAGCCGCACCCGCGACGGCACCGCCGTCACCCTCACCGCCAATCTCGAGCGCAGCCGCGACACGGCGGTCGCCTGCGATGTCGGCGCGGCGGGGGTCGGTCTGCTGCGCAGCGAGTTCCTGTTCATGAACCGCCCCGATCTTCCCGACGAGGAGGAGCAGTATCGGGCGCTGCGCGACATCGTCGAGGGCATGGGCGACCGGCCGGTGACGATCCGCACCCTCGACATCGGCGGCGACAAGCTGGCCCCGTCGCTCGGCCGCCATTTCGCGGCGGCGCAGAACCCCTCCCTCGGCCTCAGGGCGATCCGGCTCTCGCTCGTCGAACCGAAGCTGCTCGAGGCGCAGCTTGCGGCCGTGCTGCGGGCGGCAGCGCATGGCCGGGTGCGCATCCTCGTCCCGATGGTCACGACGGTGGCCGAGCTGCGCTCGGTGCGCGACATTGTCGGCCGGGTGGCGCGGCGGCTGCGGCGGCGCCGGGTGCCGCTGCCCGAAGCGTTGCCGCCGATCGGGGTGATGATCGAGATCCCCGGCGCCGCCCTGATCGCCGATGCGCTCGCCCGCGAGGCCGATTTCTTCGCCATCGGCACCAACGATCTCGTCATGTACACCCTCGCCGCCGACCGCTCGGACGAGGCGGTGGCCCATCTCTATGACCCCCTGCATGCTGGCGTGTTGCGGCTGCTGCAGAATACGATCGAGGCGGCGCTGCGTGCACGGATCCCGGTGAGCGTCTGCGGCGAGATCGCGGGTGATCCGCGTTACACCGCGTTGCTGGTCGGCATGGGGGTGCGCGAGCTGTCGATGACGCCGTCGCGCCTGCTGGAGGTGAAGCGCCGCCTGCTCGCCATCGATGCGGTCGCGGCCGAGCGGCGGGCGCGGCTGATCCTCGAGCAGTCCGATCACGGCCGTATCGCGGCACTTCTCGACGATTTCAACGCCGGCGACGACGGGTCGATCCTGTGCTGATCCGCCGCCTCAACGGGCGACCCGGCCAGCGGCGGCCGCCACAACCAGCATCGCCGCGACGATGAGGCCGAGCGCCCCGCCCAGCCCGACCAGTTCGGACGCGGCGCCGATCACCGGCGGACCGGTGAGCAACCCCGCATAGCCGAGCATCGCGACCGCCGAGATCGCGACGCCCGGGGCCGTCCCGGGCCTGCGGGCGGCGACCCCGATCACGGTCGGCACCACATTCGCGACCCCCACGCCGAGAAGCGCGAAACCGAGGATCCCCATCCCCGGATCGGGCCCGAGCAGCGTCAGCGCGAGCCCGGCAGCGCCGAGAAGCGCTCCGGACCGGATCGTCGCCACCGGCCCGAAGCGGAAGACGACACGATCGCCAAAGAGCCGCCCGGCAGCCATCATCGCGGAGAAGGCGGCATAGCCCATCGCCCCGACCGCGGCGTCCTGGCCCCGCTCGTAGCGCAGAAAGACGGCACTCCAGTCGATCACCGCGCCTTCAGCCATCAGCCCGAGAAAGCACAGCCCGCCGAGAATGAGAAGCGGGCCACGCGGCAGAACGAAGCGCGGTCCGGCCTCCGGCGCCTCGGCCATCCGCCCCAACAGGAAGGGACCGCAGAGCACCAGCATCGCCAGCGCCGCGCCTGCGACGAGGCCGGCCGTTATGACCGGTGCCACGCCGCGATCGAGCAGCAGCCCGGCCGCAGCGGCGCCGACGATCCCGCCGATGCTGAAGATCCCGTGGAAGGAGGACATGATCGGCCGGGTCCAGCGCCGTTCGACGGCGGCGGCCTGGGCGTTCATGGCGACGTCCATCGTACCCATGGCGGCACCCTGCACCATCAGCACCGCGACCAGGGCGGCAAAACCCGACACCGCGACCGCCGCGATCAGGGCGAGGCCGAATCCCAGCCCGCCGCTGAGCGTCACGAGGCGGCTGCCCCGTCGCGCGGCGATTCCGCCGGCGAGCGGCATGGCCAGGATGGAGCCGGCGGAGATCGCCAGCAGCGCGAGGGCGAGCGTTCCATCGTCGAGCCGGTGGGTCGCCTTCAGGACCGGAACGAGCGGCACCCAGCAGGACAGGAGCAGGCCATGGGCGAAGAAGACCAGGGCGACGGCAGTGCGGGCGCGGCGCAGCACCGCGCGGCCGGCCGCGAGTCCGGCGCTCATGCGATCGGTCCGGTGACGGATTGGGGACGGGCGGCGACCCACCCGCGACCGTTCTAGCCGATCGCCCGCCCCGATCGGAAGCCGGCATGGCGGCGGAACGGTTGCAGCCGCGCGAGCGCCCACCATATCCGGTCGGTTTCAGCGGATCCGGAGAGCGCCAGGATGATCGAGTACCTCGCCGACCCGAACATCTGGGCGAGCTTCCTGACCCTGACGCTGCTCGAGGTGATCCTCGGCATCGACAACGTCATCTTCATCGCGATCGCGACGGAGAAGCTGCCGCCGGCGGCCCGCCGGCGGGCGCGGTTCATCGGCCTCAGCCTCGCCCTCGTGCTGCGGCTGGTCTTCCTCGCGATGATCGCCTGGATCATCGGTCTTACGACACCGGTCTTCTCGCTCTTCGAGATCGACATCTCCTGGCGCGACCTGATCCTGCTCGCGGGGGGCCTGTTCCTTCTCTACAAGGCCACCGTCGAGATCCATGCCTCGATCGAGGAGCGTGAGGAGACGCACACGATCAAGGCCGTCTCGATGACCGGGATCATCATCCAGATCATCGTCCTCGACCTCGTCTTCTCGATCGACAGCGTCATCACCGCGGTCGGCATGACCGACGAGCTGCCGGTGATGTATGCCGCCGTGATCGTCGCCGTCGCGACGATGCTCTGGGCCTCGGGCCCGCTGAGCGATTTCGTCCAGCGCCACCCGACGGTGAAGATGCTGGCCCTGTCCTTCCTGCTGCTGATCGCCGTCGCCCTGATCGCCGACGGCATGCACTTCCACATCCCCCGGGCGTATCTCTACTTCGCCATCGCCTTCTCCATGGGAGTCGAGGTGCTGAACATGCTGGCGCGTCGCCGGCAGACCCGCCGGCACTCACATCATACATAAAGATATCTTTATGCTTGGCTGCAGGCTGTGCGGCTGCTACACCGCGGCCAAGCCCGAGAGCACGACAGGAGCGCCGTGATGGCCGCGTTCACCGATTACAAGGTCAAGGACATCTCCCTCGCCGAATGGGGCCGCAAGGAGATCGCGATCGCCGAGACCGAGATGCCCGGCCTCATGGCGCTGCGGGCCGAGTACGGCGCCAGCAAGCCGCTGGCCGGCGCCCGCATCGTCGGCTGCCTGCACATGACGATCCAGACCGCCGTGCTGATCGAGACGCTGCTGGCGCTCGGCGCCACGGTCCGCTGGTCGTCCTGCAACATCTTCTCCACCCAGGATCACGCGGCGGCGGCGATGGCCGCGGCCGGCGTCCCGGTCTTCGCCTGGAAGGGCGAGACCGAGGAGGAGTACGAGTGGTGCATCGAGCAGACGCTGCGGTGGCCCGACGGCTCGGGCCCGACCCTGCTGCTCGACGACGGCGGTGACCTGACCGGCTACGT
>CAYORM010000062.1:0-17303 GCA_964406375.1 uncultured Mycobacteriaceae bacterium | reverse complement strand
TGACGGCACCTACTCCTCCCTCCAGGGCCATGCCGGCCTCAAGATCGGCTGGTGATGTATGGAAGGGCCCGGGCGATCGCCGCCCGGGCCCCCTGTCGTCTCGCATCGATGTCGTCTCGCATCGATGCGCTCGGCCGGGCGCGCCGGCACACGTCACGATGATCTGATCAGATGATCTGGCAGGCCGGCTTCGCCGCGGGTCGCAGCGTCCCGCGGCGGGCCTGAACCGGGATCGGTCCGGCGCCCGCGGCGCCGGACCGGCCGGCAGACCGATCAGCCGCGCACAATCAGGCGTTCAGGCGCCGGGCGGATCGAATAGCGGCGCCGGCGCCGGGCCGCTGTCACCGGAATTGGCCGACCCCTCCGACGGACGCGGGAAGTTCTCGTCGAGCGGCTCGATCGAACCGACCAGGCGACCGCCGGTCTCGACCTGCAGCTCGCCATACTTGATCGTCCCCACGACGACGCCCGTCGCGCGCAGCCGCAAAAGGCCCGACACCGCGAGGTCGCCCTCGAAGCGGCCGGCGATGTCGCAATCGGCGATGTCGACGGAGCCCTTGAACACGCCGCTGTCGGCGATCTCGATGGTCCGGCAGTCGCGGATGCGGGCCTCGACCCGGCCCTCCACCACCAGATGATCGCAGCTCGAGATCTCACCGGCGAGCGAGATGTCCCGCCCGACGATCAGCTTGCGCGCCCCCTCCCGCGTGGTCGGCGCGGGGGCCGCGCTCTCGACCGCACGGCGCGGCGGATTCGGCACGGCCGGGCCGGTGGTGCCGGCGGGCGTCGCACCGACGGCAGGGATGTCGACCCGGCGCGGGATCTCTGGCTTGAAGGGGCTCGGGGGTTTGGCGGTCATAGGCTCACCATCGGAGGCTGAGGATGGAGGGACGGGCTTGGTCGGCACGTCCTTCGGCGGCTGCGGGTCGGACGAGACGAGCGGTTCGCCGTTTCCGTCCGATCCGCCGGGGCTGCGGCGACGAAACACGTGATCTCCCCCTCTCGGTGCTGCGATCGATCGTTGAGCGCCCCGGTTCGCCCCGGGGCGTTCCCAAACCGTAACACGCCGAAGGCGAGAATGCTAAGCGGCCCTATTCCAGACGATCAACGTTGATTCCGGATCCCCGCAGCCATGTCTGGACCAGATGGACCATGGTCGCGACGGCGAGGATCGGCACGGCGAGGTTGACGATCGGGATCGCGAGCAGCGGCACAAGAGCGAGCCCCGCCCCCCAGATCCTGAGGCGCCAGCGCCGGCGCAGTGCCGCAACCGCACGGGGCGGCAGCCGGCGGGCCGCCACCAGGGTGAACTGCTCGCGCCCCAGCAGCCAGCCATTGACCAGCCAGAAGACGAGCAGGTTCAGGCCCGGTACCAGCAGCACCAGCCCGACCGCGAAGAGATTGGCGAGGGCGAGCACGGCGAAGAAGCCGAGCGCGTCGGCGATGGTGGCGCCGAGGCTCTGAGGGCGCGGCGGGCCGAGCGAGGGGTAATGGGCCGCCTCGACCCGGCCTGCGACATCGTCGAGGAACAGGCCGGCGACCAGCGCCGTGACCGCCGGGAAGAGCAGGATCAGCAAGGCCAGGATGGCGAGCCCGCCCAGCCAGTCGAGCGCGGCGTCGAGCCAGACCCAGCCGGCCAGCTCGATCCGGCCCAGCAGCCAGACCGTCGCCGCCGGCAGCGCCAGCAGGAGCAGAAGCGTCGTGCCGGCACCGAGCCAAAGGGGCCGGCGCAGGCCGGGATCGGCGAGGAATTGTGCGAGCGCGCGTTGCAAGGCCAGGATCATCGGCGCCGTCTCCACCAGCGAGGTGGCGGAAATGCGGCCCCGTGAGCGGCGGCCTGCATCGGCGGCCGGACGGTTGTCGGGACGATTGTCGGGGCGGGGGCGGAGGCTATACTCGCGCGCCGCGTCCGACGGGCGCCTCCTGCCCTCTGCTCCACCCCCGGGAATCTTGGAATGACCGCTTCTTTCGACGTGCTCGGCATCGGCAATGCCATCGTCGACGTGATGGCCGACGCCGATGACCGCTTCCTCGTCGAGTACGGGCTGGTGAAGGGCGCGATGACGCTGGTCGATGCCGAGCGCATCGAGGTGCTGGCATCGGCCGTGGGGGTGACGCTCGAGCGCTCCGGCGGTTCGGCCGGCAACACCATCGCCGGTGTGGCGTCGCTGGGCGGGCGCGCCGCCTATATCGGCAAGGTGGCCGATGACCGTCTCGGCCGGGTCTATCGCGACGACATCCGGGCCTGGGGCGTGCATTTCGACACAACGCCGCTCGACCCGACCGTGCCCGGCACCCCGCCCACCGCACGCAGCCTGATCGTCGTCACCCCCGACGCCCAGCGCACGATGAACACCTATCTCGGCGCCTGCGTCGAGCTGTCACCCGCCGATGTCGACGCCGATCTCGTCGCGGCCTCGGCGGTCACCTATCTCGAGGGCTATCTCTGGGACCGGCCGGAGGCCAAGGCCGCCTTCATCGAGGCGGCGCGGATCGCCCACGCCTCCGGCCGTGACGTGGCGCTAACCCTCTCCGACAGTTTCTGCGTCGACCGCCATCGCGACAGCTTCCTGGCGCTGGTCGCCGAGCATGTCGATATCCTGTTCGCCAATCAGGCGGAGCTCGAGGCGCTCTACCGTACCGACAGCCTCGAGGCGGCGATCGACGCCGTCCGCGGCCGCTGCCGGTTCATCGCGGTGACCCGCAGCGAGAAGGGCTCGATCCTTCTGGCCGGCGACCAGACCTGCGAGATCCCGGCCGAACCCGTCGCCCGCGTCGTCGACACGACCGGCGCCGGCGACCTCTATGCGGCCGGCGTCCTGTTCGGCCTGACGCGCGGCCTGCCGCCGGCGCTGTGCGGCAAGATCGGCTCGATCGCCGCCGCCGAGGTGATCGCGCATATCGGCCCGCGGCCGCAGGTCCGTCTCGCGACATTGGTCGACGGCCTCCTCTGAACGCCGGCCGAACGGCGGTCGATCGTCATCCGCGGGCGAGCCCCGCGGTTTCGGCATCGACGCCCGTCGCCGGCAGGGGGCGCGCGCCGCGCGGCGGCGGGCTAGCCTTCGGCGCATGGCCTCCAGCTTCACCCTGCTGCGCGATCACGGGCGCATCGTCGGCCTCGGCTTTCTCGCGGCCTATCTGTCCTCCTTCGGACAGACCTATCTGATCGCGGCCTTCGCGCCGGAGATCCAGGCGACCTTCGGCCTGTCGCATGGCGGGTTCGGCTCGATCTATTCAGGGGCGACGCTGGTCTCCGGCTGCGTGATGATCTGGGCCGGCGCCCATCTCGACCGGGTGCCGGCGGCGCGCTACGCCGATGTCGCCTTCGCCGGCCTCGCCCTCGGCGCGGTGTTGATGGCGCTGGCCGCCGATGTCGCGACGCTGGCGCTCGCCCTTTTCCTCCTCCGCCTGTCGGGCCAGGGGATGCTGGGCCACGTCGCGGTGACCAGCGCCGCCCGGCTTGCCGGCGGCATCCGCGGGCGCGCCGTCGGGATCGCGACGCTCGGCTTCCCGGCGGCCGAGGCGACGATGCCCGGCATCGTGCTGACCGGCATCGCGCTGGCCGGCAGCGCCGGCTGGACCGCGGTGTGGTGGGCGGCGGCTGCGCTGCTGCTCGCCGTGGTGGCGGTGCGGATCGCGCTGCGCCGCGGCCGGGCGACCGAACCGATGCCGGCCACCACGCGCAGCACGCCGCTCGCCGGGCTCGGCCTTCTGCGCGACCGGCGGTTCCTCGCGCTCGGCCCGACGATCATCGGTCCGGCGGCGGTGGGCACCGGTTTCTTCTTCCACCAGCGGCTCCTCGCCGAGACGCAGGGCTGGAGCGAGGCGGTGCTGGCCGGCGGCATCGCCGTCTGGGCGGGCGCCTCGGTCGCCGCGATCTTCCTGACCGGCGGGCTCGTCGACCGGTTCGGCGCGGTGCCGCTGTCGCGTTTCCACCTGCTGCCGATGGCGCTCGGCGCGACCATGGTGCCGCTGGTCGACCATCCGGCCTCGGCGGCCCTCTTCTTCGGCTTCTCCGGCCTGACGATGGGCGCCACCAACGTCATCCTGCCCAGCATGCTCGCCGAGATCTGGGGGACCGCGCGGCTCGGCACGGTGCGCGCGATGGCGATGGCGCTGACGGTCCTGTCCTCGGCGCTGACGCCCGGGCTGTTCGGCGGGCTCGTCGATTCCGGCATCCCGATCGAGACCGTCGCCTGGGGCTGTGCCGCGGCGCTCGCCGCGGGGGCGGCCGCCAATGCCGCCCTGGCCGCGTCGCTCGGTCGGCGCTGACGCCCGTCTTCCCACGCCTTACCGCCGCAACCGTCTCCTGCTGCCCGACCGGCTTGGGCCCGACAGCCGCGGCCTCGCGCAGGATCGATTGAGAATAACTCAAGCGAGGCGCGGACAAATGGTTTGAGGGGGGCGTGACCCGCCGCCATGCTCGTGAGTGCGCTACGGGGAGGTAGCGGCCCGAGATGACGACCCTCTTCGAGAAAATTTGGCACGCGCATGTCATCGAACGGCTCGATGCCGGTCGCGACCTCATCTATGTCGACCGCCACGTCCTGCAGGAGACGACCTGTGCGGTCGCTTTCGAGAATCTGAGGCGTCGTGGCCGCCGCGTCCGCCGTCCCGAGCTGACGATCGCCACCGAAGACCATATCGTTCCGACGCGGCCGGGCCGTGGCGCGGTCGCCGATGATGCCGAGGGGCAGGAACTCCTCGACCTCATGCGTGCCAATGCGGCAGGGGCGGGTATCCGGCGCTACGGTCTCGGCGATCCCCGCCAGGGCATCGTCCATGTCATCTCGGCCGAGCTGGGCCTCGCGCTGCCCGGGACGGTCCTGGCCTGCGGCGACAGCCACACCTCGACCGTCGGCGGTCTCGGTGCGCTCGGCCTCGGCATCGGGACGAGCGAGGTCGAGCATGTCCTCGCGACCCAGACGCTCGCGCTCGACCGGCCGCGCACCATGCGCATCACCTTCGAGGGCCGCACCGCGCCGGGCGTCACCGCCAAGGACATGATCCTGCACGCCATCGGCCGGTTCGGGATCGCCGCAGGGCGGGGCCATGCGGTCGAGTATGCCGGGCCGGCGGTGCGCGCGCTGCCGGTCGAGCAGCGGCTCACCCTGTGCAACATGTCGATCGAGATCGGCGCGCGCGTCGGCTTCATCGCCCCCGACGACACGGTCTTCGACTATGTCGCGGGCCGGCCCTTCGCACCGAAGGGGGCGGCGTTCGACCGTCTCCTCGATCAATGGCGGTCGCTCGTCAGCGACCCGGACGCAGTCTTCGATCGTGATCTCGCGCTTGATGCCAGCGCCATCGAGCCGCAGGTCACCTGGGGCACCATGCCCGAACAGGTGGCCGGCATCGGCGGCCGGGTTCCCGACCCGGCGCGGCTCGACCCCTCCCGGCGTGCCGCGGCGGAGCGGGCGCTCGCCTATATGGATCTCGTCCCCGACACGCCGCTGGAGGGCCTGCCGGTCGATGTCGTGTTCATCGGCTCTTGCACCAACAGCCGGCTGTCCGATCTCAAGGCCGCCGCGGCGCTGGTGCGCGGGCGCCGGGTCGCGCCCGGCGTGCGGGCGCTGGTCGTCCCCGGCTCGGAAGCCGTCCGGCGGGCAGGGGAGGGGCTGGGACTCGACCGGGTGTTCACCGAGGCGGGCTTCGAGTGGCGCGAGCCGGGCTGTTCGATGTGCCTGGGGATGAACGGCGACGTGGTGCCGCCCGGACGGCGCTCGGTCTCGACCTCCAACCGCAATTTCGAGGGGCGGCAGGGGCCAGGCAGCCGCACCCATCTGGCCAGTCCGCTGACCGCCGCGGCCTCGGCGATCGCCGGCCGCATCGCCGATCCCCGCAAGCTGATGGCCGTGTGATGGAGCCGTATCGCCGCTTCTCCGGCATCGCCGCGGTGCTGGCCAAGGACAATGTCGACACCGACGCGATCCTGCCCTCGGCCTGGATGCGCTCGCCGCGCGCCGACCTCGCGCGCGGCCTGTTCGCCCGCTGGCGTTTCGGCGAGGACGGACGCGAGAACCCCGATTTCGTCCTGAACCGGCCGCCCTTCCGCGAGGCATCCGTGCTGATCGCCGGCGCCAATTTCGGCTGCGGCAGCTCGCGCGAGGCGGCGCCCTGGGCGCTGCTGCGCTTCGGCATCCGCTGCGTGCTCGCCCCCTCCTTCGCCGACATCTTCTACGAGAACGCCTTCCGCAACGGCCTGCTCGCCGCGATCGCGGCGCCCGAGGCGATCGCCCGGCTGACGGCGACGCTCGCGCGGACGCCGGACCCGGTGGTCGATGTCGATCTCGAAGGGTGCACGATCCGCCACGACCACGTGGCGCTGTCGATCGAGGTCCCGGAACGGCGGCGACAGGCGCTGCTGCGCGGGCTCGACGCGATCGAGGCGACGCTCGAGCACGAGACGGCCATCGCGGCCTTCGAGGAAAGGCGGCGCCGTGCGCTGTCCGATCTCGACGGCGCGCTCCTCGCCGAGACGGGCGCCGCATGAGGGGCCTCGACACGATCAATGGCCGGATCGCCGGCCCTTGCCATCCAATCAAGCACCACCGACGGGATCGGAGACGTTCGTGAGCAGAATAACCGTTGAGCCGAGGGCGTCGGACAATGCCCTCTGGGGAAGCGACTACATCGCGGACCTGCTGCGCGAACTGGGCTACGAGTTTATCGCGCTGACCCCCGGCGCGAGCTTCCGGGGCCTGCATGACAGCCTCGTCAACCATCTCGGCAATGAGCGGCCGCAGATCCTGCTCTGCGTCCATGAGGAGCACGCGGTCGCGCTCGCACATGGCTATGTAAAGGTCACCGGCCGGCCGTTGCCGGTGGCGCTGCACTCCAATGTCGGGCTGATGCACGCCACCATGGCGATCTTCAACGCCTGGTGTGACCGCGTGCCGGTCGTGATGATCGGCGCGATGGGGCCGATCGACGCGATGGAGCGGCGGCCCTGGGTCGACTGGATCCACACCTCGAGCGATCTCGGTGCGCTCGTCCGCGGCTACACCAAATGGGACGACCGGCCGGGCTCGGTCGCGGCGGCGCTCGAGGCGCTGGTGCGGGCGCATCGCATCGCCACGACCGGGCCGGCGGGGCCGGTCTATGTCTGCCTCGACGCGGCACTGCAGGAGGCGCGGGTCGAGCTGCCGCCGCGGATGCCGGACCTCGGCCGTTTCCCGCCGCCGCGCCCGGCCGAGCCGGGTGATGCCGATGCCGATGAGGTGGCGGCGCTGCTGAAGGCAGGGCGTCGGGTCGTGCTGATGATGGGCCGGATGTCGCGCTCGGCCGAGGACTGGCCGGCACGCGTGGCGCTCGCCGAGCGTCTCGGTGCCACCGTGGTCACCGACATCAAGAACGGCGCCGTCTTCCCGACGCGGCATCCGCTGCATCCCTATCCGCCGGGCCTGTTCCTCAGCGCCGGCGCCCGGGCGGCGATCGCCGAGGCGGATGTCATCCTCGGCCTCGACTGGACCGATCTCGGCGGCACGCTGCGCCAGGCCTGCGGCGGCGAGTGGCCGCGGGCGCGGGTGGTGAGCTGCTCGCTCGACCAGTATGTCCACAATGGCTGGAGCATGGATTACCAGGCGCTGCCGGTGGCCGAGATCTCGCTGCTCGCTGATCCCGACACGCTGGTCCGCAAGCTCGTCGAGCGGCTGCCGGAGCGTCCGGCGGACGCGCCGCCCTTCGCGGCACCGCAGCCGGCGCCCGCGAGGCCGGAGGACGAGCATCCGGGCTGCATCTCGATCAACGCCCTCGCCCGGATCACCACCGAGACCCTCGCCGGTGAGAATCCGAGCTACATGCGGCTGCCGATCGGCTGGCCGGGCGAGCATTGCGACTTCCGCCACCCGCTGGACTATATTGGCTATGACGGCGGCGGCGGCATCGGCTCGGGTCCGGGCATGGCCGTGGGCTCGGCCCTCGGCCTGCAGGGCACGGGGCGCCTGCCGGTCGCCGTGATCGGTGACGGCGACTACCTCATGGGGGTGACGGCGTTGTGGACGGCGGTGAACTGCCGGATCCCGATGCTCATCGTCGTCGCCAACAACCAGTCCTTCTTCAACGACGAGCTGCATCAGGAGCGGATGGCGCTGATGCGCGGCCGTCCGGTGGAGAACAAGTGGATCGGCCTGCGCATGGCCGAGCCCGGCATGGACATGGCCCAGCTCGCGATTGGCCAGGGTGCCGCCGGGATCGGGCCGGCGCGTGACGAGGCCGGCTATGCCGCGGCGCTCACCGAGGCGGTGGCGCGGGTGAAGGCGGGCGAGGTCTGCGTCATCGACGTCCGCGTCGCCCCGGAATATGCGCGCTCCACCTCCTCTGCCCTGCTGCAGCAGGTCGACCAGAAGGCCGGCGCCCATGCCGGCGGGACGAACCGCAATGCGTGAGACCACAACGGTGATCGAGCCCCGCGACTGCCTTCCCAGCCATCGCGGCCTCTATTACGGCGGCGCCTGGCATCTGGCCCGCAGCGGCCGCGGGATGGAGATTCACAGCCCGTCCACGGCGGAGAGCCTCGGCATCGTCGCCGAGGCCGATGCCGAGGACACCGACGCCGCCATCCGGGCGGCGGCCGCGGCCTTCCCGGCCTGGCGCGACCGCCCGGCGCAAGAGCGCGCGGCGGCGGTGGCAGAGGCGGCGCGCATCATTCGCGTGCATGCCGAGGAACTCGCCCATCTCGACGCGCTCGATGGGGGCAACCCCTTCCAGGCGATGCTGTACGACGCCCGTATCGGTGCTGACTACATGACCTACTTCGCCGGGCTGGTCACCGAGCTGAAGGGTGACACCATGCCGATCGGGCCGGGTGTCCTGAACTACACGCTGCGCGAGCCGCTGGGCGTGGTCGCGCGGATTGGCGCCTTCAACCACCCGCTGCTGTTCGTCACCGCCAAGGTCGCGGCGCCGCTGGTTGCCGGGAACACGGTGGTGATGAAACCGGCCGAGATGACCCCGCTCTCGGCCCTGCGGGTCGCCGAACTCTGGCAGGACATCTTCCCGCCGGGCGTGTTCAACGTGGTGACCGGCGGCAGGGAGTGCGGCGTCGCCCTCGCCGAGCATCCGCTCGTCGCCAAGATCGGTTTCATCGGCAGTGTCCCGGTCGGTCGCGCGGTGATGCGCTCGGCGAGCGGTACGCTGAAGGCGCTGACACTCGAGCTCGGTGGCAAGAACGCGCTGATCGCCTGCCCGGACACCGATCCCGACACGGTCGCGCAGGGGATCGTGCGCGGCATGAATTTCCGCTACGTCACCGGCCAATCCTGCAACTCGACGAGCCGCGTCTTCCTTCACGAATCGATTTACGATGCGGTGCTGCCACGCCTCGTCGAGCATGTCGCGCGCCTCCGCATCGGCCTGCCCAACGATCCGGCCAGCGAGGTCGGCTGCCTCGTCAGCCAAGCGCAGTTCGACAAGGTCATGTCCTATATCGAGCTGGGCAAGGCGGAAGGGGCGCGCCTTCTTCATGGCGGCAAGCGGCCGGCCGATCCGGCGCTCGCCCGCGGTTTCTTCGTCGAGCCGACCGTCTTCGCCGATGTGACCGACGACATGCGCATCGCGCGCGAGGAGATCTTCGGTCCGGTCGTCTCGGTGCTGCGCTGGTCGGAGGAGAGCGATCTCCTGGCGCGGGTCAACGCGCTCGAATACGGCCTCACCGCGTCGATCTGGACGCGCGATCTCGCGCGGGCGCATCGCCTCGCCTCGCGAGTCCAGGCGGGCTACGTCTGGGTCAACGACGCGGCCACGCATTATGTCGGCGCCCCGTTCGGCGGGTTCAAGCAATCCGGCGTGGGACGCGAGGAATCCATCGAGGAGATCCTCGCCTGCACGCAGATCAAGAACGTGAACGTCAGGTTCGACGACGTTCCCGGTTAGTCCCTTCATTCGATAATACGGGAGGAAGACATGCGAAGTGCGTTGAAAGCGGCGGTTGCCGCGACGCTGGCGCTGGGGAGCGTGTCGGTGGCGCTCCCGGCCGCGGCCGAGGAGATCGTGGTCGGCAATTACGGGGTTGCGGCGAACGGCATCCCCTACACGATCGCCGACCGTCTCGGCTTTTTCGAGGAGGAGGGGGCGAACCTCACCGGCATCATCTCCTCGAGCGGTGGCGGGACCACGCTGCGCAACATCATGACCGGCGGCGTCCCCTATGGGGAGGTCAATCCCGGCGTCGTCGCGACGGCGGTGCAGGGCGGCGCCGACCTGATCATCGTCAGCGACAATGTCCGCACCGTCGCGGAATTCGGCTGGCTGGTGCGCAACGATTCCGACATCCATTCGCTCGAGGATCTCGCCGGCCACCGCATCAGCTTCACCAATCCGCGCTCGACGAGCCAGGCGCTGGCGATCCTGCTGCTGCAGGCGGCCGGCTACGGGCCGGATGATGCCGAGCTGGTGCCGACCGGCGGTTTCGGCGAGGGCATCGTCGCGCTCGATCTCGGCGAGGTCGACGTTGCCGCCATCACCGAGCCGCTGCTGACCCTGAACGAGGGGCGGTTCCGGGTGATCGCTCGGGCGGTCGACGTGCTGCCGCCGCTGACCAATGTCGTCGGCGTCACCACCTCCGAGCATCTCGAGACGAGCGGCGAGTTCATCCGCGCGGTGATCCGTGCCCGCATCCGCGCCATCGAGTGGATGCGCGAGAACCCGCAGGAGGCGGGCGACATCATCGCCGAGGAGTATGATCTCGATCAGCAGGTGGCGCGCACCGCCGTCTACAACCTGATCACCGCCGAGACCGACGGTGTGCCGTATTTCGGCGACGGGCAGATCCATATCGGCCCGATGGAGCGGATGGTCGACGTCCAGCGCATGGTGGGCGCCATCGAGGGTGAGGTCGATCTGCGGGCGATCATCGACACTCGGCACCTGCCCGAGGGCCTGCAGGACATCGTCGAAGACTGAGTGGGCGCCGCCACGGCGAAAGGACGGTAACGTGCCGGAAGTGCATATCTCCCTGCGTGGGGTGACGAAGATCTTTCCTGCGTCGCGCAGGGGAGCCGCCGTCCACGCCGTGGGGCCGATCGATCTGGACCTCCACAAGGGCGAGTTCTTCGCCCTTGTGGGACCCTCGGGATGCGGCAAGTCGAGCCTGCTCGAGCTGCTCGCCGGGCTGCAGCGGGTGACCGAGGGGACGATCGAGTTCGAGGGACGCCCGGTCAGCGGCGAGATCGCCGACGGCGTCGGGGTCGTCTTCCAGGAGGATGCCTGCTTCCCCTGGATGACGGTGATCGACAATGTCTGCTTCGGGCTGCGGCAGGCGCGGCTGGCCAAGGCTGAGAAGATCGAGCGCGCCCGCGCCGTGCTCGAGCTGATGGGCCTCGGCGGCTTCCAGAACCACTACCCGGCGCAGCTCTCCGGCGGCATGCGCCAGCGCGTCTGCATCGCGCGCACCCTCGTGATGCAGCCGCGCCTCATCCTGCTCGACGAACCGTTCGGCGCGCTCGACCAGCAGACCCGCCTTCTGATGGGCGACGAGGTGCTGCAGCTCTGGCGGCGCACCGGCGCGACCGTCTTCCTCATCACCCATGCCCTCGACGAGGCGGCGATGCTGGCCGATCGCGTCGCGGTGATGTCGGCCCGCCCGGGCCGGCTGATCGACGTGCTCGAGACCGGCTGGCCGCGTGAGCGAGACAGCCGCATCGTCGAGCGTCCGGAATTCGGCGCGATCACCAGCCGGCTGTGGCGCTCGCTCCGCTCGGAATCGATGAAGACGATCGGGCGTACGCCCGAGGCGGCGGCGCCATGATCGGCCTCTACCGCCTTCTGACCCTTGTCGGGCTGATCGCGCTGCTGGAGATCCTGTCGGCGCTGCGGGTGATCGACCCGTTCACTATGCCGCCGCCCCACCAGATCCTCGAGGATCTCATCGATCTCCTCGCATCCGGCCGGGTGAACGAGGCGATCCTCAACACCTATCGCAAGGCCGGTCTCGCCTTCGTGCTGGCGGTGGTGGCGGGCGTCGCCTCGGCGACGGCACTGCACGGCTTCCCGGCGCTGCGCCGCGCACTCGATCCCTTCTTCGCCACCTATTACGCGGTGCCGATCTTCGGCCTCTACCCGCTGATGATCATCCTGTTCGGCCTGACCGACACCCCGCAGGTGGCGATCGGCTACATGCTCGGCGTGGTCGCGGTGACGGTGAACACGCTCAACGGCCTCGACCGCGTCCCGCCGGTGCTGCGCAAGACCGGCCGCGTGATGCGCATGTCGCCCTTCGAGGTGGCGATGCGGATCACGCTGCCCTCGGCGCTGCCCTATGTCCTGACCGGCACGAAATTCGCGCTCGCCTATTCGCTGATCGGCGTCATCGGCGCCGAATTCATCATGTCCCGCGGCGGCATGGGCTACGAGATCAGCTTCTCCTACAACAATTTCGACAACGCCACGATGTACCCGCTGATCGTCGTCATCGTGACGGTCGCCATCACCCTTAACCTGCTGCTGTCGGCCTGGGAGCAGCGCATCCTGAGCGTGAGGGGGCAGCGATGAGCGGCCAGGCGTTGCGCGGCTGGCGCAATACGGGGCTCGTCCTGCTGGCGATCGTCATCGCCTGGCAGGGCCTCTACTGGATCGTCGGCGACCTCGCCCTGCGCTCGCCGCTCCAGACGGTCGCCTATGCCGCCCAGCTCCTCTCGGCCGCCGATTTCTGGGAGCATTTCGGCGATTCCGCCTATGCCTTCTGCGTGTCGCTGCTGATCGCGGTGACGATCGGGCTGGCGATCGGCTTCGCGCTGGGTTTCCACCGGCCGTCCGCGCTGGTCTTTGAGCCGATGCTGCTGTCGGTCTACGCCATCCCGAAGATCGCCCTTTATCCGATCATCCTGCTCAGCTTCGGGCTCGGCATGCCGGCCAAGATCGCCTTCGGCACCCTTTACGGCATCGTCCCGACGGCGATCTTCACGATCAATGCGGTGCGCAATGTGCGGCCGGTGCTGATCAAATCGGCGCGGGTGATGCGGCTGCGCTGGTTCGACATGGTGCGGCTCGTCCTCTTCCCGGCCGCGGTGCCGGAGATCTTCAGCGGCTTCCGTCTTGCCTTCTCGCTGACGCTGGTCGGCACGCTGCTCGGCGAGATGTTCGCGGCGCAGAGCGGGCTCGGCTATCTGCTGATGCGCGCCATCGGGCTGCAGAATGTCGATCGCATCATGGCGCTGATCCTGCTGATGTTCTCGATCGCCGGGGTGATGTCGGCGATCCTGCTCGCCATCGACCGTCGTCTGCACTGGCGCGCCTGATCCACGGCGGCGGGCGCCCGCGCGGCGTCCGCCACTCAGGCCGGCGAGACCACACGAACCGGCTTTCACGGACCGGAATGAAAACGGCCCGCGCGCGGTAAGCGGCGGGCCGTTTTCGAATCTCGAGCAGGGCCCCGGGCAGGTGATCCACTCGGATCGGCCTACCGCAGGGTGGTGGAGCCAAGGGGGATCGAACCCCTGACCTCTACAATGCCATTGTAGCGCTCTCCCAGCTGAGCTATGGCCCCGAACCCTGGGTCGCCGCCGTCCCGGGAGGTCCGGGGGGCGACGGCGGCCGGATATTAGGCGTCCGGCCCCGCCGTTCAAGCGGAAAATCCGCCGCAGGCGACGAAAGCGCCGGACCGCCGCGTCAGCGGCCCGATTCCTCGTCCTCCTCATCGATCTCGACCACCTCGTCGACATCGCCATCGTCGAGCTCGTCGGCGTCCTCGATCAGGACGTCCTCGTCTTCCTCCTCCTCGACGTCGTCGTCGAAATCGACATCGGCCTTGCCGCGATCGACGTCGTCATCGGCCTCGTCGAGATCGTCGGCGGTCTCGACCTCCTCGTCATCGACCTCCTCGACCTCGTCCGCATCCTCGATTTCGGCCTCCTCCACCTCCTCGGTGAGCTGGTCCTCATCGACGGTGCGGGCGCGCGGACGGGCTGGGGCCTCCTCGGGCAGCGGCGCGCGCGAGCGGCGCGACTTGAGGAAGGCTTCGGGATCGTAGGGCGTGCCGCATTTCGGGCAGACCACGGGTTCGCGCCGCATGTCGTAGTAGCGCGTCCCGCAGCTATGGCAGATGTGCTTGGCGCCCCATTCCGGATTCGCCACGGCGGGTCTCCTGTGCTCGGACCTGAATGTCGGAAGATGTGCCTCGCGGCGGCCTTTGCCACCCGCCCATGCCCTTCGTCAACGCAATTCGCAGGCGCGGGCGGTGCAGATCGACCCACCGGCGGTCGCGACCTCGTCCGCGTGGTCCGACCTTGCGTCGCAGGCCGTGCCCAAACCTTGCACCCGGCGACCGGCTGTGCGATCAGCCGCGGCGCGGTCCGCCCGCCATCCTCAGGGTGTCGACCGCAGCGGAGGCCCCATGGACACGACCAGCCCGACGCACAGCCCCGACGGTTCGGCCGGCCCCGCGGTCCTGCCGCTCGCCTCCGCCCCGGCGGGGGCGCTGCGTGGCGAGGCCCGCGTGCCCGGCGACAAGTCGATCTCGCATCGTGCGCTGATGATCGGCGGCATCGCCACCGGCACCACCCGCGTCACCGGCCTTCTCGAGGGCGAGGACGTGCTGGCGACCGCGGCGGCGATGCGGTCGATGGGGGCCCGCATCACGCGCGGGGATGACGGCATCTGGACGATCGAGGGCGTCGGTGTCGGCGGCCTGGCCGAGCCGGCCGATGTTCTCGACATGGGCAACAGCGGTACCTCGACACGGCTGCTCGCCGGCCTGCTGGCGACGCATCCGGTCTCCGCCTTCCTCACCGGCGACGCGTCGCTGAGGAAGCGGCCGATGGCGCGGGTGACCGTGCCGCTGTCGGAGATGGGGGCCGTCTTCACCACGCGCGCCGGCGGGCGCCTGCCGATGGCGGTCACCGGCAGCGGCACCCCGCGGGCGATCAGCTATGTCCTGCCGGTGGCCTCGGCCCAGGTGAAGTCGGCGATCCTGCTCGCCGCGCTCAACACGCCGGGCCGCACCACGGTCGTCGAGCCGGTGCCGACGCGCGATCACTCCGAACACATGCTGCGCCATTTCGGCGCCATCGTCGCGATCGAGGACCGGCCCGAGGGCGGGCAGGTGATTGCGATCGAGGGCCGGGCCAAGCTGGTCGGCCGCGACGTGACGGTGCCCGGCGACGTCAGCTCGGCCGCGTTCCCGATGGTCGCCGCGGCGATCCGCCCGGGATCGGACGTGCTCCTGCCGGGCATCGGGCTCAATCCCCGGCGGGCCGGCCTCGTCGAGACGCTGCGCGAAATGGGGGCCGACATCGCCTTCGAGAACCCGCGCGAGCAGGCAGGCGAGCCGGCCGCCGATCTGCGCATCCGCCACCGTCCGCTGCGCGGCGTGACGGTCCCGCCCGAGCGGGTGCCGAGCATGATCGACGAATATCCGATCCTCGCTGTCGCCGCCGCCTTCGCCGAGGGCACGACGCGCATGCTCGGGCTGGGCGAGCTGCGGGTGAAGGAGAGCGACCGGCTGGCGATGATGGCGGCGGGTCTCGCCGCCTGCGGCGTCGCCGTCTCGGTCGATGGCGACGATCTGATCGTGGAGGGCGGTGGCCGCGTCGCCGGCGGCGCTACCGTGGAGACGGCGCTCGACCATCGCATCGCGATGAGCTTCCTCGTGCTCGGCACCGCCGCCGAGGCGCCGGTGACGGTCGATGACGCGACGCCGATCGAGACCAGCTTCCCCGGCTTCGCCGCCCTCATGAACGGTCTCGGCGCCCGGATCGGGCCGGCGGCGTGATGATGGCGGGCGCCGGCGGCACCCCGGTCATCGCGATCGACGGGCCGGCGGCCTCGGGAAAGGGCACCCTCGCCAGACGGCTGGCCGCAACCTACGGGCTGCACCATCTCGACACCGGCCTTCTGTACCGGGCGGTCGGGCTCGGCGTGCTGCAGGCGGGCGGCGATCCCGACGATCCGGCCGCGGCACTCGCGGCGGTGGCGGCGCTCGACACCGGCAGGCTCGGCGATCCGGCGCTGCGGAGCGACGCGGCCGCCCAGGCCGCGAGCCGGGTCTCGGCGATCCCGGCGGTGCGGACGGCGCTGCTCGATTTCCAGCGCGACTTCGCCAGCCGGCCGCCTGGCGCGGTGCTCGACGGCCGCGACATCGGCACGGTGATCTGCCCGGATGCGCCGGCCAAGCTGTTCGTCACCGCCGATGTCGAGGCGCGGGCGCAGCGCCGTTGGAAGGAGTTGCTCGGCGGGCCGGGCGAGTCTATATACGCGGCTGTCCTCGCGGACCTGCGACAGAGGGACGAACGCGACCGTCGCCGCTCGGTGGCTCCAATGCTTCCGGCGCGCGACGCTTTCTTGTTGGACACGAGCGCGATGACGGCCGATGAGGCCTATGATGCCGCGCTCGGCTACGTGTCCCGTAGGATCGGCCCGCCACCGTCCCGCTGATGCCGGCCCCGCGGCGCCGGCGCATATCGCGCAGGCTTCCCGAACCCGCCCGCATGGCGGCGGGCTCGGGAAGCCTGCTCCGGGCATGGTGCCCGACCCGGTCCGACGCTCTCCCGAGGCGGTTCCCCGCAAGGGGGTCCGCGGCGGCGGCCGGTCTCTCCAACGGGAATTCGCATGGCAACCGCAACCGCTACCGCCTCCTCCGCCAAGGAAAGCTTCGCCGCGCTGCTCGAAGAGTCGCTCGGCTCGACCGAGAGCTTCGAGGGCACCGTCGTCAAGGGCCGGGTCATCTCGGTCGAGAACGACATGGTGCTGATCGATGTCGGCCTGAAGTCGGAAGGCCGCGTCGCGCTGAAGGAATTCGGCGTCCCCGGGCAGCCCGCCCAGCTTCAGCCCGGCGACACCGTCGAGGTCTATATCGAGCGCATGGAGGACAAGAACGGCGAGGCCGTCCTGTCCCGCGAGAAGGCCAAGCGTGAGGAGGCCTGGACGGCGCTCGAGAAGGCGTTCAACGACCAGCAGCGCGTCAGCGGCGTGATCTTCGGCAAGGTCAAGGGCGGCTTCACCGTTGACCTCAACGGCGCCGTGGCCTTCCTGCCCGGCAGCCAGGTCGACATCCGTCCGGTGCGTGACGTCTCGCCGCTGATGGGGACGCCGCAGCCCTTCCAGATCCTCAAGATGGACCGGGCGCGCGGCAATATCGTCGTGTCGCGTCGTGCCGTGCTCGAGGAGAGCCGTGCCGAGGCCCGTTCGGAGCTCGTCGCCAATCTCCGCGAGGGCCAGGTCCTCGAGGGCGTCGTCAAGAACATCACCGATTACGGCGCCTTCGTCGATCTCGGTGGTGTCGACGGCCTGCTGCACGTCACCGACATGGCATGGCGCCGCGTCAACCACCCGTCGGAAATCCTGTCGATCGGCGAGACCGTCAAGGTTCA
>CAYORM010000061.1:0-17570 GCA_964406375.1 uncultured Mycobacteriaceae bacterium | reverse complement strand
TGGACGCAGGTCGAAACCGGCTCGGCGATCACCTGGAAGTACCCGAGCTGCATCCTGCAGGGCGAGGGGTCGGCGGGAGAGTTCTATTCGGTCGCCATCACCAACAACCGCCAGCAGGCCGATACCGGGACCAAGATGATCCATATCGGCCGGAACACCACCTCCCGGATCATCTCGAAGGGGATCTCGGCCGGTCGCTCCGACAACACCTATCGGGGGCTCGTGCGGATTCTGCCGGGCGCCGAGGGCGCGCGGAACTACACCCAATGCGACAGTCTGCTGATCGGGGACGGCTGTGGCGCCCATACGGTTCCCTATATCGAGAGCCGCAACCCGACCGCCCAGATCGAGCACGAGGCGACGACCAGTAAGGTCAGCGAGGACGTGCTGTTCTACTGCCGCCAGCGCGGCATCGGCGAGGAGGAGGCACTGGGGCTGATCGTCAACGGCTTCTGCCGCGAGGTGCTGCAGGTGCTGCCGATGGAATTCGCGGTCGAGGCGCAGAAGCTGGTCAGCATCAGCCTCGAAGGCTCGGTGGGTTGAGAGAGCGGTCGGATGACGATGCTGGAAATCAGGAACCTGCACGCCTCGGTCGACGGGCGGCCGATCCTCAAGGGGATCGACCTCGCGATCGGCCGCGGCGAGACCCACGCCATCATGGGCCCAAACGGCTCGGGCAAGTCGACGCTGAGCTATGTCATCGCCGGGCGTGACGGCTATGAGGTGACCGAAGGCTCGATCGCTTTCAACGGCCAGGACCTGCTGGCGATGGAACCGGAGGAGCGGGCGAGGGCGGGCCTCTTCCTGGCCTTCCAGTATCCCATCGAGATCGCCGGGGTCGGGACTACCACCTTCCTGCGGACCGCCTACAACGCCCATCGCAAGCATCGCGGCGAGGCCGAGCTGGATCCGATGCAGTTCGTGAAGCTGCTGAAGAAAAAGGCAAGAGAGCTCGGTATTTCCGACGAGATGCTGAAGCGTGCCGTGAATGTCGGTTTCTCCGGCGGCGAGAAGAAGCGCAACGAGGCGCTGCAGATGGCGCTGTTCGAGCCGACGCTCGCGGTGCTGGACGAGACCGACAGCGGGCTCGACATCGATGCGCTCCGGATCGTCGCCGAGGGTGTCAACCGGCTGGTCGGGCCGGAGCGGGCCTTCCTCGTCATCACCCATTACCAGCGTCTGCTCAGCTACATCGTCCCGGACCACGTGCACATCTTGGCGGATGGCCGGATCGTGCGTTCGGGTGGCAAAGAGCTGGCGGAGGAGCTGGAAGAGAAGGGGTACGCCGGCATCGTGCCCCAGGCGGCATGAGCAGCGTGGCATCGGTGGAGCAGGCAACGGGGCAGGTCGTGGATCGGGTGTCCGGGGGGCTGATCGCGGCCCATGCGCGGCGTTTCGACCGCGACCGCGGCGCGCTGCCCGGGGCGGGGCGGCCGGAGGTCGAGGGCCGTCGCCGTGCGGCGCTGTCGCGGCTGGAGCACGCAGGCCTGCCGAACCGGCGGGTCGAGGCGTGGAAGTACACCGATCTTTCGGCGCTGGCCGCGACCCCTTTCGGGGAAGAAGCAGCCGCCGGGATCGCAGCCGCGCTCCCCGATGCGTTGCAGGGACGACTGCCGCGATCAGGCCCGCTGATCGTGCTGGTCGACGGCCGGTATGTGCCCGCACTGTCGCGTCCGCCCTTGATGAAGGGTGTGAGCTTCGCGGCGTTCAGCGAGGCAATTCAGCATGATGAGGGCGTTTCCTCGAGTTTCGCTGCCGCTGGCGAGGATGTGATCACCGACCTCAACAGCATCCTCGTTGCCGACGGGGCGGTGCTGACGGTGACGCGTGGCACGGTAGTCGGGGAGCCGATCCGGATCGTCTTCGTCAATACCGGCTCAACGCCGGCCGCGGCCGCCCATGCGCGGCTGGTCGTGAGGCTGGCCGAGGGGGCGCAGGCGACGATCATCGAGACCCATGAGGGTATCGAAGAGGCCGCCTATCTCGCCACCCAGGTCTTCGACGTGGCGGTCGGCGACGGTGCCCGTCTCGTCCATCTGCGGCACCAGGCAGAGGGCCGGGAGGCGGTCCATCTCCTCTCCGGCGAGGTCAGGGTCGGGCGCGATGCCACCTATGACGGGTTCACGCTGAGCCTCGGCGCCGCACTCGCGCGGACGGAGACGCGGCTGCGCTTCACCGGCCGCGGCGGCGACGGACGTGTCGCCGGCGCCTATCTCGCCGACGGCCGGCGTCATGTCGACACCACGACGCTGATTGACCATGCGGTGCCGGACTGCCGGAGCCGCGAGGTCTTCCACGGCGTGCTGGACGGGCGTGGCCGCGGCGTCTTCCAGGGCAAGATCATCGTGCAGCGCGGTGCCCAGCGTACCGATGGTCACCAGCTCAATCGGACGCTCTTGCTGTCGCGTGGGGCGGAGATCGATACCAAGCCCGAGCTCGAGATCTACGCCGACGACGTGAAATGCAGTCACGGTGCGACGGCCGGCGAGATCGACGCCGAGGCGCTGTTCTATCTGCGGGCGCGGGGCATCGACGAGGCCGAGGCGCGGAGGATGCTGGTCGAGGCCTTCCTGGTCGAAGCGCTGGAGGAGATCGGCGATCCGGACCTGCGCGAGGAATGCGCGGCACGGCTGACGGCGCGTCTCGCCGTCCGTACCGGCACGGGAGAGATGTGAGATGGCCGGGCTGATCCACCGCAGCGCGCTCAACGATTATGATCTCGAGGCGATCCGCGCCGATTTCCCGATCCTGTCGCGCAGCGTCCACGGCCGGCCGCTCGTCTATCTCGATACCGCCGCCTCGGCGCAGAAGCCGCGCGCCGTGATCGACGCCGAGCGGCGCGTCTACGAGGAGAGCTACGCCAACGTCCATCGCGGGTTGCACTATCTGAGCGGCCTTGCGACGGACGCCTTCGAGGCTTCGCGCGAGGCGGTCAGGAGCTTCCTGAACGCCGCCTCGGTCCGCGAGATCGTCTTCACCCGCGGCGCGACCGAGGCGATTAACCTAGTGGCGCAGAGCTGGGGCCGGCGGTTCCTGTCGGCCGGCGACGAGATCGTGCTGTCGGTGCTCGAGCATCATTCGAACATCGTGCCCTGGCAGATGCTGGCCGAGGAGAAGGGGCTCACCATCCGCGTCGTGCCGGTCGACGAGGACGGCGCCTTCGACATGGCGGCCTATGAGGCGCTGCTGGGGCCCCGTACCAAGCTCGTCGCAGTGACGCATATGTCGAACGCGCTGGGCACCGTCGTGCCGGTCGCGCGGGTCGTTCAGCTGGCGCAGGCGGCCGGCGCGGTGACGCTGATCGATGGCTGCCAGGCGGCCAATCACATGCCGGTCGACGTCCAGGCGCTCGGCTGCGATTTCTTCGTCTTCTCGGGCCACAAGCTCTACGGGCCGAGCGGGGTGGGCGTCCTCTACGGCCGGGAGGAGCTGCTGCGGGCGATGCCGCCCTGGCAGGGCGGCGGCGAGATGATCCGCACCGTCAGTTTCGCGGGGACGACCTATGCGGAACCGCCGGCAAAGTTCGAGGCCGGCACTCCGGCGATCGCCCAGGCGATCGCGCTCCACGCCGCGATCGACTACGTGATGGCGCTGGGGCTCGACCGCATCGCCCAGCACGAGGCCGACGTCCTGCGCTATGCGCATGAGCGGCTCGGCGCCGTCCCTGGCCTGCGCATCCTCGGCACCGCCGCCGACAAGGGTGCGATCTGCGCCTTCACGATGGAGGCGGCGCATCCGCACGACATCGGCACGCTGGTGGACCAGTCGGGAATCGCGATCCGGGCCGGTCATCATTGCGCCCAGCCGCTGATGGAGCATTTCGACGTGCCCGCGACGGCGCGTGCCTCCTTCGGCCTTTATTCGAGCCGGGCGGAGGTCGATGCGCTGGCCGAGGCGCTCGAGGGCGTCGTCCGCCTGTTCGGGCGCATGGCGGTGCGGGCATGAGGGAGCCGGCATGACGACCGCCATCGCCGAGGACCGCCTGACCGAAGAGGCGCTGGTCGAAGCCTTCGAACTGTTGGACGGCTGGGAGGACCGCTACGCCTATATCATCGGGCTGGGCGACGCGATGCCGCCCTTCCCGGACGCCTTCCGGACCGAGGCGCACAAGGTGCATGGCTGCCAGAGCCAGGTTTGGATGGTGGCAGAGCCCGATCCGGAGGATCCCACCCGGATGGTCTTCCGCGGCGACAGCGATGCCCGCATCGTCCGCGGGCTGGTCGCGATCGTCACCGGGCTCTATTCGCACCGCCGGCCGGAGGAGGTCGCCTCGCTCGATTTCGCGGCGCTGCTCCAGCGGCTCGGCCTCGACACCTATCTGACGAGCGGCCGGCGCAACGGCCTCGCGGCGATGATCCAGCGGATCCGGGACATCGGCCGCGCCGCGAGCGCCGGCGCCGCGACGGAGGGCAGGACATGAGCCAAGGGTCACGCAGGCCGCTGCCCGCAGACGGGCTGGGGCTGCATGATTTCATGCGGGCCGGCACGCTCGACGTGGCGGAGCCAGACTGGATCCACGTCCGCACCGCCGAGACGCGCGAGCCCGAGGTGGTGGATCCCGCAGAGCTGCGTGCGGCGATCCTCGACAATCTGCAGCTCGTCCATGATCCGGAACTGCCGGTCAACATCGTCGATCTCGGCCTCGTCTACGAGGTCGAGGTATCGCCCGAGGGTGACGCGGTGATCGTGATGACGCTGACCGTGCCCAACTGCCCCGTCGCCGGCACGATGCCGGCGGTCGTGGAGCGGGGGGCGCGGGTGGTGCCCGGTGTGCGCTCCGCCCGGGTCGAGCTGGTCTGGGAACCCCGCTGGACGCCGGAACGGGCGAGTGACGACGCGCGGCTCGCACTCGGCCTCTAGGCCGCTTGCTGGCCCACCGACGCGACGCCAGATCTAGGACAGAGGTGAGACCATGGCACGAGAACTGCCCCCGCCGATCCGTCTGACCGATCGCGCCGCCGAACGGATCAAGGCGCTGATTGCGAAGTCGGACAAACCGGTCGCCGGTCTCCGGATCGGCGTGAAGACGCGCGGCTGCTCCGGCCTCAGTTACTTCATGGAGTATGCCGAGGAACGCAAACCCTTCGAGGATGTGGTGGAGACCAAGGGCGTCACCGTGCTGATCGACCCGACGGCGGTGATGTTTCTGATCGGCACCGAGATGGATTGGGTCGACGAGGCCTTCGGTGCGCGCTTCGTCTTCAACAACCCCAATGAGGTTGATCGCTGCGGCTGCGGCGAGAGCTTCCGCACCGCCGAGCAGGTCGCGGCCACCGCCCGCTGAGCCGCGCCGCCCGGCGCCGGACGACGGGTCAGGGCGGCAGCGGCCGCGCCTTCATCCAGAGGAAGAGGGGCACGCGCCGCCAGGAGGAGAAGGCGTCGGGCCGTGACGGGTCGTCGAAGGGTGCCGGCACCGGCTCCCGCATCGACGTCACGGCGAGGCCCGCCGCTTCGATCGCGGCTGCATAGGCTTCGAGCGGCTGCGACCAGCCGGCGAAATGCATCCGCAGCCCGCGCCGTTCCTCCACCCCCTCGAAGCGCTGCCGCCCGAAATAGCTGCCGCGCAGCACGAAGGGGGCGTCCGGACCGGTCCCCTCGACGGTGCCGCGATCACGGAACGGATGGACGATCGACAGGACGAGCTGTCCGCCAGGCCGCAGAACGCGCGCGATCTCGCGCATCGTGCCGGGCAGGTCCTCGACATCCATCAGCATGTTGTACGCCATCACGAGATCGAAGCGGCCATCCGTGAAGGGAAGCGCATCGGCCGCCGCGACCGCATGGGCAGAGGCGGACCGGGCATCGGCCGCGGCCCGCACCAGCGGTTCGACGGCATCGGTGGCGACGACATCCCAGCCGAGCTCCCGCAACAGGCGTGAGATCCGCCCCTCGCCGCAACCGACATCGAGCGCGAAGCCGTCGCCCGGTCCGACGAAGTGGGCGAGCGCCGCGCGATAGGCCCAGAAGGCGTCGTGGCCGGGCGTGCGCGCCCAGGCGATCCATTCATCGGCGACCCGGGTCCAATGGTCTCTGTCCTGGGGCATCGGGCTCTGTTGGCGCTCGCGGTCATGATCCAGTATCGGAAAACGGGTGGCGAGACGATGGCGTCCGCCGCGCCCGGGACAGGAGAAGGACAGAACCCTTGCCGACGGACACCGCCCAACCGGTCGCGTCTGCGGCCGTCGCCGCCATCGGCCGTTTCGTGCGTGGCCTCACCCATGCCGATCTGCCGGAGGCCGTCCGGCGCCAGGCCCGGCGCTGCGTCATCGACCTCGCCGGCACTGCCGCGGCCGGTGTCGCAACGCCGCTCTCGCGGATCATCCGCGACCATGCGGCGGCTCAGTTCGGGGCCGGGGAAGGGATGCGAGGCTGCCGTATGCTGTTCGACGGCCGGCGGGTCTCGCCTGCCGGGGCAGCGCTTGCGGGCGGCATGGTGATCGACAGTTTCGACGCCCATGACGGGCATGTGCTGACCAAGGGGCATGCCGGGGCGGCGATCCTGCCGGCTCTCCTTGCCATGATCGAGGCGACCGGCGGGGCGCCGCGCGGCGAGGAGGCGCTCGCGGCGCTCGTCATCGGCTATGAGATTGCGATTCGTGCCGGCATCGCGACGCATGCGACCGCGCCGGACTATCACACCTCGGGCTCTTGGAACGCACTCGGCGTCGCAGCACTGGCGGCGCGCTTTTTGGGGCTCGACGATGACCGGCTGCGCCACGCCCTCGGCATCGCCGAATATCACGGCCCGCGCAGCCAGATGATGCGCTGCATCGATCACCCGACCATGGTGAAGGATGGTTCGGGTGTTGGCGCAATGGTGGGGATCAGCGCCGCCTATCTGGCGCGTGACGGCTTCACCGGGGCGCCTGCCCTCGTCGTCGAGCGGCCGGATGTTGCCGATCTCTGGAGCGATCTCGGCGAGCGCTGGCGCATCCTCGAGATGTACTTCAAGCCCTACCCCGTCTGCCGCTGGGCACAGCCGGCGATCCGCGCGGCACTGGAGCTCCGCACCGCGCACGGCATCGATCCGGAAGCGGTGGAGCGGGTTGAGATCCATACCTTTCACGAGGCGACGCGGCTCGACCATCCCGCCCCGGCGGATACCGAGAGCGCGCAGTACAGCCTGTCCTTCCCGGTGGCCGCCGCGCTCGTGCGCGGCACGCTGGCGCCCGGCGATGTCAGCGGCCCGGCCCTCCGCGATCCCGCCATTCTGGCGATGGCGCGCCGGATCCGGCTCGTCGAGGACCCCGCGCTGAGCGCGCGGTTCCCAGCCGAGCGGCTGGCCCGCGCGGTCATTCACCTCGCCGATGGCAGGACACTCGCCTCCACGGACCGGCCGGCGAAGGGCGATGCCGAGCAGCCGCTTTCCGACGCCGAGATCGAGGCGAAATTCATCGCCGCCGCCGCGCTGACCCTCGATGCGGGGCGGGCGCGGGCGATCCTTGCGGCCGGCCAGGCTCTGGAGCAGGACGAGGCCTTCGCGACCTTCCTCGATCTGGTGCTGGGACCCGTCGATCCCGAGAAGGAGAGGGCGTGATCATGACGGGCGTCACGGTCCACGAGACATTGTGGATCACGCTGGCGGACGGCACGCGGCTCGCCGCCCGTGCCTGGATCCCGGACACGGCACGGACGGCGCCGGTGCCGGCGATCCTCGAATATCTTCCCTATCGCCGGCGCGACCGGCATCGCGGCGACGACGCCTTCACCCATCCGGGCTTCGCCGCCCGCGGCTACGCCGCGATCCGCGTCGACATGCGCGGCTCGGGCGATTCCGACGGGGTGATGCACGACGAATACACGCCGCAGGAATGGCAGGACGCCTGCGAGGTGATCGCCTGGATCGCCTCCCAACCCTGGTGCAGCGGCAAGGTGGGGATGATCGGCCTGTCCTGGAGTGGCTTTAACGCCCTGCAGGTCGCGGCGCTGCGCCCGCCCGCCCTCGCCGCGATCGTCACCGCCTGCGCATCGGACGACCGCTATGGCGACGACATGCATTATCGCGGAGGCTGCCTGCTCGCCGACAACCTGCAGTATGGCGCGACGCTGTTCACTTGGCTCGCGACGCCGCCCGATCCCGCCGTGGTCGGCGATCGCTGGCGGGCGATGTGGCGGGAGCGTCTCGAGGCGGTGGCGCCGCCGGCGCTGGAATGGATGCTCCACCCGCGGCGCGATGCCTATTGGAGAAGCGGCAGCGTCGTCTGCGATCCCGCCGCCATCACCGTGCCGGTGCTGGCGGTCGGCGGCTGGAGCGACGGCTATCACAATGCCATCCTGCGGCTGCTCGAGCGCCTGTCGGTACCGCGCAAGGGGCTGATCGGCCCCTGGGGCCATGCCTTCCCGCATGTCGCCACGCCCGGCCCGCGCATCGACTTCCTTGGCTATGTCACGCGCTGGTGGGACCATTGGTTGAAGGGCATCGACACCGGGCTGATGGACGAGCCGATGCTCACCTACTGGATGCAGGAGAGTGAGCCGCCACGGCCGTCCTATGTGACGCGGCGTGGCCATTGGGCGGCCCAGAGGGTCTGGCCCAGTCCGGATGTCGCCATACGACGCCTTTCCCTCGGGCAGGACGGACGCCTCGCCGGTGCCGACATGCCGGGAGATGGCGAGGGCTCCGTCTCCGCCGATCCGCTCGCTGTCATCGTCTCGCCGCCGGATCTCGGCACCGCCTCGGGCGAATGGTGCCCCTATGGCTGGGGACCGGACATGCCGCTGGACCAGCGCGGCGACGATGCCGGTGCTGCGCTTTTCGACGGCGCGCCGCTCACCGCACCGCTCGCGCTGCTCGGCGGCACCCGGGTCGAGCTGGAGGTGTCGACCGAGCCGGATGACGCGATCCTCGCGGTTAGGCTCGAAGACGTCTCGCCGGATGGTGTCAGCCGCCGGATCACCTATGGGCTCGCCAATCTCGCCCTCGTCGAGCCGGCCGGTGAAAATCCACCGCGCACCGTCGCCCTGGCCCTCGACGACATCGCCTATACGGTGCCGGCGGGTCACCGGCTGCGCCTTGCCGTCTCCACCGCCTACTGGCCGCTGGCGGTCGGCACGCCCCATCCGGTGCGCCTCGCCATCCATGGCGGCTCGGTCGCGCTGCCGGTGCTCGAGGCCGACGGGGCGCCGCCACCGCCGCTCGGCGCGCCGGATGTGCCCGCCTATCCCGAATCGACGCAGATCGAGCCGCCGGAACGCGGCCGCCGCGCGATCATCCGCGATCTCGTGCGCGAAGAGACCCGGGTCGAGGTCGTCCGCAATCTTGGGGCCGTCCGGCTCTCGGATGTCGACCTCGAACTTTACGCCCTGGGTAGCGAGACCTACACTATGCCGTGGCGCGACCCTGGCGCATCCAACGCGTGGGCCGAGCGGCTCGCTCGATTCCGCAGACAGGGCTGGGAGGCCGAGGTGCGGACCCGCACCTCTCTCGCATTCGAAGGCGCCGACTACCGCTTCGAGGCCAGCATCGAAGCATTCGAGGACGGACGAAAGGTGTTCGGCCGATCCTGGAACCAAATCGTTCCGAGGATCGTGTCGCCCGGTTCATCCGTCGAAGCCGAGGAGAGCTGACCGCGTGCGGCCTGGCCGCGCCCATCAAGGAGGAGAGACGAGATGACGAAGACCCGGGATTGGGGGAAGGTCCTGGTGGCTGCCGGTGTGGCGGCGGGTCTGGGGGCGGCACAGCCGGCGCTGGCCCAGGACGAGCCGATCAAGGTCGGCTGGACCAACCTCACCGAGCAGGCGATGCTCGGCTACATGGCCGCGCTGATCATCGAGGAGCATCTCGGCCTCGAGGTCGAACAGGTTCCCAATCTCGGCGGCACCGGCATCGCGCAGCAGGCGCTGCTGGACGGCGCCATCGACGTCTTCCCCGACTATACCGGTGACGCGCTCGCCAATGTATTGGGCGAGGATCCGATCACCGACCCCCGCGAGGCCTTCGAGTTCGTCAAGCAGGCCTATCTCGAGCGCCACGACATCACCTGGCTCGAGCCCACCCCGTTCAACAACACCTATGCGCTGGCGCTGAAGCGGGAGCTCGCCGAGGAGCTGGGGATCACGACGATCTCCGATCTCGCCCCCCACGCCGCGGAATGGACGCTCGGCTCCTCGGTCGAGTTCGCCGGTCGTCCGATCGACGGCTATGCCGGCATGATCCAGCACTACGGTTTCGATTTCGGCTCGATCCGGCCGATGGATGTCGGCCTCATGTATTCCTCGATCGACGCCGGCGAGGTCGACGTGATCGTCGCCTTTGCGACCGATGCGCGGATCGAGCTCGTCGATCTGCGGGTGCTCGAGGACGACAAGTATTTCTTCCCGGCCTACAACGCGGCGATCACCGTCCGGAACGAGATCCTCGATGCCCATCCGGAGATCGCCGAGGCGATCAACGCCGTGATCGCGACGCTCGATACCGAGACGCAGGTGCGGCTCAATGCCCGCGCCGACATCGAGCAGATCCCGGTCGAGCAGGTGGCAGAGGATTACCTGCGGGAGCTCGGCGTCATCGAGTGACCCCGGCCGTGGCGGGCCGGCCCGTCCGTAGGCCGCGTGTCGGAACATCCCGGCGCGCGGCCCGGCCGCTTGTCCCGGCGGAGGGGCGTGCATGGATTATGTGACAGCGAACTGGGAGCGCATCTGGGATGCCACCCTGCGCCATCTGGAGATCTGCGGCCTGTCGATCGCGCTCGCTCTCGCGATCGGCATTCCGCTCGGCATCCTCTGCGCCAAGGTCCGGCCGGTCGCGGTCGTGGTCCTGGCGCTGGTCGGGGTGATCTACACCATCCCGACCCTTGCGATGTTCGGGCTGATGATCCCGATCCTGGGGATCGGCCTCGTCCCGGCGATCGCCGCGATCGTCCTCTACTCGCTGCTGCCGGTCGTCCAGAACACCTATACCGGCATCATCGGCCTGCGGCCCGAGCTGCGCGAGGCGGCGACGGGGCTGGGCATGGGGCCGGGCCGGTTGCTCTTCCATGTCGAGCTGCCGCTGGCCGCGATCGTCCTGTCGGGCGGCGTGCGGGTGGCCGTCGTCAACGCGATCGGCATGGCAACGCTCGCCTCGCTGATCGGCGCGGGCGGGCTGGGCGATCTCGTCTTCCGCGGCATCGCCACGGTGTCGCTGACGGTGGTGCTCGCCGGCAGCGTGCCGGTGATCGTGCTGGCACTCGTCGCCGACCTCGTGCTCAAGCAGGTCGAGCGGAGGATCGCCGGCGGGATCGGCAGCGCCCCCAGAGAGGCGGCGGCCTGAGATGAGCTTCTCGCAATACCTGTCGATCTTCCAGGGACAGATCCTGCATCTGCTGGTGCAGCATCTCTGGCTGTTCGGCATCTCGATGGTCGGTGCGCTGATGATCGGCGTCGTGCTCGGGGTGCTGGTGCACCGGGTGCGGGCACTGGCGATCCTCGTGCCGCTCGTCAACGTGCTGCAGGCGACGCCGGAGATCGTGCTGCTCGCGATCTCGATCCCGCTGCTCGGCATCGGCTATGTCGGCGCGCTGGTTCCGCTCTTCGTCAAAGGGGTGCTGCCGGTGATGCGCAACACGATGAGCGGCCTCGCCTCGGTCGATCCCGGCGTGTCCGAGGCGGCGCGCGGCATCGGCATGTCGGACCGGCAGATCCTCTATCGCATCGAGCTGGTCTCGGCGCTGCCGGTGATCATCGCCGGGGTACGCATCTCGGCGATCATGCTCGTCTCCGTCATCACGCTCACCGCCTATATCGGGGTGGAGAGCCTCGGCACCCTCATTCTTCAGGGCATTTCGCGGATGGATGCCAACGCCCTCGTCGTTGGATGCGGCCTCGCCGCGATCCTCGCCGTCGCCGTCAATCAGCTCATGCTGATCGCCGAACGCCTAGCCGAACGCATGGTGGGGGTACGGCCATGACCGAGACGGCGATCGAATTCACCGGGGTGGTCAAGCACTTCCCGAACATGCCGCGTCCGGCGGTCGACCATGTCAGCTTCACCGTCCCGGCCGGGCAGACACTGGCGCTCGTCGGCCCGTCGGGCTGCGGCAAGACCACCTCGCTCAAGATGATCAACCGGCTGATCGAGCCGAGTGCCGGCACGATCCTCGTCAACGGGCGCAACATCCTCTCGGTGCCGGTCCTCGAGCTCCGGCGTTCGCTGGGCTATGTCATCCAGCATATCGGCCTCTTCCCGCACATGACCGTGGCCGAGAACATCGCGGTCGTGCCCCAGCTCCTCGGCTGGAAGCGTGCGCGGATCGAGGCACGGATCGACGAGCTCCTGCACCAGGTCGGCCTCCCGCCGGCGGAGTTCCGGCGTCGCAAGCCGCGCCAGCTTTCGGGCGGGCAGCAGCAGCGCGTCGGCGTCGCCAGGGCCCTCGCGGCCGATCCGCCGATCCTGCTGATGGACGAGCCGTTCGGCGCGCTCGATCCGATCACGCGCGCCAATCTCCAGCGCGAGATCGTCGAGATTCAGCGGGCGCTGAAGAAGGCTGTCGTCATCGTCACGCATGACATGGACGAGGCGGTGAAGCTGGGCGACCGTATCGCCGTGATGCGCGACGGCCGGCTGGCGCAGCTCGGCACGCCGCAGGAACTGCTGGCGCACCCGGCCGACGGCTTCGTTGCTGATCTGCTCGGCCGCGACCGGCTGCTGAAGCTGATGCAGACGGTCGGCGTCGGCCGCATGGCCCGTCCCGGCCCGCCGCCCGACGGGGTGCCGGCGATCGCGGCGGAGGCGACGATGCAGGATGCGCTGCTCGTCTTCCTCGAGACCGAGGCGGACCGGCTGGCGGTCACCGACGGCGAGGGGCGGCGAACCGCGGTGCTCGACCGCGCGGCGTGTTTCCGCTGCGCCGAGGTGGCGTGACGATGGCGCCTGTCCGGCTCGCGCTCGCGCAGAGCGGCTTTGCACCGGCCAGCTTCGCGGCGGCGCTCGATCGTCTCGACGCGCTGGCGCGTGAGGCCGCGGCAGGCGGCGCGCAGCTGCTGATGCTGCCGGAGACTTTCCTGTGCGGCTATGGAGACGCCGGGGCCGCCCGAGCGCTTGCCGTCGCGGCCGGCGATGCGCGGCATCAGGCCCTGTGCTCATTGGCGGCCCGTCATCGGCTGGCGCTCCTCATCGGCTATGCCGAGCGCGCCGGAGCGTCGCTGTACAATGCGGCGCTTCTGATCTCGGCTGCAGGCGAACCGCGCCTCAACGCCCGCAAAATGCATCTTTGGGGGCCGTTCGAGCGCGCCACCTTCACGCCCGGCGGCCGTGGTGCCGTCGCGGAGCTGACCCCCGGACTGCGGGTCGGTGCCGTCATCTGCTATGATGTCGAGCATGCGCCGGTGGTCGAGGATCTGGCGCGGCGCGGGGCCGCCCTCGTGCTCGCGATCAGCGCCACGACTGAGGGCTTCGACATCGTGCCGCGCTGCGTGATCCCGGCGCGCGCCTATGAGAACGGCGTCTTCGTCGCCTTCTGCAACCATGCGGGCATGATGAACGGCCTCCGCTTCACCGGCCTGAGCTGCGTCGCCGCGCCGGACGGCGCGGTCATCGCCGTGGCCCCGGCGGATGAGGAGGCGATGCTCTTCGCCGAGATCGACCCCGCCCGTTTGCCCGGCGACGGGCCGGATCTGCACCGCTCCGACCGGCGGCTCGACCTGTTCCCGGCGCTCCTTTCCCTTTCCTGAGAGCCCGTCGCGTGAAGATCCGTACCGATTTCCCCCGCCCGTTCCGCGAGATCGAAAACAACTGGATCCCGATGCCGGACGGCACCCGGCTGGCCGCGCGCATCTGGCTGCCCGAGGACGCCGAGGACCGGCCGGTGCCGGCGATCCTCGAATTTATCCCCTACCGCAAGCGCGACGGCATGGCGGTGCGTGACAGCGTCATGCATCCCTATTTCGCCGGACATGGCTATGCCGCGGTGCGGGTCGATCTGCGCGGCGCCGGCGATTCCGAAGGGGTCCTCGACGACGAGTATTCGGCGCGCGAGCAGCAGGACGGACTCGCGGTGATCGCCTGGCTCGCCGAACAGCCCTGGTGCAGCGGCGCAGTCGGCATGATCGGCATCTCCTGGGGCGGGTTCAACGCCCTGCAGATCGCGGCCCATGACCCGCCCGCCCTCAAGGCGATCGTGACCGTCGGATCAACCGATGACCGCTATGCCGACGATGTCCACTATATGGGCGGCTGCCTGCTCAGCGCGAATTTCACCTGGGCGCAGACGTTTTTCTCCGATCTGTCGCGGCCACCCGACCCGGCGATCGTCGGTGAGCGCTGGCGTGCGCTCTGGCTCGAGCGCCTGAGCGCCGCGACCTTCTTCATCGAGCCATGGCTCTCCCATCAGCACCGCGACGGCTATTGGCGTCACGGCTCCGTTTGCGAGGATTTCTCCGCCATCACCTGTCCGGTGCTGGCGGTCGGCGGCTGGGCCGATTCCTACACCAACGCCGTGCCGCGGCTGCTGGCCGGGCTCAGCGCACCGCGGCGCGGCCTGATCGGGCCTTGGGGGCATGATTACCCCCACACCGCGAGCCCGGGCCCGACCATCGACTTCCTCGGCGAATGCCTGCGCTGGTGGGACCATTGGCTGCGCGGCGAGGCGAACGGTGTCATGGAGACGCCGATGCTGCGCGTCTATCTGCAGGAGGATGTCCCGGCCGATCCGACCCATCGCCGGCGGGAGGGGCGGTGGATAGGGCTCGACAGCTGGCCCTCGCCGGCGATCGAGGCGCGCATCCTTGCACTCGCCCCGGATGGGCGGCTGGGTCAGGAAGAAGAGGGGGCAGCGACGGGGCAGGGCACCGTGCTGCGCCACCGTTCGCGCCAGACAGTGGGCGCGGCGGCCGGCGAATGGTGCCCCTATGGCCAGTCGGCGGACCAGCCGGCCGATCAGACCGAGGATGACGCCGCCTCGCTCGTCTTCGAGACAGAGCCGCTCGAGGCGCCGCTCGACCTGCTCGGTGCCCCGGAGGTGACGCTGCGGCTGGCGATCGACCGGCCACAGGGCTTCGTCTGCGCGCGGCTCTGCGAGGTGACGCCGGACGGCCACTCCACCCGGATCAGTTATGGCCTTCTCAATCTCACCCATCGCGACGGCCACACGACGCCCCATTCGGTCATCCCGGAAGAGGCGATGAGCGTCACCATCCGCCTTTGCGATGTCGGCCATCGTGTCCGCGCCGGCAACCGGCTGCGGCTCGCACTCTCCACCGCCTATTGGCCCACCATCTGGCCGTCCCCGGCGCCGGTGGAGATGGCGCTCTGGCCCGCGGCATGCCGCCTGTCGCTGCCCGTCCTCGATGCGTCGAGCAACGGACCGATCGCTTTCGGCCCGGGGGAGGGGGCGATGCCGGAGCGGCGCACCCGCCTTCGCGGCGGCGAGCAGCGGCGGACGCTGGAGCGGGACTATCTCACCGGCCGGGAGACGCTGACCGTCATCAATGACGATGGCGAGGAGCGGATCGACGCGCATGGGCTCGAGGTCGGGCGCCGCTGCGAGGAGCGCTATGCGATCCTGCCCGACGACCCGCTCTCGGCGGTGATCGAGGCGCGCTGGACGATGCGGCTCGGCCGGGGCGCGTGGCGGGTGCGCACCGAGACGGTGGCGACGATGACCGCAACCGAGACGGCGTTCCGCGTCTCCGGCCATCTCGATGCCTATGAAGGGGAGACGCGGCTCCTGTCGCGCAGTTGGGATATAGCCATCCCGCGGGATGGTGTGTGAGTGTACGGAACGCCGGGCCGCGGCGCCCGGCGGAGAATGAAAGGGACGCCAGGATGTGCGGCTTCGTCTGCCTCTGGAAGGCCGGTGACGCGGCGCTCGCCCAGCGGATGATCACTAAGATCGGCCATCGCGGCCCGGATGCCGTGGCGGTGGTGGAGGCCAAGGATGCGCCGCTCGTCACCGCGCATTGCCGCCTGTCGATCATCGGCACCGAGGATGGCGCGCAGCCGATCGTCTCGGGCCGCGAGACGCTGATCGTCAATGGCGAGATCTACAATCACGCCGCACTGCGCGCGATCCTCGGCCCGGAGCTCTTCGCCACGCAGAGTGACAGCGAGACTATCCTGCATCTGTTCCGCACCGGGCAGCCACGCTGGATCGCCGATCTCGACGGCATGTTCGCCTTCGTCCTCGTCTCCGGCGACCGCATCCTCGCCGGCCGCGATCCGCTCGGCATCAAGCCGCTCTACATGGCGCGGATGGGCGAGGGGCTGGCCTTCGCCTCCGAGCTCAAGGCATTCGACGGGCTCGGGCTCAAGCAGATCGAGGCGATCGCGGCGGGCACGCTCTTCGACAGCGTCGAGGGCACGCGCCAATGGGTGCGGCTGCCGGCCGGCACGGCCGAGCCCGAGCCGGGGATGGACGTCGAGGCGGTGCGGCGCGAGCTGCGCTACGTCCTCGAGGCGGCGGTGCACAAATGGATGGTCGCCGATGTCGAGGTCGGCTCCTTCCTGTCCGGCGGCCTCGACAGCTCGATCATGGCGGCGATCGCCGCCCGGGCGATCGCGCCGCGACGCCTCAAGACCTTCGCGGTTGGCACCGCCGGCAGCCCCGACCTTCTCGCCGCCCGGCGGGTCGCCGCGCATATCGGCGCCGAGCATCACGAGCATGTCTTCACCGCGGAAGACATCGCCGCGAGCCTCAAGCACATCATCTACCATCTCGAGAGCGCCGATGTGGACCTCGTCCGCAGCGCGATCCCCAACCATTTCGCGGCCCGGATGGCGCGGCGCCACGTCAAGGCGGTGCTGACGGGCGAGGGGGCGGACGAGCTGTTCGCCGGCTACACCTACCACCACGGCTATGTCGACCGGCCCCGGGCGCTGGCCGACGAGCTGACCCGCTCGCTCGGCACGATGCACAACATCAACCTGCAGCGGGTCGACCGGATCTCGATGGCCGAGGGGCTGGAGGCGCGCACCCCCTTCCTCGACCGCGACCTGATCGCCTTCGCCCAGTCGATCCCGGCGACGCTCAAGCTGCGCCGCACCGACCCCACGGCGCGCGAGGCGACCGGACCGACGACCGAGAAATGGATCTTGCGCAAGGCGGTGGATGACCTCCTCCCCGAGGACATCGTCTGGCGGAAGAAGGCGCAGTTCGACGAGGGCTCCGGCACGGTCGCCGCCATGGCCGAGGCGGCCCAGCACCTCGTCGGCACCCGCACCCCGCTCGACCGCCACCGCGAGGCGGTGCTCTACGAGACCCTGCTGCGCGAGAGCTTCACCGAGCCGGACTTCGTTCTGCGCAGCAGCGGCACCTGGATCGCCGACCGGGTGGCATAGGGGAGGGGGCGTCCTCGGGGTGTGAAGGGGCGCACGGCCCAACGGTGTTTCCCGTGAAACATCCGCAGGCCTGTCCCCGCGCGTGCGAGGGAGCCTCAGGCCGCCGGCCGGTGCGTGTCGAGCAGTGCGTCGATCTCGATGCGCCGCTGGCGGAGCAGCTCGAGCAGCTCCGGCCCGATCCGCGCTGGGATCGAGCGCTCGCCCGTCAGCCATCTGCGCATCGAGCGGGATGTCATCCCGAGGTCGGCCGCTAGGTCGCTCTGCCACCGCGGGCCATAGAGCACCCGGCCGACGGCGGCTAGGCGCTCCGGGGTCA
>CAYORM010000060.1:0-17610 GCA_964406375.1 uncultured Mycobacteriaceae bacterium | reverse complement strand
TCGCATAGGCCGCCTCCGGGATCATCGGCATGTAGATCGTCACCCGGTCGCCCTTGCGCACGCCGCGCGCCTTAAGCGCATTGGCGAAGCGGCAAACCTGCTCGTACAGCTCGCGATAGGTGATGTACCGGCTCTCGCCCGGGTCGTCGCCCTCCCAGATGATCGCCGTCTGGTCGGCGCGCGTCGCGAGGTGCCGGTCGATGCAGTTGGCCGAGACGTTCAGCACCCCGTCCCAGTACCAGCGGATGCGCACATCACCGGTGTAGGAGACGTCCTTGATCTGGGTATAGGGCACGATCCAGTCGATCCGTCGGCCGGCCTCGGCCCAGAAGCCCTCGGGGTCCTCGATCGATCGCCGGTAGGTCTCGTGATAGCGATCGTGGTCGATCCAGGCCCTTCCGGCCCATTCCTCGGACACGCGGAAAAGACTGTGATCGGTGGTCATTGGCGTCTCCCGGAAAGCATGGCGCGCATCGACGGGTGCGCCCGCGTCGCGGCACATCTTATGGCCATGAATAGACCAGCCGTCCGGCCATGTCCAAGCCGGGTCATCGGCTGCAGGCCGTTGCCCGCCGCCTGATCGCCGGCAAGATCGGGATGGCGATACCTTGTCGGCGGCGGATGCTAAACCTCCTCTGGTCCGCGCCTCCCGCCGCGCCGATCGCCGGCGGCGGAACGGGTGGGCGCGAGCGGACGGCGGAGGGCGAGGCGTGATGAGAGCGGCACGGCTTCATGGGATCGGCGACATCCGCATCGAGACGGTCCCGGATCCCGCCCCTCCCGGCGCGGGCGAGGTGGCGGTCAGGGTGCTGGCCGCGGGCATCTGCGGGTCGGACCTGCACAACTTCCGGACGGGCCAGTGGATCGCGCGCCTGCCGGTGACGCCGGGACACGAATTCGCGGGCGAGGTGACGGCGGTCGGGCCGGGGGTCGAGGGATTCGCGCCGGGTGACCGTGTCGTCGCCGATTCGCGGGTGGCCTGCGGTACCTGTTCGGCCTGCCGGACCGGCCAGCGCAACCTCTGCACCAGCCTCGGCTATGTCGGTGAGGTCTGCGAGGGCGGCTTTGCCGAGGCAGTCGTGCTTCCCGCCGCCGGGCTGCTGCGGGTCGACCCCGCCGTACCGCCGGAGATTGCGGCGCTGGCCGAGCCGCTCGGTGTCGCGCTCCATGTCGTCCGGCGGCTCGCCGCACCGGCCGGCGTCCCCGTCCTCGTCGCCGGCTGTGGGCCGATCGGCGGGCTCACCGCGCTGCTGCTGGCCGAGGGCGGTTGCACCGTGCTGGTGGCCGATCGCAACGGGGCGCGGCAGGCGCTGGTCGCCGAGGTCGCAGGCGCGGTGCCGGTGGCGCTCGACGTGACGGCCGCGGCATCGGCAGGCGGGCCGATCGCCCATGCCGTCGAGGCGACCGGATCGACCGCCGCGCTGTCGGCCCTGCTGCCGGTCGTCGCCAACGGTGCCCGGATCGCGCTGGTCGGTATCTTCCACGGGCGCCTCGAGATCGATCCGAACCTGATCGTCGAGCGGGAACTCGAGCTGTTCGGCTGCGCCGTCTTCCGTGATGAGCAGCGCGAGGCGGTGGCGATGCTGCCGCGTCTCGCGCCACGCCTTGCCCGCTTCCTCGCCCCGTCGATCGGGCTCGAAGCGCTGCCGGCCGCCTATGAGGCGCTGATCGCTGGCGGCGGGCGGCATCTCAAGACCGTGGTGGATCCGCGCCGCGGCGGCGCGGCCTGAAGCGTCAGCGCGCCTCGCGGCGCCAGGCGGCGAGGACGGCGCCGAGGGCGAGCGCGAGGGCCAGGGCGGCCGGGAGCAGCGGCACCGTCGCCGTGCCGGTGACGATGTAGTCGCCATTGGCGGTGAGGCCGATCCATCCCGTACCCGCCATGGCGCGGCCCGGCGCCGGGCGCCGGATCTCCGGCAGCCCGTCGGTCGCGAGCCAGACGAGACCACCGCCGGTTCCCTCGGCCACCGGTGCCAGCCTGTCGGCGGTGGCCCTCAACTCCTGCTGCTCCGGCACGTCGAGGCGCCCGACGATCGCGACCGCCCGGTGCACGCCATCCTCGACCGTCCACAGCCCCGACATGCCGGCCGGCACCAGCGCGGTGCGCAGACCGGGGAGGTCCTCGGCGAGGTCCACCGTGCGGGTGCTGCCGTCCGGGGCGGTCACCCGCACCGTCTCGGGTACCGCCGCGGCGTCGACGAAACGGCGCTCGATGCGCAGTGCATCGCCCTCGGCCGCGGCGCGCAGCGCTTCCTCCTCCAGCGACGGCTCGCGCATCAGCCAGTGCGCCAGGCGGCGCAGCAGCTCGGCATGCGGTCCGCCGCCCTCGAAGCCGCGATTCCACAGCCAGATTTGGTCAGAGGTCATCTGCGCGACGCGACCCTCGCCCACACGGTCGAGGATCAGCAGCGGCGCGCCATCCGCGGTGGCCATGACGACAGTGCCGCCGACGGTCCGGACATCGACATGGCGGAACCAGCGACCCCATGTGCTGTCCTCCGCCGCGCTTACACCCGCTCCGGGGAGTGCAGCGGTGACCGGATGGCGTTGGCCGGCATCGGTCAGCAGCGGGCGGAAACCGGGAGCGCCATCGGTGACGGCGCCGGTGGGTTCGCCCGGCAGGATGCGGCCCAGGGGTGACCAGTAGAGGCTGAACGGATCGGCGAAGGCCTCGCCCGAGACCTCAAGGAACGCGCCGCCCTCCTCGACCCAGCGGGCGATGTTCTCGAGATAGAGCGCCGGCAGCACGCCCATCGCGCGGTAGCGGTCGAAGATCACGAGGTCGAATTCGGAGAGCTTCTCCTCGAACAGCTCGCGAATCGGGAAGGCGATCAGCGACAGCTCCTCGATCGGCGTCGCGTCCTGCTTCTCCGGCGGGCGTAGGATGGTGAAATGGACGAGGTCGACGGACGGGTCGGCCTTCAGGATGTCGCGCCAGGTCCGGGCGCCGGGATGCGGCTCGCCGGTGACCAGCAGTACCCGCAGCCGGTCGCGCACGCCGGTCACCACCGCCGCGACCGCGTTGTTGGCCGCGGAGATCTCGCCGGGCACGACCGGCACCGACGCCTCGATGACGACCGGCCCGGCATGATCGATCGGGAGCGTGAGCACCGTGTCCCGGTCCGGCTCGAGCGGGATCGACGCGACGACGGCCCCGTCCTGCCGGATCTCGGCCGGGACCGACGCGCTCTCCGCATCGGCGGCTGCCGCCGGCGCCTCCTCGAGCCGCAGCGTCATCCGCACCGTCCCGCCGACCAGCCCGTAGCTCGGCGCATCCGCGAGGACGAGCCGGCGGTCGCGCGCATCGGGCTGCCCGGTGATCAGCGCGTGGACCGGCCCCAGCCCCGCAAGGGCGGCCGCGTCGGCGGGCACGTCGTGCACCTGCCCGTCGGTGACGAGGATGGCGCCTGCCAGCCGTCGGCGCGGTACATCGGCCGTGGCGCGCTCGAGCGCCTCGAACAGCCGGGTCTCGTCGGTCGCACCCGCGACCTCGACCAACCGCAGCTCGAGCCCCGGATCGGCCGCGAGTCGTTCGGCCAGCGCCGCCACCGCCGCCTCGGTCTGCTGCGGACGGTCGCCGATCTTCTGGCTGGGGCTGCGGTCGACAACCAGCACCGCGACGTCGGGGACCGGCTCCCGCAACTCGCGGCGCATGGAGGGATCGAGGAGCAGCATGGCGATGAGGAGCGCGGCGAGGGCGCGCCACCCTGTCCCCGAGGCGCGGCGGGCGAAGCCGAGCAGCACTGCGATGGCGGCGAGCGCGAAGAGAGGGCCGAGCAGCGCCCAGGGCAAGAGCGGCGACAGAACGATCCCGAGATGGCCCATCACTCAGCGCACCTCGCCCAGGCGCTCGAGGATAGCGGGGACATGCACCTGATCGGCCTTGTAATTGCCGGTCAGCGCATAGAGGACGAGGTTGACCCCGACCCGATAGGCCATCTCCCGCTGCCGGTCGCCACCGGGTTCGAGCGGGTAGAGCGGGCGCCCCAGCGCGTCCGTCGCCCAGGCGGCGGCCCAGTCGGCACCGCTGATGACGACGGAGGAGACGCCGTCATGGCGCGTCGCATCGGTCGCCGCGACCCAGACGGGGGCGCCGGCGACACGACCGGGAAAGTCGTCCAGCAGATAGAAGGTCCGCGTCAGCACATGATCGATCGGCAGCGTGACGAGCGGCGGGACGGGCAGCCCCTCGGTCAGGCGGCGCAGATCGCCGGTTGCGGCGCCGGTGCCGCCGTCGCGTGTGTCGAGGACGATCATCCCGCCGCGGGCGAGATAGGCGTCGAGCGCCTCGATCGCCGCCTCGCCAAGCGCCGGCTGGGTCGCTGTCACCGGCCAGTAGAGGAGCGGATAGAAGGCAAGCTCGTCGGTCGCGGGGTCGATGGCGACGGGTTCGCCGGCGTCGGCAGAGGTGCGGTCGTGCAGCACACGCGACAGCGCCGCGAGGCCGGCGCGACTGGTCGCGTCGACCGCGGCATCACCGGTAACGACATAGGCGAGGTGCAGTCGGTCGGCGGCGGCCGCCGGATCCTCCTGGGCGGGGGCGGCAGGCGGCTCGAGCGCGGCGAGGAGGAGGCCGGCGAGCGCCGCCGCGGCGATCCGCCGCCGCAGGAGGCCGCGCAGCCCCAGCGCAACCACGAGGTCGAGGGCGAAGAGAAGGAGCGCGGCGGCGAAGAGCCACGGCGCGAGCGCCAGCGCCGGCGTCGCGGCCCCGAGCGGCAGTCGCGTCGCGCCGGGCGGCGGGTCGAGCGCGTGTGGCGCCGGCAGCGCTTCGCTCAGGTTGAGCGCCATCCGGTCCTCGGCGCGGCCGTAATAGCCGGGCGGATGGGCCGGACCCGCCGCCGTGGCCGGATCGGCGAGGGCGCGCGCGGCCGTGAGGCCGGCGCCGCCGGCCGGGGAGAGGCGACCGAAGCCGTCGAGCAGGGCGAGCGGTGGCCGCGTCAGCACCGGTCCCGCCTCCGAGAGGGGCTGGCCCTGCGTCTCTGCGGCGGCCCCTGAGGGCTGACCCAGCGCCGACAGCCGGCGCAGCATGTCGACGAAAAGGCCCGAGAGCGGCAGCGACGACCAGGAGGCATCCGCCGCCGTATGGACGAGGATGAGCCAGCCTTCGCCGTATCGCGCCCCGGTCACCAGCGGCGTGCCGTCGGTCAGCCGCGCCCAGACACGCGTCTCGGAGGCGCCCGCCGGGTCGGCGAGGACCTGCCGTTCGATCCGCACATCATCGGGAACGGGCAGGCCGGCGAAGGGGCCCGTCTCCGGGAAGGGGGCGATCGCCATCGGCGTCGTCCAGGACAATGCGCCGGACAGGGATCGGTCGCCGGTATGGAGCGGGACCGGGATGAGCGGATCGGGATTGGCGGCGAAGAGCGGTCCGGCGAAGCGCAGGGCCACGCCGCCCGCCTCGACCCAGGCGGCGAGGCTCTCGCGCGCCGTGGCGGTCAGCGGCCCGGCATCGGCCAGCACAATCATCGACGGTGCGGCGCGGCCGGGCTCGGGGGCGAGCAGTGCCTCGAGCGCGCCCGTCCTGACCTCGGCATAGGGTTCGAGCGCGCGCTCGATGTAATGGGTGGGGGAGAGGAGCGGCTGCGGCGCCTCGGCCACCGGGTCCGTCACGATGCCGACGGCGCGACGGCGCCAGCGATCGTCGAGCAGCACGACTGTCGCGGCGGAGCGCCCGTCCTCGATCTCGATCCGTTCGACCGCGTTGCGGGCGTCGAGCGGCAGATCGAAGGCGACCTCGGCGGTCCGCACGCCGGCCGGAACCCGCCCCTCACGCCGTGCCAGGACGCGGCCGTCGGCTGCCATGGCCCGCACCGCGAAGGACAGGGGATCCGCAGTCGCGGCCCGCTCGACCGTCAGCGCCAGCGCGGCGCCAGCGTCGCGCGGCGGCCGCAGCAGCAGCCCCGCGACAGGGGCGGCGCCGGCGATCTCAAGTCCGCCACGCTTCTGGAGCGCCTCGCCGAAAGCAGCGTCGGTTGCCGGATCGGGCGAGGCGATGCCGTCGGCGATCCAGACGACATTCGCCGAGCCGGTGAAGGTCAGATCGGCGACCACCCGCCGCGCCGCCGCGCGGTCGACCGGCCAGGGCAGGGGGGTGAGTGCACCGATCGCGCCCCGCGCGGCGGCGGCGGTCAGCGGCCCTTCGGCGAGGATCGGCCCGCCATCGGCGGGTGGCGCGGTGGTCAGCAGCCAGATATCCCGGCCGGCCCGCTCGGCACGACCGACCGCTTCGAGCATCGCGGCGGTGCGGCGCTCCCAGTCGGCGGCGGCGGCCCAGCCGTCATCGACGACCAGCAGCAGCGGTCCGCTGCCGGGCAGGCCGCGATCGGGGTTCACGACCGGGCGGGCGAGGCCGAGGATCAGCAGCGCAGCGATGACAAGGCGCAGCAGCAACACCCACCAGGGCGTGCGGGCCGGCGTCTGCTCGGCGGCTGCGAGGCCGCGCAGCAGGCGCAGCGCCGGAAAGATCTCGCGGCGCGGTGCCGGCGGGGTGGCACGCAGCAGCCACCACAGGATCGGCAGGATCGCCAGTGCCGCCAGGACGGCCGGCTCGAGGACGGTGATGGCGGGCAGGGCGGCGAGAAAGCCGGTCATCGATGCACGTACGGATCAGCCACGCCCGCGGGCACCGGCGAGTGCCGCCCACAGCGCGGCGAGCCCGGCCTCGGCCGGCGCGTCGGTGCGGTGGACAGCGAAGGTCCAGCCGGCCGCTTCGGCCGCGGTGGCGAGGGCCGTGCGATGCGCGGCGAGCCGGGCGCGATAGGCCTCGCGCAGCGGCTCGACCCGCGGGACGACCAACGGATCGCCGCCGCTGGGTGGCTCGAACCGCACCCGGCCGCGATAGGGCAGTGTCTCCTCCGCCGGATCCAGCACCTGCAGCAGATGGCCGGTGACGCCGCGGCCGCGATAGGCGGCGATGGCGGCGGCGATCGCCTCGGCCGGGGCCAGGAAATCCCCCACCAGGACCAGCCCGGCACGCGGGGCGACGGCGGGGTCGACCGGCGGCACGCCGTCGCCGGCCGTCTCGCCCCCGGCAATCTCGGTCCGGGCCGCATCGGTCCCGGGCGCCTCGAGCCATGCCGCGCGACGGGCGAGCGTGGGAAGGCCGGCGCCCGGTCGGCTCTCCGCACCGAGCAGCCCGGTCAGCTCCGCCGCGCGGTCGAGCGCGACGGAGAGGGCGAGGACGAGGAGCGCCGCGCGGTCGCGCTTGGTCGGCAGCCCGCGGGCGGAGCGCCAGTCCATGCCCGGCGCCTTGTCGCACCACAGCCAGACGGTCTGGGCGGCCTCCCATTCGGTCTCGCGCACGAAGGGTGCGCCGGCACGGGCGCTCTGCCGCCAGTCGATGCGGCTCGCCGGATCATCGGGCTGGTAGCGGCGGAACTGCCAGAAGGCGTCGCCGCTGCCGGCGCGCCGGCGACCGTGCAGCCCCGGGCGCAGATGCGCCGCCACCCGCTCGGCCGCGACCAGCAGCGGCGGGACCTTCTGGCCGAGTGACCGCGCCCGCGGCTGCAGCGTGGCGCCGGGAACCTCGCGATCAGCCAAGACGCTCCACCAGCCGCGCGACGAGCGTGTCCGCGTCGGTCCCGGCGGCGCGGGCGGCGAGGGTCGGTGCCATGCGGTGGCGCAGCACCGGGGCGGCGAGCGCGGCGATATCGTCGATCGAGGGGGCAAGGCGCCCGTCGAGCAGCGCCCGCGCCCGGCAGGCGAGCATCAGTGCCTGGCTCGCCCGTGGTCCCGGCCCCCAGGCGAGCAGGCCGCGCAGCGCCGGGTCACCCTCGGCATCCGGTCGGGCGCCGCGCACCAGCGTCAGGATCGCCTCGACGACCTGCTCGCCGACCGGCAAGCGGCGGATGAGGTGTTGCACCTTGCCGAGCTCGCGGGCCGACAGGATCGCCGGCACCGCCGGCTGCTCGGCGCCGGTGGTCGCGATCAGCATGCGGCGTTCCGCGTCGCGGTCGGGGAAGCCGACATCGATCTGCATCAGGAACCGGTCGAGCTGGGCTTCCGGCAGCGGATAGGTGCCCTCCTGCTCGATCGGGTTCTGCGTCGCGAGGACATGGAACGGGGCGGGCAGGGCGCGGTCCTGGCCGGCGATCGTCACCCGCCGTTCCTGCATCGCCTGCAGGAGCGCCGACTGCGTGCGCGGGCTGGCGCGGTTGATCTCGTCGGCCATCAGCAGCTGCGTGAAGATTGGTCCGGCGACGAAGCGGAAACTGCGCCGCCCGGTGGCCGGATCCTCCTCCAGCACCTCCGATCCCAGGATGTCGGCCGGCATCAAATCGGGCGTGCATTGAACCCGACGTGTGCCGAGACCGAGCACTGTGCCGAGCGTTTCGACCAGCCGCGTCTTGGCAAGGCCGGGCAGGCCGACGAGGAGGACATGGCCGCCGGACAGGACGCCGATCAGGCTCTGGTCGATCACCGCCTCCTGGCCGAAGATGACCGAGCGGATCGCGTCGCGCGCCGCCTCGAGACGCGCGGCGGCGTCCTCGGCCGCGGCGACCAGATCCGTCGCCCGCATCTCCGCCGGCGCGGCGGGGTCGGGATCGGCGGGTGCGATGTCTGTGGTCGGGATCGGCATGCGGTCCGAGCGCTGGTGGGAAGACGATCAGGAGCTTAAGTGGAGACTATGGCGGAATCGCGCGAAACGCACCCCTCGGTCCCGCGGCCCGGCCAGCCGGCCCCTTCCAGGGTCCCCAGCGCCGTCGACGAGGCCTACAACATCCGCATCGCCCGGGACGGCACGTGGTACCACGAGGGCACGCCGATCGGCCGCATCGGCCTCGTCCGGCTGTTCGCCTCGGTGCTGCGACGCGACGACGCGGGCGATTACTGGCTCATCACCCCGGCCGAGCGGGGGCGCATCCTGGTCGAGGACGCGCCCTTCGTCGCGGTGGCGGCGCGGTTCGAGGGCGCTGGCCAGCGGCAGCGGATCACCTTCCGCACGTCGCTCGACGACACGGCGACGGCCGATGCCGACCATCCGATCCGGGTCGAGACCGATCCCGAGACGGGCGAACCGCGCCCCTATGTCCGCATCCGCGACCGGCTCGATGCGCTGATCGCGCGCCCGGTCTTCTACGATCTGGCCGAGCGGGCGGTCGAAGAGGGCGGGCGGACGGGCGTATGGAGCGGCGGCATCTTCTTCCCGCTCGACGCCCCGCCGGCGTGATCCTTCCTGGCGGTTGCAGGACGGTCCTGGCATGACCGAGGCGGAGCTGCGCCTGGCGCTCGCCGGATTGCCTCGCGACCCGGCCCCCTACCCGCCGCCGATCGTGCCGGTCTCCGGGAGCGGTCTTCCCGAGGCGGGCGCCGTCGCCCGGGAGCCGGCCGATCTCGGCCCCGTTCGCGGCGATCACGACCTCAACCCGGACATGGCGCCGCTGGTCCGGACGGCACCGCCGGCACGGGCGGCTGCGGTTCTCGTGCCGATCGTGCTGCATGACGAGCCGACGATCCTCTTGACCCGGCGGACGCCGCATCTGCACGCCCATGCCGGGCAGATCGCCTTTCCCGGTGGCGGCGCCGATCCCGGCGATCTCGACCGGCGGCAGACCGCACTGCGCGAGGCGGAGGAGGAGGTGGGGCTGGCACCGGAGGCAGTCGAGACGCTGGGCCGGCTCGACACCTATCTCACCCGCACCGGCTTCGAGGTGGTGCCGATCGTCGGCCTCCTGCGGCCGCCACTGTCGCTTGTGCCGGACCCGTTCGAGGTCGCCGAGATATTCGAGGTGCCGCTCACCTTCGTCCTGCGGCATGACCAGCCGCGGCGTCACGTCACGACGATCGAAGGGAAGGAACGCGCCTTCTGGGTCTTTCCCTGGCGGGATCGCTATATCTGGGGCGCGACGGCCGGAATCCTGCGCAATCTGCGCGAGGTGCTGCTCGCGCAGCGGGACGGGGTGGCCGGGGTATGACCGGCGGCGTCAGAAGGTCAGAGGAACATGACAGGGCCGCGCATCGCCCCGGAGGCGCTCGGGCTCGGTGACCCGGCGGTCGCCGCGATCTTCGACGCGCTCGACGTGCCCGAGCGCCGCCCGGCCGGCTCGCCGCGCTTTGTCGGCGGCTGCGTGCGCGATGCGCTGCTCGGCCGGCCGGCCGCCGATCTCGACCTCGCGACTCCGCTGCCACCTGCGGTGGCGACTGCGGCGCTTCGTGCCGCGGGGATCCGTGTCGTGCCAACCGGCCTCGACCACGGCACGGTGACGGCCGTGCTCGGCGAACGGGCAATCGAGGTGACGACGCTGCGCGTCGATCTCGAGACCGATGGCCGACGCGCGCGGGTCAGCTACACCGACGATTGGCGGGCGGATGCGGCGCGTCGGGACTTCACGATGAACGCGCTGTCGGCCGGGCGCGACGGGGTGGTTCACGATTACTTCGGCGGCGTGGCCGATGCCCGCGCCGGTCGGGTACGGTTCATCGGTGATGCGCGGCGCCGGATCGAAGAGGACGCGCTGCGAATCCTGCGCTTCTTCCGTTTCCATGCCCGGTTCGGGGCCGGTGCACCGGATGCGGAGGCGCTCGCCGCCTGCGCCGAGAAGCGCGGTATGATCGCGGGCCTGTCGGGCGAGCGGATCCGGACCGAGCTCCTCAAGCTCCTTGCGGCCGAGGATCCGCTGCCGGCCTGGACCGCGATGGCCGACGCCGGGGTGGAGGCGGCGGCCCTCGGCGTCACCGGAGACCGTGCACGGCTCGCGGCGATCGTCGCGCTCGACCGCGCCGCCGCGCGGATTGCCGCAGTCGGGCAGCCGCTTTCCGATCCGCTGCTGCGCCTAGCGGCGCTCCTCGTCCCGAGGGTCGAGGGCGCGATCGCGCGGCTCAAGGTGTCGCGGGCCGAACGGGAGCGTCTGCGCGCCCTGGCGGCGGCCCCGCCGCGGCCGGAGGAAGCGCACGCCGGGCCGGCGGCGCTCAGGCAGCGGATCTACCGTGTGGTGCGACGGTCGGGCGAGTCGGCCGGCCGCCGCTTGGCCGCCGACCGCCTGTTGCTGGCCGCCGCTGCCTGCGTCGACGACGCACAGGTCAGGCCCGAGGAGATGGAGGCGCTCACCCGCCGCCTCGTCGCCGGCCTCGAACTTGTGCGCGGCTGGGCGGTGCCGCCGCTTCCCGTCGGCGGTCGCGACGCGACCGCGCTCGGCCTGATCGGGCCCGCGGTGGGCGCGGTGCTCGCCGAGGTCGAGACCTGGTGGGCCGAGCACGATTTCGCACCGGGTCGCGAGGCCTGCCTCGAGCGCCTCGCCGCGATCGTCAAGGCGCGCGGCGTTCCGGGCTGAGGGCTTAGGGCCAGGCCGCGAGCGGCGGCAGCGACATCAGGATCGCCTCGACATTTCCGCCGGTCTTCAGGCCGAAGGTCGTGCCGCGGTCATAGAGCAGGTTGAACTCGGCATAGCGGCCGCGGCGGCGGAGCTGATGCTGCCGCTCCTCCTCGGTCCAGGGCTCGTCCATGTGGCGCTGCACGATCGGCGGATAGGCCGCGAGGAATGCCTCGCCGACATCGCGGGTGAAGGCGAAATCCGCCTCCCAGTCACCGCTGTCCAGCCAGTCGTAGAAGATGCCGCCGGCGCCGCGCGGCTCATTCCGATGCGGCAGGTAGAAATAGTCGTCGCACCAAGCCTTGAAGCGCGGATAGTAGGTCGCGTCGTGCCTGTCGCAGGCCGCGGCGAGGATCGTGTGGAACGCCTTTGCATCCTCCGGTGCCTCTGTCATCGGGGTGAGGTCCGCCCCACCGCCGAACCAGCCGAAGCGGGTAGTGATCATCCGCGTGTTCATGTGCACTGCCGGGACCCGCGGGCTCTGCATGTGCGCGACGAGGCTGATGCCCGAGGCCCAGAAGCGGCCGTCCCCTTCGGCACCGGGGATCTGGGCGCGGAAGGCTTCCGAGAAGGTACCGTGCACCGTTGAAACGTTGACGCCGACCTTCTCGAAGACGCGGCCGCGCATGATCGCCATCACGCCGCCGCCGCCATCCGCGCGCGTCCAGGCGCGCCGCTCGAATCGCCCGGCCGGGCGATCGGCGAACGGGCCGGCATGGGCGTCCTCGAGCGCCTCGAAGGCGGCGCAGATGCGGTCGCGCAGCGTCTCGAACCAGAGGCGGGCGCGTTCCTTCTGCGCCTCGGTCGGGACGGTCCTGGCGGCGGGTTGGCGGGGTTCCGGCTCTGTCATGCGGGGCTCCCGATCTGAGAGGGGGAAAAGACGGCGTCGGCCGGCCGGGTCTGTCGCAGTGCCTCGCCGAGCACCATGGCGGCGGCGATCGCGACATTGAGCGAGCGTGCGCCCGGCACCATCGGCACGCGCAGCCGGGCATCGGCCGCGGCGTGGATGGCGTCCGGCACGCCGCCGCTCTCGCGGCCGACCATGAGCCGGTCGCCGGCGGCGAAGGTGAAGCCGGTATAGGGGTGTTCTGCTGCGGTCGTCAGTAGAACCAGCCGGCCGCGATGGGCCGCGCCGGCATAGCTGGTCCATCCGGTCCAGCGGGTGAGGTCGAGCAGCGCCGCGTAATCCATCAGCGCGCGGCGCAGGCGCCGGTCGTCCAGGAGGAAACCGCAGGGCTCAATGATGTCGACCCCCACCCCGGTCGCGGCCGCAAGCCGCATCAGCGTGCCCGCATTCTGCGGGATATCGGGTTGGAAGAGGACGAGGCGCATCGTCGCTCCCTTGTCGTGGGGACGCGGCCGAATTGCAACGCGCGGGGGGCCATTGTATAGACCGCCCCGTCGCGCGGGCCGCCCGCGCCGGCCGCCCATGGCGGTTTGGCGGGTGGCGGCCGATGGGTGCGGCGCTGCGTCCCGTTGCCATACGGGCGGCGCGGGAGAAGAAAGCAAGCGAGCAGCGGGCGACAGGCACGCGAGGGACCGAGCGAGCGATGGCGGATACGAGCGTTCAGGGCGCCCACGGCGCCGGCGGGCAGGGCCCGCACGGGCATGACGGCCCGGCCCATGGCGGTGAGGGCACCCGGCGCGACTTCATCTATCTTCTGACGGGCGCCGTCGGCGCGGTCGGCGTCGCCGGTGTGGCTTGGCCGCTGATCGACACGATGAACCCGTCGGCGGACGTGCTGGCGCTGGCGACGGTCGAGGTCGACCTGTCGCCGATCGCCGTCGGCCAGTCGCTGACGGTGATGTGGCGCGGCCAACCGGTCTTCATCCGGCACCGGCCGGAGGAGCAGATCGTCGCCGCGGAGGAGACGCCGCTCGACGAGCTGAAGGACCCGCAGACCGACGAGGCGCGCGTGCAGCGCCCCGAATGGCTCGTGGTCGTCGGCGTCTGCACGCATCTCGGCTGCGTGCCGCTCGGCCAGAACCCGGGCGACAATCGGGGCGAGTATGGCGGCTGGTTCTGCCCCTGCCACGGCTCCGTCTACGACACCTCCGGGCGCATCCGGCAGGGCCCGGCGCCGACGAACCTGCCGGTGCCGCCCTACGCCTTCCTCGACGACACGCGCATCCGGCTCGGCTGAGCCGGCCCCGGGAGAGAGACGAAGCCATGGCGCAGAACGCCCACGCCGCCGGCGAATCCCCGTACAAGAACCCGGTGGTCCGGTGGATCGATCAGCGGCTGCCGATCGTCACCTTGCTCGATCGCGAGTACGGTAAGTTCCTTGTTCCGCGGAACTTCAACTATCTCTGGAACTTCGGCGCGATCGCCTCAGTCATGCTGATGGTGATGATCATCAGCGGCCTGTTCTTGTCGATGCAGTACACGGCGCATGTCGATCACGCCTTCGACAGCGTCGAGCGCATCATGCGCGACGTCAATTTCGGCTGGATGGTCCGCTACATCCATGCCAATGGCGCGTCGCTGTTCTTCATCGCCGTCTACATCCACATCTTCCGCGGCCTCTATTACGGCTCGTACAAGAAGCCGCGCGAGCTCCTGTGGATCCTCGGCGTGATCATCTTCCTGCTGATGATGGCGACCGCCTTCATGGGCTATGTGCTGCCCTGGGGCCAGATGAGCTTCTGGGGGGCCACCGTCATCACCAACCTGTTCTCGGCGATCCCGCTGGTCGGTGACGGCATCGTCACCTGGCTGTGGGGCGGCTTCTCGGTCGACAACCCGACGCTCAACCGCTTCTACTCGCTGCACTTCCTGCTGCCCTTCGTGATCTTGGGCGTGGTCGTGCTGCACATCGCGGCGCTGCACATCCCGGGGTCGAACAACCCCACGGGCATCGAGCCGAAGGGGCCGCAGGACACCATCACCTTCCATCCGTACTACACGGTGAAGGACGCGTTCGGGCTGGTCGTGTTCCTGTTCTTCTACGCGGCGGTGGTGTTCTTCCTGCCCAACTTCATGGGCCATGCCGACAACTATATCCCGGCTAACCCGCTGCAGACCCCCGCGCATATCGTGCCGGAATGGTACTTCCTGCCCTTCTACGCGATCCTGCGTGCGGTCCCGAGCAAGCTCGGCGGCGTCGTCCTGATGTTCGGTGCCATCGCGGTGCTGTTCATCCTGCCCTGGCTCGACACCAGCCGTGTCCGCAGCGCCCGCTACCGGCCGATCTATCGCTGGCTGTTCTGGCTGCTCGTCGCCTCGGTGCTGCTGCTCGGCTACTGCGGTGCCAAGCCGCCGGAGGGCTGGTACGTGGTCGCGGCCCGACTGGCCACCCTCTATTACTTCCTTCACTTCCTCGTGATCCTGCCGATCCTCGGCAAGATCGAGCGGCCGTCCCGGCTTCCCGGCAGTATCGCCGAATCGGTGTTCGGTCCCGCGGCGTCCCATCCGGGTAAGGCAGCCTGACGATGAACCCGTTTCGCATCCTGAAAGGCGTCGCCACCGCCGTCCTCGCCGCCCTTCCTGCCGTCGCGCTGGTCGCGGCGACGACGGGGCCGGCTGCGGCACAGGACCACGAGACGCCGGTGCCGCCGGATCTCGACTGGTCCTTCGACGGGCCCTTCGGCACCTTCGACCGCGCCTCGGCGCAGCGCGGGCTGCAAGTCTATCGCGAGGTCTGCGCGGCCTGCCATTCGCTGCGCTACGTCGCCTTCCGCAACCTCGCCGAGCTCGGCTTTAACGAGGACGAGGTCAAGGCGATCGCGGCGGAGTACCAGATCACCGACGGGCCGGACGATATGGGCGAGATGTTCCAGCGCCCCGGCCTGCCCTCCGATTACTTCCCGTCACCCTTCCCGAACGAGCAGGCGGCACGGGCCGCCAATGGCGGGGCCTCCCCGCCGGACCTGTCGCTGATCAACAAGGCGCGTTCCGGCGGGGCCGACTACATCTATGCCTTCCTCACCGGGTTCGTCGATCCGCCGGAGGATGTGACGCTCGATCCGGGCCGCTACTACAATCTCTGGTTCCCGGGCCATGTCGTCAGCATGCCGGACATGGTGAATGACGGTGTGGTGACCTATCACGACGGCACCGAGGCGACCGAGGAGCAGATCGCCTGGGATCTCACCAACTTCCTGATGTGGGCGGCCGAGCCGCGCATGGAGGATCGCAAGCAGATCGGCATCAAGGTGCTGATCTTCCTCGCCGTGTTCGGCGGCCTGCTCTACGTCACCAAGCGCAAGGTGTGGGCGTCGGTCCCGCATTGAGGGCCGGGCGCCGCCTGACGTGACCCTGATGTGACAAGCCCGCCCCGGGTGACCGGGGCGGGCCTTGTCTTTGGCTGCCGGTTCTTTGGGTGCTGGGCGCCGGCTCCCGTCAGCGCCCGGCGGCGAGGAGCTCCGGCGGCAGCTCGGCGGCCTCGGTCTCCGGCGTCGGCGGCCGGCGCGGCGGCAGCGGCACGCCGAAGGCGACCAGCGCCGGCCCGCCGGCCCGGACGAGCAGCGCGTCGATGCGCGCGACCTCGGCCAGGAAGGCCGTCCGCTCGGCGCCCTCGAGGGCGCGGCCGGTCGGCAGGTCGACACTCATCGGATTGACCTGCTCGCCGCCCACCAGCACCTCGTAATGCAGATGCGGGCCGGTCGCCTGACCGGTCGATCCGACATAACCGATCAACTGGCCCTGGCGGACGCGCGCGCCCTCGGCGATGTCCGCGAAGCGGCTCAGATGGGCATAGGCGGTCGAGATCTGGCTGCTGTGCCGGATCCGGACATATTTGCCGTAGCCGCTGCGCGTGCCGACCACCTCGACCGTGCCGTCGCCCGCGGCATAGATCGGCGTGCCGGAGGGGGCGGCGAAGTCGACGCCCTTATGCATGCGCGAATAGCCGAGAATCGGGTGGCGGCGCATGCCGTAGCTCGAGCTCATCCGCGCCCCGTCGATGGGGGTGCGCAGCAGCAGCCGCCGGGCGCTCATCCCGGAACGGTCATAATAGTCGACGACGCCGTCGCGATCTTCGAAGCGGAACATCTCGACCGTCCGGCCGGAGAGATCGAGCCGCGCCATCAGCAACTCGCCGGTGCCGACCGTCCGGCCGTCCTCGAGGGTCTTGATCTCATAGACGGCGGCGAAGCCGTCGCCGTCATGCAGGTCGCGCTGGAAATCGACGGTGTGTGACAGGGCGCGGATGAAGGCGGCGGTGATCTGGTCCGGCACGCCGGCCGCGCCGGCATCGGCGTAAAGGCTGCTGGTGATGCTGCCGGCGACGGCGCGCGGACGCAACTCGACCGGCCGTTCTGTCACCTCGGCGACGAATCCCGCCTCCGGCAGGTGGGTCGCGGTAAGCGTCGTGGTCACGGAGGGGTCGAAGGTGAGCGAGGCGAGCATCCGCTGGCGGCCCGTCTCGGCGAAGGTCAGTGTCACCGCCTGGCCGGCCCGCAGGGTTCGCGGGTCGAAGACATCGGTCAGCGCCGCGACCGCGGCCTCGGCCTCTTCGGGGGTGACCCCCGCCTCGAGCAGCAGGCCGGTCAATGTGTCGCCGGACCGCACCTCGACCACCCGCGTCTCCTCACCGACGGCGTAGCGGTGCTCGAGCAGCGAATCGGCAACCGAGGCGGTGATCCAGTCCTGCAGCTCGATCTCGTCGGGTCGCAGCATCATCAGCGCCAGATTGGCGCGCAGCCCGTCGGTCACCAGATCGGGCCGGGCCGGCGGCTCGGCCGGCACGCCGGACATCGCGGCGATCGCCGCGGGTTGCGGGGCTCCTGGATCGATGACGGCCAGAATCGCCGCCACCACTCCGAGCGCCACGCCGGTCAGGGCGCGGTGGCGCGCCAGGCTCAGTCTCAACGGGTCATCCTCGTCTCTTCATACCGTTCGCAACGGCCACGCGGTTCGGCCTGGCGCCGGGATACTGCCCCGGGGACGATGGTTTCGGACAATGCCGCCCGGCCGGGGCACCGGTCAACACGAGGGCGTTCGCCAGGGCCGGGATCGGCCGTCACGGAACCATCGGCCCCCGTCAGTGGCCTGCCGAACATGGTGCCCCCCCGGGAGTCCTCGAGGCGTCCGGCTCCTTGCTGGCAATCGAGAGGGGCGGAAATGGGGCGGTGTCGGGTCCGTTCGCCAGCCTCGGGGACGGATCAAGCAATTTCAATGGGTTGGTCGGATCGGGCTTTTCCCGCAGGGGCTGAACAAAACTGTTTGACAGCCCGAGGGGGGGCGCCTATAACGCCGCTCCCGACGCGATGACGGGCCGCCGAGAGATCGGCCCCGGGGCGCGCCGGACGGATTTTTGATAATATGGTGAGAGTGGAGAAGGGGTACGGGGCCTGCGGTTTG
>CAYORM010000059.1:0-17635 GCA_964406375.1 uncultured Mycobacteriaceae bacterium | reverse complement strand
GATAGGTCTCGCCATCGGCGGCGCGGTAGGTCAGCCGCACCGTCTGCGCTTTGATGGTGATGCCGCGCTCGCGCTCGATATCCATGCTGTCGAGCAGCTGCGCCTTCATCTCGCGCTGCTCGACACCGCCGCAGCGCTCGATCAGCCGGTCGGCCAGGGTGGATTTCCCGTGGTCGATATGCGCGATGATCGAGAAGTTGCGGATACGGTCCTGCGGAACGGGCATCGGCGTGGTTTTTCGGGCGGGGAGTGACGGGGCGGACCATAAGGGCGGGGCCCGGCCGAGTCCATCCGGGCCGGCAGGGGCGGGCTCTGGACGAGGCGGTCTCAGCCGGCGATGCGATCGGGCGCGTCGGAGAAGACGGAGGTGACGCCCGTCGCGAACAGCCGCGCCGCCTCGGCCGGGTCGTTGACCGTATAGGCCAGCACCGGCCGGCCGGTCGCCCGGTAGGCCGCGATCGTCTCAGCCGTCTCCTTCTCGGCGGCGACGTTGAGGGTCGAGGCCTCGACCGTATCGGCGATCGCCTGCCAGGTCGGCAGCCGGTCCCAGATCAGATAGCCGCGCGGCCAGCTGGGGGCCATCTCCTTGGCCACCAGCAGCGCCTCGACGGCGAAGGAGGAGACGAGTGGCGGCGGCCGGTCGGCCGGCCAGATCGTCTGCGCCTGGGCCAGCGCCACCTGCGCCGTCTCGGCCTCGCGTCCCGGGCAGGGCTTGATCTCGATATTGACGGCGAGCCCCAGCTCGATCGCCAGCTTCAGCGCTTCCTCGAGTGTCGGGATGCGCTCGCCCGCGAAATCCGGTGAGAACTGGCGGCCGGCATCCAGCGTGCGGATCGCCGCGAAATCGGCGTTCATCACCGCGCCCTGACCGTTGGTCGTGCGGTCGAGCGTGTCGTCATGGAACAGGATCGGCACGCGGTTGCGCGTCAACTTCACGTCGAACTCGACCATGGTGCAGCCGAGCTCGGCGGCCTTGCGCAGACCGGCCAGCGTGTTCTCCGGCGCATGCGCGGCGGCGCCGCGATGGCCGATGACGCGGGGAAGAGACAGGGTCATGCGACTCCTATGCGGGGTTCGGCCCGGAGGCGGTCGATATCACGGCGGCGGTGCCGGCGTCATCCTCCCGCCGCGCTGCTGCCACAAAGGGTCACGCCGCGGCGGCCCGGTCGCGCGCGATCGCGTCGCGCACCGCCGCCGCGATCTCGAAGCTGCGAAGCCGCGCCTGATGGTCCCAGATATGGCCGCTGACGATCAGCTCGTCGGCGGCGGTCTCGGCGAGCAGCCGCTCGATCCCGGCGCGCACCGTCGCCGCCGTGCCGACATAGCTGCAGGTGAAGGTGCGGGCGAGGCCGGCGCGCTCGGCCGGTGTGGAGATGGCCTCGATGTCGTCGACCGGCGGCGGCAGGCGCCCGGCCTCGCCGCGGCGGAGCTTCAGGAAGGATTGCTGCAGCGAGGTGAACAGGCGGCGCGCCTCCGCCTCCTCATCGGCGGCGATGATGTTAATGCCGAGCATCGCATAGGGCCGGTCGAGGAAGGCCGAGGGCTCGAACCGCGCCCGGTAGAGGGCGAGGGCCTCCATCATCGCGTCGGGTGCGAAATGCGAGGCGAAGGCGAAGGGCAGGCCGAGCATCGCCGCGAGCTGTGCGCTGTAGAGGCTGGAGCCGAGCAGCCAGACCGGCACGCGCAGCCCCTCGCCGGGCACCGCCCGGATGCGCTGGCCGGGCTCGGCGGGCTCGAAATAGCGGAGCAGCTCCAATACGTCCTGGGGGAACTGTTCGGCACGGCCGTTGAGGTCGCGGCGCAGGGCATGGGCGGTGAGCTGGTCGGTGCCGGGCGCCCGTCCCAGCCCGAGATCGATCCGGCCGGGGTGCAGCGCCTCGAGCGTGCCGAACTGCTCGGCGATGACGAGGGGCGCGTGGTTGGGCAGCATCACCCCGCCCGAGCCGACGCGGATCGTCGAGGTGCCGGCCGCGACATGGGCGATGACGACGGCGGTTGCGGCGCTGGCGATTCCCGGCATGTTGTGATGCTCGGCCAGCCAGAAGCGGCGGAAGCCGAGCCGCTCGGCATGGCGGGCGAGCTCGAGCGTGTTGCGCAGCGCGTCCGACGCGGTCGAGCCTTCGGCGATCGGCGACAGGTCGAGGACGGAGAAGGGCGGCATGATCGATCCACTGGCTACCGGCGATGGGTCCGTCACCCGGAGATAGGGATGCCGGCCGATGATTGCGCTAGGGACGGTTGCACCGGCTCGCTGAAGAGCGGGCGAGGCATCCGGCCCATGCCGCCGTCTGATGCCTCCCGGTGCTTGCGAGATGCGATCGCATGACCCGGTGGCATTCGAGATCTCGACCGGGTGATCTCGCATAGGTACACGTCATATCCCGGTCGGCCGGTCAGCCGGCACTCAGCGGCGACCGTCGCCTCTAGCGCAGCGCCCGCAGGGCGTTGAGGATGACGGCGATGTCGATGGCTTCCTGCAGGAGCGCGCCTTCGACAGGCTGCAGGTAGCCGAAGGCCGCCAGCAGCATGCCGCCCACCGAGAGCCCCAGACCAGCGAAGACGCTCTGTAGGGCAATGACCCGGGTGCGCCTGGCGATAGCCATGGCCCCCGCGAGCGGCGCGATCTCATCGACGAGGAGAACAACGCCCGCCGCTTCGGAGGAAGCGGCGGCGCCGCGGGCGCCGAGGGCCACGCCGACATCGGCGGCGGCGAGCGCCGGGGCGTCATTGATGCCGTCACCCACCATCATCACGGGCGCGCGGGCCTGCTCGTCGACGACGAGCGCGACCTTCTGTTCGGGCTTGAGTTCACCGTGGATGGCGTCGACGCCGAGCGCCGATCCGACTACGTCGGCGATCTCTTTGCGGTCGCCGGAGGCGAGGACCACACGGGCGATACCGCTGGTGCGAAGAGCCGCCAGCAGCGCGGCGGCATCGGGTCGGACGGGGTCTTCGAGCACGATGACCCCGGCGACCTGACCCTCGATGGCGACGGCGACCGTGGCGAGGTCCGGGGCGAGGCCATGGTGCAGGCTGCGAGGATTGATGCCACCCGAGCGGTCGTGGACGAAGGTGTTGCCGCCGACGACGATGCGCTTGCCCTCGACCTCCCCCTCGATGCCGGTGCCGGGCGTCTCGCGAACATGGGCGGGCGGTGAAAGCGGCAGCTCCCGTTCCCGCGCCGCTTGGATGAGTGCCGCTGCAACCACGTGCCCCGACGCCTGGTCGAGGCTGGCGGCGAGCCGCAGCACCTCGTCGGCATTGGTCTGGCCCGCCGTCCGGATCTCGACGACGGTGGCCGTGCCGCGGGTCAGGGTGCCGGTCTTGTCCAGGATGGCGGTGGTGGCCCGGGCGAGGCTCTCGAGAATGCCGCCATTCTTGATCAGGACGCCGTTCCGGGCCGCACGCGACATGCCCGAGATGATCGCGACCGGTACCGCGAGGATCAGCGGACACGGTGTCGCCACCACCAGTACGGCAAGGGCGCGGATATGATCCTGCGACACTATCCAGGCGGCCGCGGCGATGGCGAGGGTCAGCAGCAGGAACCACCAGGCATAGCGGTCGGCCAGCCGTACCATCGGCGCCCGCGCCTGCTGCGCGGCTTCGACGAGGCGGACGATGCCGGCATAGGTGCTCTCGCTGGCCGGCCGCGTCGCCACCATACGGAAGGCGCTGCCCACAGAGGTGGAGCCGCTGAGGACTTCACCCGAGGGCTCGACACGCACGGGCATGGATTCGCCGGTGAGGGCCGAAAGGTCGAGGAGGGCCGGGCCGGTGACGGTTCGGCCATCGACCGGCAGCACTTCGCCCTGCCGGATCATCAGCTCGTCGCCCGGGGCGAGTTCGGCGATCGCCACCTCTTCAAGCGCCTCGCCGCGATACCGGAAGGCCGTATGCGCCACGCGGCCGAGAAGCGCGTTCATCTCGCGGCGGGCGCGGCCCTGGGCATAGCTCTCGAGGAGTTGTCCGCCGGCATACATCAGCGCCACGACATTGCCGGCCAGGGTCTCGCCGAATGCCAGCGCTGCCGACATCGACAAGGCCGCCACGATGTCGAGCCCGAGATCGCCGCGCCGCAGCGAGCCGATGATCTGCCGGAACAGGCCCCCGAGGACCGGAACCGTCGCAATGCCCCAGATCCAGACGTCCCAGCCGGCCGGGCCCAGCCAATGCACCGCCCCTCCCGCGGCCAGCCCGAGAAGGGCTATGGCGACGAGGAGGTAGGCCCGGACGAAAATCGACATGACGCTGCCCCCCTTGCAGGGGCGAACCCCGCTCTCAGACATGTCGAGTGCGTGGCTCGAGCATTGTCAGAGGCGTCAGGATAACCGCGGCATGACCGGAATCGAACCCGCCCGCATCGCCGCCGAACAGCCGATGGGTCGCGGCGGGGCGCCCAGGCCCCTTGGCTGATCCTCTCGTCCCGTCACCCGGCGGCGATGCGGCGGTAGCCGATCGCCTCGGCGATGTGCGGGCGGCGGATGGTCTCCTCGCCGTCGAGATCGGCGAGGGTGCGGGCGACGCGCAGCACGCGGTGCCAGCCGCGGGCGGAAAGGGCGAGGCGCTCGGCGGCGCGGGCGAGCAAGGCGGCGGCCTCGGCATCGGGCGTGGCGATCGCCTCGAGCACCCGCCCCTCGGCCTCGGCATTGGTGAGGAGATGCCCGGCGCCGAGGCCGTCGAAGCGTGCGCGCTGGACGGCGCGGGCGGCGGCGACGCGGCGGGCGATGTCGGCCGAGCCTTCGGCCGCCGGCGGCAGGGCGAGATCGCTCGCCGAGACCGCCGGTACCGCGACATGGAGATCGATGCGGTCGAGCAGCGGTCCCGACAGACGGGCTTGGTATTCCGCCGCGCAGCGCGGGCCGCGGCGGCAGATGCCGATGCCGCCCTCGCCACCGCCGCAGCGGCAGGGATTCATCGCCCCCACCAGCTGGAGGCGCGCCGGATAGGAGATGTGTGAATTGGCGCGGGCAATCACCGCGCGGCCGCTCTCGAGCGGCTGGCGCAGCGCCTCGAGCGTCGGGCGGGCGAATTCCGGCAGCTCGTCGAGAAAGAGAACGCCGCGATGGGCGAGCGAGATCTCGCCCGGACGCGTCCTCAGCCCGCCGCCGACCAGCGAGACCAGCGAGGCCGAGTGGTGCGGGTCGCGGAACGGGCGCCGGCGCAGGAGGCGCCCGTCCTCGAGCAGCCCGGCCGCCGAATGGATCATCGACACCTCGAGCGCCTCGGCCGGGTCGAGCGGCGGCATCAGCCCCGGCAGCCGCGCCGCCAGCATCGACTTGCCCGAGCCCGGCGGCCCGGTCATCAGCATGTTGTGGCCGCCGGCCGCAGCGATCTCGAGCGCGCGTTTGGCGCTCTCCTGGCCGCGGACCTCCCGCAGATCGGGGGCGGCGGGCGCGTCCGGCGCGATCGCCGGGCGTGGTTGTGCGAGCGGTTGCGCACCCTTGAAATGGTTGATGAGGGCGAGCAGCGAGGGGGCGGCGAGGATCGGGATGCGCCCCTGGCCGTCGGCGGCCCAGGCGGCCTCGGGCCCACTCGCCGCCGGGCAGATCAGGCCGAGACCGCGCGCGGCGGCGCCGATCGCCGCGATCAGCGCGCCCGCCACCGGCGTCAGCGTGCCGTCGAGCGCCAGCTCGCCCAGAGCGAGAAAGCCGGTGACCTCTGGTGCGGACAGCACGTCGAGGGCGAGAAGGAGGCCGAGCGCGATCGGCAGGTCGAAATGGCTGCCCTCCTTCAGCACGTCGGCCGGCGAGAGATTGACGATGATGCGCTTGGGCGGCAGGGCGAGGCCGAGCGCATGGAGAGCGGCGCGGACCCGCTCGCGGCTCTCGCCGACCGCCTTGTCGGGCAGGCCGACGATGGTGAAGGCGGGCAGGCCGGCGGCGATCTGCACCTGCACGTCGATCGGCAGTACCTCGATGCCCTGGAAGGCCACCGTGTTGACCCGCGCCACCATGCCCGCCGCCTCCCCGCGCCCGCTTCCGCGGTTCACGCGCAAAGGTAGTGGCTTGCTCCCAAAAGATGCAACTTCAAGTGTCTCTTCGGGCCCTCAGTAGTGCGGTAGCGGGCCACCGACATCGTCGAGCAGCGCCGCAAAGAGCCGGCGCACCGTCTCCGGCTCGCGGCCGGAGAGGTCGGTCAGCTGGTCCGGATCGGCGACGGTGTCGTAGAGCAGGGCGTCGGTGCCGTCGTTGCGGCAGATCAGCCGCCACCGCCCGTCCAGGACGCAGACGAAATCGTTGAGCCCGGTCGTCATCACCGGCCGCACAGGCATCGTCCCGCCGGCCAGCGCCGGCAGCAGCGACACCCCGTCCATCGGCGCCTCCGGCGCGGCACTGGCGAGGGCGAGGGCGGTCGGCGCGACGTCATGGGTGGAGGCGAAGAAGTCGTTTCGTCCGCCACCGCCGCGTCCACCGGGCGCGCGCAGCAGGAAGGGCGTGTCGGTCATCTCGGACCACAAGGCGAAGGCGGGCTTGCCGACGGCGCCATGCTCGCCCAGCGCATGGCCGTGGTCGCTCGTCAGGATGATCGCGGTGTCGTCGGCGAGACGGAGATCGACGAGGCGATCGAGGAAGTGGCCGAGCCAGCGATCGGTCAGCGTGACCTCGCCGGCATAGAGCGTGCGCATCCGGGCGATCTGTCGTTCGGTCAGATAGTCGCTGCTGCCATAGCGCGGGGTGACCGGCTCGGGCTCCGTCCAGGGCGCGTCGTCATAGAGCGAGACATAGGCGCCCGGCGGGTCCCAGGGCTCATGCGGGTCGAAGCTGTCGACGAGCAGGAAGAAGGGCTGCTCGCGCGGCATGTTCTCCAGGAGTCGGGCGGCGGTGCGGAACACCCGCGCCGGGAAGAAATCCTCCTCGCTCTGCCGGTCGTGGATGTTGGCGAGGTACTGGCGCAGCTCGCGCCGCATCGGGAAGTTCTCGGCCTTGCTGTCGAGCTCGGCGCCGCCGGCGGTGCGGTACATGAAGCGGTCGAGATCGCGGTCCGGCGCGACCCAGTAGGGCTGGAAGTCGTCGCCCTCCTGCCCGCGCAGCCACTGCACCACGTTGAAGCCGCGGGTGAAGTTCATCGACGCCTTGAACTGGTGCGGCGTGTCGCTGACCAGCATCGTGTAATAGCCGGCAGCGCGCAGCGTCTCCGACAGTGTCGGCTGGTCATCGGGGATGTGCTGCCAGCCCCAGACGCCGGTCTCGTTGCCGGAGCGGCGCTGCCAGTCGCGGAAGGGAAATGTGCGGCGGCCGGTATGGATCGTGCGGCGCGCCGGCACGGTCGGCATCGCCTCCGGCGTCGCCCGGGTGAACATGACGCTCTCCGCGGCCAGCGCGTCGAGATTGGGCGTGTGCATGCCCGCGGCGCCGTAGCTGCGCACATGGTCCCGCCGCAGCGTGTCGATCACCACCACGACGATATTGGGCCGATCCGGCCCGCCGGGCGTCTGCACGATGGCGGGTCCTACCGTCTCCGCCGCGGCCGGCAGGACGCCCATCCCGACCGCTGCGCCCGAGACGCGCAGGAAGTCGCGGCGCGAGGATGTCCAGTTCGTCAGGGTCATCAGGTCGCCTCCCTGTGGCACGGCGCCGCCCCGCACGCCCCGTGTCCGGGTGCTTCCCCCGAAAGGCAGCAACGCCCGGTTGCCGTGACCGAGCCCTGATGACGGAAAGTTAATCCGCGTCCCGCTGATGCGGGGCGTTTGTGACGCGTTCGAGCACGAAGACGCGCAGCGCGCTCGACAGGTTCACGCCCGGCGCCCGCGTGGCGTCGACGCGCTCGACGAGGCGGGAAAGCGGGACGCCCTCGGCCGCGGCGATGCGGCCGAGGGCGTTCCAGAACGCCGCCTCGAGCGACACGCTGGTCGCGTGTCCGGCGATCGAGACGGACCGCTTGCGGACCGCCCCCTCGGCCGCTTGCGGCGGCGTACCGCTCAGCGCGGCGCGACCATCGTCTCCGGGCGAACCCACTGATCGAACTGCTCGGCCGTCAGCAGGCCGAGGGCGATCGCCGCCTCCTTCAGCGTCGTGCCCTCGGCATGGGCCTTCTTGGCCACCTTGGCGGCGTTGTCGTAGCCGATATGCGGGTTCAGCGCCGTCACCAGCATCAGCGATTCATGCAGCAGCTGATCGATGCGCTCGCGATTGGCGACGATGCCGACGACGCAATTGTCGGTGAAGCTGCGCGCCGCATCCGCCAGCAGCCGGATCGACTGCAGCAGGTTGTAGATGATGACGGGCTTGAAGACGTTCAGCTCGAAATGCCCCGTCGCCCCGCCGATGGTGATGGTGGTGTGATTGCCCATTACCTGGGCGCAGACCATGGTCAGCGCCTCGGACTGGGTCGGGTTGACCTTGCCCGGCATGATCGAGGAACCGGGCTCGTTCTCCGGCAGGGCGATCTCGCCGATGCCGCAGCGCGGGCCCGAGCCCAACAGGCGAATATCATTCGCGATCTTCATCAGCGAGGCGGCGAGGACGTTGAGCGCCCCCGAGGCCTCGACGCAGGCATCATGCGCGGCCAGGGCCTCGAACTTGTTGACCGCGGTACGGAAGGGGAAGCCGGTGATCCGCTGCACCTGCTCGGCAAAGGCCTCGGCGAAGCCGACCCGCGCATTCAGTCCGGTGCCGACGGCGGTGCCGCCCTGGGCGAGCTCGAGCAGCGAGTCCATCGACCGCTTGACCCGGCCGATGCCGAGCTCGATCTGCCGGGCATAGCCCGAGAACTCCTGGCCGAGCGTCAGCGGCGTCGCATCCTGCAGGTGGGTGCGGCCGATCTTGACGATCGACCGGAACTCCTCGGCCTTGCGCTGCAGGGCACGGTGCAGATGCTCGAGACTCGGCAGCAGCTCGTGGCCGATCTGCTCGACCGCCGCGATGTGCATCACGGTCGGGAAGGTGTCGTTCGAGGACTGGCCGCGATTGACGTGGTCGTTGGGATGGACCGGGCTCTTCGAGCCGATCGTGCCGCCGAGGATCTCGATCGCCCGATTGGCGATCACCTCGTTGGCGTTCATGTTGGTCTGGGTGCCCGAGCCGGTCTGCCAGACGACGAGCGGGAAATGGTCGGCGAGCGTGCCGTCGATCACCTCCTCTGCCGCCGCCACGATCGCGTCGGCGATGGTCTCGGGCAGTTCGCCCAGCTCGCGATTGGCCAGCGCTGCCGCCTTCTTCTGGATCCCCAGCGCCCGGACCAGCGGGGCGGGCATGCGCTCGCCGCCGATCCGGAAATTCTGCAGGCTGCGCTGCGTCTGCGCACCCCAGTAGCGGTCCGCGGGGACGTCGACCGCGCCCAGGCTGTCCGTCTCGGTCCTGAAGGCGTGCGGCTGCGCCATCTGTCTTCTCTCCGTCTCGGCGATGCCAAACGCCGCGGTGCTAGCACGAAAGCGGCGGCTTCCATAGACGGAGGCGACGCGACCCGCGCCTTGCCGCGGCCGACGGGTGATTTGACATGCCGCCGCCCGCCGCCGAAAAGCGGACATGGCCATCGACAAGCGGCGCCTCGCACTGCTGCTCCTCGCCGTCCCGCCGCTGCTGTGGTCGACGAACTTCGTCGCCGGCCGGGCGCTGGCCGATGTGATGCCGCCGATCGGCTGGGCCTTCTGGCGGTGGACGGTCGCGACGCTGGTCCTGCTGCCCTTCGCGATCGGGCCGTTGTGGCAGCATCGGGCGGTGGCGCTGCGCGCCTGGCCGCTGCTGCTCGGTTACGGCATCACCGGCATCGCCGTCTACAACACCTTCGTCTATATCGGCCTGCACAGCACCACCGCCACCAATGCCGGGCTGCTCAACGCGGCGATCCCGGTCTTCATCCCGCTGGTCGCCTTCCTGCTCGCCGGCGAGAAGCTGCGCTGGGCGCAGGCGACGGGGATCGCGGTATCGCTGGCCGGCGTGGTCTGGATCGTCGTGCAGGGCGATCTGGCGACGCTGGCCAGCCTGACCTTCACCGCGGGCGATCTGTGGGTGATCGCCGCCAATCTCGACTGGGCGGTCTACTCGGTGCTGCTGCGCTGGCGGCCGCGCGAGCTGCCCCCCACCGCGATGCTGCTGGTGGCCACCACGATCGGCAGCCTGGTGCTGCTGCCCTTCTATCTGGCCGAGCATCTGTCCGGGACGCCGATGCCGATCGAGCCGCTGCCGATCGCCGTGATCATCTATGTCGGGATCGGGCCGTCGCTGCTCGCCTATGTCGCCTGGAACGCCAATGTCGCCCGGTTCGGCGCGACCGCCGCCGGCCTGTCGATCCATCTGATGCCGGTCTTCATCCCGCTGCTCGCGGCGCTGCTGCTGGGCGAACGCTTCCGGCTGTATCACGCGGTGGGCGTGGTGCTGGTGTTCGCCGGCATCGCCATCGCCACGCGCCAGCAGAGATCGCAGGGCGGGGGCGATCCGGGCAGGGCGGTCAGCGGGGCGGGTGGGAGACGAGCCGGTTGACGTGCCCCATCTTGCGGCCCGGCCTCGCCTCGGTCTTGCCGTAGAGATGCAGCCGCGCCCCGGGCTCGGCGAGGAGGGCCGGCACTCCGGCGACGTCATCACCGATGAGATTCGTCATCACGCAATCGGCGAGCCGGTCGACCGCCCCGAGCGGCAGGCCGCAGACGGCGCGGACGAGCTGCTCGAACTGGTCGGTCGCGCAGGCGTCCATCGTCCAGTGCCCGGAATTGTGCGGGCGCGGCGCGAGCTCATTGACGAGGAGGCGGCCATCGGCCGTCTCGAACAGCTCAACCGCCAGCAGCCCCACCACGTCGAGCGCCACGGCGAGCCGTGCGGCGATCGCCTCGGCTTCGGCGGCCAGCGCCGGCGCAAGGCCGGGCGCCGGCGCCAGTGTCTCGGCCAGGATGTGGTTGTGATGGCGGTTCTCCACTGCCGGGTAGCAGCGGACGGTGCCGTCGGTGCCGCGGGCGGCGATGACCGACAGTTCGCGGGCGAATGTGACGAAGCCCTCGAGGATCGCCGGCCGGCCACCGATCCGGGCAAGGGCGGCCTCGGCCTCTGCGGCGTCGCGGATCGCCACCTGGCCCTTGCCGTCATAACCTTCGCGCCGCGTCTTGAGGATCGCAGGCGTGCCGAGCGTGGCCAGCGCCGCCTTCAGCCCGGTGACATCATCGACCGGTGCCCAGGGGGCGGTCGCGATGCCTAGCCCGGTGGCGAAGCGCTTCTCGGCGACGCGGTCCTGACAGGTGGCCAGCACCGCGGCCCCCGGCCTGACCGGGACACGGCGGGCGACGCGCTCGACGGCGCCGATCGGCACATTCTCGAATTCCAGCGTCGCCACGTCGATAGCCGCAGCGAAGGCATCGAGCGCGGCGCCGTCGCCGAAGGAGGCGATGGTGGCACGGTCGGTGACCTGGACGAGCGGGGCATCCGGCTCGGTGGCGAAGGCGTGGACGCGATAGCCGAGCCGGGCCGCGGCGAGCGCCGTCATCCGGCCGAGCTGGCCGCCGCCGAGGATGCCGATGATGGCGCCCGGCGCGAGCGGGCGGGTCACGCCGCTCATGCCGGCCTCTCGGCGACGGCGGCGGTCTGGCGTTCGCGCCAGGCATCGAGCGCGCCGGCGACACCGGGATCAGTCGTGGCAAGCAGCGCGGCGGCGAACAGCGCCGCGTTGACGGCGCCGGCCCGGCCGATCGCGAAGGTCGCGACCGGCACGCCGGCCGGCATCTGGACGATCGAGAGCAGGCTGTCGAGGCCGGAGAGCGCCCGGCTCTCCACCGGCACCCCGAGCACCGGCACGGGCGTCATCGCCGCGATCATGCCCGGCAGATGCGCCGCGCCGCCGGCGCCGGCGATGATGGCGCGCAGACCCCGCGCCCGCGCCCCGCGCGCGAAGCTCCACATCCGGTCGGGCGTGCGATGGGCCGAGACGATCCGTGCCTCATGCGCGATGCCCAGTGCATCCAGCGTCGCGGCGGCGTGGCGCATCGTCTCCCAGTCGGACTGGCTGCCCATCACGATCGCCACGGGGATGGCCGTCTCGGGCGGTGTCGGATCGGGCGGGGCGGTGGGCTCGGTCATCGGGCGGGCTCGGTCGGGGATGGCGGCTGTGGCCGGGGCGAAAGGCGACCGGCGCGCGGTCAGGCGATGATGTCGGGGAGGATCTGGCTCTCCATCCGCGCGATCATGTCCTTAAGGGCGAGCTTGCGCTTCTTCAGCCGTTGGATCTGGAGCTGGTCGGCGCCCGTTGAGGCGAGCCGCGCGATGACGTCGTCGAGGTCGCGGTGCTCAAGCTGCAGGGCCGCCAGCCGCTCCCGCAACATCTGGATGTCAGTCATTCGCGCTCGGCAATCCTCGTCGGCGACGGGCGGCGGTCCCGACCCGCGCAGGGGAGTATAGCGGCTCGGCGTCTTCTGCCGAACCGTCTCGCCCGGTCCGTGGCCATCGCGCCGGGCATGGCTCGGTTGCACCCGGTCGCTGCCACTGCGCCGGCCGGACGGCGCGCGCCATCGTGGTTGCAGCGCAGGCTCGTTCTGCTAACAACGGGCCAAAGCACGAGCAGGACGATCGGTATGGCGTCGGAAAAGCGCATCGGCCTTCTGACGAGCGGCGGTGACTGCGCCGGACTCAATGCCGTCATTCGGGCGGTCGTGGCACGGGCGGCCGGCTATGGCTGGTCGGTGATCGGCATCAAGGAAGGCACGGTCGGGCTGCTGACGCGGCCGCTCCGGTACGAGGTGCTGAGCCCGGAGATGCTGTCCGGCACGATGATGCGGCAGGGCGGCACCATCCTCGGCACGACCAACAAGGGCAATCCCTTCGCCTATCCGATGGCCGACGGCACCGTGAAGGACCGCTCGATCGAGATCATCGGCGGCTATCGCGAACTCGGCCTCGATGCCCTGATCGGCATCGGCGGTGATGGCAGCCACGCGATCCTGCGCCGCCTCGCCCAGCAGGGCGGCATCAACTATGTCGGCATCCCCAAGACGATCGACAATGATGTCGGCCTGACCGAGGTGTCGGTCGGTTTCGACACGGCGGTGGCGGTCGCCACCGAGGCGCTCGACCGGCTGCAGCCGACGGCGGCGAGCCATGCCCGGGTGATGGTGCTCGAGGTGATGGGCCGCGATGCCGGGCATATCGCGCTCTCCGCCGGGATCGCCGGCGGGGCCGATGTGATCCTGCTGCCGGAGATCCCCTATTCGATCGAATCGGTGGCGGAGAAGATCCGCGACGTGCGTCGCGCCGGCCGCAACTTCGCGCTCGTCGTCGTGTCGGAGGCGGTGCGGCCGATCGACGGCGAGGCCAAACAGAAGGAGTATCTCGGCGGCGAGAAGCGCTTCGGCGGGATCGGCGACTATGTCGCCCACCAGATTGCCGAGGCGACGGGCGCCGAGACGCGTGTGACCGTCCTCGGCCATGTCCAGCGCGGTTCGATGCCGTCCTGGCGCGACCGGCTGATCGCCGCGGCCTTCGGGACCCATGCGGTGGACCTGATCGCCGAGGGCAAGTTCGACCGGCTGGTCGCCTGGTCCGACCGCCGGGTCATCGACGTGCCGCTCGAAGAGGCGATCGCGCGCTATCAGGCGGTCGAGCTGGACGGGGCGCTCGTCAGGACGGCGCGGGCGCTCGGAATCTGCCTCGGCGACTGACCCTCCGGTGGCCCGTAGCGACGGGCTCCGCAATGTCATTGCATCGTTCCCGGACAGTCACCACGTGGTAACATGCAGGTGGTGCCGGGATCTCGCTTGGAGGCCCGGCCAACAGCAAGGGAGCGAAACATGGCTGTTGCCGAACGTATCGAATCCCTCCGTGCCAAGCATTCGGCGCTCGACCGGCGCATCCTCGACGCATCACTTCAGCCCTACCACGACGAGAACGAGATCGCCCGGATGAAGCGCGAGAAGCTGCGCCTGAAGGACGAGATCGCGCGGCTGGCGGCTCACGACGCCTGAGCGGCCGCGGATCCGGCCGCGGCGACGTCCGCTCTCGAGGGGCACGGGTCTCGTGCCCCTCTTCGTTTGTCTGCATCCTTGCCGGCGGGCTACCTTTGCTGCGTGCGGCGATCCCGGTTGCGTCTGCCCGCCGTTCAGGCGCGGATGATCACCAACCGGTGCAGGCCCGGCCCGTCCGCATCGGGACGCAGCGACGCCACCTGATGCCCGGCTTCACGTGTAGAACGCGGCACGTTCTCCAAGGCCTCGCTGCCGCGCAGCCGGACTTCCAAGAGCTGCCCGGGGTGCATCGCCTCCAGTGCCAGCTTCACCCTGACGAAGCTCATCGGGCACATCTCTCGCGTTACATCGATCTCCACATCCGGGATCACACCGGGTCCATGATCAGGCCAGGACATTTCTGCCGCTCTTTCTTGCCATCGGCGGTGCCGACCCCTGTATTCATTGTCATTGACGTTTGATAATCGCACGGACGCCTTCTATAAATCGGCACGCCTCGCCACGGCGCCAGCCCCCATTGGAGCATCGTCATGACCACCGAAACGCCGTCCAACGACTTGCTGGAACTGACCACGCAGATCGTCGCGGCGCATGTTCGCAACAACAGCGTCGCGGTCGCCGATCTTCCCAAGCTCATCGATCAAGTCTACCGGACCCTGTGGTCGCTGGGTTCGGAACCGAGCCCGGCGCCGGAGCGCCCGCAGCCGGCCGTGCCGATCAAGAAGTCGGTGACGCCGGACTACATCATCTGTCTGGAGGACGGGAAGCGGCTGAAGATGCTGAAGCGGCATCTCAAGACCGCCTATGGCATGACGCCGGAGCAGTATCGCGAGCGCTGGGGCCTGCCGCCCGACTACCCGATGGTCGCACCGAACTATGCCCGGCAGCGCAGCGCGCTCGCCAAGGAGATCGGTCTCGGCACCCGCGCCCGCTCTCGCGGCTGAGCCCGCATCGGCCGGGACGGGCCGGCAGGCCCCGATCCGGCCGCCATGTGGCCGGTCGCGTTTTCGGGGGCGGTCGCGGCGCCATCCGGTGCTATAGTGCAAGGATGCGGGCACGGGCGCAGGGATAGCGGGGCCCGGGTCCGCTGAAGCCCCGGGAGACGTCCGGGGCCCGGCAACGGCGGAGAGCATGGCGGAGACGACCACTTTCGACGAGAGCAGCTGGAGCCTTCGCGCCGGCAATCTCGAGGTACGCCTCGCGGCCGATCCGGCGGAGGTCGATGCGGCCCAGCGGCTCCGGTACCACGTCTTCTACGAGGAGATGACGGCCAAGCCGACCGAGGCGATGGCCGCATCCGGCCGCGATTTCGACGAGTTCGACGCGGTCGCCGATCATCTCCTGGTGATCGACCACGCCCGCGGTCGCGGCGCCGAGGCGGTGGTCGGTACCTACCGGCTGATCCGGCGGCCGGCCGCCGAAAAGATGGGCCGGTTCTACTCGGCCTCCGAATACGACATCTCGAAGATCGAGGCGTATTCCGGCTCTGTGCTGGAACTCGGACGCTCCTGCGTCGACGGGCTGTACCGGACCGGCACGACGATGCAGCTCCTCTGGCGGGGCATCGCCGCCTATGTGTTCCAGCACGACATCGAGCTGATGTTCGGCTGCGCCAGCCTGCCCGGCGTCGATGTCGAGGCGCTGAGCATGCCGCTCTCCTATCTCTACTACTACCACCTCGCCCCGCCGGCGCTGCGCCCGGTGGCGCTGCCGGCGCTGCACACCGAGATGCGGCGGATGCCCATCGAGGCGGTTGACCAGCGCGAGGCGATCGCCGCCCTGCCGCCGCTGATCAAGGGGTATCTGCGGCTCGGCGGCTATGTCGGGGATGGGGCGGTGATCGATCCGCAGTTCCAGACCACCGATGTCGCAGTCATCGTCAAGACCGACCTCGTGACCGAGAAGTACTTCAAGCACTACGAGAAGCGGGAGCGCCGGGGGCCGGTCCTGGCCTACGAGAAGCCGTGAGCCGGCCGGGCGCCATGCCGCTCGGCCCCGGCGCCCGGCTGAGGGGTGCGGGACGCCTCCTCGTCTATCTGCTGTTCACCGGGGTGATGATCCCGGTCCAGGTCGTGGCGCTGGCGCTGAAGCTGCGTGCGGTGGAGACCATCCCGGTCTTCTACCACCGCATCTGCTGCCGTATCATGGGTATGCGGGTGGTGGTGACCGGCAGGCCGTCGACCGCGCGGCCGACGCTGTTCGTGTCGAATCACCTCTCCTATCTCGACATTGAGGTGCTGGGCAGCTGCCTGCCGGCCAGCTTTGTCGCCAAGGCGGAGGTGGCGGGATGGCCGCTCTTCGGCCTTCTGGCCAAGCTGCAGCGCACCGTCTTCGTCGACCGCCGTGTGTCCTCAACCGGGCGCCAGCGGCGCGACATCGAGGTGCGACTCGAGGCCGGCGACAACCTCATCCTGTTCCCCGAGGGCACATCGAGCGACGGCAACCGCACACTGCCCTTCAAGAGCGCGCTGTTCGCCGTGGCCGCGCTGCCGGTGGATGGGCGTCCGCTCACCGTCCAGCCCGTCTCGCTGGCCTGCACGGCGCTCGACGGTATCCCGCTCGGCCGGCGCCTGCGGTCGCTCTACGCCTGGTATGGCGACATGGACATGGCTCCGCATCTCTGGAACGTCGCCTGCCAGGGGCGGTTGACGGTGCATGTCGTGTTCCACGAGCCAACCGATATCAGTGCCTTCGGCAGCCGCAAGGCGCTTGCCGACCATTGCTGGACGGCGGTCGCCCGCGGCGTCGCGGCGGCGAATGCCGGCCGCCTCGATGCGACGCAGCCGGTGCCTGCACCGGTGATCGATGACGAGCCCGTGGCGGCCCCGGCATGAGGCGGCGCGGCCGGGGTCACCGGTCCAGGCGGGGGGCCGCGATGGCAGCGCAGCGGGGTGTTGCGTCCAGAAAGCTTGATTCCGCCGCCATAGCCCGCGATCTATGATCGCGGCGCCGCAAAGGACAGGAGCGGTTCCCCGCGACGGGGGCTCCGAGGAACAGTCGTGACAGGTCGTTCGACCAAGAAGCTTTTCGTGAAGACGTGGGGCTGCCAGATGAACGTCTACGACAGTGGACGGATGGCAGACCTCCTCGCGCCGCTCGGATACGCGCCGACCGATACCGCCGAGGACGCCGACATGGTGATCCTCAACACCTGCCACATCCGTGAGAAGGCCACCGAGAAGGTCTTCTCCGAGCTTGGGCGGTTGCGGACGCGCAGCAGCGAAGGCCCCGGCGGACGACGCCCGATCGTCGCGGTGGCCGGCTGCGTCGCGCAGGCCGAGGGCGAGGCGATCGCGGCGCGCGCGCCCTGGATCGACCTCGTCGTCGGGCCGCAGGTCTATCACCGCCTGCCGGAGATGGTCGCCGAGGCGCACCGGCGCTCTGGCCGCCCGCTCGTTGACACCGACTTCCCGGCCGAGAGCAAGTTCGACAATCTGCCCGAGGGTGAGGGGGAGGCCGGCATCAGCGCCTTCCTGGCGGTGCAGGAAGGCTGTGACAAGTTCTGCACCTTCTGCGTCGTCCCCTATACGCGCGGCGCGGAGTTCTCGCGTGATGTCGAGGGCATCCTGGCGGAGGCGCGGCGGCTGGTGGCGCGCGGCGCGCGCGAGATCACGCTGCTCGGCCAGAACGTCAACGCCTTCCATGGCGCCGGCCCGGACGGGCGGGATTGGGGGCTCGGCCGCCTCATCCGCGCGATCGCCGAGATCGAGGGCGTGGCCCGCATCCGCTATACGACCAGTCATCCGCGCGACATGG
>CAYORM010000058.1:0-17707 GCA_964406375.1 uncultured Mycobacteriaceae bacterium | reverse complement strand
CAAACCGCAGGCCCCGTACCCCTTCTCCACTCTCACCATATTATCAAAAATCCGTGTCCGCCGATCACCACCGGCCGCCGCGCCGCGACGCCCCGCCGCGCCATCCCTTTCGGGTGGCCCGTGAAGGGCGAAGCTTGTCGTGACGACCGCGGCGATCTGCCGGTCTGGCCACCGTTCCGTCCGCCCCGTCCGGGGCGTCCGGCCGGCGTCGCCGTCGGACGAGCGGTGATATAGGCGGGTGCCTCCGGGCTGTAAAGGCCTTTTTTCCGAATTTGTGAGACCGCCCGGATACTGCCTCCCTCCCGGTCAGAGCAGGCCGAGGGCGCGTAGCTCGGCCAGCATCGCCTCGGGCATCAGTTCCTCCTCCGTTTCTCCCGGCGCGTCGCCGAGATCCGGTGGAGCATCGGCGACCGACAGATAGCGCCAGCCCTGGAACGGCCGCCAGGCGCGCGGCGACACCGGCACGAGCGCGGGATCGAGCAGGATCCGGCAGAAAGGCCGCCCCTCTGCGGGATCGGTTGCGGGTTCGAGCCCGAGGATGCGCTGGCGCACCCGCACGACCTGGCGGATCACCCAATAGAGCGAGCCGCCGGCGAGCACCTCGTCGCGACGGCGCGGCATCATCCGGGTTCGCGCCTCGACGACGCCGCCCTCCGCTAGGCGCGCGGCCTGGACCCGCCGCAGCTGGTCGGGGTCGTCGATGCCGACGCAGAGCTTCACGAGATGGAGCGGCACGGGATCCGGGGTGATCGGCAAGACGGCGGGCTGGGCGGTCAGCGGACCACCCAGCCGATGACGATGAGACCGAGCAGCAGCCAGACGACGCCCGGCACGAATCGCCGCCGCAGGAAGGCCCGCAGCGCCAGCCAGAACAGCACCAGCCCCAGCGCCACGATTGCGATGTGGAAGGCCGAGCTGTCGCGCAGGCCGATGCCGCGGGCGATGCCGTCGAAGAAGGAATCGATCAGGTCACCGAGACCGAAGGTGATCGAGCGGATCAGCTCGATGACGAATCGCAGCACCGAGCCGATGAATTCGCCGATGTCGCCCAGCACCGATTCGACCATGCCGTCTCCTGCTCGATCGCCCGCCTGCCCGGGCCGGGCCTTCCCCTAGCCTTCGGCCGGCGGCCCGGTCAATCGACCGGCCACTCACGCCAAGCGCCGCGGCAGGATATGATGTCCGCCTTCGCTCCGGGGGAGGTGAGCCGTGACGATTCCTGCTCTCTGCCGTGCGGTCCGGGGGTTACCGGCTGCACTGTGTGCCCTTGTTGCCTGGCCGGCCGGCGCCAATGACAGCACCGCAGTGCTCGGCACCGGCGGCCTCACGCTCACCCGGACCGATGCGATCGCGATGGAGCGGGAGGATCTCTACCTCTCGGCCGATGCGATTCGCGTGAGCTACCGGTTTCGCAACGTCACCGGCAGCGACATCGAGACGATCGTCGCCTTCCCGTTGCCGCCCCTCGAAACCGGCGAGCTCTCCTATGTGCCGGTCGCCCCGCCATCGAACGATCCGGTGAATTTCGTCGATTTCCGCGTGACGGTGGACGGCGCACCTGTCGCGCCCGCGGTCGAGCGCCGCGCAATCGCCCCCGATGGCAGCGATGTGACGGCGCTGATCGAGGCGGCGGGCGCTCCGCTCTCGATCTTCGAGCCGGGCTGGTGGGAGCGACTGGTCGCCCTGCCCGAGCCGATGAAACGCAAATTGATCGACCGCGGCCTGCTGGAGTGGATGGCAGACTATCAGGAGGTCTACACCCACTGGACCGTCGAGACGCGCTTCTGGTGGGAACAGCGCTTTCCTGCCGGCGCGGTCGTCACCGTCGAGCACAGCTATGCGCCGGTCGCCGGCACCTCCTTCTTCTCGAACTGGGATCTCGATGATCCGGAGCGGCTCGCCCATTGGCAGAGCGCCTATTGCTTCGATGATGCGGTGATCGCCGGGCTGCGGCGGCGACTCCGGGCGCAGGAGCAGGAGTACCCGATGCTCGTGGTCCGCGAGGTCGATTATGTGCTGACCACCGGCGCCAATTGGGCCGGGCCGATCGGCACCTTCCACCTGACCGTCGACAAGGGCTCGACCGACGCCATCGTCTCGCTCTGCGCCCCGGACATCGAGAAGACGGGGCCGACGACATTCGAGCTGACGCGGACCGATTTCTGGCCGACGCGCGATCTGTCGATCGCGGTGTTCACCCCACTCGACCCGGCGGTTCCGTGACGGAGACGGCATCAGCGCCGCTCGGCGGTATGGCACCGTCCGCCTTCCTGGCGGCGCATTGGCAGAAGCGGCCGAAGCTGATCCGCGCCGCCCTGCCCGGCTGGCGCAGCCCGCTGACTCCGGACGAACTGGCGGGCCTTGCCTGCGAGGAGGCGGTGGAGAGCCGGCTCGTCACCCGGCGGGGGGCGCGCTGGCGGGTCGCCCACGGCCCCTTCACCGAGACGGATTTCGCGCGGCTGCCCAAGCGCGACTGGACGCTGTTGGTTCAGGGCGTCGACCGCTGGGTGCCCGAGGTCGCGGCCCTTCTGGCCCGCTTCCGCTTCGTGCCGGATTGGCGGCGCGACGACGTGATGGTCAGCTACGCCCCGCCCGGTGGCGGTGTCGGCCCACATGTCGACGCCTATGACGTCTTCCTCCTGCAGGGGGAGGGCCGGCGACTGTGGCGACTCGGCGACCGGGCGCTGACCGATCCCGCCTGGATCCCGGGCCAGCCGCTGAAGCTGCTCGCCGATTTCGAGCCGGCGGAGGAGCATGTGCTCGAGCCCGGCGACATGCTCTACGTTCCGCCGGGCTGGGCGCATGACGGCGTGGCGGTCGATGCCTCGCTGACCTTCTCGATCGGCTTCCGCGCGCCGAGCGCCGCGGACCTCGCCGGACGCTTCGCCGCCGCCCTCGCCGAGCAGCCCGATGAGGGCGACCGCTACGCCGATCCCGACCTCACCCCGCCGCAGGACCCGTCCGAACTGCCGCCCGCTGCCATCGAGCGGGTGCGGGCGCTGCTGCGCCGCCATCTCGACGACGATGCGTTCCTCGCCGGCTGGCTCGGTCGGCTCCTGACCGAACCGAAGGAGGAGCGGCTGCCGCGCCGACGCCGCAGGCCGGCGGGTCCGCTGCGGCTTGCCGCCGACGCACGCCTCGCCTGGACGCGAGCCCCGGGGTCATCCGCCGGGACGACGCTGACGCTCTTCGCCGACGGCACGGCCTTTCCCGGCCTTACGGGCGAGGCGGCAACGCTGGCACGGCAGCTCTGCCGCGCCCAGGGCGATGCCGCGCCGGTACTGTCGGCCACGGCCCGCGCCGCGCTCGCCCCGGAGGCTGCCACCCTGGTGGACGCGCTTCTCGCCGCCGGGACGCTCGAGCCGGCCTGACCTCGTTCAGCGCCTCGCCAGCAGGTCGCGAATCTCCTCCAGCAGCACCTCCGAACGCGGCGGGGCCGGCGGAGCGGAGGGCTGGGCGGCTTCCTGCCGACGCAGCCGGTTGACCTGCTTGACCAGGATGAAGACGGCAAAGGCGACGATCAGGAAATTGATGACGGCGTTGACGAAGACGCCATAGGCGATCACCGCGGCACCGGCCTCGCGTGCCTCGGCGAGGCTGGCATATTCGCCCCCCGACAGGTTGATGTAGAAGTCCGAGAAGTCGAAGCCGCCGACGATCACGCCGATCGGCGGCATGATGATGTCGTTCACGAGCGAATTGACGATCGCCGTGAAGGCAGCGCCCATGATGATACCGACGGCGAGGTCGATGACATTGCCACGGGCGATGAAGGTCTTGAACTCGTCGAACATGACCGGCCTCCGCAACCGGCGCCGCGCCGGCGGCGCGCACGCGATGATAGGCATACCGCTGCGCCGTTTCCAACGGCTGCTGCACCCGATGACGGCCGCCGTGAACGGAACCGCGGCCGGCGGGTTGACATCGGCGCGCCGACGCCTTTCTTGACGCGCTGACCGCCGCCCTCATCCCATCCTCCTCGAGCCCAGGGGAACGCGATGCGCCTCTTCGTCTTCGGAACCCTGCTCGATCCCGACGTGGTACCGATCGTCGTCGGCCGTCCACTCGACCAGCTCGCCCCCCGCCGCGCCCGGCTCGACGGCTTCACCCGCCGGCGCGTCCTCGGCGAGAGCTTCCCCTTCCTGGTGGCGCAGCCCGGCGGCGAGGTGGAGGGGCTGGTCATCGGCCCGTTCACCCGCGATGAGATCGAGCGCATCCGCTTCTTCGAGGGCGACGAGTTCGAGTTCGGCCGCGTGACGGTCCGCGTGGAGGACGAAGCGCCGGCCGAGATCGAGGTCCATGCCTGCCTGTCGACCGGCAAGATCGCTGATTCCGGCGAGCCATGGACGTTGACCCGCTGGCAGGCTACCGAGAAGCTGCGGGCACTTGCGGAGATCGAGGGCTACATGGCGCTGTTCGGCACCATCGCCGAGGCCGATGCCGATGCCTGCTGGGCCGAGGTCAAGCGCCAGGCCGGCCGTCGCTTCGCAGAGGCACGCGCCGAGCGGCATTTCACCGGGCGCCGCCGCCGCTGATCGGCGGCGGGACACACCCGGCACGGCACTCCGCGCTCAGCCGTCGAGCTTCGCCTTGAGCAGGGCGTTGAGCGCCGCGGGATTGGCCTTGCCACCGGTCGCCTTCATCACCTGACCGATGAAGTAGCCGAACAGCTTGTCCTTGCCGGAGCGGTATTCGGCGACCTTGTCGGCCTGGGCGGCCAGCACCGCGTCGATCGCCGCCTCGATCGCGCCGGTGTCCGTCACCTGGCGCAGCCCCTTCGCTTCGACGATGGCGGCAGCGTCCTGGCCCGTCTCCATCATCTCGTCGAAGACGTCCTTGGCGATTCGCCCGGAGATCGTGCCGTCGCTGATGAGGTCGATCAGCCCGCCCAGCTGATCGGCCGAGACCGGACTATCGCCGATATCCTTGCCGGCCTTGGCGAGCCGCCCGAACAGCTCGTTGATCACCCAATTGGCGGCCGTCTTGCCGTCGCGCCCGCGGGCGACGACCTCGAAGAAATCGGCGCGGGCACGCTCGGCCACCAGCACCGAGGCGTCGTAGGCCGACAGCCCATACGCCGCCATCAGCCGCGCCTTCTTCTCGTCGGGCAGCTCGGGCAACGAGGCGCGGATCCGCTCGATCGTCGCCTCGTCGATCTCCAGCGGCAGCAGGTCGGGGTCGGGGAAATACCGGTAGTCGTGCGCCTCCTCCTTGGTACGCAGGCTGCGCGTGATGCCGCGCCCCGGATCCCACAGCCGGGTCTCCTGGTCGACGGTGCCGCCCTCCTCGAGGATCTCCACCTGGCGGCGCGCCTCATACTCGATCGCCGCCATGACATGGCGGATTGAGTTGACGTTCTTCACCTCGCAGCGCGTGCCATAGGCCTGCTCACCGGCGCGCCGCACCGAGATGTTGACGTCGCAGCGCATGGAGCCTTCCTCCATGTTGCCGTCACAGGTCTCGAGATAGCGCAGGATCGCCCGCAGCTTGCGCAGATAGGCCGCCGCGTCGTCCGGGCTGCGCAGATCGGGCTCGGAGACGATCTCCATCAGCGCGACGCCGGAGCGATTGAGATCGACATAGGTCTCGGTGGCGCTGCGGTCGTGCAGGCTCTTGCCGGCATCCTGTTCGAGATGCAGACGGGTGATGCCGACGGTGCGTGTCGTCCCGTCTGGCAGGTCGAGATCGATCTCACCCCGCCCGACGATCGGGTTCTTGTACTGGCTGATCTGATAGCCCTGGGGCAGATCAGCATAGAAATAGTTCTTCCGGTCGAAGATTGACCGCCGGTTGATCTCTGCCTTGAGGCCGAGCCCTGTGCGCACCGCCTGCTCGACACAATGGCGGTTGATCACCGGCAGCATGCCGGGCATCGCGGCGTCGACGAGGCTCACCTGGCTGTTCGGCTCGGCGCCGAAATCGGTCGCGGCCCCGGAGAAGAGCTTGGCGCGGCTGATCACCTGCGCATGCACTTCGAGGCCGATCACGACCTCCCACCGACCGGTCTCGCCTTCGATCGTGTACATCTCGTCTTCCGCTGCGTCACCCGCCGCACGACACGCCCGGCGGCCGCGCGATGGAAGGGCGTGGCCCCCGCCTTGTCAATGCACCCGCACACGCCGGCACCGCGCCACCCGGCGGCAGGCGCATACCGGCATCATCATAGCCGCGTCGCGGCCGGGTTGCGGCGCCCCCACCATCTCCTCACCGGATGACCGTCGCTACACCTCGGGACGGCATCGGGCGCGATTCGGCGACGTCACCCGGGTAGCAGCCGCCGTCCTGCGCGCTTCCCCACCATGTCGGGGTGATGTCGCGAAGAGTCATCGGAACTGCGCCCTGTCGACCGGCGTTGGCCCCCCATCACACACCAAACACGTTGCAAGGGAGACCGACAATGTCGCGGACACTACCGAAGTTCGCCCTTCTGGCGTCCGGTTGCGCGGCTCTGGCCTTCGCCGGCGTCGCGACTGCCCAGGCGCAATCCTCGTCGACCGGAACCGTCAGCATCAACGGCACGACGATCGCCTGCTCAGCCCTCTCAGAGACGCTGCAGCAGCAGTTCGACACCTGTGCACATCCCGAACACGATCAGGCGGTCGCGGCGAGCGGGACCGGCGGCGGCGCCGGAATGCCCTCGACCCTGCCGGGCGGCACCGGCGGCACGACAGGCGAGGGGCCGACCGGCCCCGGCGGTCCCACCGATCCGACCGGTCCCGGCGTAACCGACCCGGGCAGCACGACCGCCGGCTGCGAGGGCGCGCTGTGCGCCGGTATCGGCAATGACGGCGGCCTGCCTCTGGCCAGCGTGGCTGCCGGCGACGACGGCAACGCCTCTCTGGTCAGTGCCTCCGCTTCGGGCGGCGCGGCGTCGGGCCAGGCCCAGATCCTCGGCACCTCCGCGCTCGGTGGCGAGGAGTCGGGGCAGGGGATCATCGGTGCCGCCGCGCTGAGCGGCCCCGACAGCGGCGAGGGCAGCACCGCCGGCATCGCCGTGGCGAGCGGCGAGAGCTCGGGCAGCGGTGAGCTGATCGGCGTCGCGGCCTTCGGGGCGGAGAACAGCGGCACGGGCGAGATCGCCGGGGTCTCGGCCTTCAGCGCCCCCGGCGGGGGCACGGGCGGCGTCGTCGGCGCCAGCGTTCTCGATGATGACGGAACGCAGGTGACGGTCGGGGACGAGACCCTGATCAATGCGCCGGAACTGACGACCGACGAACTCAACGCCATGGTCCTGCGCAGCCTGCAGCAGACCGGAGACTCGCTCGACAACGTCATCGACGGGTTGAGCCAGGATGGCGGGACGAGCATCGAGCTCGGCGAGACGGCCTCGGTCGGCGGCTCGGTGGTCGACGGTGCCGATGGCGCGACCGGTGGGACCGGTTCCGGCGCGGTCGGGAGTGTCGGCTCCGCGGCCGGCGGTGCACTCGGCGGCGCGGGTGATGCCGTGGGCGGTGCAGTCGGCGGCGTCGGGGGTGCGATCGGCGGCGCCGTTTCCGGTGTCGGCGGCGCCGTGTCGGATGTCGGCAGTGGGCTCGGCAACAATGCCGTTGGCAATACGGTCGGCGCGGTCGGCAACGCCGTCAGCGGCATCGGCAACGCGCTCGGCGGGCTGGGCAACTGACGCCGTCGCGGCCGCAACGACGGTCGCCGCACGCAATCGCAACCCTCAAAACCGAAGGGGCGGCCGCGTGGCCGCCCCTTCTTCGTTCAATGGCTTTTGGGCGGAGGAGGCGTTACTGCACGTCCGCCGCGATCTGCGCCCGCTCGATGCGGTCGGGCCGGGCGGGCGGCTCGCCGCGCGCGAGGGCGTCGACCGCCTCCATCCCCTCGATGACGTTGCCCCAGACCGTGTACTGGCCGTTCAGGAAGTCGCCGGGCGCGAACATGATGAAGAACTGGCTGTCGGCGCTGTTCGGATCCGGCGTGCGGGCCATGCCGACGGTGCCGCGCTTGAAGGGCGTTGCCGAGAACTCGGCCGGGATCTTGACCCCCGACCCGCCACGGCCGGTGCCGGTCGGATCGCCGGTCTGCGCCATGAAGCCGTCGATGACGCGGTGGAAGATCACGCCGTCATAGAAGCCCTGCCGCACCAACTCGCGGATGCGGTCGACATGCTGCGGGGCAAGATCCGGCCGCATGGCGATGACGATGCGCCCCTGGCTCGTGTCAAGAAGGAGCGTGTTCTCCGCGTCCTGCGCGGTGGCGGGGTTGGACATGGCGAGAAGCAGGCTCCCGATCAGGGCCCCGAGAAGGGCGGTGAGGCGACGCATGCGGGGCTCTCCCAACAGTCGCGGATTGAGGCTGGTCCCAGAAAGCACGCCGGTCACCCCGGGGGCAACCCCTGTACGCGGCGTCGGGTCCGCAGGCCGGCGGCGGCGTTGATCCCGATCGCGCCCAGCACGATGGCCCCGCCGAGGAGCGCCCGGTCGTCCGGCACCTCGGCCAGCGCCAGCCAGACCCAGACCGGCGCCACGACCGTCTCGAGCAGCGTCATCAGCGCCACCTCCGCGGCGGCGACCCAGCGCAGCCCGCCGAAGAACAGCACATAGCCGAGCGGCATCTGCACCAGGCCGGAGAGTGCGATCCATCCCATGGCCTCGGGCGGGACGGCGAGCGGTTCGGCGAAGGGCGCGGCGATCAGCGCAGCCGCGAAGGCCGCCAGCACCAGCGAGGGCAGCAGCCCCTGCCCGCCGCGCCGCCGCATGACGACGAGATTGGCACCATGCGCGAAGGTGACCGCGAGCGCGGCGAGGTCACCGCCGAGCGTGCCGCCGCCGATCGAACCCGAGACTACGATGATGATGCCAGCGGTCGCGGCGATGATCGCGGCGGCGGTGCGCGCCCGGATCGCCTCGCCCAGCCAGACCCGCGCCAGCAGCGCCGCGAAGAGCGGCATCGTCGCGATGATCACCAGCACATTCGCAACGGAGGTGCTGTTGACCGCGAGGACGAAACCGAGATTGGCGAAGGTGAGAAGACCGATCGACACCCAGCCCCAGACACCCTGCCCGGTCAGCGCCACGCCCGCCCCGCGCCCTTCGCGCAGGATCAGGACGAAGAGCAGTGCCGTTCCGACGAAGAGGTTGCGCCAGAAGATCGTCGCGATCGATCCGGCATCGGCGGCGAGCCGGATGAGCAGCGTGTCGGGGCTGATGACCAGCACCCCGAGAGCCGTGAGGACGAGGCCATAGGTCTCTCCCCGTCGATCGGCCGGACGGGCGGCCGGCGCACGCCCGGCGGATGGGGAGGTGGAATGCATCCGGTGCTCGAATGGCCGGGGGACACACGGAAAGGGGCGGGCCGCTGGCCCGCCCCTCCGGTTTCACGCGATCAGCCGGGCCCGGGCACCGCGCCCGGCTCGGCCGGAGAGGCGGAGGGCCCCGCCCGCCACCTGCCCCTTCGCCTGGCCGCCGGCCGGTCGCCGTGCCGGTCCCGGAGGACCGGTCGCGGCATCAGATGATGGATACCGACTCCGCCATCGGGCCCTTCTGGCCCATGCGAATCGACAGGCGCACCCGCTGGTCGGTCACCAGACCGTCCAGCCCCGCCCGCTGCAGCGCGCGCAGCGCCACATAGACGTCCTTGCCCCCGTCATCCGGGGTCACGAAGCCGAAGCCCTTCTCGGCATTGAAGAACTTCACGGTGCCTTCGACCTCGGTCGTGGGGCCGGAGAAGCCGCGGTCGCCGCCATAGCCACCACCGCCGCCGCCGCCATAGCCGCCGCCGAAGCCGCTGCGCTGACGGAAGCCGCCACCGGCCGGCGCTTCGCCCGGCTCGACCGAATGGATCGCCACCACCTGCGGCCCCTTCTGGCCCGCGGCGATGTCGCAGACGATCGAGGCACCCTCACCGATGTCGCGATGACCGGACTGCTCGACCACCGAGGCGTGCAGGAACGCGTCCGGCGTGCCGTCGGTCAGCTGCACGAACCCGAAGCCCTTGGTGGGGTTGTACCATTTGACTACGGCCGACACATCGCGGCGGTAGTCGCCCCCGACGCCACGGGGCGGTTGACGACGGTTCATCATCGAACTGGAACTCCGAAAGATCTTCCAACTGCGGGCGGGACAGGAACGTAGCTTCCGCTGCGTCGCCGACCGTGATGCGGCCGGAACGCGCGCGTGCCCCCTCCGAGACGGATCTCTCCGCGCGGATGGGTCGATGTGACCGCGTCCGTTGAAGCGCGCTGGTATCGGGCGCATGGGGTACGCCCGGAGTGCCGAAAGTCGCCCAAACTCTGAGCCGATCCCGAGAAGCCACCCCCGAACGATTACTATACCCTGCACCGGGGTGCCTTGCTACAGGACTCGCACGGCTCGACGCAGAAAGACGGGGCAAAACCGCCAGGGACCGCCGCGCGCCGGGCTCTACTCCGGGATCAGCCCTGCAGCATGCGGCGCAGGAGCTCGACCTCCTCGTCGAAGGACCGGTCGGTCGAGCGCAGCTCCTCGACCTTGCGCACCGCGTGGATCACCGTCGTGTGATCGCGGCCGCCGAATTTCCGCCCGATCTCCGGCAGCGAATGCTGCGTCAGGATCTTGCAGAGATACATCGCGACCTGGCGCGGCCGGGCGACGGCGCGCGACCGGCGGGCCGAATGCATGTCGGCGAGCTTGATGGTGAAGTGCTCGGCGACCTTCTTCTGGATCTCGTCGATCGTGACGCGCCGGTCCGAGGCGCGGATCAGGTCGAACAGCAGTTCCTGCGTCGATTCCAGCGTGACCGCGTGATGCACCAGCTCGGCATGGGCGACGATGCGGTTGAGCGCCCCTTCCAGCTCACGGACGTTGGAGGTGATCTTGTGCGCCAGGAACTCCAGTACCTTCGGCGGGATCTTGACGCTCGCCGCCTCGGCCTTGGCCTGCAGGATGCCCAGCCGCAGCTCGTAGGTCGTGGGGTGGATGTCGGCGACGAGCCCCCAGCCCAGCCGTGAGCGCAGCCGCTCCTCCATCCCCTCGAGATCCGATGGCGACTTGTCGGCCGAGATCACCACCTGGCGATTCTGGTCCACCAGAGCGTTGAAGGTGTGGAAGAACTCCTCCTGGGTCGAATCCTTGCCGGAGATGAACTGGACGTCGTCGATCATCAGCACGTCGACCGACCGGAACATCTCCTTGAAGCTCATGGTGTCCCGGAAGCGCAGCGCCCGGATGAACTGGTACATGAACTTCTCGGCCGACATGTAGAGAACACGGCGCCCGGGATGCAGCGACCGGATCGACCAGGCGATCGCATGCATCAGATGCGTCTTGCCAAGGCCGACACCGCCATAAAGGAAGAGCGGGTTGAAGCTGACCTGCGTCGCCTCGGCCACCCGACGCGCCGCGGCATGGGCGAGTTCGTTGGGCTTGCCGACGACGAAATTGTCGAAGGTGAAGCGCTGGTCGAGCGGGGCGCCAAACTCGCCCCATGATTCGACGGCGCCATGCCCGTCGCCGGCCGATTCGGCCGGTTCCGCGCGGCGGTCAGACCAGGCGGGTTGGGATATCGGCTGCGCGGCAGCCGGCGGCACGGGCCGCGGCGCCGGCCGCGCCCGCGGCAATTCGGCGCCCTGCGACTCGGAGGGCGGAGCGGCCGACGAACCGTCGGACAGACCGGTGGGGCGGCCGGGCACGAGCGCGGCGCTGCCAAGCTGCGGCGCGACGATCACCTCGACCATCTCGACGGCGGGATTCTCGGCCTGCCACAGCGCACGGATGCGATCGGCGTAATGCGAGGCGACCCAGTCGCGCATGAAGCGGGTCGGCGCGGCGATCCGCGCCTCGCCCTCATCGACATTGACGACGGCGACCGGCCTCAGCCAGCTCCTGAAGGCGCCCTCGCCGATCTCAGACCGCAATCGCTCGCACACACGAGACCATTGCAGCTCGACCGGACTCGGCACATCGCCTGACGCCTCCTGCGGCATGCCCGGACCCACCTCCTGCGACGACGCTACACCGGCGACGCACGTCCGCACGGCGTCGCTCGCCGAACCGGATGGACCCGCCGCTCTCCTGCGAACTACTTGCCGCCCGCCCCTGCCAGAGTCAAACGACGCCGACGCATGGCACTATTTCCAGACCTCCGCACAGAATCGGCCTCGGAATGATAAATAAAATCCGGCCGAACAGAATCAGAAGCCTGTCTCCAATATTTGCGCACGCCTGAGCACCGAAGCACCAGACTTGCTTCTGATGGCGAACATGCTGGGAACGACAGGGCTGTCCGAGCCCGATGCCGAAGAATAGACCGAGCCCCCGCCGACTGCAACGGGCGCCGTCGCACGCATGGCGACGGCGCCATGCATGCGGCAGGGCGGCAGCACAAAGGGCCGCGGCGGAAACCGCCGCGGCCCTCGACGAGCGGGAAGGGCGTGTCAGAGGGCCTTGATACGGCCCGACAGGCGCGACAGCTTGCGGCTGACGGTGTTCGCGTGCAGCACGCCCTTGCTGACGCCGCGCTGCATCTCCGGCTGGGCTTCCCTCAGCGCCTGCTGGGCGGTCGCCTTGTCGCCCGCCGCGATGGCCGACTCGACCTTCTTGATGAAGGTGCGGATCCGGCTCATGCGTGCCCGGTTGACGATCGTCCGGCGCTCGGTCTGTCGGATACGCTTTTCGGCGGATTTGTGGTTGGCCATGCTCTGATCCGGTCGAGGGCCCGGTGGGGACCCGTCAAAACGAGCGCGCTACATAGGCGTCGCGGGCCGACGCGTCAAGACGGAAGGCCCGACGAGACGCAAGGCGCAGGCAGTCGGCCACCGCTGCGACTCGGGCTGGATTTAATCGATGTAGCGTGCAAACGCGCTTCACGGCAAGGCCGGAGCCGCGTATGTTCTCTTGATGTTCCGCCCTGCGCGACGCCCGCCCCAGCATGACGCGATCGACATTCGCGCCGACGGACCCCGGCGCGGCCGCGGCGCCGGCGCCAATCCGACCGGCCGCTTCGAGCGCGAGGAGCGGGTCTCCGTCTATGATGGCTGGGACCCGCCGGCGACGGAGGAGACGGAGGCCCCCGCGGGCGCGACACCCACCCGGCTGGACGTCGACGCGGCCCGGACGATCCTGGCGCGCAACGACTCGCCGGATGTCGGCTTCGACCGATCGATCAATCCGTATCGGGGCTGCGAGCATGGCTGCATCTATTGCTATGCGCGGCCGAGCCACGCCTATCTCGGCCTGTCGCCCGGCCTCGATTTCGAGACGAGGCTGTTCTGGAAGCCCGAAGCGGCGGCGCTGCTGCGGCGCGAGCTGTCGCGGCGCGGCTACCGCCCGGCACCGATCGCGCTCGGCGCCAACACCGATCCCTACCAGCCGATCGAGCGCCGGCTGCGTAGCACCCGCGCCATCCTCGAGGTGCTCGCCGAATTCCGCCATCCCTTCGGCATCGTCACCAAATCGGCGCTGGTGCTGCGCGATCTCGACCTGTTGGCGCCGCTCGCCCGGCGCGGGCTGTGCCGCGTCACCGTCTCCGTCACCACGCTGGATCACAGGCTGGCCCGGGCGATGGAGCCGCGGGCCTCGACGCCGGAACGGCGGCTCGCGGCGATCCGCGGCTTGGCGGCGGCCGGCGTGCCGACACAGATCAATGTCGCACCGATCATCCCGGGGCTGACCGATCACGAGATCGAGCGGCTGGTCGCGGCCGGTGCCGACGCCGGCGCATCGAGTGCCGGGTGGACGATGCTGCGGCTGCCCTATGAGGTCGCAGACCTCTTCGAGGACTGGCTGCGGACACACCGCCCGGAGCGCGCGGACCGCGTTCTCTCCCTCGTCCGACAGACCCGCGGCGGGAAGCTCAACGATCCGCATTTCGGGGGGCGGATGCGCGGCGAGGGGCCGGTGGCCGCCATCATCGCCGCCCGGATGCGCGCGGCGATCCGCCGCCACGGGCTGGCGCCGGAGCAGGGCGCCGACCGCCGGCTGTGGATCCATCTCGACACCAGCCAGTTCCGCGTCCCGTCGGACCAGGCGGATCTGTTCGCCCGTGACGCCTGAAGCGCGGGCCCCGCCGGGCGGGACGGTCTTGCCGAGACGGCGGGCCGGCGGCCATGATCCGGCCGATGCCGGATTTCGCTTACGAGACCGCGCTCGGCGCCCCGTTACGGCGGGTCGCCGGCGTCGACGAGGTCGGCCGGGGACCGCTCGCGGGACCGGTCACGGCCGCCGCCGTCATCCTGCCGGCACGTCTACCCGATGCGCTCGCCGCCACAATCGCCGACAGCAAGGCCCTTTCCCGAACGGCGCGCGAGGCGCTGGCACCGCGGCTGCTGGACATCGCCGCCGTCGGCATCGGCTGGGCCTCGGTCGAGGAGGTCGATACCCTCAACGTGCTGCAGGCGAGCTTCCTTGCAATGCGCCGCGCGATCGCCGCGCTGCCGACACCGCCCGAGGCGCTCCTCGTCGACGGGCATCTCGTCCCCCCCGGCCTGCCCTGCGAGGCCCAGGCGGTGATCGGCGGCGATGCGCTGTGCCTGTCAGTCGCCGCCGCCTCGATCGTCGCCAAGGTGGCACGCGACCGCGAGATGTTGCGGCTCGCGCAGGCATATGACGGCTATGGATGGGATCGCAATGCCGGCTACGGCACGCGCGAGCACCTCGCTGCACTCGACCGGCTGGGCCCCTCACCCCATCACCGCCGCAGTTTTGCACCGGTACGGGAACGCTTGGCCGTAACGGCCTGACTCTGCGGGACATTGACGCGGAGTCGGCGGGGACTCATGGTGCCGGCCATGCACGCCCCTTCCGATTCGGCCCGAGAGACGGCCGCGAGCCCCGTCACCGATTTTGCGGCCATCCTGCCGGCCGGCTGCCGCATCGTCATCGGTGACTGCGTCGAGGCGATGCGCCAGCTGCCGGAGGGCTCGGTCGACTGCGTCTTCGCCGACCCGCCCTACAACCTCCAACTCGGCGGCGAGCTGCACCGTCCCGATGAGAGCCGCGTCGACGGCGTCGATGCCGAATGGGACAAGTTCGCGGATCTCGCGGCTTATGACCGGTTCACCCGCGCCTGGTTGTCGGCCGCGCGCCGGGCGCTGAAACCCGACGGCACGCTGTGGGTGATCGGCACCTATCACAACATCTTCCGGGTCGGCGCCACACTTCAGGATCTCGGCTTCTGGATTCTCAACGACATCGTCTGGCGCAAGACGAATCCGATGCCGAACTTCCGCGGCACGCGCTTCACCAACGCGCATGAGACGCTGATCTGGGCCGCCAAGACGGCGGACAGCCGCTATACCTTCAATTACGAGGCGATGAAGGCGCTCAATGAGGAGTTGCAGATGCGCAGCGACTGGACGCTGCCGATCTGCACCGGCACTGAGCGCCTCAAGGTCGACGGCCGCAAAGCCCATCCGACCCAGAAGCCCGAAGCGCTGCTCTGGCGCGTCATCCTTTCCTCCACACGCCCGGGCGAGACGATCCTCGACCCGTTCTTCGGCACCGGCACCACCGGCGCCGTCGCCAAGCGGCTGGGCCGTCGCTTCATCGGCGTGGAGCGGGAGGAGCACTACGCCCGACTCGCGGCCCGTCGCATCGCGGCCGCGGAGACGCCGGCGGATCCGGCGATGCTCGACACGCTGGGCAAGCGCCAGGCGCCGCGGATCCCGTTCGGCTGGATCGTCGAGCGCGGCCTGTTGAGACCGGGCGATCCGCTCTACGACCAGAACCGGCGCTGGGTGGCGCGGGTTCGGGCCGACGGCTCGCTGATCGCCAGCAATGCGCTCGGCGACCATCTCGGCTCGATCCACCGTGTCGGCGCGGCGGTCCAGGGCGCCCCGAGCTGCAATGGCTGGACCTTCTGGCATTTCGAGCCGCGGCGGAACACGCTGGCGCCGATCGACGTGCTGCGTGAACGCATCCGCGCGGAGATGCGCCTCAGCAACTGACCGTCCACCACGAGACTTGACGCCGGCTGAACGGCGGCGTCTCTCGAACCGGTGATGCCCGACCGGTTCATCCACCGCAGCTGCCACCGCTCCGCGCACGCGGCGTGGGATGTCATCACCGCGACGCCGGCCCCGGCGCTGGCCGGTGCCGTCCGCGGCTATCAGGGCTATCACGAGGCGTCGCCCGCACCGGTGCGGCGCGCGGAGATGCCGACGACGGACGTCGTGCTGATCATCAATCTGGGGGCGCCCTGGCTGATCGAAAGCGCCGGCGGGCCGGCCGCCGCCCATGACAGCTTCGTCGCGGGGCTCGACGAAGGCCCCTCCTTCGTCGCGGCGACGGGCGAGGCACGGTGTCTGCAGGTCGATTTCACCCCGATCGGTGCCTGCCGCTTCTTCGGCATGCCGCTCGCCGGGCTCGCCGGGCGGGTCACGAGCCTCGAGGCGGTGCTCGGCAGCGCGGCGTGGCGGCTGGTCGAGCGGCTGGCCGCGGCACCCGATTGGGAAGCACGGTTCGACCTCCTCGACGCCGTGATCCTCGACCGTTTCGCGCGCCATCCACCGCCTAATCCGGCGGTCGAGCATTCCTGGGCCCGGCTGGCGGCAACGGGCGGTGCGTTGCCGATCGCCAGCCTCGCCGCCGAAATCGGCTGGAGCCGCACCCATCTCGCCCGGCACTTCCGCACCCAGTTCGGCCTGTCACCCAAGGCGGCAGCCCGCGTCCTGCGCTTCGGCCGGGTGATCAATGGGATCGAGGCGGCGGCCGGCGGCGGAGCGCCTGGCAGCGGGCCGCAGAGCTGGGCCGACCTCGCCCTCGCCTGCGGCTATTGCGACCAGTCACATCTCAACCGGGAGGTCCGCGCCCTCTCCGGCTACACGCCGACCGAACTCGCCCGCCGGCTGGTGGCAGACGGCAGCATCCTGGCCGGCTGAAACCGCCCCGCCTGCCCATCCGTTGCCTGTCACGGGACCGGCGCGCGACACGCGCGCCTTCGGCCGATGTCGCGGCCGATGTCACATCCATCCAAGACCGGCCCCGGCCCATGGATCATCCTCACCCCGTCGCGGCCGGTGGCCGCCCCGTCACGGAGAGAGAAGATGAGCGACCACACCCGCCCCAACATCTTTCCCGCGCTGAACTATCGCGACGCGCCGGCGGCGCTCGAATGGCTTGAGAAGGCGCTGGGCTTCCGGCCGAGCGCCGTCCATCGCGGCCCGGGCGACACGATCGCCCATGCCGAGATGAAGCTGGGCAGCGGCGGCATCATGTTCGGCTCGCTCCGCGAGGAGCCCGGCAATCCCTGGGCACAGAGCCGCATGGGCATCTATGTCTGGGTCCCGGATGTCGACGCCCATTACGAACGGGCCCGTGCCGCCGGGGCCGAGATCATCCGGCCGCTCGCCGAGACGAGCTACGGCGCGCGCGAATATTCGGTGCGCGATCCGGAGGGCAATCTCTGGAGCTTCGGCACCTATCATCCGGACGACCAGCCGGCCGGATGATCGCCGGGGGCTCGTTCAGTCGAGCCCATCGAACAGCGGGGTGGTCAGGTAGCGCTCGGCGATCGAGGGGATGATCGCGACGATCAGCTTACCCTCATTCTCCGGGCGCGCCCCGATCTCCATCGCGGCGGCGAGGGCCGCGCCGGAGGAAATGCCGGCCGGCACCCCTTCGAGCCGCGCCGCCTCGCGCGCCGTGGCGAAGGCGCGATCGTTGGAGATCCGCACCACCTCGTCGATCAGCGAGGTGTCGAGCGTCTCGGGAATGAAGCCGGCACCGAGTCCCTGGATCTTGTGCGGTCCCGGCACGCCGCCCGACAGCACCGGGCTGTCCTCCGG
>CAYORM010000057.1:15083-17892 GCA_964406375.1 uncultured Mycobacteriaceae bacterium | reverse complement strand
CCCCCTGATGCTCTCGCGGATCGTGACCCCGCCCGGGCGGGGGTGATCACCGGCCGGAGGCCGGCGATCAGTTGATCACGATCTCGACGCGGCGGTTCTGCGGCTCGCGCACGCCGTCGGCGGTCGGGACGAGGTTCTCGCTCTCGCCCGCGCCGCGGATCACGATGATGTCCGCCGGCACGCCATTGGCGATCAGCTCGTTCTGCACCGAGGTCGCGCGACGGATCGACAGCGCCTGGTTGTAGGCGTCCGAGCCCGAGCGGTCGGTGTGGCCGGTGACGTCGAGGCGCGGGCTGCCGCCCGCCAGCGCGTCCGCCGCCGCCGAGGCGACGATCGAGCGGGCGTCCGGGGTCAGCGCCGCGCTGTCGAAGTCGAAGAAGACGAGGTAGCTGCGCGCCTGCACCACCTCGGCCGCCGCGGCCGGCGCCGGCGGCGCGAAGGTGTAGCGCAGGCCGATCAGCGCCGAATGGTTGCCGAAGCCGGCATCGAGGAAACTCTCTTCGCTCTCCGCGTCCTCATAGAAACCGCCGTCGAAATCGAGCCGCTCGAAGGCGCCGAGATAGCGGTATTCGCCGGTCAGCGCGAGCTGCGGCGACAGGTTGTAGGCGGCGCCGAGAATCCCCTGCCAAGCAAATACCGTGTCGTAGCTGGTGTTGCTCGGATAGACCTCGTCCGGATCGTCGGACCGGTTCTCGTAGCGGAGTTCGACATTGGCGACGCCGAGGCCGCCACCGCCATAAAGGGTCACCGCACCGAGATCGAAATCGACGAGGGCGTTCGCCATCAGCGTCAGCGTGCGGATGTGACCGACGGGCTCGCCGAACGGGCTGCCCCGGTAATACTCGTTGTCGATCGCGTTGGTCCGCAGGCCGAGCTCACCTTCCGCCCGGATCATGCCCCAGTCATAGCCGATGGCGACCACCCCCATCGGCCCGACATCGAAGGTGAGCGCGTCGCCGGCAGAACTGTCCCCCTCAGGGCCCGTGTAGCGGTAGTCGCCCGACACCTCCTCGAGCCAGTTGGCGCCGATGCCGGCGGAGACGTAGAGGCCGGTCCCCTGCTGTGCGAAGGCGGCCGGCGCCGCCGCCAGGCACGCGGCCAGGGTGATCAGAGAAAGACGTGCCATCATCATCCACCCACAACGAATCCGACCGCTCCGCTTACCCCAGATGGACGCGCGATGCAGCCGAATTCGCACGCGGTGGCGTGTCAGAACCCGCGCCGTGGCATGAGCGGCTGGCCGGTCCACAGGCTGACGAGATGCGCCAGCATCAAGATCGCCACCAGCCCGGCGAGCATCATCACCGGCAGGACCGGAAAGAGCCGCACCTCGCCCGGCGGCGGCCGGCGGCGATCGAGAAGGGCCATCGCGAGCACCACCGCGAGGGAGAGGATGAGGAGGAGGATGGTGGTGGTGAAGTCGAGGCTCATCGGTCGCGCTGGCGTGAGGGAGGTTGATCGCAGATGGGCCGGTCCGGTCATGCCGTCGAGCCGCCGCCGCGATCCCGCGCGCCCGAGCTTGCCCGAGACACCCTCGCGGGGCTATCGACCGCGCGAACACAGGAAGGATGGCGATGCGGCGCTTCTATCGCGAGGTCGACGTGGCGGCGATCCCGGGCGGCGGGTTTGAGATCAGGCTGGACGGCAAGCCGGTCCGGACGCCGGGCCGTGCGGTGATGGCCCTGCCCGGCCGCCCGCTCGCCGAGGCGGTGGCCGGTGAATGGGCGGCGCAGGGCGAGACGCTGCAGCCATCCTCCATGCACCTCATGCAATTGGCCGCGACCTGTATCGACCGCGTCGCCTCGCAGCGCGAGGCGGTGATCGAGCAGGTGTCGGCCTATGCCGGCACCGACCTGCTCTGCTACCGCGCCGAACACCCGGCCGACCTGGTCGCCCGCCAGCATGCCGTCTGGCAGCCCTTGCTGGACTGGGCGACGGTGCGCTTCGACGCGCCGCTCGCGGTCACCGCCGGGATCGTGCCGCGGCCGCAGGATCCCGCGGCGATCGCCGCGATCCGGGCCGCGATCGCCGCCGAGGAGGACTGGCGGCTGACGGCGCTGCAGGCGGCGACGACGGCGCTGGGCTCGGTGGTGCTCGGGCTCGCGCTGCTGCATGGCCGGATCGGTCCGGAGGAGGCCTTCGCCGCCGCCGAGCTGGATGCGACCTGGCAGATCGAGCGCTGGGGTGAGGATCCTGAGGCGACGGCACGGCGCACGGCGCTCGCCGAGGAGATCGCGGCCATCGCCCGCTTCACAGCGCTGCTCTAGCCGCCCGCATCACGCATGCTCGCAGGCTTCGCCCGCCCGTGCTAATCGGGCGGCAGGAGCCGGGAGGGAGCATGCGCGATATCCTTGAGACGCTGGAGAGAAAGCGGGCCGCGGCACGGGCGGGTGGCGGCGAGCGGCGCGTTGCCGCCCAGCACGCCAAGGGCAAGCTGACCGCGCGCGAGCGCATCGAGGTGCTGCTCGACGAGGGATCGTTCGAGGAGTGGGACATGTTCGTCGAGCACCGCTCGACGGATTTCGGCATGGCCGAGCAGCGCATCCCCGGCGACGGGGTGGTGACCGGCTGGGGCCGCATCGACGGCCGCACCGTCTTCGTCTTCAGCCAGGACTTCACCGTCTTCGGCGGCTCGCTCTCCGAGGCGCATGCCGAGAAGATCTGCAAGATCATGGACCAGGCGATGCGCGTCGGTGCGCCGGTCATCGGCCTCAACGACAGCGGCGGCGCGCGCATCCAGGAGGGGGTGGCCTCTCTCGGCGGCTATGCCGAGGTCTTCCAGCGCAACGTCCTCGCTTCGGGCGTGGTG
>CAYORM010000057.1:0-15073 GCA_964406375.1 uncultured Mycobacteriaceae bacterium | reverse complement strand
ACCCTGTGCCGGTGGCGCGGTTTATTCGCCGGCGATGACCGACTTCATCTTCATGGTGCGCGACACCTCCTACATGTTCGTGACCGGGCCGGAGGTCGTCCGTACCGTCACCCATGAGGTGGTCACGGCCGAGGAGCTGGGCGGTGCCGCCACCCACACCACCAGATCCGGTGTCGCCGATCTCGCCTTCGACACCGAGATCGAGGCGCTGTTGCGGCTGCGCGATTTCATGGGCTTCCTGCCCTCCTCGAACCGCGCGCCGCCGCCGCGCCGCCCGACGCGCGATCCGGCGACCCGTTGCGAGCCAGCGCTCGATACGCTGATCCCGGCTAACCCGAACAAGCCCTACGACATGAAGGAGCTGATCGAGAAGGTCGTCGACGAGGGCGCCTTCTTCGAGCTGATGCCGGGCTTTGCGGCGAACATCGTGATCGGCTTCGGCCGGCTGGACGGGCAGACCGTCGGGATCGTCGCCAACCAGCCGATGGTGCTGGCCGGCTGCCTCGACATCGATTCGAGCCGCAAGGCCGCCCGCTTCGTCCGCTTCTGCGACGCCTTCTCGATCCCGATCGTCACCTTCGTCGACGTGCCGGGCTTTCTGCCCGGGACGGCGCAGGAATATGGCGCGATCATCAAGCACGGCGCGAAGCTGCTCTATGCCTATGCGGAGGCGACGGTGCCGAAGCTGACGGTGATTACCCGCAAGGCCTATGGCGGCGCCTATGACGTGATGGCGTCCAAGCATCTGCGCGGCGACGTTAATTTCGCCTGGCCGACGGCCGAGATCGCGGTGATGGGGCCCAAAGGGGCGGTCGAGATCATCTTCCGGGCCGATGCCGGCGATCCCGACCGCATCGCCCGGCGCACCGAGGAATACCGCCAGAAATTCGCCAACCCCTTCGTCGCGGCGGCGCGCGGCTATATCGACGACGTGATCATGCCGCGCGACACCCGACTGCGGTTGTGCCGTTCGCTCGCGATGCTCGAGGGCAAGCGGCTCGAGAACCCGTGGAAAAAGCACGACAACCTGCCGCTGTGAGGCGCGATGCCAGACGGCGCGACGGTGCACCGCCGCCGCTCGTCTCGGTCATCGCGCCGGCTTGGCGGGCGGAGGCGACGCTGCCCGCAGCGGTCGCAAGCCTGCGCGCCCAGACCCTTGCCGACTGGGAGCTGATCATCACCGCCGACGATGATCGCGACTACGCCGCCCTGCTGGAGGGTGCCGGGCTCGAGGATCCGCGGATCCGCCATCTGCGGACACCTTCGCCGGCGAGCGGGCCATCGGCGGCGCGCAACCTCGCTCTCGCCGCGGCGACCGGACGCTTCGTCGCCCCGCTCGATGCCGACGACGCCTTCGACCCGGACCGGCTGGCGACGCTGGTGCCGCTGGCGGAGACAGCCGGGGCAGCGATCGACGGCAGCCGCGCCGAGGATGCCGACGGCCGGTCCCATGGCGTCAGCTTCCCGCCCGGCGCGGCACCGGATTTCGCCTCGGTGCTATCGGTCGCGGTGCCGGTCTTCCCGGTCTTCCGGCGCACCCTCCTGCCGCACGACGCCTGGGAGGTGCGGCTCCGCTTCGCCGAGGACGTTCTGTTCAATGCCGTACTGTGGAGCCGCTTGGTCGAGGCGGGCCATGACGGACCCGCCTTCGCCCCGCGGCCGATGCTGCGCTACGCGGTCCGGCCTGATTCGCTCAGTCACCGCGCCGACGCCACCGCTGCCGCCGAGGCGGCCTATGCCCTGATGATCGAGGAGGCGGAGCATCTGCCGATCGCCGCGGCGCTGCGCCCCGTCTTCGTGGCGACGATCGCGCGCAAGCGGGCGATCAACCGTGCCTTCGCCGAGGCCGAGGCCCGGGAGCCCGGCCTGACCTTCCAGGCCTTCGTCGATCGCGGCGGGGCCACGGGTCTCTGACGGCCGGCCGGACCTTCACGGTGACGCGCGGCGGCGATCTCCTGCTCACGGCGATCGCGCCCGCGATCTGGGGCAGCACCTATCTCGTCACGACCGAGCTGTTGCCGCAGGGCGTCCCGGTCACGGTCGCGCTGCTGCGCGCCCTGCCGGCCGGGCTCCTGCTGCTGCTCCTTCTGCGTCGACTGCCGCGCCGGGTCTGGTGGCTGCGCGTCTTCGTGCTCGGCGCGCTCAATTTCTCCATCTTCTGGGTCACGCTGTTCATAGCCGCCTATCGCCTGCCGGGTGGCGTGGCGGCGACCGTCGGGGCATTGCAGCCGCTCGTCGTGGTGTTCCTCGCGCGGCTCCTCCTCGGCACGCCCATCCGGCTCGTCTCGGTCGTCGCCGCGGTGGCCGGCATGGTCGGTGTCGGCCTGCTGCTGCTCACACCAGAGGCGGCGCTCGACCCGGTCGGGGTCGTCGCGGGGCTGGCCGGCGCCGTGTCGATGGCCGCGGGCACGGTGCTGATCCGCTTCTGGCGGCCGCCGGCGCCGCCGCTGCTCTTCACCGCCTGGCAGCTCTCCGCCGGCGGGATCCTGCTGCTGCCGCTCGCGCTCCTCCTCGAGCCACCGCTGCCGATGCCGACCGCCGCCAATCTGGCCGGCTTCGCCTATCTCGGCATCATCGGCGCGGCCGGCACCTACATGCTCTGGTTCCGCGGCGTCGCGCGGCTCGAACCCGCCGCCGTCTCCTCGCTCGCGCTTCTGAGCCCGGTGACGGCGGTGGTCCTCGGCTGGGTGGTTCTCGGCCAAGCGCTGAGCGCGCTGCAGATGGCGGGGATGCTGGTGGTGCTCGGCAGCGTCTGGGCCAGCCAGCGGGCTGCAGCGACGGGCCCTGCCGCCGATCGTCCCGCTCCTTCCCGATCCGACCGGCCGGCATGACCGGCCGGCCGGGGCTCTGGCTGCCGGCCCGGCTCTACTTTAGAGAGAGTGCGGCAGGACAAGGGTGGCGCGATGGTGGCGGGGGGTGAGCGGTCGGGAGCGGGCGCCGCGGCGCGCATGCTGCTGATGATGCCGGGTCTGGTGCTGCTCGCGCTGCTCGCCACCGCGGCGATCGCCGCGCGGGAGGCGGGGCTGCTCTGGGTCTTCTCGCCGATCGTCGTCGCCATCCTGGCCGGGTTGGCAATCGGCAATCTGGTGACCGTCCCGCGCATCCTCGAGCCGGGCATCCGGAGCGGGTCGCGGACCCTGCTGCGGGTCGCGATCATCCTGCTCGGCTTCCAGCTGACCTTCACCGAGGTCGCCGCGACCGGCGTGGCCGGCGTCGCCTCCGCCATCCTCGCCGTCGCCGTCACCCTGCCGGCCGTCGCCTGGCTGGGCGCGCGGATGGGGGTGCGCCAGCCGCTCGCGCTCCTGATCGCCACCGGCACCGCGATCTGCGGCGCCTCGGCGATCGTCGCCGCCAATGACGTGGTGCGCGGCCGTGACGACGACGTCGCCTATGCCCTGGCCATCATCACCCTGTTCGGCACGCTCGCCATCTTCCTCTGGCCGCCGCTCGGGCTGCTGCTCGGCTTCGACGAGCTCACCTTCGGCCGCTGGGCAGGCGCCTCGATCCATGAAGTGGGGCAGGTGGTGGCCGCGGGCTTCCAGTACGGCCCGGCCGCCGGCGAGACGGCGACGACGGTGAAACTCGTCCGTGTGCTGCTGCTGGCTCCCGCGCTCATCGGTCTCGCCGTGGCGATGCGTCGCACGCGCACTGCGGCCGAGCGGCGCGTGCCGCTCGTCCCGCCCTATGTCGCCGGCTTCCTCCTCTGTGTCGCGCTCAACTCGCTGGCCGTGCTTCCCGCCTTCGTCGGCGACGTCGCACGCTGGGCGGTGCCGGTGCTGTTCTGCATGGCATTGGGCGGGATCGGGCTGCAGACGCGCTTCGGCGCGCTGCGCCGGCACGGGATCCGCCCGATCGCACTGGGGGCCGCCGCGACGCTCGGCCTGGCTGCGATGTCGGCCGTGTTTGTCGCCGCCGCCACCGCTCTCGGCCTCTGAGGGCGGTACCCGCCCTTGACGGGCTGAGGGAGTTCGGTAACGTTCCTCAAAACCGCTCGCCTGCCATCTGACAACGCGGGCATGGAACTCGGAGGAACCTACCGCAGTGCCAGAAGGCGCCAGTACATCAGGCCATGACGAACGCCCCTCATCCTCACCCGCGCCGGCTGTCGGCGGGGCGGAAGGGCGGCGTGCCCGGATGGTCGATCTGGCGCGGGCCGCAGGCGTCAGCCTCGCCACCGTCGATCGTGTGCTGAACGGCCGCGGCGGCGTCCGCCCCGCCACGGTCGAGCGGGTGCGTGGCCTCGCCGAGCGGATGGGCTACACGCCGAACCTCGCGGCGCAGGCGCTCTCCCGCCGGGCGCAGCTCACCTTCGACGTCGTGCTGCCCGCCGGCACCAATGCCTTCATCGACGCGCTCGACGAAGCCTGCGCTGCCGCGGCGGCCGCGCCCTGGGCCGCCTCGGCCCGGCTGCGGCGTCATCGCATCCACGGCTTCGACCCCGCGGCGCTGGCCGAGGCACTGCGGCGGATCGCGCCGGAGAGCGATGGCATCGCCTTCGTCGGTCTCGACCACCCGCTGGTCCGAGATGCCGTCGACGCGGTGGCCGAGGCCGGCACGCCGGTGATCGCCATCGTCTCCGACGTCTCACGGGCGCGGCGCATCGCCTATGTCGGCGTCGACAACCGGGCCGCGGGGCGCACCGCCGGCTATCTGATGGGCCGTTTCCTCGGCGCGGGGGCGGAGGGACGGAAGGTCGCGGTGATCGCCGGCAGCCGGGCCTATCGCGGCCATGAGGAGCGCGAGATGGGCTTTCGCGGCGTGATGCGCGAGAGCTTCCCGGGCTGCGAGGTCCTGCCGCTCGTCGAGGGGCATGACGATATCGCCGAGAGCCGTCGGCGCACCGAGGAGCTGCTGGCCGAGCACCCGGACCTCGCCGGCCTCTACAATATCGGCGGCGGCAATCGCGGCATCGCCGAAGCGCTGCGCGCCCGAAGCGGCCCACACATCGTCTATGTCGGCCACGACCTGACGCCGCACAGCCGCCGCTTCCTGCTCGAAGGCGTGATGGATGCGGTGGTGAACCAGGATCCGCGCCAGGAGGCGCGCGAGACGCTCCGCCTGCTGCTCGCCCATCACGCGCGGCGCGACGGGATGCCGTCGGAGCCCGTCAGCGTCGAGCCGACCCGCATCGACATCTTCGTCAGGGAGAATCTGCCCTGACAGACCGCCAACGCAGCGGCGCCCGCCGGGCCCGCCGGAAGAAGGAGAAACGCCTGTGAGCTTCCCGACGATCACCGATGCCGACCATGCGGCCTTCTGGCGCGACGGCTATGTCATCAAGCGCGGCTTCTTCGATGCCGAGGAGATCGGTCTCCTGCAGGCGGCGATCGCCGCGGATGAGGCGATCCACCGCCATGTCGTCGCGGTCAACGACAGCAAGGGCGCCTCGACCGAGCTCGCCCTGTGGAACCATCCCGGCGACGACCTGTTCGGCGCCTTCGCGCGCTGCATCCGCATGGTCGAGGGCGCCGAAAAGCTGATCGGCGGCGAGGTGTATCACTACCATTCCAAGCTGACGATGAAGCGGCCGCGCGTCGGCGGCGCCTGGGATTGGCACCAGGATTACGGCTACTGGTACAATAATGGCTGCCTCTACCCCGACATGCTGTCGGTGGCGATCGCCGTCGACCGCGCGACCGAGGAGAATGGCTGCCTGCAGATGATCCGCGGCAGTCACAAGCTCGGCCGGCTCGACCATGGCCGGGTCGGCGGCCAGACCGGTGTCGACGCCGACCGGCTGGCCGTGGTGCTGGAGCGGCTGCCGCGCGATCTGATGATCATGGAGCCGGGCGACGCCTGCTTCTTCCATGCCAACACGCTGCATGCCTCCGAACAGAACCGGTCGGACAAGCCGCGCAACGTGCTGCTGTGCTGTTACAACGCCGCCTGGAACGATCCCTACAAGGAGCACCACCATCCGCGCTACACGCGGCTCGTGAAGGTTCCGGACAGCCGGATCAAGGAGCTCGGCCTGACACTGCATGGCGAGAACCGGGCCTTCTTCGATCCGGCGGCCGACCAGACGACCGAGGCCCGGCCGAAGGCCGAAGTCCGGCACTGACGCGCAGGACCCGGGGGGATGACGTCTGAGATCGGCGGCCGCGAGCCGACGGGTACGATCGCGGCCGCCGCCGCACGGCGGTCGCCGGCCGCGCCGCTCGCCTGGATCCTCGACCGGCGGGAGGCCTCGGTCTTCCTGATGCTGCTTGCCGTGATCGTGCTGCTGAGCGTGGCGAGCGAGTTCTTCCTGACCCAGCGCAACCTGTTCAATGTCGGACGGCAGATATCGGTCGTCGGCATCGTCGCGCTGGGTCAGGCGTTGGTCATCATCGCCGGCGGCATCGACCTGTCGGTCGGCTCGGTCATCGGCTTTTCGGCGGTCGCTGCGGCGATGGGCGCGACGGCGTCCGGCAGCCCGGCCGTCGGCGTCGCCTCGGCGATCGGTGCCGGCCTCGCCTTCGGCGCCTTCAACGGGCTCCTGGTCACGCGGATCCGCATCAACCCCTTCATCACCACGCTGGGCACGCTGTCGATCGCCCGCGGGGCGGCGCTGCTGATCACCAACGGCAACCCCCAGCGCTTCGACAATTGGGCGGCGTGGCTTGGTGGGGGGCGGATCTGGGAGGTGCCGGTCCAGTTCATCCTGCTGGTGCTGCTGGGGCTGCTCGCCTGGGGCTTCACCACCCGGACGCGCTGGGGCCGCAACATCTATGCGGTCGGCGACAATGCGCGCGCGGCCCGTCTCGCCGGCGTCGATGTCGAGGCCACCCGCGTGATGGTCTACATGATCTGCGGCGGCCTCGCGGGGCTCGGGGGCCTGCTGCTCGCCGGCATGCTCTCGAACGCCAACCCCAATCTCGGGCTCGGCTATGAGCTCGATGTTATCGCCGCCGTCATCCTCGGCGGCACGGCACTCGCCGGCGGCCGCGGCTCGATCCCCGGGGTGCTGATCGGCGCCGCGCTGATGGGCGTGCTGCGCAACGCCTTCGTCCTACTGAATGTCTCCGGCTATTGGCAGACGATCACGATCGGCGTCGTCGTCATCATCGCCGTCGGTGCCGACAGCCTGCGCAAGAGAACCGACGAGGATTGACGGCGGGCCGTTTCCCGCCGTCACGCGACAGGACAGCAGAACAAGCAGGAGGGAGTGACAGATGTCCATACGCACGCTTCTGACCGGCGCCACCGCGCTGGCACTTCTCGCCATGCCAGCAGCGGCCCAGGACACGGCGCTGCCGGAGGACGCGGTCGCCCATGGCGTCTCCGTCGAGGCGATGGGCGCGGCGCCGGAGCCGCTGCGGATCGCGGTGCTCAGCTATCAGGGCAGCTCGTTCTGGCAGGCGGTCGATGGCGGCATCGAGGCTGCACAGGCCTATCTTGAGCCGCTGAACACCACCGTCGATTACATCCAGCTCGGCACGACCCTCTCGGCGGAGGTGCTGGTCGCCGGCATCGACGGGGCGCTGGCGCAGCAATATGACGGGATCGTCACCATCCCGATCTTCGACGGCACGGTCGCCAAGGTGAACGAGGCGGTGGCCGCCGGCGTACCGGTCATCAGCTTCATCGCCGATTCGGCCGAACGGTCGGACCGGGTGGCCGGGCTCGGCACGCTCGCCTATGACGCCGGTGCCAAGGCCGGCGCGTTCATCGCCGAACACATGGGCGGCGAGGGCAAGATGGCCGTCATCACCGGCTATCTCGGCGCGGCCCAGCATGATGCGCGGATGAACGGTGCGCTCGACTACATCCGCGAGAACTATCCCGGCATCGAGATCATCGGCCCCTTCGAATGCCGTGATGACGATGCCACCGCCTATGGCCAGGCGACCGATGTGATGACCTCGAACGCCGATCTCGAGGTGATCTATGTCACCGCCGGCGGGTCGGAGGCGGCCGCCAAGGCGGTGCGCGACGCCGGCATGACCGGCCAGGTCGGCGTCGTCGGTTACGACGATCTGCCGGAGAAGGCGCAGTACAAGGAAGGGGGGGAGATCCTGGCACTGCTCGACCAAGCGCCCTATCGGCAGGCCTTCGACGCGATCGTGATGATGCACAACATCCTCGCCTTCGACGCGTCCTATCCGGAGGATGTGCCGATCGACTCGCCGCTGGTGCTCGGGGCCGGGGCGGCAGAGTGAGCCTGCCGGACCAGCCGGCCCGGACGGGGGAGACGGGGGCCGACGCCCCCGTCCTTTCCCTGCGCGGCCTCGCGCGGTCCTTCGGCGGGCATCCGGTGCTGCACGGTGTCGATCTCGATCTCGCTCCGGGCGAGGTGGTCGGCCTGCTCGGCGAGAACGGCGCCGGCAAATCGACGCTGCTGAACCTGATCTCCGGCAATCTCGCACCCGACCGCGGCGAGATCCGGTGGCGTGGTCGGCCGGTCGTCTGGTCGGGGCCGCGCCAAGCGATCGATGCCGGGATCTCCTTCGTCCATCAGGAGCTGTCGACGATCGGCGCGCTCTCGGTGATGGAGAACATCTTCCTCGGCGAGTATCGCAGTCGCCGCGGCCTGATCGACCGTGGCCGGATGCGGCGCGAGGCGGCGGCGCTGCTCGAACGGGTGGGGGCCGGGCATATCGACCCGGCGGCCAGGGCCGGCGGGCTGCGCGTCGCCGACCAGCAGGCGATCGAGATCGCCAAGGCGCTCAAGGGCGAGCTGCACCTGCTTCTTCTCGACGAACCCACCTCCTCACTCACCGCGCATGAGGCGCAGGCGCTATTCGCGGTCGTCGAGCAGCTCCGGGGGCGCGGTGTCGCCATCGTCTTCATCACCCACCGGCTCGAGGAGGCGCTGTCGGTCTGTGATCGGATCGTCGTGCTGCGCGACGGCACGATCGTCAGCGACGGACCGGCTGCGGCAACGACGCGCGAGCGGGTGATCGCCGAGATGGCCGGCCGGGCCGTCGCCACCGCGGGGATCCGGCCACCACCACCGCCGCGTTCACGCCCACCGGTCCTCGAGGTCGAGGGGCTCGGCGACGGCGCGCTGCTGCGCGACATCGACCTCGAATTGCGTCCGGGGGATGTATTGGGGCTGTTCGGTCTGGTCGGCGCCGGACGTACCGAGCTGCTGCAGACCATCGCCGGCGCCCGGCCGTTCAGCACCGGCCGGATGCGGCTCGACGGGCAGATCTTTCGGCCGCGCAGCCCGAAGGAGGCGATCGCCGCCGGGGTGGCGCTCTTGCCGGAGGGCCGCAAGGCCAACGGTATCCTGCCGAACCGGCCGCTGCGGGAGAACGCCACGGCCAGCGTGCTGCGCCGCCTGTCGCGCTTCGGGCTGCTCGACCGGGCGGCCGAGGCGACGCTGGTCGGTGACGCCTTCCGCCGGCTGGGGGTGGTGGCCCGTGGTCCCGGCCAGCCGATCCGCACGCTGTCGGGCGGCAATCAGCAGAAGGTGATCCTGTCGCGCTGCCTCGCGGTCAGACCGAAGCTCCTGCTGCTCGATGAGCCGACGCATGGCGTCGATGTCCGCACCAAGGCACAGATCTACGAGATCATCCGGGCGCTCGCCGCGGAGGGTGTCGCGGTGCTGCTCGTCTCGTCCGAGATGCAGGAGATCCTGACGCTGCCGAGCCGGGTCGTCGTGCTCTCCGCGGGTCGCATTGCGGGCCGCTTCGAGGGTGACGCGATCGCACAGGTGCCGCTCGTCCGCGCCGCCTTCCGTCACGTCGAGCGTCACGCCGATGCCGAGGTCCCCGCCGCCTGACGGCGGCGGGGACGGCCGGCGTCATGCCGAGATCGGCGGCTTCCGGTTCGCCCAGGGGCGCGCCTGCTCGAGCTGGTGGGCAAGGCGCAGCAGCAGCCCCTCCGCGCCGTGGCGACCGACGAGCTGGACGCCGACCGGCAGCCCGTCGGGGGTCCAATGCATCGGCACCGACATCGCCGGCAGGCCCGAGACGTTCATCGGGAACAGGAAATAGGCGTCGTTCCACAGGGCGTTGTAGGCGTCGAGATCGGTCATCGACATGTCCCAGTGCCCGAAGGGCCGTGGCGGCTGGGTGAGCGTCGGGCTCAGCCAGACGTCATAGGGAGCGAGATCGGTCGCGATCGCGCGGCCGGCCATGCGCAGCGCCTCGATGTCACGGGTATGGTCGATGCCGCTGATCGAACGGCCGCGCTCGATGATCGCCCAGGTCAGCGGTTCGACCTCATCCGGCGTCAGCGGTCGGCCGACCAGTCCCGCGATGCCTTCCCAGGCCGAGGCGGACTGCACCGCGGTCATCCGCGTATAGGTGCGCCAGGTCTCCGGGATGTCGACACCGGCGAGATCGTGGGGCTCGACCGTGTGACCCATGCTCTCCAGCAGCGCCGCGGTCTCGGTGACGGCGCGCCGGACCTCGGGATGGATCGCATGCCCGTCCGGTGTCGTCTCGGCCACGCCGATGCGCAGCTGCCGCGGCGCCTCCGCCAGCGGGGCGAGCCACCCCTCCTCGGGCACCGGGCAGGGATAGGGATCGCCGACGGCCGCGCCCGCCACCGCATCGAGATAGGCCGCCGTGTCACGGACGGAGCGCGAGACGCACAGGAAATAGGCGCCGCCGAACCAGAAATCGACATAGAGCGGCGCCAGCGTCACCCGGCCGCGCGTTGGCTTCAGCCCGACCAGGCCGGTGCAGGAGGCGGGCACGCGGATGGAGCCTGCGCCGTCGCTCGCCTCGGCGATCGGGACCATGCGCGCGGCGACGGCGGCGGCGGAGCCGCCGGAGGAACCCCCCGGCGTCACATCCTCCCGCCAGGGATTGTGCGCCCGGCCATAAAGGACCGGCTCGGTCGTGATCGACCAGCCATTCTCGGGGGCGTTGGTCTTGCCGATGAGGATGAAGCCGGCCTCCTTGACCCGCCGCGTCACCTCCGAATCGATCGGTGCCGTGAAGCCCTTGAGGAAACGGCTGGCATTCTGCGTCGGCACCCCGGCCCACAGCGAGGCGAGATCCTTCATCATATAGGGCACGCCGCGGAACGGTCCCTGCGGCAGCGGTCCCCGCGCCATCTCGCGGGCGAGGTCGAAGGTTTCAATGACGAGGGCGTTGAGCTTCGGGTTCAGCCGCTCGACGATCGCGATCGCGGCCTCGACCATCTCCGACGCGGTCACCTCCCCCGACGACACCAATTCGGCGACCCCGAGCCCGTCGCGGGCGGCATAGGCGGCGATCAGATCCTCACTCGGCATGGGCGTCCCTCCTTCTCCGTCGGCGGCTTGGCCGCCGCTTGCCCGCCGACCCTGCCGCGGGCGGGGCGGCCTGTCCACAGCGCCGGAAAGCCAACACGGCTGCCGTTCGGATCGGGGCACCGCGCACGCGACGGATGCGCGATCGGCCGGCGGAGGGCCGGTATGCGGCGACTCAGGTCCGGCGGGGGCGGCGGCGTCAGCTCGCAGCCAGCGAGGGCAGGAGGTCGCGATGGGGCAGGTCGGCGAAGGCGCCTTGGGCCATCAGCGTCCGCGCCGCCTCGATATCGGCGGCGAAGTATCGGTCGGCGTCCCAGGGTGGCACCTGCGCCCTCAGCCGCGCGCAGACGGTCTCGAGCGGCGGCGAGCTCCTGAGCGGGCGGTGGAAGTCAATGCCCTGCACCGCCGCCAGCCATTCGATGGCGAGGATGCCGGCGACATTCTCGGCCATGTCGGCGAGACGCCGCGCCGCGAAGGTCGCCATGCTGACATGGTCCTCCTGATTCGCCGATGTCGGGAGGCTGTCGACGACCGCGGGATGGGCGAGGCTCTTATTCTCGCTCGCCAGCGCCGCGGCGGTCACATGGGCGATCATGAAACCGGAATTGAGCCCGCCGTCGCGCACCAGGAAGGGCGGCAGGCCGCTCAGCGTTGCATCGATCAGCAGCGCGATGCGGCGCTCGGCGAGCGCACCGATCTCGGCCGCCGCGAGGGCCAGGCCGTCGGCGGCGAAGCCGACCGGTTCGGCATGGAAATTGCCGCCGGACAGGACCGCGCCCGGTCCGTCCTCGGGGAAGACCAGGGGGTTGTCGGTGACGGCATTCGCCTCGCGCAGCAGGATGGCGGCGGCGTGGCGGATCTGGTCGAGCACCGCCCCCATCACCTGCGGCTGGCAGCGCAGCGAGTAGGGGTCCTGGACCCGCTCGTCATTCTCGAGATGCGAGGCCCGGATGCCACTGCCGGCGAGCAGTCCGCGATAGGCGCTCGCCGTGTCGATCTGCCCCGGCTGTCCGCGAATGGCGTGGATGCGCGGGTCGAAGGGGGTGTCGCTGCCCCGCGCCGCATCGACGGAGAGCGCACCGGTAATGAGCGCGGCATGGAATAGATCCTCGATGGCGAACAGGCCCGCGAGCGCCAGCGCCGTCGAGACCTGCGTGCCGTTGAGCAGAGCGAGCCCTTCCTTCGGCTCGAGCGCCAGCGGTGCCACACCGGCGGCGGCCAGCGCCTCGGCGGCAGGAAGGATGCGCCCGTTGAGACGGATCTCGCCTTCGCCCAGCAGCGCCCGCGCCAGATGGGCGAGCGGCGCGAGATCACCGCTCGCACCGACCGACCCCTTCGCCGGCACGACCGGCAGCGCGCCGGCGCGATAGAGGGCGAGCAGCGCCTCCACCACTTCGACCCGCACCGCCGAATGGCCGCGCGCCAGGCTCGCTGCCTTCAGCACCAGGACGAGGCGCATCACCTCATCGGGCAGCGCGGGCCCGACGCCCACCGCATGGGACAGCACGAGCCGGCGCTGCAGCTCGCCGAGCTGGTCGGGTGCGATTCGGGTGCGGGCGAGCAGGCCGAAGCCGGTATTCACGCCATAGACGGTGCGGCCGCCGACCAGGGCGATCTCGACGACGGCGCGGCCGGCCTCGATCACCGGCCGGCTCGCAGGGTCGAGATGGAGAGGCGGCGCCTCGCGCGCCACGCGGCGCAGGAGCGGCAGGGTCAGGGCGCCGGGTACGAGGAGCTCGGTCATCACGCCGGCGTCACGCGTCGATCATCGGCAGGTGCAGCCCGTGCTCGCGGGCACAGGCGCGGGCGATCTCGTAGCCGGCATCCGCGTGCCGCATCACCCCGGTCGCCGGGTCGTTGGTCAGCACGCGTTCGATCCGGCGTGCCGCCTCGGGCGTGCCGTCGGCGACGATCACCATGCCGGCATGCTGGCTGTAGCCCATGCCGACGCCACCGCCGTGATGCAGGCTGACCCAGGTCGCACCCGAGGCGGTGTTGAGCAGCGCGTTGAGCAGCGGCCAGTCCGAAACGGCGTCTGAACCGTCCAGCATCGCCTCGGTCTCGCGGTTAGGGCTGGCGACCGAACCGCTGTCGAGATGATCGCGGCCGATGACGATCGGTGCGGCGAGCTCGCCCGATGCGACCATTTCATTGAAGGCGAGGCCGAGCCGTGCCCGCTGGCCGAGCCCGACCCAGCAGATCCGCGCCGGCAGACCCTGGAAGGCGATCCGCTCCTGCGCCATGTCGAGCCAGTTGTGAAGATGCGGATCATCCGGGATCAGCGCCTTCACCCGGGCATCGGTCCGGTGGATGTCCGCGGGATCGCCGGACAGCGCCGCCCAGCGGAACGGGCCGATGCCGCGGCAGAACAGCGGCCGGATATAGGCCAGCACGAAGCCGGGGAAGGCGAAGGCGTCGGCGACCCCCGCATCATGCGCCATCTGGCGGATGTTGTTGCCGTAGTCGAGCACCGGGACGCCCATCCGGTGGAAGGCGAGCATCGCCTCGACCTGCACCGCCATGCTGCGCTTGGCGGCCGCGACGACGGCGTCGGGATCGGTGCGCCGCATCGTCTCGGCGTGATCGCGGCTCCAGCCGGCGGGCAGATAGCCGTTGAGCGGGTCGTGCGCGCTCGTCTGGTCGGTCACGACGTCGGGGCGCCAGGCGGGATCCGCGGCGGCGCGCCGGGCGATCTCAGGGAAGATCTCGGCCGCATTGCCGAGCAGGCCGACCGAGACCGGCTGCCGCGTCTCGCGCGCCGCCCGGATGATCGCCATCGCCTCGTCGAGCGAGGCGGCCATCCGGTCGAGATAGCGCGTCGCGATCCGCCGTTCGATCCGGGTGGCGTCGCATTCGACGCCGATCAGCGAGGCTCCGGCCATGGTCGCGGCGAGCGGCTGTGCCCCACCCATGCCGCCGAGCCCGCCGGTCAGAATCCAGCGTCCGGACAGGTCGCCGTCATAGTGCCGGCGCCCGACCTCGCAGAAGGTCTCATAGGTGCCCTGCACGATCCCCTGGGTTCCGATATAGATCCAGGAGCCGGCGGTCATCTGCCCGTACATCATCAGTCCGCGGGCGTCGAGGGCGCGGAAATGATCCCAGTTCGCCCAGGCGGGCACGAGATTCGAATTGGCGATCAGCACGCGCGGCGCGTCGGCATGGGTGCGGAAGACCCCGACCGGCTTGCCTGACTGGACGAGCAGCGTCTCGTCGTCGCCGAGCGTCTTGAGGGTCGCGACGATCGCGTCGAAGGCGGCCCAGTCGCGTGCGGCGCGGCCGATCCCGCCATAGACGACGAGCTCGTCGGGATTCTCGGCCACCTCCGGATCGAGATTGTTCATCAGCATGCGCAGCGCCGCCTCGGCCTGCCAAGTCCGGCAGCTTCGCTCCGGGCCGCGCGGTGCCCGAATGCCGGATGCATTGCGTCGCCTGCCTGCTTGCGCCGCGACGCTGTCCGTTTCCCCAGCCATGCTCACCTCCCGACTTGTATATACAATTCCATGCGGCCGGCCTCGGCGCAATGGCTGGCGAGTCGCGGGCCCGCATCCTCTGATGCGGCGGATGGCGCGTGTTACGGGAAAGCCGCGGATGCGGCGATGCAGATGCAGAGCAAACCTTTGAAAAAGGCCGGTGATCTGTTGCCGAGTTGCAACGACCGGGCCAAATTCGCCACATTTACGGCATTTGGCGGTGGCCTGCCGCCTTCATTCGGAACTAGGCTCCACGCATCTTGAGAACTCTGGGGGTGTGCCATGAAGAAGACCCTGTTCCTTGCCGGCGTCGGCTTGGTCGCGCTCACTGCACCCGCCTTTGCCCAGCAGGCGACCGGCCTTTACGTCTCGGCGGGCGTCGGTGCCAACTGGCTGCACAGCGACCACGAATTCGACGCCGAGGGCGACGCCT
>CAYORM010000056.1:0-17992 GCA_964406375.1 uncultured Mycobacteriaceae bacterium | reverse complement strand
GCAGGGGACTGAAAATCCCCGTGTCGGCGGTTCGATTCCGTCCCTGGGCACCATTTCTTCACCCTACCGATATCGCGAATTCTCGTTGGAGCGGACGGGACGCTGATGGCAGCGCCGTGACCGCGCGCGGCTTGTGCCGGGTCGGCGATCGCGGACCTGCCGGTCCATGGTCCACCCCGCATTTCATGCCTCCACATGGCTGTGGCTCGACTCCCTCCCCGCTGATGTTCTAGTTATGTTCATCAGAATGGAGCAGCCACCGCGATGCCCTCTCTTGCCCGCAACCAGCGCTTTCCCATCCAAAACCTGGACCGACGGCAGTTGCAGCCGCTGATGCTCTGGTTCGGTGCCCGCTTCATCGCCGAAGCGAGACCTCAGGCCTCGGCGAGGCGGACCGCGGTACCACCAGCCCTTCCGAGTGGCTGACAGAGGCCGCAGTGGAACGGCACACGGCCGATTGGAATCCGACTCCTCCCGTTACGCTTGGGGTCGTTGCCGCAATGCGGTTCCGCCTCCGCCTGGTCTGCATGGGCTGCTCGCGCTACGCCATCCTCGACCCCTGGCCACTGGTCGAGCGTTTCGGCGAGTCCCGGCTTCTCGCCAGCCTGCCCTTCCGGTGCCGCCACTGTGGCGCCCGCGGCGAGCGGACCATCAGAGTTCGGCCGTGCGAATAGCCTCCACCCCCCACTATGATGGACTCTGACCCGAGCAGAGTGGCGATGTGTAACCTCTATGCGCTTTCGAAGGGCCAAGCAGCCATCCGGGAGATCATCGGCGCGCTGATCGATCGAACCGGCAACCTGCCGCCCTTGCCCGAGATCTATCCCGACCACGCCGCCCCGATCATCCGCGCCGAAGAGGATGGCAGGCGCGCGATGGTGATGGCCCGATGGGGGATGCCGAGTCCGCACTTCCTTCTCAAGGGCAAATCGCGCGACCCCGGCGTCACCAACATTCGCCATATCGCAAGCCCGCATTGGCGGCGCTGGCTCACCCCGGCCCACCGGTGCCTCGTCCCCTTCACCGGCTTCGCCGAGCCCCACCCCGAAACCAGGGCGCCGATATGGTTTACCGGCGGCGACGGTGAACCCCTGATGGTCTTCGCGGGGCTCTGGACGCGTTGGACAGGCGTCCGCAAGGTGAAGGAGGGAGAGATCGAGACCGACGTTTACGGAATCCTGACGACGGAGCCGAACGCCGAGATCGCGCCGATCCACCCGAAAGCGATGCCCGTCATCCTGGCGACGGCCGAAGAGATGGACATCTGGCTGCATGCGCCCTGGTCACAAGCCGCTGCACTGCAGCGGCCGCTGCCGGACGGCCTGCTGCGGATGGTGGCGCCGACTGCACGGTAGGATCAGCCGGTGCCGTAACGGCGGCGCGCCGACCTCAGCCAGCAGGGGATAGCCCCGGCCTTCCAGAGCACCGTTCGTGGCTTCCGTCCGGCGCGAGCCCCTCGCTCGATCACCTGAACACCACCGTCTTGTGCCCGTTCAGCAGCACGCGGTGCTCGCAGTGGAATTTGAGCGCACGGGCCAGCACCACCGCTTCGACGTCGCGGCCGATGGCGGCAAGGCCTTCGGGGTCGATGGCGTGGTCCACCCGCACCGTGTCCTGCTCGATGATCGGCCCCTCGTCGAGATCCTCGGTCACGTAATGGGCGGTGGCGCCGATCAGCTTCACCCCGCGTGCATGAGCCTGGTGGTAGGGCTTCGCGCCCTTGAAGCTCGGCAGGAAGGAATGGTGGATGTTGATGATGCGGCCGGAATAGCGGCGGCACATCTCGGCCGAGAGCACCTGCATGTAGCGGGCCAAGACGATCAGATCGATGCCGTTCTCCTCGACCAGCTCGATCAGCCGCTCTTCCTGCTGGGCCTTGTTCTGCCGGTTCACCGGCATGTGGTGATAGGGAATGCCCATCGCCGCAACCCGCTGATAGCTGTCCCAGTGATTGGAGACGACGAGCGGTATTTCGATCGGCAGCGCCCCGATCGAGTGGCGGAACAGCAGGTCGTTGAGGCAATGGCCGAAGCGCGAGACCATGACGAGGACGCGCATCTTGGCGGCCCGGTCGACGATTTTCACCGTCATGCCGCGCTCCTCGGCGATCGGACGGAAAGCCTCCGTCAGCTCACCGATCCGTGCGGGCGCGCCCTCGCCCTCCGCGACGACCCGCATGAAGAAGTCGCCCGTCGTTCGGTCGAAGAACTGCGCCGATTCGACGATGTTGAGACCCTTGCCATGCACGAAGCCCGAGACCTGGGCGACGATGCCGGGCACGTCGGGACAGGACAGGGTCAAAATGACGGCGTCGGTCATGGCGGTTCCGCTGGGGCTCGCGATCGGGAAGGGCCGCGGAGCTTAGAGGCATGCGCCGCACCGCACCATGCGATGATGCAGCGCATGCAACGCTCAAGCGTCGCCGCCGGCCTCACCCGCTGTATCGCCCGCCGCCCCGCCCGCCTCCGCCAGCGCGGCGCGAACGAGCGGCAGGGTCACCCGCCGGCCGGCGGCGAGGCTGAGCCGGTCGATCGTCGCCACCAGCCGCCGCGCGGCGGCGAAGCTGCGCTCCATCCGCGGCACGAGATAGGCGACGGCCTCGGGCCCGACCACGAGCTGCCGGTCGGCGATCAGTTTGACGAGGAGCTGCGACAGGAACGCCTCGTCGGGCGCACTGACGCCCACCACCATTGCCGCCCTGAGGCGCGAGGCGAGATCGGGCAGCGTCACCGGCCAGCGCGCCGGCGGCTCCGCCGCGGCGAGGAGGATCCGTCCCCCCTCCTCCCGCGCCCGGTTGATCCGGTGGAAGAGCGCCTCCTCCGCCACAGGGCCGGTGACGGAGACTGCCGCATCGTCGAGCGCGAGGTCGCGCCCCGGCGCATCGAGCCGTGTCGCCGCGCCCGTGCGCTGCCGCCACAGCCCGAGAAGGTGGGACTTGCCCGATCCCGGCGGCCCATGCAGCGCCAGCACCGGCCCGGGCCAGGGGCGCGGCTCGAGCAGCCAGGCCACCGCCTCGGCATTGCAGGCGGCGACGACGAAATCCTCGGGTCCGAGTGCCGGCGGGAGTGACAGGTCGAAGACGAGCTGCGCCGGTTGTGCTCCGCTCATGCCGCGCTGCGATCGTCCAGCCGCGGCGGCGGCTCGTCGAGCCCGGTGTAAAGGCCCGAGCCGCGGTAGCGGCCGATCGCAAAGCGCACCAGCACGCCGATGATCGCCGCAACGGGCACCGCCAGCATCACGCCGGTGAAGCCGAAGAGCGCGCCGCCCGCGAACAGGGCAAACATCACCCAGACCGGGTGGAGCCCGATCGAATCACCGACCAGCTTCGGGGTGATGAAATTGCCCTCGATGAACTGGCCGAGGACGAAGATGCCGGCGACGACCGCCCACATCGTCCAGTCGTCATACTGGAACAGCGCGATACCGACCGAGGCGACGAAACCGACCAGCGTGCCGACATAGGGGATGATCGACAGCACGCCGGTGACCAGACCGATCAGCAGCGCGAAGTTCAGGCCGACGAGAGACAGCCCGACCGCGTAGAAGGCGCCGAGCAGGAAGCAGACGGTGAGCTGGCCGCGCACGAAGCGCGCCAGCGTCTCATCGACCCGCCGCGCCAGCATCCGCACCGTGTCCTGCTGCGGCCGCGGCACGTTGCGGTCGATCGTGCTCATCATCTGGTCCCAGTCGCGCAGCATGTAGAAGGCGACGACGGGGGTGACGACGAGCAGCGACAGCACGTCGATGATCGCCATCCCGCCCTGCCAGAGACTGCCGATCAGCGTCCCCGTCCAGGAGACGATGCTGCCGACATAGCCGCGGATGGCGCGCTCGATCTCCTCGAAATCGCCGGGCGAGAGATGGTCGCGCAGATTCTCGACCATCGGCTGTATCAGGCTCGCGAGGCTTTCGAGATAGGTGGGCATCGCCGCGACCAGCCCCTCGATCTGCCGGAGGATGATCGGGACGAGAATCAGCAGCCCGATGACGACGATCATCACGAAGATGAGCAGGATGATCGTGGTGGCGAGCCAGCGCGGCAATCCCAGGCGCTGCATCCGGTCGCAGGCCGGATCGAACAGATAGGCGATGGTGATGCCCAGCACGAAAGGCATCAGCACGTTCGACAGCAGCCAGATCAGAAAGACCAGTGCCGCAAGGCCGATCAGCCAGAACCGTGTCCGGAGACTGAGCATCCGGCTGCTGTGACCGCCGTCAGGCATGGGCGCCCAGTGTCATGAAGTGCCGCAGTGCCGACCACAGATAGCCGGCACCGGAGGCCAGGGTGGAGAGGGCGACGGCCCAGACCAGCCCGTCGAGGAGCCAGCCGGCATCGACCGTCAGCGCCGGCAGGGCCAGGGCGGTGACCGCAAGGGCGATCTGCAGCACGGTATTCAGCTTGCTGATCGGCGACGGGCTGATCGAGCGGAACGGACGGCCGATGAGCCAGAGGACGAGCAGTCCGAGGACGAGCCCGACATCGCGCAGGACGATCAGCCCGACGATCCAGGGCGGCAGCACCCCGAGCCAGGCGAGGCTGACGAAGGTGCCGACCAACAGCAGCTTGTCGGCGGCGGGGTCGAGGAAGGTGCCGATCACCGTCCGCGCGTTCAGCCAGCGCGCGAGGATCCCGTCCACCGCATCGGTCGCGGCAGCGGCCGCGAACAGCCAGAACGCCACGGCGAAATGGCCGTCGAGGATCATCGCCACCGTCAGCGGCGCCACCACGACCCGCGCGAGGCTCAGCAGGTTCGGGAGCTGGCCGAGCAGCGAGCCGCGCATTCGCCCGGCTTGAGCCACGATCTCTACCCGCCCAGACGCACGAGTTCGAGCGCGACGGGGCCCGGCCGCAGGACGAGCCCCTCGCGCGCGAGCAGCGGGTTCAACGTCTCCGCCGAACCGCCGCGCAACTCTATGACGACCTCGCGCGCCGAAAGGCTGGCGACTGCCGCGTCGACGATGCCCGACAGCCGTGCGAGCCGGGCCTGGATGTCATACCAATCGGCCGCCGTCTGGATCGGGACGAGCACGTTCAGCGCACCCGCCGCCCCGACGCCGGTGCTCGGCATCAGCGTGCCCGCGTCATGGCCGGCGCCCGGCGCGGTGGCGATGGCCGGCGCCGCCCCGGAGAGCAGCGCCTGCACCGCCGGCCCGCGGAACACATAGGTCAGCGTCGCCGCGTAGCGGCCGGGCGAGCTCTGTTCGGCATTGACCTGGAAGCGCTCGACGATCGCGTCGAGATCGGCATCCGAGACGGCGGCGGGATCGAGCCGTCCGGTGGCGCCCAGCCGCTCGAGCAGCCGGGCGAGCGCCTTGCGCTGCCCCTCGCGGAAGGCGATGTCGCGCGCCGCCACCGTCGTCCCCGCGGTGGCCTCCACCGTCACATCGGCGATGGTGTAGCCTTCGGTCGAGGTCGCGATCGGTGCGCCGCCGGAGATGGTCGGCTGCACGGTCGGCTCGACCGGCTGCGCGGATACAGGGGCTGCGGACACCAAGGCGGCACCGAGAACCGCCGCGGCGGCCAGGGCGACCGCGGTCCGGTGACCGTTACGATGCAGCATTGCAATGCCTTCCGGTTCGGCTATGGTCCCGCGCGGCAACGGACTCCGCTGCGCGCCGCCTCCTTATAAGCATTCCGGGACGCGAGGTCATCATGCCCACCCCGCCGGACGCGCCTTCCTCCGGCCCGGCCTCCTCTCAGCCGAATACGGCCGCCGACGCCTATCGGGCGGCCGGTGTCGACGTCGCGGCCGGCGACGCTTTCGTCGAGGACATCCGGCCGCTCTCCGAAGGGACCCGCCGCGCCGGGATGATGGAGGGTCTGGGCGGCTTCGGCGCGATGTTCGACCCGCGCGCCGCAGGCTTCCGCGATCCCATCCTGGTGGCGGCGACCGATGGCGTCGGGACCAAGCTCAAGGTGGCGATCGCCGCCGGTCGGCACGACACGGTCGGCATCGACCTCGTGGCCATGTGCGTCAACGATCTCGTGGTCCAGGGCGCCGAGCCGCTGTTCTTCCTCGATTATTTCGCAAGCGGCCGGCTCGAGCGCGCCGTTGGCGCTGCCATCCTGGCCGGCATCGCCGAGGGCTGCCGCCAGGCCGGCTGCGCGCTGATCGGCGGCGAGACCGCCGAGATGCCGGGCATGTATGCCGCCGGCGACTATGATCTCGCGGGCTTTGCCGTCGGCGCGGTCGAGCGCGGCCGGCAGCTCACCGGCGCTTCGGTGGCGCCGGGCGACGTGGTACTCGGCCTCGCCTCCTCCGGCGTCCATTCGAACGGCTTCTCGCTGGTCCGCCGGCTGGTCGACCAGGCGGGGCTCGGCTATGGCGACCCCAGCCCCTTCGGCGAGGCGGCGACGCTCGGCGAGGCATTGCTCACCCCGACCCGCATCTATGTCCGGTCAATGCTCGCCGCCCTGCGCGCCGAGGCGGAGGGGGTGCGGGCAATGGCGCATATCACCGGCGGCGGCCTCATCGGCAACATTCCGCGCGTGCTGCCCGACGGACTCGGCGTCGTCCTCGATGCCACGGCCTGGACCGCCCCGCCGGTCTTCGCATGGCTGCGTGCGCAAGGCGGTCTCTCCGCCGCCGAGATGGCACGGACCTTCAATTGCGGGATCGGCATGGTGGTCGTGGCCGCCCCGGATCGGGCGGAGGCGGTCGCAGCGACGCTCAAGAATGCCGGGGAGATCGTCTACCGGATCGGCCGGGTCGTCGGGCTCGGCGCCGACCGGCCGGATGCCGATGGCGAGGAGCGGGTCGTCATCGAGAGCGCCGGAGCGGCGGCATGGGCCGCCTGAACGTCGCCATCCTGCTCTCCGGGCGCGGCAGCAACATGGAGGCGCTGGCGCATGCCTGCGCCGCACCGGATTTTCCGGCCAGGATCGTCCTCGTGGCGAGCGATGTGCCGACCGCGCCGGGGCTCGACCGCGCCCGACGGCTGGGGCTGCCGGTCGCCGCGCTGGATCGCGCCGCCTTCCCCGACCGGGCTACCTTCGAGGCGGCGCTCGATGACCGGCTGCGTCAGGCGGGGGCGGAGCTCATCTGCCTCGCCGGCTTCATGCGGGTGCTCGGCCGGGACTTCGTCGCGCGCTGGCCGGGGCGCATCCTCAATATCCATCCCTCGCTGCTGCCGGCCTTCCGCGGGCTCGACACCCATGCGCGGGCGCTTGCCGCCGGGGTCGCCATCACCGGCTGCACCGTCCATGTGGTGACGCCGGCCCTCGACGACGGCCCGATCCTGCTGCAGGCCGCCGTGCCGGTGCAGCCCGACGATACGGCCGACAGTCTCGCGGCCCGGGTGCTCGCTGCCGAACACCGCTGCTATCCCGCGGCGCTGCGCTGGGTGGCCGAAGGCCGCGTCACCTTGGCGGAGGGGCGAGCGCGGGTCGATGCGCCGACGTCCACGGCTCTCCTGGCAAATCCGCTGCCGCCGGATTGGCCGGCGCTTCCGTCCTCGCAATATCGGGCGGCCGGCGCTGCGACAGATTGACCGGATTTTGCTTGTCATTCCGGCATCCCGTGCCTAGTAAACGGGACGCCGCGCTGTGGGCGAATATGCGGGAATGGCAGGATCGAAATGGCGATAACGAAGGACGGGCGCAGATCTTCGGCGGATGAAATCCTCGAGTCGCGGAAGGCGATGTGGAATTCGTTCGTCCGCTGGAGCACGTGGGTCATCGTCTTCGCCGCGATCATCCTCGTCGGAATGGCGCTCTTCCTCCTCTGAACTCCACAAGAAAAAGGCCGGCGTGAAGCCGGCCTTATCATCTGGCGCAGCGCTGTCCGGTCAGCCGGTGATCTCGGCCCCGGCGAAGAAATAAGCGATCTCGATCGCCGCGTTCTCCGGGCTGTCCGAACCATGGACCGAGTTGGCCTCGACCGACTCGGCGAACTGCGCGCGAATGGTGCCGGGCGCCGCATTGGCCGGATTGGTGGCACCCATCAGCTCGCGGTTGCGGGCGACGGCATTCTCGCCTTCCAGCACCTGGACGACCACCGGACCCGAGGTCATGAAGGCGACGAGGTCGTTGAAGAACGGCCGCTCGCGATGCACGCCGTAGAAGGTCTCGGCCTGTTCCCGCGTCATGCGGATGCGCTTCTGCGCGATGATCCGCAGCCCCGCCTCCTCGAAGATCGCGTTGATCTTGCCGGTCAGGTTACGGCGGGTGGCGTCGGGCTTGATGATCGAAAAGGTCCGTTCGATGGCCATGATCTATTCCTGCGGCATGTCGCGAAAGCGCGCGCCTTATAGCTTCGCCACGGGCCCGGGGCAACGATGCGCCCGGTTCCCGACCGGCCGCTCGACACGCCACGGCACGGCACGCTATCGAGCCCGCCCATGCTGAAGATCGAAGACGTCACCATCCGGATCGCCGGCCGCACCCTGCTCGACGGCGCGTCGGCCACGATCGCGCCCGGACACCGGGTCGCGCTGGTCGGTCACAACGGTACCGGCAAGACGACGCTGCTGCGCGCCATCCTCGGCGAGCTGGCGCCGGATTCCGGCCGGATCGACATTCCGCCGCGCTGGCGTGTCGGGACGGTGGCGCAGGAGGCACCCTCCGGCGAGGACAGCCTGCTCGCGACGGTCCTCGCCGCCGATCGTGAGCGCACCGCGCTGCTCGCCGAGGCCGAGACGGCGACGGATCCGGAGCGGATCGGCGAGATCCACACAAGGCTCGCCGATATCGGTGCGCATACCGCACCCGCCCGCGCCGCCACCATCCTCAAAGGGCTCGGTTTCGACGAGGCGGCGCAGGCGGCCCCTGTCGGTGCGCTGTCAGGCGGCATGCGGATGCGGGTCGCCCTGGCCGCCGTGCTGTTCGCCGCGCCCGACCTGCTCCTGCTCGATGAGCCGACCAACCATCTCGATCTCGAAGCGTCCTTGTGGCTCGAGGGCTATCTCGCCTCCTATCCGCATACGATCCTGCTGGTCAGCCACGATCGCGGGCTTTTGAACCGTGCCGTCGACACGACGATCCATCTCGATCAACGCAAGCTCGTGACCTATGCCGGCGGCTACGACCAGTTCGAGCGGACCCGCCGCATGCGGCTCGAACACCAAGCCGCCCTTGCCGCCCGGCAGGCGGCGCAGCGGCGGCACATGCAGGCCTTCATCGACCGCTTCCGCTACAAGGCCTCCAAGGCCCGCCAGGCGCAGAGCCGGCTGAAGGCGCTGGAGAAGATGGAGCCGATCGTCGCCGTCGTCGAGGAGCACACGCCGCCCTTCAACTTCCCCTCGCCCGAGCCGCTGTCCCCGCCGCTGCTGGCGCTCGACCGCGCGGTCGCGGGCTATGGCGATCATGTCGTGCTGCGCGGCCTCGATCTGCGGATCGACATGGACGACCGGATTGCGCTGCTGGGTGCGAACGGCAACGGCAAGTCGACGCTGGTGAAGCTGCTCGCCGGCCGCCTCCAGCCGCTGGCCGGCAGCATCCGCCGCTCCTCCAAGCTCAGGGTCGGCTATTTCGCGCAGCACCAGGCCGAAGAGCTCGACCTGACGGCGACGCCGCTGCAGGAGGCGCAGCGGCGGATGCCGCTGGCGACCGAGGAGAAGGTGCGCGCGCAGCTCGGACGCTTCGGCTTCGGCGAAGTGCGGGCGACGACGCCGATCGGCTCGCTTTCGGGCGGCGAGAAGGCGCGCCTTCTCTTCGCACTGATGACGCGGGACGCGCCGCACATCCTTTTGCTCGACGAGCCGACCAACCATCTCGACATCGACGCCCGTCAGGCGCTGATCCAGGCGATCAACGCCTATGAAGGCGCGGTGGTGCTGATCTCGCACGACCCGAACCTCGTCGAGCTGACGGCCGACCGGCTGTGGCTGGTCAAGGACGGCACCGTCCGTACCTTCGACGGCGATCTCGACGACTACCGCCGGCTCCTCGGCGAACAGCGCCGGGCAGAGCGACAGGCCCAGCGCGCCGACCGGCCGGCGGATGCCGAGGGTCCGAGCCGGCGCGATCAGCGGCGGGCCGCCGCCGAGGCGCGGCAGGCACTCGCCCCGCTGCGCCGCGCGGTCTCATCGGCGGAAGCCGAGATCGCCCGGCTGGAGACGCTCCGCACGAAGCTGGAAGCAGCGCTCGCCGATCCCACGCTCTATACCGGACCGACCGACCGTCTGACGGCACTGCAGAAGGATCTCCATCGCACGACCACCGCCATCGCGGAGGCGGAACAGCGCTGGCTCGACGCCCAGGAGGCCCTCGAGGGGGCGGAGGCCGAGATCCAGTCCGCCACGTGAAGACAGAGCCTTATTTATCTACAACATAACGGTTTTTGTTCTTCTCTTAAGAGCTGGACTGAACATTCTGTGGCGGCTTGTCCGGTGGAGCGTCGACCGGGTGACGGATCAGGCCGCGGGTGAACTGCCGCCATGCCTCCTTCGTCTCGCGCCAGCCGAACATCAGCGCGTGCAGCCCGGCGATGACGGCGAGCACGATCGCCGCGCCGAACAGCACATCGCTGAGGAAATGTCCGCCCATGCCGATGCGCAGGACCCCGAGCGCCCCGCCGGCCGCCATCGCCGACCAGAAGATCCGGCGGCGACGGCGGACGGGGGCGAGATAGGCGAAGGAGGTCGCATACCAGCCGACCGTCGGGTCGCCGGCGACGAAGGAGCAGTTGCGCCGGCATTGATCGCTGAGGACAAGCGGCGGCGAGAAATGCGCCTCGCCACCGAACTGCGTGATCTCACGCGGTCGCGCCCGCCCCCAATGATCCTTGAAGACGGTATTGGCCACGAGGCCCGGCCCGATCGCGAGCGCGAGGAACAGGAAGATCCAGCGCCGCCCGTCGAAGCTGAGGATCCGGCCGCGCGTCACCGTCGCCCAGGCACCGGCCAGGATGAAGATCACGCCGGCAATGATCATCGCCCGGTGCAGCGCCCTCTGGACGCCCTCTGCCCAGTCGGCGCGCTGCCACAGGAAATTGCCGTCGCCGCGGTAGAACCACCCCGAGATCGCGAGATCGATGCCGGGCACGAAGATCAGCAAGGCGGCGATGACGAGGGCGATGCGGATCGCGGTCCGCCGCTCCATCATGTCAGCGGCCCTCCACGCGCTGCCGCTCCGACCAGCCGCCGGCCTCGTCCTGCTGGTAGTAGATCAGCGCATGGCCCTCCTCGCGGTAGCGCCGCCAGCGGCCGCGCGCCGCCGCAAGCGCTTCCTCGTCACGGCCGTCGAACAGGTCGCAGGCGAGGCGGAAGCCGTCCGGATCGAAGAGCAGCGCGCCATCGGCCAGGAAGGCGACCTCGGCCCGGTTCGGCCGCTCGTCGCGCTCGGTGATCCAGATCGGCTGGTCCTCGGCGAAGCCGTCGCGGCGGGTGCCGTGCGGCAGGAAGGTGTCGCGCGAGAAGGTCCAAAGATGCGCGGCCAACGCCTCCGCCCGCTCCTCCGAGCCGACGCGCAGCACCGCCCGCCAGCCGCGCTGCAAGGTCCGCTCGAGCAGAGGCGGCAGCACCTGCTCGATCGTCCGCGTCGTCAGCTGGTAGAAGCGGATCTCCATAGCGCGGCGGCCCGGCCGCGTCAGCTCTCGTAGTGATCGGCTACCAAGCGGTCGAGAAGGCGCACGCCGAATGCGGTCGCGCCCTTCGGCACCGTCGGCTTGTCCTTCTTCGACCAGGAGACCCCGGCGATGTCGAGATGCGCCCAGGGCACGCCATTGACGAAGCGCTGCAGGAACTGGGCGCCCATAATCGAACCGGCGTCGCGGCTTCCCGCGATGTTCTTCACATCCGCGATGTCACTGTCGAGCTGACGGTCATAGACATCGTCAAGCGGCATCCGCCACAGCTTCTCGCCCACCGCACGTCCGGCCGCCGCCAGCCGCTCTGCCAGCGTGTCGTCATTGGCGAACATCCCCGCATGCTCGGTGCCGAGCGCGATGATGATCGCGCCGGTCAGTGTCGCCAGATTGACCATGAAGTGCGGCTTGAAGCGGTCCTGGGTGTACCAGAGCGCATCCGCCAGAACGAGCCGGCCCTCGGCATCGGTGTTGTGGATCTCGATCGTCTGGCCGGACATCGACGTCACCACGTCGCCCGGCCGCTGCGCGCCGCCATCCGGCATGTTCTCGGCCAGCGCGATCACGCCGACGGCGTCGACCTTGGCCTTGCGCAGCGCCAGCGCGCGCATCAGCCCGGTGACGACGCCCGCCCCGGCCATGTCCCACTTCATGTCCTCCATACCGGCCCCGGGCTTCAGCGAAATGCCGCCGGTATCGAAGGTGATGCCCTTGCCGACGAAGGCGATGGGCTTGCGCCCCTTCTTCTTGCCGCCGCCCTTCCACTGCATCACGACGAGCCGGCTCTCACGGCGTGAGCCCTGGCCGACGCCGAGCAGCGCCCCCATGCCCAGCTTCCTGAGCTGCTTCTCGTCGAGCACCTCGATCTCGAGACCGTCCGCCTCGAGGGCGGCGACACGCTCGGCGAAGCTCTCGGGATGAAGGACGTTGGGCGGTTCGGCGACCAGCGCACGGGTGGTGAACACACCTTCGGCGATGGCATCCGGCCCCGCGAAGGCGGTCTCCGCCGCCTGCGGATCATCGGTCTCGATGGTCAGCAGGGTGAGCGTCGGCTTGGCCTCGGGCTTCTCGCGCGTCCGATAGCGGTCGAAGCGCCACGACCGCAGCTTGGCGCCGAAGGCCAGTTCGGCCGCCGCGACATCGGCGGCAACGGCTCCGACGGCACCGCCGAGCCGAACGGCAGCCTCGGTCTCCCGCGCGGCGTTCAGATGAGCCACCAGGATCCCGCCGATGCGCTGCAAGAGCGGGACATCGACGCCGTCCACGGCACCCAACCCGACGAGCACCACGCGCGCCGCATCGCAGCCCGGCACCAGTGGCAGCGACATGATCTCGTCGCGCTTGCCGGTGAAGCGTGGCGTCGCCGCCATCGCCCGTGTCAGATGGCCGCCGGACGCCTCGTCGACGGCACGCGCCGCCTCGGAGAGGGCGCGATCGGCAAAGACGGGCAGGACGAGCGAGCCGCCCTTATGGGCGGCCGGGCGGGCGAAGGTGATCTTCATGCGGACCTCTTGCGCGGCAAGTGCCGGACGAGACGAACCCTAGCAGCGGGGCCGCGCACCGTCATCCCCTGCCACGATCCCCGTTCCGTCCACCGATGTGCCATCGCGACGGCGACTGCAGGCCATGGTATGACGGCCGCCTCGCCGTGGCACCGCAACGCCGCGGCCCATGGGGAGACATCCGATGCGCCATTTGCCGACATGCCTTGCCATCGCCTTCGTCGCCGGTATGGGCGCGCCAACCGCCCTCGCGCAGGGCACGGCGCCGATCACCTTCACCGCTGCCAGTGTCGGCGCAGCGATCACCAACGCCGGCTACAGCTACACCGAGACGACCGACAGCGCCGGCGCGCCGATGCTCGAGGTCAATGTCGGATCGCTGCCGGCCCAGCAGGTCGTCGTGCTGTTCTACGAATGCGGCGGCAAGCCCGCGACCTGCGAGGACATCATGCTGTGGAGCTGGTACGCGCTGCCGCAGCGCGTGTCGGCCGATACGATCAATGCCTGGAATGCCAGCCAGCGCTGGACACGAGCCTATATCGACAGTGATAAGGATCCGGTGCTGGAGATGGACATCAACGCCACGGGTGGCATCGGCGGCGACGCGCTGCAGATCCTGGTAAACACCTATTTCCACGCGGCATCGGATTTCGCCACGCATCTCGGTCTTTAAGAAGGGCCTCGGACGCGCTGGTCAACGGAGGAGTTCACCCTTGCGGCATCGTCTGGCCGGCGCGTTCCTCTGCTTTGCAGCCATTTCTACGGTCATCTCCCCGGGCTTGGCCGAGGTGCCTCAGACGAGTCACCCGGGGGCGGTGGATGGCGATCCCGCGCGCTTCGCCGGCGAATGGTCCGCCTTCCGCCCCGGCGGAGAGGACGAAACGCTGATCATCTGCTCGGCGCCGCTGATCCTGTCTGATCTGGGAGACGGCCGACTGAGCTACCGGCTGCTCTACGGCCGGCGGGCCGACTACACGGTCACCGCGGCCGATGGCCGGACGCTCTGGTCCGATCCCCTCGATGGCGATCAGGTGGCCGTCTGGATCGACGCGGACGAATTTCACCTGCATCCGGTGAGCCCGTCGGGCAAGCCGGACTGGGCGGCGCCGCTGGTCCATCACCGCTGCCCGGTCCTGGCGCGCGAGAGCCATGCTGGCGCGCAGGACGGCATGGCGGCGCCCTTTGCCGGAGAGTGGGCGATCTCCGTCCCCAGCCCGACCGGCGATCCGCCCGACCAGACCCTCCTCGGCTGCGAGAACCCGATCCGCCTCAGCGTCGCCGCGGATGCGGTGGTCAGGCTCGACGACACCCCGCCCACCGACGTCCCGCTCACCGTCCATGACGGCCATACCGACTGGATCGTGCCGGATGCCCCCGCCCCCTGGGAGGTCGTCTGGGTCGATGCCGACCGGTTCCATGTTTTCATGATCGGGCTCGACAGCACGACCGACTGGCGGTCGCCGCTGATCTACCGGCGCTGCCCGGGATAGTCCCGGCCGCTCAGGCCTTCGTCCGCATCGTGACGAACTCCTCGGCCGCGGTCGGGTGGATACCCACGGTTGCGTCGAACTGCGCCTTGGTCGCCCCGGCCACGAGGGCGACGGCAAAGCCCTGCACGATCTCGGGCGCATCCTCGCCGGCCATGTGTAGCCCGAGAACCCGGTCGGTCTCGCTGTCGACAACCAGCTTCATCAGCGTCCAGGCGTCGCGACCGGACAGGGTGTGGCGCATCGGCCGGAAGGTGCTGCGATAGATGTCGACGGCGAGACCGCGCCGGCGCGCCTCCTCCTCCGTCAGCCCCACCGTTCCCACCGGCGGATCAGAGAAGACGGCCGTCGGCACCAGATCAAAGCGCATCGCGCGCTCGCGGCCGCCGAACAGGCGGTCGGCGAGGGCGTGGCCTTCGGCGATGGCGACCGGCGTGAGGTTCAGCCTGTGCCGCACGTCGCCGACGGCATAGACGCCCGGCGCGCTGGTCTCGAAATGCTCATCGGTCACGACGGCGCCGAGCCTGTCGGTCGCCACCCCCGCCGCTTCGAGGCCCAGCCCCGCGACATTGGGCCGACGGCCGGTCGCGTAGAGGATCGCATCGGCCGTGATCCAGCTGCCGTCCGACAGGGCGATCGCCAGCCCGTCGGCACCACGGTCGACGGAGGCGACATCCACCGACAGACGCATGCGGATGCCCTGCCGCTCCATCTGCTGGCCGACATGGGTGCGGATCTCCTCGTCGAAGCCGCGCAGCACCGCCTCGCCGCGATGGATCAGTGTCACCTCGGCACCATAGCCGTGGAAGATCCCGGCGAATTCGAGCCCGATATAGCCGCCGCCGACGATCGCGATGCGGCGCGGCATCGTCTCGAGGCGGAAGACGTCATCCGATGTCATCCCGAACTCGCGCGCACCGGGATGATCGAGCAGCTCGGGCGATCCGCCGGTCGCGATCAGCACATGGTCAGCGGTCACCCTCTGGCCGCCGACATCGAGTGTATGGGCGTCGATGAAGCGCGCCCTGGCGTCGAAGCGCGTCACGCCGGCAGCATCGAGCAGACGTCGATAGATGCCGTTGAGCCGCTCGATCTCGGCGTCCTTGTTGCGGATCAGGGTCGCCCAGTCATGCTCCGGCCGTCCGATGCGCCAGCCGAAACCGGCGGCATCCTCGACATCGGCGGCGAAATGAGCGCCGATCGCCATCAGCTTCTTGGGCACGCAGCCGACATTCACGCAGGTGCCGCCGTAGAACCGCTCCTCGGCGATCCCGACCCGGGCCCCGTGCTGCGCCGCGATGCGGGCAGACCGGACGCCGCCCGATCCGGCACCGATGACGAAATAGTCGAAATCGGCCACGCTCCACTCCACTCCGTCGCCGTCTGCCGCGATGCGCCCGACCGCATCACGACGGCGTCCGATAAAGGGCGCCGTCTCGTCTAGTTGGGGAGGCACGCGGGCGGGACATCCCGCCTGACGCGGGACGCCGCCCTGCGCCGGTGTGGGGTCAGGCCGCCGCCGCTGCGCGCTCCAGCGCGCCTTCGAGGACGTCCATCCCCTCCTCGAGCTGCCCGTCTGGGATGGTCAGCGGCATCAGCAGCCGGATGACGTTGCCATGAACGCCGCAGGACAGGAGGATCAGCCCCTCCTTCGCCGCCTCGGCGACCACGGCACGGGTGAGGTCCGGCGCCGGCTCGTTGCTGGTGCGGTCCTTCACCAGCTCGATCGCGATCATCGCGCCGAGTGCCCGGATCTCGCCGATGCAGGTGACGGCGTTGCCGGCCTGCAGCCGCGTCAGCCGCTCCACCACACGCGCGCCGATCTGGTCGGCGCGCGCCAGCAGCCCCTCCTCCTCGATCGCGTCGAGCACCCCGAGAGCCGCGGCACAGCCGAGCGGGCTGCCGCCATAGGTGCCGCCCAGCCCGCCGGGGGCCGCCGCATCCATGATCTCGGCCTTGCCGCAGACCGCCGAGATCGGAAAACCGCCCGCCATGCTCTTGGCCATGGTGATCAGATCCGGTTCGATCCCGGCATGCTCGATCGCGAACATCTTTCCGGTACGCGCGAAGCCGGTCTGAACCTCGTCGATGATCAGCAGGATGCCGTGCTGGTCACAGATCGCCCGTAATTCACGCAAGAATTCCGGCGAGGCGATGTAGAATCCGCCCTCGCCCTGCACCGGCTCGATCACGATGCCGGCGACCCGCGCCGGGTCGACATCCGCCTTGAACAGCGTCGCCAGCGCCGACAGCGAATCCGCCTCCGAGATGCCATGGAACGGCACCGGGAAGGGCACGTGGTACACATCCGCCGGGAACGGACCGAAACCGACCTTGTAGGGCGCGACCTTCCCCGTCAGCGCCATCCCCATCATGGTGCGGCCGTGGAAGCCGCCGGCGAAGGAGATGAAGGCCGACCGGCCGGTGGCGACGCGGGCGATCTTCACCGCGTTCTCCAGCGCCTCGGCGCCGGTGGTCAGGAAGATCGTCTTCTTCGGCGTCGGCCCCGGCACGAGCGCGTTGATGCGCTCGGCCAGTTCGACATAGCTGTCATAGGGCAGCACCTGAAAGCAGGTGTGCGAGAAGCGGTCGAGCTGGTCGCGGACCCTCGCCATCACCTTCGGATGGCGATGGCCGGTATTGAGCACCGCGATACCGCCCGCGAAGTCGATGTAGCGCCGGCCTTCGACGTCCCACACTTCCGCGTTCTCGGCCCTCTCGGCATAGATCTGAAAGGCGTTGCCGACCCCGCGCGGGACCGCGGCCGCCCGGCGCGCAGCCAGTTCCCGATTGCTCTTCGCCGTCATCATTCTCTCCCCGCCGCCCGTCAGCGGCCGATCCCGCCCATGCAGAGATATTTGATCTCGAGATAGTCCTGGACCCCGTAAAGGGAGCCCTCGCGGCCCTGGCCGCTCTCCTTCATCCCGCCGAACGGGGCCACCTCGGTCGAGATGATGCCCTCATTGATGCCGACGATGCCGTATTCGAGCGCCTCGGAGACGCGCCACACCCGGCCGATGTCGCGGGTATAGAGATAGGAGGCGAGGCCGAACTCCGTGTCGTTGGCGAGCCGGATCGCCTCCTCCTCGGTCTCGAAGCGGAAGAGCGGCGCGACCGGGCCGAACGTCTCCTCCCGCGTCACCTTCATCGCCGGCGTGACATCGGCGAGGATCGTCGGCTGGAAGAAGGTGCCACCGAGCGGATGGCGTCCGCCGCCGATGAGCACCCGCGCACCCTTGCCGACGGCGTCGGCGATGTGCTCCTCGACCTTCTCGACCGCCGCCATGTCGATCAGCGGCCCCTGCTGCGATCCCTCGGTCATGCCGTCGGCCACCTTGAGCGCCGCGACCGCCGTCGCCAGCTTCTCCGCGAAGGCGTCATAGACACCCGACTGCACCAGGATGCGGTTGGCGCAGACGCAGGTCTGACCGGTATTGCGGAACTTGGAGGCGATCGCCCCCTGCACCGCCGCGTCGAT
>CAYORM010000055.1:0-18219 GCA_964406375.1 uncultured Mycobacteriaceae bacterium | reverse complement strand
ATCCCGCCGCGACGCAGAAGGCCTTCGCCGGCGGCTGGTTCCACTCCGGCGACCTCGGCGTGATGCACCCGGACGGCTACATCCAGCTCAAGGACCGCTCCAAGGACATCATCATCTCCGGCGGCGAGAACATCTCGACGATCGAGATCGAGAACGCCCTCTACCGGCACGAGGCGGTGCTGGCGGCAGCGGTGGTCGCCCGTCCCGACGAGAAATGGGGCGAGACGCCCTGCGCCTTCGTGTCCCTCAGGCCCGGCATGACTGCGACGGCCGAGGATCTGATCGCCCACTGCCGGCAGCATCTCGCGGGCTACAAGGTGCCGCGCACGATCGTCTTCGACGAGCTGCCGAAGACGTCCACGGGCAAGATCCAGAAATTCGTGCTGCGCCAGCGGGCGCAGACCCTTTAGGGGGGGCCAGGCCCCCGTCCGCGGCGCTGCCTTCCGGTGCGTGTCTCGGCGCGGATCGGGGCCGGGGAGGCGGTTCAGCCCTCCATCAGCACCCGCAGATGGGCCGCGACGCTCGCCGCCAGCGCGTCGAGGTCGTAGCCGCCCTCGAGAGTCGAGACGAGCCGGCCGTCGCAATGGCGGCCGGCAAGTCCGGCCAGCGCGCGGGTGATCCAGGCGAAATCCGCCTCGCCGAGCGCGAGCTGGGCGAGCGGATCGGCGTGGTGGGCGTCGAAGCCGGCGGAGATCAGCACGAGCTCGGGCCGGAAGGCCTCGAGTGCCGGCAGCGCCACCCCCTCGATCGCCGCGCGAAAGACCGCCCCGTCGGCGCCCGGCGGCAGCGGGATGTTGACGATCTGCCCATGCGCCCCGCGCTCGTCCCTGCCGCCGCTGCCCGGCCAGAGCGGCATCTGGTGGGACGAGACGAACAGGCAGTCGGGATCGTCCCGGAAGATCTCCTGGGTGCCGTTGCCGTGATGGACGTCGAAATCGACGATGGCGATCCGGCGGATGCCATGCACCGCCCGGGCATGCAGCGCACCGACGGCCACATTGTCGAACAGGCAGAAACCCATCGCCCGCGTGCGGGTGGCGTGATGGCCGGGTGGCCGCACGGCGCAGAAGGCGTTGCGGCCCTCTCCGGCGAGGACCGCATCGATCGCGGCGCAGCAGGCCCCCGCCGCACGCAGCGCCGCCTCGCCGGAGCCGGGCGAAACGATCGTGTCGGCGTCGAGCGCCGCAAGACCGGACGCGGGCAGCGCATCGAAGATCGCATCGACATAGTCGGGCGCATGGGCGCGCAGCAGCGCCTCCCGCGTTGCCGCCGGGGCGCTGCGACGATCGAGCGCCACAAAGTCCGGCGCATCGAGGGCGGCGAGCACCGCACGCAGCCGGTCGGGCCGCTCGGGGTGGCCGTGTCCCGTGTCGTGGTCGAGACAGGCGGGATGGGTGAACAGCAGCGTCGTCACGCGGGATCCCTGGTTCAGTTCCGCCGGATGCGGAAACGCAACTCGCCTTCGGCCTCTTCGGTCGCGATGAGCGCATGGCCGGTGGCGGCGCAGAAGGCCGGCACGTCGCGCAGCGCTGCCCTGTCGGTCGCACGCAGCAGCAACTCCTCGCCCGGCGCCATGGCGAGCAGCGCCTTGCGGGCGCGCAGCACCGGCAGCGGGCAGAGGAGATGGCGGGCATCGAGCTCGCGCATCGGCGCGCCCGTCAGCGCCGCGCCATGCCGGCGATGGCGCGGATGCCGACCAGCGCCCAGCCGGCGAGCAGCAGGAAACCGCCGACCGGTGTCACGGCTCCCAGCCAGCGCGGCGCGCCGAAGGCCATGGCGTAGAGCGTGCCGGCGAACAGCGCCGCGCCGACCGCGAAGGCCCAACCGGCCCAGCGCAGCGGTCCCGGCCCCCCCTGCATCCCGACGGCCAGCAGTGCCGCGGCATGGATGAGCTGGTAGCGGGCGCCGGTGTCGAGCCAGCCCACCGCCACCGGTGCCGCGGCGCTCATGCCATGCGCGGCGAACGCACCCATCCCCACACCGATCAGACCGTGCAGGGCGGCGAACAGGAGAAGGGCGGAGGAGGGCAAGGACGGCTCCGGATCCGGCTGCGACGTCCCCGACCATAGCGGCGCCGGAGCCGGTTCGCATCAGCGGCGGTGTGCCGCGACGGGCCGGAGCGGGCGCGTGCCGACGTCGCGGACGGGCGTCTGGCGGATTCTCTTGCCGGCAGCTAATCTTCAACAAAACTGTCAGGCATGGCCGCTAGGATCCGCGGTCGCCACACCGGGCAAACGTTCCGCATCACCTGCCAAGGGGGGAGGTCAATTTGAGCGATTCCACCATCATCCGCGGCTCGGCGACAGCCGTCGCCGCCCGTGCCTTCAATCGCCGCACGCTGCTGAAGAGCGCGGCGGTCACCGGCATCGCCACCGCGGCGGCGCCGCTCTACATGCGCAGCTCCTGGGCGCAGAGCGGCCAGGTCAACATCTTCGGTTGGGCCGGCTACTTCACCGACGACATCCTGGCGGCGTTCCAGGAGCAGACCGGCATCACCCCGAACTACGTGCCGTTCGGCACCAATGACGAACAGCTCAACCAGCTCCGCGCTGCGGGCGGCAGCGGCTTCGACATCATCATGCCGACGGTCGACCGCTTCCCGAACTACGTCACCGAGGATCTGATCGAGCCGATCGACGAGTCGAAGATCGAGTGGGACAAGATCGGCGAGTTCGCCCGCAACCAGGGCATCCTCGACGGCAAGCGCTGGTTCGTCCCGACCCATTGGGGGACCGAGGCGCTGCTCTTCAACGCCGATGAGGTGCAGCTCAGCTACGGGGCGAGCCTCGGTGAGCTGTGGAAGCCCGAATATGCCGGCCGGGTGACCGTGCGCGGCCATTCCGGCCTCGCCGGGGTCGGCCGCTGGCTCGAGGCGCAGGGCGAGCTGCCGCATCCCTTCATCGAGGGCTTCTCCGATGAGGACAAGATGCGGGCGATCTGGGACAAGATCCTCGAGGTCGCGATCGCCAACAAGCCGTCGATCGGCCAGTTCTGGTCGAGCGGTGACGAGGCCGTCGCCGCCTTCGCGACCAATGGCTGCGTCATCGGCCAGAACTGGGGCGAGACCGCGATCGGCATGCGCCGCTCGGGCTTCAATGTCGGTTATCTCGCGCCGGTTGAGGGCGCCTTCGCGTGGCTCGAGGGCTATTGCATCCCGAAGAACGCGCCCAATGCCGAGAACGCCTATGTGTGGATGAACTGGTTCCTCGACCCGGCCAACGGCGCGGCCTTCGCCGAGACGCTGGCCTCGAACTCGGTGGCGATCGGCGCCGCGGAGCTCGCCTCGCCCGAGGCGCGCTCGCTGTTCGAGGCGGCCTATCCCGAGGATGCGCTGTCGAAGCTGTGGTGGTGGCCGTTCCAGGACACCTGGTACGTCGCACTGCGCAACGAGTACCAGGACCGCTATCTCGCGGCCTGATCCGTCACGCCCGTCGCCGCCCCAGGCGGCGGCGGGCGCCGGACAGAGGGCCCCGTCCGTCCGTCGGATGGCGGGGCCCTTCCTTCAGGGCCGTTGCCAGGGAGAGGCTCCGCAGGGATGAGCCACAGCGTCGAACTCGATCACGTGACGATGCGCTTTGGCGGCTTCACCGCCGTGCACGATGTCAGCCTCGAGGTCCGGCCAGGGGAGTTCTTCAGTTTCCTCGGCCCCTCCGGATGCGGCAAGACCACCATCCTCAGGATGATCTGCGGTTTCGTCGAGCCGAGCCAGGGTGCGATCCGCATCGGCGGCCGGGACATGCGCGGTGTCGGGCCCAACCGCCGCCCCACTGCGATGATCTTCCAGAATCTCGCGCTCTTCCCGCTGATGAGCGTCGCCGAGAACATCGCTTTCGGGCTCGAGGTGCGTGGCGTCTCGCGGGCCGAGCGGCGGCGCGCGGCGGACCGGCTGCTCGAGCTGATCGCGCTGCCCGGGCAGGGGGACAAGAAGGTCGCGGAGCTGTCGGGCGGGCAGAAGCAGCGGGTCGCGATTGCCCGGGCGCTCGCGGTCGAGCCGCAGGTGCTGCTGCTCGACGAGCCGCTCTCGGCGCTCGACCTCAAGCTGCGTCAGCACATGCGGGCCGAGCTGCGGGCGATCCAGAAGCGGACCGGCGTCACCTTCATCTATATCACCCATGATCAGGGTGAGGCGCTCACCATGTCCGACCGGATCGGCGTGATGAGCGAGGGACGGTTGCAGCAGGTCGGCACGCCTGAGGAGATCTACGAGACCCCGGCCACCCCGTTCGTCGCCTGCTTCGTCGGTGAGATCAACCGCATTCCCGGCCGCGTCATCGAGGCGGCCGGCGGCCGCGCCACGGTGGAGACGGTCTCGGGCCCGCTGGTCGCGCGCGATGTCCACGGCCTGCGCGCAGGTGCGGAGGTCACGGTCATGGTACGGCCGGAGCGGATGATCCTCGCTTCCACCGGCATCCCGGCGCGGGTCGAGACGCGCAGCTTCGAGGGCTCCTTCGTCCATATCGAGGCGCGCGGGCCGGGCGACCTGCCGCTCTCGGTCCAGCTCGCCAATGACGGGCGATTGCCGCCGCTCCATCAGGGGGCGGCCATCCATCTCTCCTTCCGGCCGGAGGACGCGCTGGTGATGCAGACGGCCGAGGCGACGGGACCCGCCGCGCCCCACGCCGCGGGGCCACGGGCGGGCGCCCTCCATGGCTGATCTCGTTCGCCGCTACGGCTGGGCCCTGTCGGGGCTGATGGTGCTGGCGACGGCGACCTGGCTTCTCGGCCTCGTCATCCTGCCGCAGCTGCTGATGGTCGATTACTCCTTCCGGCCGGCTCTGCCGCCGGCAGAAATCGGCGGGCCGCAGGACGTCCACACCCTCGCGAACTATGCGGTGCTGTGGAACAATGAGATCCATCTCGACATCTTCTGGAAGACGATCTGGGCCTCCTCGCTGGTCACCGCACTGACCCTCGTCGTCTGCTATCCGATCGCCTATCACCTCGCCCAGTCGGCCTCGCGGCGGCGGGCGGCGCTGCTGATCCTGCTGCTGATCGTGCCGTTCTGGATCAACGAGATCCTGCGCACCTTCGCCTGGTTCATCATCCTGTCCTTCAACGGACCGCTGAATGCCGTGTTCGGCGCGCTCGGGCTGATCGAGGCGCCGGTCCGCTGGATGTCGGGTGATGGCGGCGTGATGATCGGGATGGTCTACGCCTACATCCTGTTCATGGTCTTCCCGCTCTACAACGCGATGGAGACGCTCGACCGCAACCAGATCGAGGCGGCACGCGATCTCGGGGCCTCCTGGTGGCGGATCCACTGGCGCGTGGTCATCCCGCATGCCAAGCCGGGCATCGCCACCGGCTGCATCATGACCTTCATGCTGGCCGCCGGCAGCTACGCCGTGCCGGCGCTGCTCGGCTCGCCGCAGAGCCGCTGGTTCACCCAGATCATCTACAACTGGTTCTTCGAGGGCGGGAACTGGAACATCGGCGCGGCCTACGCCTTCATGCTGCTGCTGCTCTGCCTCGCCTTCGTCCTGCTGATGATGCGGCTGTTCCGCGTCGGTCTCGGGGATATCGCGCGATGACGGCAGCCACGGCCAGTTTCGATTCCGGGCCCGTGCACGCCGCCACCGGCTCCACCCGCCCGATCTCCGAGCGGATCGCCCGCATCGCCACCTCGGTCTATATCTGGATCTTCTTCTTCTACCTGTTCGCACCGCTGCTGGTGATGGCGGCGGCGACCTTCAACGACAGCCGCTTCCCAACGATCACCCCCTGGCAGGGCACGACACTGAAATGGTTCGGCGAGCTCGCCCGCGACGGCCAGATGTGGGAGGCGCTGAAGATCAGCCTGATCAACGGGGCGGGCGTCATCGCGATCTCGGTGCCGCTCGGTGTCGCCGCCTCGCTGCTGCTCGGCTCCCTGCACCGGCGGGCGCGCAGCACCGTCTATGCGCTGATGGTGTCGCCGCTCCTCACCCCCGGCGTCATCGTCGGCATCTCCACGCTGGTGTTCTGGCGGCGCTTCGACGTTTCCGGCGGCATTTTCCTCACCATCCTCGCGCAATCCAGCTACATCACCGCCTATGTGATGCTGATGGTGACGGCGCGCATGCAGCGTTTCGACCGCACGCTGGAGGAGGCGGCGCTCGATCTCGGCGCCTCGCACTGGCAGGTTTTCCGCCGCATCACGCTGCCGTTCCTGGCGCCGACGATCGCCGCCGCCGCCTTCATCGCCTTCCTGCAGAGCTTTGAGAACTACAATACGACGCTGTTCGTCCGCGGCTTCGACACGCCGCTGACGGTCTACATCGCCTCGAAGGTCCGCACCGGCGTCACCCCGGCGCTGAACGCGCTCGGCCTCGTGCTGATCGTCGTGACGGTGCTCGTCGCCGTCCTTGTCGAATGGCGGCGGCGCAGCGAGGCCAAGCGCGCCGCCCTCGCCGTTGCGGAGGCGGGATAGCGCGCAGGCGGGATAGCGTTCAGCGCTTGCGGTTATAGAGGCGCTGCGCCGCGGCGACGAGGTCGAAGGCCCCGAGCAGCGTCTCGACCCGGCGGCGCAGCGCCGCGCCGCGAAAGCCGAGCAGCCGCGCCAACAGGACGAGGTTCTCCCCCCCGTTCGGGCCGAGCAGCCCGCAGATCGCACCGCGGCGGACAGTCAGACCGATGCCGTTGAGCGCTATGGTGGTGCCGAAGTGCTTGGTCAGCTTCTCCGTTTGGATCGCGGCGTCGATCGGCATGGCGTGGTCCGGCAGGCAGAGGAGAAACACGCCTTCATAGCCGGATCCGGACCAGGCGTGTGGGCGCAGACCGCGGCCGCCGAAACCGCGGTTGAGCCGCACGCGTCACCCTTGTAATGTCGCGATCCTGCACAAAATGAGCGCGATGAACGCTTTGTCCCCCCCCGCCACCGCAGATTCCGGCATCGCCGCGCGCCTGACCCGCGCCGGCCTGCGGCCGACGCGCCAGCGTCTCGCCTTGGGCGGACTGCTGTTCACCGGCGATGACCGCCATGTCTCCGCCGAGGCACTGCATGCCGAGGCCCTGCGGGCCGGTGTGCGTGTCTCGCTCGCGACCGTCTACAACACGCTGCACCAGTTCACGACGGCGGGGCTGCTGCGCGAGGTGGTGGTTGAGGCCGGCCGCTCCTATTTCGACACCAATGTTGATCCGCATCATCACTTCTTCCATGAGCGGACGGGCGAGCTCCGCGACATCGTCGATGCCGAGGTGACGGTCAGCGCGCTGCCGCCGGCCCCGGAAGGCACGCGGATCGCGCGGGTCGACGTCGTCATCCGCCTCGACGACGCCGGCTGAGCCGGATCAGACGAGGCCGCGGCGCGCCGCCTCCAGCGCGGCTTCGGCGCGCGACGAGATGTTGAGCTTGCCGTAGATCGTCTTCACATAGCCCGCCACGGTGTGCTCGCTGAGGCCGAGAATACGGGCTGTCTCGGCGATGCGCAGCCCGCGGGCGATCAGCCCGAGCACCTCGGTCTCGCGACCCGTCAGGCTCGCAGCCTCCTCCATGCCGGCTTCGGCCGGCGGCTCGGACATCGGCCGCGCGCGGAAATGCGCCAGGATACGGCGGGCGATCGAGGGCGCGAGCGGCGGCTCGCCCTCCCTGATCCGGTGGAGCGACCGGATCAGGGCCTCGGCCGGCTGGTCCTTCAGCAGATAGCCATGGGCACCCGCGGCAATGGCGTCGAACAGGTGCGCGTCATCGTCGTAGATCGTGGTCACCACCGGCGCCACCGTCGGATGGCGCGCCGCAAGGGCGGCGATCAGCGTGATGCCCGACCCGTCCGGCAGGCCGAGATCGACCAGCACCACCGCGAGGTGCCGGCCCGCGGCAGTCCCGGCGGCCGGTGTGGCGAGTACCCGGCCATCGCGGACGGCGCTGTCCAGCCATCGAAAGGCGCTCGCCAGATCCGCGGCCTCGACCACGGCGATGCCGGGGTCGGCTTGCCGCAGCAGCTCCACCAGCCAGCGCCGCGTCGCAGGCTGATCCTCGACCACCAGGGCAGCGCGCGGGCCTTCGGCGTCGTCGGCCGTCATCGGATTAGGCCCGGCAGCGGGTCCGCTCCGATCGCGCCCTCGCCGGCGTCGAGCGGCAGCGACAGCCGCACCTCGGTCCCGCTTGCGACCGGCGGGAAGGTGATCTCGCCACCGACCGAAGCGAGCCGTGCCTCGATGTTGCCGAGCCCGGCGCCGCGTCGCGTGCTGCGCGAGCCGGTGCCATCACCGTCGCCCGCTGTTGCCCCGGCGATCCCCCGCCCGTCATCGGCGACGCGCAGCTCCAGGCTGCCCGCCGCCATCGCGCTCTCGACGGTGATCCGCTGCGCTCCGGCATGGCGGATCGCGTTGCTGACGATCTCGCGCAGTGCCGAGCGGAGGTTCTTGTAGATCCGGTAATCGAGCGGCGTCTGCACCTCGTCGGCCGGGCCGAGCGGCCAGTCGAGCGCGATGCCCGCCGCCTCCAGGCGCTGCGCCGTCTCGTGTCGCATCTCGGCGAGGACGCGCGACAGCGGCAGCCGGTCGCCCGCCAGTCCGCCGACGATCGACCGCACATCGGCGATCGCGTCGCGCAGCGTCTGGCGGGTCTGCGACAGCTCGGTGTGGTGCAGACCGGAGAGCAGCCGCGCCCCGACATCGTCGTGCAGGTCCTGGGCGATCCGCCGCCTTTCCTCGGCGGCGCCGCGCTCATAGGCGTCACGGCCGCTGTCGGCATGTGCCATCAGTGTCGCGAGCTGCGTGGCCACATTCAGATGCACCGGGCCGAACAGGCCGCGACCGCCCCAGGGGTAGCGCAGCGCGAGCGGCGGTGCATCGGCGGTCGCGGGCAGGAGGAGCTCGACCCCGTCCTCGCGGACGGCCGGACGGGCCGGTGCCGCCGCTGGATCGAGCGCCGTGATCTCCAGCGGATCGAAGAGCCGGGCTGCCAGCGCCCGCCAACGCCGGGCGCGGGCCTCGGCGGAACCGGCGAAGGCGACATCGATGACCGCCTGGAACAGCTCGTGATCATGCAGCCGTCGCCGCGCCACCAGCCGCCGCCACAGAAGGTCGCGAAGCGGCAGATAGGCGAAGCCGACGGCGAGCAGCGACAGGCCGAGCGATGGCGCCTGCTCGAGGTTCAGCCCGAGGATCAGAAGGGCGTCGAGCGCGAGCAGCAGCAAAAGCCCGCCCATGTAGAACATGATGCGGAACGCCCATTCGCCGAGCTCGAACAGGCGGTAGCGCCGCAGCCCCAGTGCCAGTCCCGCATAGATCAGCAGGAAGAAGACGAAGGCATAGCCCTGCGAGAGTGGCGGCAGCCCGCCGAGCAGCGGCGGGGCCGCCATCGTGGCGACGAAGGCGCCGGCGCCCAGGATCACCGACAGGCCCAGCCAGCGCAGCGCGGCCCGGGCGCGGGGGTCGCGTCGCGTCGCCCAGGCCTGGGCGATGATCGCGACGACGATCAGGATCATCTCGACCAGCGTTTCGAGATGGCTCGAGGCCGGGCCGGAAGTCAGGCGCAACAGATCTGCAGCGGTCCACGGCACGAAGACGGCCGGAATGACCAGCAGGGCCGCGGGCGGCACGAGGCGGCGCGGATAGCACAGGAACAGCGCGATCATCGCCATGCCGAAGATGTTGGCGCCGGCGACGTTCAGGCCGGACAGCAGCCGGAACAGATCGGCCGGCAGCGCGAGTTCGCGGGTGCTGTAGATCGCCGCGGCGGTCGTGAAGGTCAGCATGCCGAGACCGGAGAGCGCGAACATCCGCGTTCCCCAATCCCGCGGCCGCAGCGCCCATACCCAGCAGCCGATCATGAAGCCGCCGACCCCCGTCAGCAGCTGCACCCAGAACGCGGCCGGCAGGTCGCCGGGCGGCCGCGTCTGCGGCGCAACCACGATGGTCGTCTCCTCTCCCGCCCGCGGGAGCGTCGTCAGCGTCACCGTCTCTCCGGCGAGCTGCGCGGCAAGCGCATCCTGCCTCTCCATGAAGGCGGCGACGGCCCGGTAGTCGGGCAGCATGTCCGGCTCTTCGATCAGATCCTCGGCGATCGGAAGGAGCTCATCCAGGCGCATCAGCCGCGCCGGCACCGGGGCCGCTCCCGCCGGACCGTCGGACGCCACCGCAGCCACGACGATCCCGCCGCTCGCCGCGTCCGGCAAGGCGGTGATGCCCAGCCAGGGCTGGCGAAGCGCCGTCCAGATCGCCAGCGCCATCACCACGACGCACAGCAGAATCGAGCAGAAGAGGAGGAGGCCGGGGGGCCGGCGAGGGGTCATCGGTGTCACTCATCGTGCACGGGCAGCAAAGGTTAATCGAAGCGGCTGCGTCGTGGCAGTCGAATAGCGCTGCTCTTGCCTGATCCGGTGGCAAGTGGCTCCGGCGGCGCCGGGTCGTTGACATAGTCATGTGCTGTATTGAGATGCTGTGTTATGTAATCTTCAAGAATAAGTGCAGAGGTACGTAAGCATTTGCATGTGCCGGACTCTCCCCCGTTCAGGGGATATCGGATCCGCCCGCTCTGACCTAGAAGAAGCGGCGATACGACGTCGTTCGTCATCGTCCGATCAGGCGCCCTCCGGGGCGGACCGGTGGTCGGCGGGATTGATCGCGGCGAAACCCCGATTCTTTCGTCGCCCGTCTTGCCGCTATCGCCGTCGTATCTGCGACCCGAGGAGATTGCCTGCCCTTCGGCGTCGCCTGGGCCGTCTGCTGCGGCCGCGTGCCGTGGTCGGCCGCTGCGAAGGGCCGCGACCGGGGGGTATGCGGTCCTTCCCGGGGGGATGGGCGGGCACCGCGGACCCGGCCCATCCCCCCGCTCTGCCGGTCCTGCCTGTGTGGTCGTTCCTGCCGGAACCGGGAACCGCCGGACCGTCCCGGGGTTCAACAAGCCGAGCGGCAGGATGGGTGGCCGCGCGGTCGAGGAGGAGCAGGATGGCCAGTCGCGTCACGACCCGAGCAAGCGATCCCGCCGGCACCGTGCCGATGCGGATGGCGAGGAGCGGGGTCGATCATGAGGCGGTGCCGCGGCGCGTCTTCCGACCCGCGCGACCCTGGAAGGAGGACCGGTTCGAGGAGGCGGCGGGCAGGCCCGCCCGCCACGGCGCGGCGGAGTAGGTCTGCCTCCGAGCTCTCCAGGGACCCAGCGGCCGGGCGGCGCTTTCGCCCCCGGCCGGGGGACGCGGGCCCATCGGGAGGCACCCGGGCGCGTCACCGGAAAGTCTTTGGACCGGGGTGGGAATCCGCCCTAAATAGGGGCCTCGCCAAAGCGGTTCACGCGCCGATATGTTCCCCGTCCTCACTGCCGCTGCCTTTGCCGTCGGGCTCTCCGGACTGGCACTTGAGCCAGCCCTCCGTCTGCCCGACTACAGCATGCTCGAGACGTATCGGGCGCCGTCGGTGACGCGCGTCTATGCCGTCGACGGGTCGCTGGCGCGCGAATACTTCGCCGAGAACCGGGTGATCGTGCCGCTCTCGGCCATCCCGCCCTATGTCATCCAGGCCTTCATATCGGCCGAGGACCAGAATTTCATGGAGCACCGGGGGGTCGACCCGGTGGCCCTTGTGCGCGCCGCCTTCGCCTCGGTGCGCAACATGATTCGCGGCGGCCGTCTCGAAGGCGGTTCGACCATCACCCAGCAGGTGGTGAAGAACCTGCTCCTCAGCTCCGACCAGACGGTACTGCGCAAACTGCGCGAGATCATCCTCGCCATCCAGGTCGAGCAGGAGATCTCCAAGGAGCGGATCCTCGAGCTCTATCTGAACGAGATCTATCTCGGCCGCGGCGCCTATGGTGTCGCCGCCGCAGCGGCCCGCTATTTCGGCAAGTCGCCGGGCGAGCTCACGCTCGCCGAGGCGGCGCTGCTCGCGGCGCTGCCCAAGGCGCCGAGCACGATCAATCCCGTCGTCCATCCCGAGCGGGCGCTGTCGCGGCGCAATTACGTGCTCGACCGCATGGTCGCCGATGGGGCGATCACCCCCGAAGAGGCCGAGGCCGCCAAGGCCGAGCCGATCGAGGTGCGCGAGCGGGCGACCCTCGCTACCGTCTCCGCCCCCTATTTCACCGAGGAGGTGCGCCGCATCCTGACCCGCGCCTTCGGCGGTGAGATGGTCTATGAGGGCGGGCTGACGGTACGCACGACGCTCGATCCGCGTCTGCAGGCGATCGCCGACGCCGCACTGCGCGAGGGGCTGATCGAATATGACCGCGGCCAGGGCTGGCGCGGTCCGATCACCAATGTCGCGGCGATGCTCGATCTCGAGGCCGAGGCCCAGGCGGTCGCCGCTGCGGAGGCGGAAGCCGCGGCCGCCGCGGGTGCGGTGCAGCCGGCGCCGGAAGGCGAGGCGACCGAAGACGGCATGGCGGCGGAGGGGTCGGCCGTCGGTGGGCGGCTGCTCGGCGCCCTGTCGGCCTTTGGTGTGCAACTCCCGGGCGGTCTGGGCGGGGCTCCGGCGCAGCCGAGTGCCGATCCGCAGGCATCTGAAACCGAGGTCGACGACAGGCCGGTCTGGCAGCGCTTTCTTGCCGAGATGGAGCGTCCGCCGGGCGGTGGCGGCTGGCAGCTCGCCGTCGTCCTCGAGGTCGATCGCGACGCCGCGATCATCGGGCTCGACGATGGCGGGCGCGGCCGCATCGCCCGCAGCGAGCTGGGCTGGGCGCGCTGGCTGCGCGAGGACGGCTCGCGCGGCGGCGAGGTGCGGGCGGCGTCCGATGTGCTCGCGCGCGGCGATGTGATCTGGGTAGAGCCGGCGTCCGACACGCCGGCGCCCGGCGATGTGATGCGTGCCTTCACGCTGCAGCAGGTGCCGGAGGTGTCGGGCGCGCTGGTGGCGATCGAGCCCTTCACGGGCCGCATCCTGGCGATGGCGGGCGGCTTCGATTACGGGCTGTCTGAGTTCAATCGCGTCACCCAGGCATGGCGCCAGCCCGGCTCGGCCTTCAAGCCCTTCGTCTATCTCGCGGCGCTTGAGCAGGGCTATACCCCGGCAACGCCGCTCTACGACACGCCCTTCGCGATCGAGCAGGAGGATGGCGTCTACCGGCCGCGCGGCGGCTTCTCCGGGATTGCGCCGCTGCGCACGGGGGTCGAGCGCTCACGCAACGTGATGACCATCCGGCTGCTCGTCGATATCGGCATGCAGCCGGTCGCCGATCTCGCGCAGGAGTTCGGCATCTACGACCACATGCCGCTATTGCCGTCGATGGGGCTCGGCGCCTTCGAGACGACGCCGCTGCGGCTGACCGCCGCCTATGCGATGATTGCCAATGGCGGCCACCAGATCACGCCCTTCCTGATTGATCGCGTCCAGGATCGCGAAGGCCGGACCTTGTACCAGGCCGGCGACTGCCAGGTGCTCTGTGCCGATCCGGGCTGGACGGCGCCGGCACTGCCGCTCGGCGCCCAGCTCACCGATCCGATCGCCAATTACCAGATGATCTCCATCCTGCAGGGCGTGACCCAGCGCGGGACCGCGGCGGGGCTCTCGGCGCTGGGCCTGCCGCTCGCCGGCAAGACGGGCACCACGAACGACGCCAATGACGCCTGGTTCGTCGGCTTCTCGCCGGCGCTCGCCGCCGGGGTCTATATCGGCTACGACACGCCGCGCTCGCTGGGGGCGCGGGCGAGCGGTGGCAGTCTTGCGGTGCCGATCTTCGGCCGCTTCATGCGGGAGGCGCTGGCCGGCACCGACCCGGGCGTCTTCCGCATCCCCGATGGCGTCAGCTTCGCCTATGTCGACCGGCATTCCGGCTATGCGACCAGCGCTGGCGCGGCCGATGCACTGCTCGAGGCGTTCCGCCCGGGCACGGAGCCCGGCCCGCCGCCGGTGGCCGACACCTTCGGCGACACCCGCAACAACGCGCTGTCCGGGACCGGCGGGCTCTACTGAGCCGCGCTACTCCACCACCTCGTCGGGATAAACCCCCCAGATCGCCTCGCGCCGCATCCAGCCGCGGGTACCGGCGAACTCGACCCGGCACCAGCCCGCCCCCGTTTCATCCGCGGCGGGGCAGGTGAGCAGCCGGCCGACGACGCCCGGCTCGACCTCGGCGACGACATAGCCGTCATCCTCCGGCTCCATGCGCAGCGGCACGAGCCCGGCCCCGCGCACGATCAGCCCACGGCTGCCGGACAGGAGCGACTGGTGCACCCAGCCCTCTACCCCGTCCGCGTCGCGGATGCGGCGCCAGGTGTCGAACTCCGCGATCACCTCGACCGGCAGGCCGCGCCGGGCGAAGATCCATTCCACCGGGTAGCGCTCGCCCGGACCGGTGCGCAGATTGGCCGTTTCGGCGCGCAAGGTGACGAAGCGGGGGATCGGCAGACCGGTCTGCGCCGCGGCCGGCGCCAGAAGGCCGGGCAGGGGCTGCAGCAGCAGGGCCAGCACCACCAGTGGTGGCAGCCGGCGGAGGTGGGATCGCATCCGTCGCATCGTCTTCACCTGATCGCGGCGGCCGCCGCGGGTCAAGCGTGCCGATGGTGTGGAACCTCAGTCCCGTTTGGCGCGGGTGCCGGTCAGCACGGCGCAGGCTGGGGGCGGTCGGCGGGCGATCGGCCGCGGCCATCCACCCAATCGGCGAAGGCCGGTGCGCCCAGCGGACGCGAGATCAGGAAGCCCTGCACCTCGTCGCAGGACCATTCGGCCAGCATGTCATAAACGGTCTGCGATTCGACGCCCTCGGCGACCACGCGGAAACCGAGATCATGCGACATGGCGATGATCGTCCGGACCAGGGTGCGGTCACGCGCTTCGCTCTCCAGCCCGCGCATGAAGGAGCGGTCGATCTTCACCACGTCCGCCGGGATGTCCTTGAGATAGGCAAAGCTGCTGTATCCCGTCCCGAAATCGTCGATCGCCGTGGCAATGCCGAAATCCCGCAGCTCGTGCAGATGCCGCAGCACCCGATTGCGATCGCGGATCAGGGTGCTCTCGGTGAATTCGATCTCGAAGGCGTGCGAATCGACGCCGTGCCGGGCGACTGCCGCCTTCAGCCGGACACCGAAATCCTCCTCTTCGAGATTGGCGGCCGAGACATTGACGGCGATCCGCATCGCCAGCCCCGCCGCCCGCCAGGCGGCAATCTGCGACAGCGCCATCTCGATCACCCGCTCGGTCATCGGCTTGACGAGGCTGGTCTGCTCGACGAGGGGGATGAACTCGCCGGGCGAGACATCGCCCAGCACCGGGTGGCGCCAGCGCAGCAGCGCCTCGGCGCCCGCGACCGCGCCGCTGACGACATCGATGCGCGGCTGATAGGCGAGGGAGAGCTGGCCCGTCTGATGCAGCGCGACGCGCAGATCGGCGAGCAGCCCGAAACGCCGCCGGTGCACCTCGTCGCGCGAGGCGCAGTAGAAGCCGAGCCGGGCATCCGCCGCGCGCGCATCGTGCAGCGCACTGGTCGCGATGCGCAGCATGTCTTCGGGTGTCGTCTCGCCGAGGATGACCGGCGCCGCGCCGATCACCGGGTTCGGCGCCACCGGCACGCCACGCACCTCGGTGTCGGCGCCGAGCTGTGCGTGCAGCCGCTCGAGGAGCGGCCGCAGCGCCCGCGGGTCGGCCTCCGGCAGCAACAAGGCGAGCTGTGTCGGACCGATCGCGTAAAGCGACGTTCCTTCGCCGAGAACCGCGCGGACGACGCTCGAGGCGGAGCGGGTGAGGCCTTCGGCATAGGCGGCGCCCAGCACCCGGCTGCCCGCGGCGATCTGGTCGCCATCGGCGATCTCGATCAGGATGCAGGACAGCGCACCGCCCGGCTGGCGTGCGGCGAGCGCCGTCGTCTCCTCGACGAAGCGGATCCGGTTAGGCAGGCCGCTGGTCGGCTCGACATGGCCGACCCGCCGCTCCAGTTCGATCTGCGCCATCACCATCGCCGCGAGATCGCACAGCGTGGCGGCCTCGCGGCCGTTCGCCATCCGCGGCCGACAGTCGAGGACGCTCAAGGCGCCGATACGATAGCCGTCGCGGGTCACCAGTGGCGCGCCCGCGTAAAAGCGCGCGCCTGCCTCCGCCAACATGCCGCCGGCGAATCGCGGATCGGCGCGCAGGTCGTTGATCACCAGGGCCTCGCCAGAGGCGGTCACCACCGCCGAGGGGGAGTGCTCGCGCGGGACCTCGCGCAGCGTGGCGCCATGCAGGGATTTGCACCATTGGCGGTGCCGGTCCGTCAGCGAGATCGCGGCGACCGGCGCGTCGAGGGCACGGCTCGCCAATCGGGTGATCCGGTCGTACCCTTCGCTGGGGGGCGTGTCGAGCAACCCAAGCTGGTGCAGGGCGTCCAGCCGCGCCTCTTCGTCCAAGATCGACAACTCCCCGTTCACCTGGCCGCCATCGGCCACGATTGGCCCGCACGTCTCCGCGCCGCCCGGGCATCCTTCAAGGGGGTCTTGTTACCAACACTACTATTAAAATACCAGACAAATCATATCAAAGGAGCGACCGGAGGTTGGCGGGGACGGGAACACCCTACCGCTGCGCGTCGCCGTCGCCGCGGCGGAAGGGCAGTGCCTCGGCCAGGGCCTCGATCTCGGCTTCCATGGCGGGCCGCTCCCGCGCCAGATAGGCGGCGACCGCCTCCCTCAGTCCGGCATGGGCGATCCAATGGGCGCTGTAGGTGGCAACCGGGCGATAACCGCGCTGGATCTTGTGCTCGCCCTGCGCACCGGCCTCGACCCGCGCGAGGCCGCGGGCGATCGCGAAGTCGATCGCCTGATAATAGCAGGCCTCGAAATGCAGGAAGCGGTACTGTTCATCGCATCCCCAGTTCCGGCCGTAGAGCGTGTCGGTACCGATCAGGTTCAGCGCACCGGCGACGGGAACCCCGTCCTTCTCGGCGACGACGAGGGCGATGCGGCCGGCCATTCGCTCACCGATCAGGTGGAAGAAATCCCGCGTCAGATAGGGGTCGCCCCATTTCCGGTCGCTGGTGTTGCGGTAGAAGCGGAAGAAGGCGTCCCAGAGCGCCGGCGTCAGCGCCGCGCCGGTCCGCACCCCGATGGCCAGCCCTGTCGTCCCGACCCGCTCGCGCTCCTTGCGGATGTCCTTGCGTTTGCGGCTCGACAAGGCGGCGAGAAAGTCGTCGAAGCTGCGATAGCCCTCATTATGCCAGTGGTACTGCACGCCGATCCTTCCCAGCCAGCCGGCGGCGACGAAACGCTCATAGGTCGGCCGGTCGGGGAAGGTGACATGGACGGAGGAGACCTCGAGCCGCCGCGCCGCCGTCTCCAGCATCGCGATCGCCGCCTCGGCCGTACCCTCGGCTGCATCGGGGTGGAGGAGGAGCCGCGGTCCCGTCACCGGTGTGAAGGGAACGGCTGCCTGCAGCTTCGGGTAATAGCGCCCGCCGGCCTGCTCGAAGGCGTGGGCCCAGCCATGGTCGAAGACGTATTCGCCATAGGAATGAGCCTTGAGATAGAGCGGCACCACCGCCGCGATCCGGCCTGCATCGTCGCGGAGGACGAGGTGCCGCGGCATCCAGCCGGTGCCGCGCCCGACCGAGCCGCTCTCCTCGAGCGCGGCGAGGAAGGCGTGCGAGACGAACGGGTTGTCAGCGCCGGCGCAGGCGTCCCATTCGGCGGGCGGGATCGCCGCGATGGAGGGTTCGAGCGTCGCCTCGACCGGTGCCGCCATCACGCTCGGCGACAGGCCAGCACGGCCTCGACCTCGACCGCCACGCCGAGCGGCAGCGATGCCGCGCCGACGGCGGACCGGGCGTGGCGTCCTGCATCGCCGAACACCGTCGCCATCAGATCCGAGGCGCCGTTGATCACCTTGGGCTGGTCGGTGAATTCGGGCGTGCAGTTGACGAAGCCGACGAGCTTGACCACCCGCTCGACCCGCTCGAGATCACCGCCGAGCGCTGCCTTGGCGGCGGCGAGGATGTTGACCGCGCAGATGCGCGCGCAGGCATAGCCCTCTTCGATGGAGTAGTCCCGGCCGAGCTTGCCGACATGGCTCGGCTTGCCGCCGACCAGTGGGATCTGGCCCGAGATCCACAGAAGGCCGCCCGCGAAGACCCAGGGCACGTAGTTCGCCGCAGGCGCCGCCACCTCGGGCAGGGTCACGCCGATCTCCGCCAGCCGCGCCTCAACCGTTCCCGCCATCCCTCTCTCCGCTGTTGCGCCGCGCCGCGGCGCGGCCCCTGCCGGCGAGGCGCCCGCCCGGGCGCGCCGGCTCACATCATCTGGTAGTTGGGGCCGCCGCCACCTTCGGGCACCGTCCAGACGATATTCTGCGACGGATCCTTGATGTCGCAGGTCTTGCAGTGCACGCAGTTCTGCGCGT
>CAYORM010000054.1:0-18905 GCA_964406375.1 uncultured Mycobacteriaceae bacterium | reverse complement strand
CAGGCCGAGGGCGTGCCGCTGGTGGTGATCGCCGGCAAGGAGTACGGCACGGGGTCGAGCCGTGATTGGGCGGCGAAGGGAACCCGGCTGCTCGGTGTCGGCGCGGTGGTGGCGGAGAGCTTCGAGCGCATCCACCGCTCCAACCTCGTCGGGATGGGCGTTCTGCCGCTGCAGTTCACGGCGGGGATGACCCGCGCCGACCTGCTGCTCGACGGCAGCGAGACCTTCGACATCCTCGGCATCGCCGAGGGGCTGAAGCCGCGCGGCGAGATGGTGATGACGGTCATCCGCAAGGATGGCAGCCGCACCGACGTTCCGCTGCTCTGCCGCATCGACACGCTGGACGAGCTGGAATACTTCCGCCACGGCGGCGTGCTGCCCTATGTGCTGCGCGGGATGATCAAATCGGCCGCCTGAGCCAGCCGCCATTCGCCAACCGACCCGGCCGCCGGCTCAGCCGGCGGCCGGCGCAAAGCGCAGCACCATCCGGGTGCCGCGATGATGGCGGTCCTGCTCGAGCGTCGCACCGAGCTTGGCCGCCATCGCCTGGGTAATCTGCCGGCCGAGGCCGGAACCCGCGGCGGCCGCCTCGGCCGAGCCGACGCCGTCATCCTCGACCGCCAGCACCACCATCCCGTCCGGCTCCGGCGCGAGCGAGACACGGATCGGCCCGGTGCCGCCGGGATAGGCGTATTTCATCGCATTGATCACCAGCTCGGTGACGATGACGCCGAGTGCCACCGCGCGGTCCGGCGTGGTCGGGACCGAGACCGCCGTGAGCGTCAGCCGGTGACCGCCGCCCTCCTCGTCCAGCGCCCGTTCGATATCGCCGATGAGCGCGGCGAGATAGGGCTGCAGGTCGACCGCCTGCACAGCTGCCGAGGTGTAGAGGCGGCGGTGAACCTGGGCCACCGCCGAGACCCGGCTGGTCGCCGCGGCGAGCGCGTCCCGCACCTCCTGGCTGCGGCTGGCGCTTGCCTGCATGTTCAGCATCGTCGCGACGAGCTGAAGACTGTTGCCGACGCGATGGTTGACCTCGTGCAGCAGGATCTCGCGCTCGTTGGCCAGCGCCTCGAAACGGTCGCGGGAGGCGCGCAGCTCGGCCTCCGCCGCCTCGCGCGCCCGGCGCAGCTCGCGCGCCGCGATCGCCGCCGACAGGGCGGCACGCAGCAGGGTGAAGAACTCGCCCTGCACCTCCTTGATCACGTAATCGACCGCGCCCGCCTTCAGCGCCGCCACCGCCACCCGCCCTTCCGAGGTGCCGGTGACATAGACCACGGGTGGCGGATCGGGCAGGTCGCGCAGGGCGGCCAGGATTTCGAGCCCGTCCTGGCCCGGCATGTAATGGTCGAGCGCGACCACATCGACGCCGCCCTGGCGCAACCGGGCGAGGCCGGTGGCGCCATCGGGGGCCGTCTCGACCGCGAAGCCATGGCGGCCGAGATCCCGCTGGACGAGCCGGGCCAGCGCCACATCGTCGTCGATGTAGAGGACGAGCGGCCGGGCCTCGCCCATCACTCCGCCTCCGGGACCTGGATCACCGTGAAGAACAGGCCCAGCTGCCGGATCGCATTGGCGAAGTTCTCATAATTGACCGGCTTGGTGATGTAGACGTTGCAGCCGAGATCGTAGCAGCGCTGGATCTCGACCTTGTCATCAGTGGTCGTCAGCACCACGACCGGCGTCCGCCGCAGATGGTCGTTCTCCTTGACGCGCCGCAGGATCTCCACGCCGCTCGTGTCCGGCAGGTTGAGATCGAGCAGGATCAACAGCGCCTTGTGGGCGCTGGCATGGCCGCTGCCATCCGTGCCGAACAGGTAGTCGATCGCCGAGGCGCCATCGGGAAAAGCGACGATCTCGTTGTTGACGCCGGCCCGGCGGATGTTCTTCTCGATCAGCCGTGCATGGCCCTGGTCGTCCTCGATCATGACGATCGTGACCGGTTGCTCGTTCATCGCCGGTTCCTCCATGGCACCATGCGGCCGTTCTGCTGCGATCTCATGTTTCGCTGCTCAGCACGCGCGGCAGGATGATGGTGAAGGCGCTGCCGCGGCCGGGCTCGCTCTCCAGGCTGATCCGCCCGCCGATCCGCCGGAGGAGCATGCGGACATGGGCGAGGCCGATCCCCTCCCCCGCCACATCCTGCACGCCGGAGCGCCGGAACAGCTCGAAGACCCGCTCGCGATCCTTCGGGTCGATGCCGCGCCCGTTATCGGCGATGCGGATCGCGACGATACTTGGCTTCTCCACTGCCGACACCTCGATCCGGCCGGGCACGCCGCGCCGCAGATACTTCACCGCATTGTCGAGCAGGTTGGAGAAGATCTGCTCGACCGCCAGCCGGTCGGTGACGACGGAGGGCAGCGGCGCGATCTCGAGCGTGGCATCCTTTTCCTGGAGCTGGTGGGCCAGCGATTGGCCGATCATCCGCATCGTCTGGTCGAGATCGACGGGCTGCGGATCGAATTGCCGCCGCCCGGCCCGCGAGAGCTGCAGGATCGCATTGATCAGCCGGTCCATCTTGGCGGTCGACGATTTGATGAAGGCGAGCGCCTCGTCGAACTCCCGCCGCACCTCGTCGCGGCGCTCCGCCGCGTCCCCGGGCGCCGTCCCCTCGCCGCGCCCCGCCGCCGGCGCCTCGTCGATCAGCGCATCGCGCAGCGCCTCGAGCTCGCTCGTGAACCCCATGATGTTGACGAGGGGCGAGCGCAGATCGTGGCTGACGATATAGGCGAAGTGCTGGATCTCCTCATTGGCCTCCTGCAGCGCAGCCGTCCGCGCCGCCACGCGTTCCTCGAGCCGGGCATTGGCGGAGGCGAGCGCCCGGCTCGCCGCCTGCAGCCGCGCGGTCGCCCGGCGCACCATCAGGATCGACAGTGCCGCCAGCAGCACCACGAGCAGCACGCCCACGATCCCGATCAGCGTTACCCAGAAACGGCTCTCGGACAGCGCGGCGCTGCGTTCGGCGAGAAGGCGGCTCTCCTCGGCCTTCATGAGATCGGCGAGCTCGACGACGCGCTTTGCGCTCTCCTCGTCCTGGATCACCGCGGTGACGCTGGCGATGGCGTCGTCACGCAGGCCGGCATCCGCCGCGGTGATCGCCGCCCTGAGGGTGGCGACCCGTTCCGCCACCACCTGCTCGAGCTGCGCCAGCGTCTCCTGCTGCCGCGGATTGTCGGCGACGAGCCGACGCAGCCTCTCGAGCACTTCGGGCACCGCGGCGACCGCGGCGCGGAAGCGCTCGCGCTCGATCTCGAAGCCGGTCAGCAGATAGCCGCGCTGGCTCGCCTGGGCCCGGCGGAGCTCGAGCTGCAGCTCGACGACCGCAGCATCCACCTCGATGGTGTGCAGGACACGCGCGGCCTGGTCCTGGACGCGCTCGACGAACCACAGGGAGGCGGCGCTCGTCGCCACGAGGACGAGGAAGCCGAGGCCGAGGATGAGGGCCTGGGGAGGCAATCGGAAGAGCTGGCGCGCCATGGGGTCTGCGATCGCGTGGCTCCCGTTGCAAGAAGGGCCCGCGGCGGCCTTACCCGCCGGCTGGAGGACCCGGATAGCATCTCGGTGCCGCCGGCACGAACGGCAAGGCTTGCAGCCACCGATTTCCGCGGCGCTGCCGGCACGGCGAGGCTAGACTGAAGCGATGAGTGAGCCCGCCCGCACCTACTATCTCGTCGACGGTTCCGGCTTCATCTTCCGGGCCTTCCATGCGCTGCCGATGATGACGCGGCGTTCCGACGGCCTGCCGGTCAATGCCGTCTTCGGCTTCGTCAGCATGCTGACGAAGCTCCTCGCCGATCTCGACGCCGATCATCTCGTCGTCGTCTTCGACGCCTCCGAGACGACGTTCCGGAACGAGATCTACGAGGCCTACAAGGCCAATCGCAGCGAGCCGCCCGAAGCGCTCATCCCGCAATTCCCGCTGATCCGCGCGGCGGTAGAGGCCTTCGGCCTGCCCTGTGTGGAGGTGCCCGGCTACGAGGCGGACGACATCATCGCGACCTATTGCCGGCTGGCACGCGAGCGCGGCGAGCGGGCGATCGTCGTCTCCTCCGACAAGGACCTCATGCAGCTCGTCGGCGGCGGGGTGACGATGCTCGACCCGCTGAAGAACCGGCCGATCGACCGGGCAGAGGTGGTCGAGAAGTTCGGCGTCGAACCGGAATGCGTGGTCGATGTGCAGGCTTTGGCCGGCGACAGCGTCGACAACGTGCCGGGCGTGCCGGGCATCGGCCTCAAGACCGCTGCACAGCTCATCCGTGAGTTCGGCGATCTCGATACGCTGCTCGCCCGGGCGGGCGAGATCAAACAGCCCAAGCGCCGCGAATCGCTGATCCAGTACGCCGAGCAGGCCCGCATCAGCCGCCGACTGGTGCGGCTCGACGATCAGGTGCCGCTGCCCGTCGGGCTCGAGGGCATCACCGTGCCGCCGCCCGACCGGCGGACACTGCTCGCCTTCCTCGACGAGATGGAGTTTCGCACCTTGCGGGCGAAGGTCGAGGCGGAGTTCGACCGCCTCGGCGCGACCAGCGGTCCGACCGCGCCTGACGGCACGGACGCGCCGGCGCAGGCGGTCGAGACCCGCTACGAGCTCGTCCAGGATGCCGGCGCGCTGACACGCTGGGCGGAGCGGGCGCGCGAAGCGGGCCTTCTGGCGATCGACACCGAGACCACCTCTCTCGATGCCGCCTCGGCGACGCTGTGCGGCCTGTCGCTGTCCACGGCGCCGGGGCTGGCCTGCTATGTCCCGCTCGCCCATTGCGGGCCGGCGGGCGAGGCGCTGGCGCTCGAAGGCGACCCGCCGGTCCAGATCCCGCTCGACGAGGTCCGGGCGATCCTCGCCCCGATCCTCGCCGATCCCTCGGTGCTCAAGATCGGGCACAACCTGAAGTACGACGCGCACATCCTGTCGCGCCACGGCATGCCCGTGCGCACCTATGACGACACGATGCTGCTGTCCTATGTGCTCGATGGCGGGTCGCACGGCCACGGCATGGACGAGCTGTCGGAGCTGCATCTCGGCCACCGTCCGATCCCCTATGCGGAGGTCTGCGGCACGGGGCGCAAGGCCATCACCTTCGACCGCGTGCCGCTCGACAAGGCGCTCGCCTATGCCGCCGAGGACGCCGACATCACGCTGCAGCTGCACCGCGTCCTCAAGCCGCGCCTCGTGACCGAGCGGATGACGACCGTCTACGAGACGATCGAGCGGCCGCTGGTCGGCGTCATCGCGGCGATGGAGGAGGCCGGCATCAAGGTCGACGCCGCAGCGTTGAAGCGGCTCTCGGCGGAGTTCGCCGAACGCATGGCCGTGCTGGAGGGCGAGATCCACGCGCTGGCGGGCGGGCCGTTCAATGTCGGCAGCCCCAAGCAGCTCGGCGAGGTGCTGTTCGACCGGCTGGGTCTGCCCGGCGGCAAGAAGAGCACCAAGACCGGTGCCTATTCCACCGACGGCTCGGTGCTCGAGGCGCTGGCGGCGCAAGGCCAGCCGATCGCCCAGAAGGTGCTGGACTGGCGCCAGATCGCCAAGCTGAAGGGCACCTACACCGACGCGCTGCAGGACCAGATCAACCCGCGTACCGGGCGGGTGCACACCTCGTTCAGCCTGGCCGCGACCAATACCGGGCGGCTGTCGTCGAACGAGCCCAATCTGCAGAACATCCCGATCCGCACCGAGGAAGGGCGGAAGATCCGCTACGCCTTCATCGCCGAACCCGGCCACCGCCTCGTCTCGGTCGATTACAGCCAGATCGAGCTGCGGCTCGTCGCCCATATCGCCGATGTCGGCCTGCTGAAGACGGCCTTCCGCGAGGGCGTCGACATCCATGCGATGACCGCGAGCCAAGTGTTCGGGGTGCCGCTCGCCGAGATGACTCCGGACATCCGGCGCAAGGCGAAGGCGATCAATTTCGGGATCATCTACGGCATCTCCGGCTTCGGCCTCGCCGCCCAGCTCGGTATCGGCCAGGCCGAGGCGCGCAGCTTCATCGAGGCCTATCTCGAACGGCTGCCCGAGCTGCGCGCCTGGATGGACGCGACCAAGCGACTGTGTCGCGAGCAGGGCTTCGTCACCACCCTGTTCGGTCGCAAGGTCCATATCCCCGGCATCAAGGACCCCAATTTCGCGCGCCGGGGCTTCGCCGAGCGGCAGGCGATCAACGCGCCGATCCAGGGGACGGCGGCCGACATCATCAAGCGTGCCATGGCGCGTCTGCCGACGGCGCTGGAGGCGGAGGGTCTGTCGGCCCGGATGCTGCTGCAGGTCCATGACGAGCTGCTGTTCGAGGCGCCGGAAGCCGAGGCCGAGGCCACGGCCCGCGTTGCCCGCCGCGTGATGGAGGAGGCGGCGACGCTCTCCGTGCCGCTGATCGCCGAGGCCGGGATCGGCATGAGCTGGGCCGAGGCGCATTGACCGCCGCGCAGAGCCCGTGACGGCGGGCCGCGGCGCGGGTAAGAGTGACAGAGGCCGGCCCCGTGCGGCCGTGTGCCGTCACCCGCTTTTGCGTTCCAGGGGAGGACCCGATGTTCCGCCGTCTCTGTCTCGCGGCCGCCGCGGCGGCTCTGCTCGCCGGATGCGGCTTCGTCGAGGATTCGATCGATTACGTGCTCGGCGGCCCGACGGAGGATCCGGCCAATCCGGGCTACACGACGAGCGGTGAGCCGATCGATTCGACGACGGGCGCGATCAGCCGCCCCTCGCTCGCCGTGCCGCCGATGCTGCGCGGCGACACGACCACACCGGCAACCACCCTGCCCTGACCACCGGCGGCTCCGAGGGCGGGGGGTGCCGCCCCTCAGCCCTGCCGGGATGAGGCGCGGGCCGCGTGGCGCGCCTCGACGGCATCCCAGAACAGGGCCTCGATCCGCACTCCGTCCAGCCGATTGATCTCGTGGATGCCGGTCGGCGAGGTGACGTTGATCTCGGTCAGCCAGTCGCCGATCACGTCGATCCCGACGAAGATCTGCCCCTCCTCGCGCAGGATCGGCCCGATCCGGGCGCAGATCTCGCGGTCGCGGTCGGTCAGCGGCGCCTTCTCGGCCCGCCCGCCAACATGCAGATTGGCGCGCGATTCGCCCTCGGCCGGAAGGCGCATCACCGCGCCGACCGGCTCGCCCTCGATCAGGATGATGCGCTTGTCGCCCTGCCGGATCTCCGGGAGATAGCGCTGCACGATCAGCGGCTCGCGCGACAGCCGGGCATAGGTCTCGAGCAGCGAGGCGAGGTTCTCGTCCCCCGGGCGGAGATGGAAGACGCCCGCCCCGCCATTGCCGAACAGCGGCTTGACGACGATGTCGCGATGCTCGTCACGGAAGGCGAAGATCTCCGCGCGGTCCGAGGAGATCAGCGTCGGCGGCATCAGCTCGGGAAAACGGGTGACGAACAGCTTCTCCGGCGCGTTGCGGACCGCCGTCGGGTCGTTGACGACCAGCACCCGGTCGGCGACGTGGTCGAGGAAATGCGTCGCCGTGATGTAGGCCATGTCGAAGGGCGGATCCTGTCGCATCAGGATCACGTCGAGCGTGCCGAGATCGAGGGTTTCCGCCGGGCCGAGCGCGGCATGGTCGCCGCGCACCGCCCGTACCGTCAGCGGATGCGCCCGCGCCGTCAGCCGGCCGTCGCGGAAGCTCATCGCCTGCGGCAGGTAGTGCCACAGCCGGTGCCCCCGCGCCTGGGCTTCGAGCGCCATCGCGAATGTGCTGTCGCCGCCGATGTCGATCGTCTCGATGGGGTCCATCTGGATGGCGACGCGCAGGCTCATGGCCAAGGTTCCGTGACAGGGTTGGTCGGATCAGTTGAGCCGGCTGCGCAGCGCATCGATCAGCGCCATCGTGCGGCGGCGCTCCTCGGGGCCGGTGCCGGCGAGATCGGCATATCGCCCGAGCGTCGCGATCGCGGCCGACAGCGCCCCGGCGCGCGCCTCGAGCAGGCCGGTCTCCCGTAACAGGTCGCCCCGGGCGGGCGCAATCCGGCACATGTCGCGCAGCGCCTCGATCGCCGGCAGCGCCGCGCCGCGGCGGAGATGACGGATCTTGCGGTTGTTGAGCAGGCGCAGCAGGACGTCACGATCGGAGACGGGGGCGTGGAAAGCCGGCACCAGCTCCGCCTCGGGCCCTGCCACCTGCTTGAGCAGCTGGCGCAACGAAGCGGCATCGAGCGCCCTGCCCTCGCGGAAAGGATCGATGACCGTCCGGCCACCATCCTCGTCCTCGACCCGGATGAGGAAATGGTTGGGGAAGGACAGGCCGGCGGCGCGCCAGCCACCGGCGCGCGCGACATGGATCCACAGGATACCGAGCGCGACCGGTAGGCCCCGGCGCCGGTCGATGACCCGCGACAGATCGGCGTTGGCGAGATCGTCGTAATCCTCGACGGCGCCGCGATAGCCGAAACGGATGGAGAGTGTCGCGGCCAGCGCCTCGGCCGGTTCGCCCGGCCGCCCGCGAATATCCGCCTCGAGCGCGACGAGATGCTCGAGATAGGGGTCGAGCGCCACCTCCGGGCGCGCCCGGAGCGCGAGCGCCAAGGCTGCCTCGGCGAGGGGAAACGCTTCGTCAGGCGCCGCGGCCGCCCGGTCGAGCGTCTCGGCGATACGGGGATCGGGCCGGCTCATCTCGCCCCGGAATGTGGGCGTTGCCGGCCGACGGCGCCACCCCGTCCGTCACCCGCCGCCACGCGGGCGAGGGTCGGCATCCGATGCGCCACCGGTGCGCGCCGATGGATCGATCCGAGCCTTCTCCGGGTTGACGGGGTGAGCGGATGCGGCCCCCTGCACCCCGCCCACAGTCGTGAAAGCCGGTCCGTCGACACCGCGTCGCCCTACCACCCGGAGCGACGCAGCAACGGGTCGGGCACGTCGAAGGCGGCCGGGATGTGCTCTGGCCAGCGCCCCGGGCGGACGAGGACGATGTCGAAGCGCGGCGCCAGCCCCGCCGGGGCGGCGGGGCTGGCGAGGAAGGCGGCCGCCGCCCGGGCGATGCGCCGCTGCTGTGCCGGCGTGACCGCCTCGAGCGCGGTGTGTCTGTCGTCCCTCCGCTTGACCTCGACGAAGGCGATCACGCCGCCGCGGCGGGCGATGAGGTCGATCTCTCCGACCGGCGCACGGTAGCGCCGGGCGAGGATGCGCCAGCCCGTGAGCCGCAAGCGCAGCATGGCGAGACGCTCGGCACCACGCCCGCGGCGTTCCGCGGCCCGGCGCCCGCCGGCGCCATCGGATGGTTCACCTTTCGGCGTCACCATCCGCACCGGTCTTGAGCCGCAGGGCGAGCGCATAGACCTCGCGCCGCGGCCGGCCGGTGGCGCCGGCGACCGCCGCCACCGCCTCCTTCACGCCCATGCCGGTCAGCGCCGCACGGAGCCTCGCCTCGAGATCATCCGCGGGCTCCGCCGCCGCGGCGGGGGGCGGACCAATGACGATCGCGATCTCGCCCTTCGGCGGACCGGCCTCGGCATAATGCGCGGCAAGCGCCTCCACCATCCCGCGGCGCACCTCCTCATGCAGCTTGGTGATCTCGCGCACCACCGCCGCCTCCCGACCCGGCATGGCCGCGGCGATGGCTGCGAGCCCGCCGACCAGCCGGTGCGGCGCCTCGAACAGCACGATCGTCGCCGGAACCGCAGCGAGCTCGGCGAGAAAGCGCCGGCGCGCCGTCTCCTTGGACGGCGGGAAGCCCGCGAAGAGAAAGCGCTCGGTCGGCAGGCCCGAGAGGGTGAGGGCCGCGGTGACGGCGCTCGCCCCCGGCACGGCCGTCACCGCGAGTCCTGCCTTGCCCACCGCGCGGACGAGGCGGTGGCCCGGATCGGAGACGAGCGGCGTGCCGGCATCCGAGACCAGCGCCAGCGCGGCACCGGCGGCGATCCGTTCGACCAGCCGCGGGGTGACCGCGTCCGAGACGTGCTCATCATAGCGCAGCAGCGGACGGTCGATGCCGTATCGGCGGAGCAGCGCGCGTGTCGTCCGCGTATCCTCGCAGGCGATCGCCTCGGCCAAGCGGAGCGTTTCGAGCGCCCGAAGCGTTATGTCGCCCAGATTGCCGATCGGCACCGACACCACGTAGAGCCCCGGGGCGAGCTCCGCCCCGACCGGCGGGAGGGACTCGCGTGGCAGCCCGGCTTGCGGTTTACTCGATTCACCGCGGCCGGTAGGGTCGTGGCTCTTCGGCAGGGCCGCGTCTCGGCGGCCGGTCTCGACACGACGGGAGGATGTCCGTGGCACGACCGCTGTCCGTTGCGCTGCCCCTGTGGCCCCAGACCATGGGCCGGCCGCTGCCAAGCTTCAAGCGCAGGTTCCTCGCGCGCCTGGGCGTCCTGGGCGCGGCTGCGGCGCTGCTCGCCGCCTGCGCCTACAATCCGCGCCCCCCCAGCGCGGCCCCGGTCTCGGAGACTCCCGCGCCGCTCGCCGGCCCGGTCGACCGGCTCGGCCGGCCGGTCGATGACGGTGTGACGCAGGTCGGCCTGCTGCTGCCCCTGTCGGGCGGCTCGGCCGAGCTCGGCCGCGCGATGCAGCGTGCCGCAGAGATGGCGATCTTCGATACCGGCGCGAGCAACGTCCAGCTGCTTATCCGCGATTCGGGTGACGGCGGCGCCGCCGCGGGGACGGCGGCGGGCCAGGTGATCGCCGAGGGCGCCGACATCATCCTCGGACCACTGTTCAGCGATTCGATCCCGCCGGTGGCCAGCGCGGCGAGCCGCGCCGGCATCAATGTCGTCTCCTTCAGCACCGATGCGACACGGGCGGGCGGCAACGTCTTCCTGTTCAGCTTCCTGCCGCAGCAGCAGGTCGAACGGATCATCCAGTTCGCGGCGCAGGAAGGTCTGTCGCGCGTGGCCGTGTTGGCGCCGGCGAACGCCTATGGAAACACCATCGCGGCGGCCGCGCGCAGCGCGGCGCTGCGGAGCGGTGCGACCATCGTCACGACCGAGCTCTACGATGTCGGCATCGCCGATCCGACGAGCCTCGTCGCCGCCGTCTCGGCGGCTCGGCCGGATGCCATCCTGATCGCTGATGTCGGACAGCGGCTGAATGTGATCGCGCCCTCGCTCGCCGCCGGTGGCATGCGGGCACAGATCCTCGGCACCGGCCAGTGGGATACGCCCGACCGCGGCGCGCAGTCGGCGCTGATCGGCGCCTGGTACGCGGCACCCGATCCGACGGTCCGGCAGCGGGTCGATTTCGAATCGCGCTACGCCTCGATCTACGGCACGCGGCCGCCGCGTCTGGCGACCCTCGCCTATGACGCGACGGCGCTCGTCGTGGCCCTCGCGACGATGCGGGGCGGCTTCGGTGACCCGTTCAGCGCCACCGCGCTCGGCGATCCCGCCGGCTTTGCCGGCATCGACGGAATCTTCCGCTTCGGCCCGAACGGGCTGGTCGAGCGGGGACTGGCCGTCCTCGAGATCCAGTCCGACGGCACGACGATCGTGATCGACCCGGCGCCGCAGAGCTTCGCCGGCCCGATCTTCTGATCACCGGTCGCCGACGGCGCGGCGTGTCCAACCTCGACGACGCTCCGGCTACCGCCAGTCCGGACCGCGGCGCGACCGGTGCGACGGCCGCCGCGTCGTCGCATCCGGATGCCCCGGTCGAGATCGAGCTGCGCCTCGCCTTCGATCCTGCCGACGCAGTGCCGCTGCGGCGGGCGCTCGACGCCCTGGGCGGGGTTCGTCGGCGCACGCGCCTGCTGGTCACCGCCTATTTCGATACGGTCGACCGGGCGCTCGCTGCCCGGCGCGCGGTGCTCCGGGTGCGCAGCGACGGGCGGTCGCGCATCCAGACATTGAAGGCGGGGGACACCGGCGACGCGCTGCGTCGCGCGGAATGGGAGACGCCGATCGCTGGCGACCTGCCCGAGCCCGAGCGGTTCGCCGATCCGCATGCCCGGCTGCTGCTCGATGCCCTCCAAGGACCGCCGGTGCCGGTCTTCGAGACCCGCATCCGCCGCGAGATCCGCCGGCTCCGCCTGCCCGATGCCGAGATCGAGATCGCCATCGACCAGGGCACGATCGAGGCGGCCGGGCGGGCGGAACCGGTGCATGAGATCGAGCTCGAGCTGCGCACCGGCCAGCGCGCCGCTCTCTACGAACTCGGCCAGTGGCTCGCGGCGGAGGTCCCGCTCCGGCTCCAGCCGGCGGCGAAATCGGATCGGGCATGGTGGCTGGCGACGGGCATGCCGCCCGGCGCCGTCGCCGACACCGCGGCCGCGTTCCCTCCAGAGGCGACGGTTGATGCCGCCTTCTCCCTCGTCCTCAGGCAATGCCTTGCGCAATGCGCCGGGAATGTCCCGGCGGCGATGGCGGGGGAGGCGGCCGGCGTCCACCAGCTCCGCGTCGGTCTGCGCCGGCTGCGCAGCGTCTTGTGGCTGGTCGGCCGTATCGCCCCCTGCCCCGAGATCCGCGGTTTCCGCGCGGAAGCCGGGTGGCTCGCCGCGCAGGCCGGACCGGCCCGCGACCTCGATGTCTTCCTCGGCACGACGCTGCCCGCCATCGCGGCCGCCCTCCCCGATGCCGATCTCGCGCCGCTCCGGCGCGCGGCCGAGACGGCGCGGGCCAGGGCGCAGGCGGCGCTGCGCGCGGCGCTCGACCATCCGCGGCATCTGTCGCTTCACCTTGCGATCGGCGCCTGGGTCGAGCGGCATGGCTGGCGTCTGACAGCATCCACCGAGGCGCAGGCGATGCTGGAGCGGCCGGTGGTCGCGCTCGCGCCGGAGATGCTGACCCCCGCGCGACGGCGGGTCCTGAAGGCCGGCCGCGGCCTCGAGCATCTCGATGCCAACGGTCGCCACGCGGTCCGGATCCGGCTGAAACGGCTGCGCTATCTCGTCGGCATCTTCCGCCCGCTCTATGGCGGGCGGAAGGCCAGGCGGTTCGGGCGGATGCTGTCGCGCCTGCAGGACGATTTCGGCCATCTCAACGATGCGGCCACGACGCGCCGGCTGATTTCGGCGCTGCTGGAGGGGCGGGCCGACGCCGCCCTCCACCGCGCCGCTGGGATCGTCGAGGGCTTCATCGCCCGCGATCTTTTGGCCCGCGAGCCGGCATTGCTCGCGGATTGGCGACGCTTCGTCGAGACCAAGGGCTTCTGGCGCTGACGACCGCGCCGGACCGGTAGCGCCGCCTTATTCGACCAGCAACCAGCCCAGCGTCGGCTGCTTGCAGGCGACGACGTCATTCGCCGTCTCCGACAGCTCACCCGACCGGATCCGGTGGGTGAACCGCCGGCAGGGCCGGCCGTCGCGCTCGAAGCGCTCGCCGAGCGTGATCTCGCCATTGGCGCGGCTGCGCCAGGTCACCGTCTCGCCCGGCGCCAGCGCCTCGAGGCCGAAGCTGAAGGCGGCCCCGGCCTCGCGGATGTCCGAATCGCGCAGCGAGCCGCGCAGCCGGTTGCTGAAGGGCAGGCCGATCAGCGCCGCCTCGGTGCCGAAGCGGATATAGCTCTCATCCGCGACCGCCGCCCGCAGCGCCTCGCGCAGCTCCGGCGAGATCGTGCCGTCGGCTGTCAGTCCCGCGACCGTCTGGAACGCCTCGACCGCGGTGCGGGTCCGGCGGCCGATCACACCGTCCACCGGTCCGGCATCATAGCCGAGATCGCGCAACGCCTGCTGGACCTCGCGGACGGCATCGGCGGGATCCTCCGCCGGCTCCTCCTCGGCCGCGGTGGCGCCTGCATCCGCCTCGACAGCAGTGATTACCGCCTCGCCCGGCCCGGCCGCGGCGAGCGTCGCACCGATCCGCGCCGCGAGCGCCCGGCGCGCCTCGAGATCGGTCAGCTGGACCGCGACATCGAGTGCGGCCAACGGATCACCCGCAGCCTCGAGCGCCTCGACGATCGCGGTGAGGATCTGGTCCTGCGCGGCTGCACCCTCGCCCTTGTCGGCGGTCGCCAGAGCCAGGTCCAGCCGCCCCTGCTCGACGAGCTCGACCGCGCGCACCACCAGCGTCTCCGCGTCCGGGATCGGGGTGGCCTCGACCTGCGCCTTGTTGTTCTGTGCCATCGTGGCGCCGCTGGCAGCGGCCAGCGCGAGGGCGACGCCGGCGGACAGCACGACGTTGGGGAGACGCATGGGATGGGACCTCCGCTCCATTGAACGCCGGTGCCAGTGTACCGCCGGCCGCCACCTCAGCGCCAGAAGGCCGCTGCGTACCCCGCTCAGGGTTTCAGCCGATAGCCCGTCGCCACCATGCGATGGGCGAGGACCCACAGCGCCACATTCGCGACGATCATCACCAGGATCCCGATCCACACTTCGCCATCGGCGCCACCGATGAAGCCGTAGCGGAAGCCGTCGATCATGTAGAAGAAGGGGTTGAGATGGGCGACGAAGCTCCATCCCTCCGGCAGCGCCTCGATCGAGTAGAAGGTGCCCGAGAGGAACGAGAGCGGCGTGATGACAAAATTCGTCACCGCCGCGATGTGGTCGAACTTCTCCGACCAGATGCCGCCGATCATCCCGAGCAGCGACAGCAGCATCGAGGCGGCGATCGCATGGAAGAGGATCGGGAAGGGATGGATGGGATCGACCGGGACGAACAGGCGGATGGCGATCCAGGTGACGAGCCCGACCGTGAGGCCGCGCGCGACGCCCCCCGCGACATAGCCGATCAGGAACTCCGACGGCGACAACGGCGCCATCAGCACGTCGACGATGTTGCCCTGGACCTTCGAGATGACCATCGAGGAGGAGGTATTGGCGAAGGCATTCTGCACCATCGACATCATGACGAGGCCGGGGGCGAGGAAGACGAGGTACGGCACGTCTCCCGCCTGGCGGTCCTGCCCGCCGAGGGCGAGGGCGAAGACGGCGTAGAACAGCAGCGTCGTCGCCACCGGAGCCCAGATCGTCTGGGTGTGGACCTTGACGAAGCGGCGCACCTCGCGCGCGGTGAGGGTGGCGAGCCCGGTCCAGTTGACCGGGCCGGAGCGTCTGAGAGCGATCATCGCGGAATTGGCCGTGCGTCCTTGGGCCCCTCCGGGGGGCCGGCTGGGTCAGATGTAGCGTCGCGGCGGCGCGGGGCCAATCCCCGCACCCCGCAGGGCAGCCGCGCCGGCCACCGCACCATGGCCGATCCACCGGATGCGGCGACGTTGGAGCGCTGGGCCCTCGCCTATCTCGAGCGCTACGCGGCCTCGGCCGCCCATCTGCGCCGCGTGCTGGAGCGGCGCCTTCTTCGTGGCGGCTTCGACCCGGCCGCGTTCGGCCCGGCCCTCGACCGGCTGGGTGCCACGCTCGAGCGGTCGGGCCTGATCGACGACCGCCGCTATGCCGAGGCGCGGGCCCTGTCGCTGTCGCGTCACGGCGGTTCGGCGCGGGCGATCAGTGCCCGCCTCGCCATGGTCGGCATCGATCGGGCCACCATCGACCGGGCGCTGGCGGTGCGGGCGGCCGAAGCCGGGGCGGCGGATGCGGCGCGCGATCAGGCGGCGGCGGATCCCCTGCGTGCCGAGCGGCGCGCCGCCGTCGCCCATGCGCGGCGCCGGCGGCTCGGGCCGTTTGCGACGGTGCGGACGGCAGGCCATGCCGCCGGTGAGCGCGCTGCACGCCGGATGCGGGATCTGGCCTCGATGGCGCGGGCGGGCTTCGCCCCCGCTTTGTGCCGCGCGGTGATCGATGCCCCGACGCCCGCGGATGCGGAGGCATGGGCCGAGGAGGGATGACCCCTCCCCTCACCGGCCGCCCCGGTTGAGGCAGCCGGTCAGGTGCCGGGAAGGCGGATCAGACGGCCGGCCGGCGCACGGGCAGCGGCACGGTCGGCACCGCGACGCGGGGCGGCAGGGCGAGCACCGGGACGCCGTCGGCAGCCGCGGTCGTCACGGCCGGCGCCTCGGCGACGAGGCCACCCTGCGGCGCCGTCCCCTCAACGGACGGCGGCCGGCCCGGGACGGGCGCCGCGGGTACGGCAGCGGCGGCGACCGGCGCGGCAGCGGCGGCAGCAGCCGGGGCTGCCGGCGCCTCGGCGACGACGGTGGTGGCCACCGGCGCCGATCCGTCTGGCGCGACCACGGCGACGAGCGGGGAATCCGGCCGGCGCGCCTCGGGCGTGTAGCGCGGGGCATACATCGTCGCGAGCTGGTCGACATAGGTCCGCAGCTGCGCCGGCGTGTAGGCCGTCGCCGTCATGTACTGGTCCTTGCGCGCCCGGCAGTAAGCGGCGATGCCCATCCGGTTGACGACCGCCGATTCGTCATTGGCCATCTTCGTCCGGTAGGTGTCGAAGACGCGCGCGTTCGAACCGGGGAAATGGGCGCCGAGGAAGCGGCCCATCTCGTCCTGGACCCGGTTCAGCTCCGCCTGGTTGACCATCGTCCACTGGGCGTAGCTGTTGTAGAGTGTCGGGTTCCGGTACTGCTGGTCACAGGTCAGGCTGACGATCATCAGCTCCGTCTGGAGCTTGACGAGCTGATCCATGCGAATCTGCTCGGGCGTCATGGTGACGCCCGGCGGCATGTTCACCGGCCGGTAGCCGGCGGGATCCGGAAACATCCCGGCGCCACCACCGGTGTCCGGCTGCGTGGTCTGGCATCCAGCCAGGACGAGCCCGGCGCCGAGAGCCATCATGGCCCGTCTAATCCAACCCATAGATGCTCCCACGGGTACAAGCGCCACATCCCGGCCCCGAACCGACGGGGGACGGCATCGGTCGCGATGCCGGCGGCGGCGAGCTCCGCGCGCCCGACCGAGGCCTTCTTAGTAGCCAATCGACCCCTCCAGGACAAGCGGACTCGACCGCTGTGCGGGCTCCGACGACAATCCGGCGCGTTTGCCGAAAAGACGCCCGGGAGCGGCAAAAATCACGCCTGCGGTTGGGCTTAAGCGGCATCGACCTGCGGTCGGTCAGGGCTTTCGGAAACGGCCCGTGCTGGTCCGGATGCCTCGCCGGGTGTATCCTTGGGCAATGCTTGCGGCCATGGCCGCCGCCATCCGGGAGGGGGCGATGACGCCAGTCACACCGGTCATGGAGATCGCTGCGCCGGTCGCGGCAGCAGCGAGGCGCGGCTCCGAGGTTGGGCCGACCGCGGACGGGACGGGACGCCGGGGCCCAGTTCTGGGCCGACGCGGCCTTGCCGCCCTGCTGCCGGTCTTCGCCTGCGGCGCGGCGGTCGTGATGTCGCGGCGGGCGGGAGCGATCGAGCTGCTGTTGCTGCCGCCGCCCATCGTTCGCGCCGCCAGCAGCGGCGATGTCGAGGAGGTGCACCGGCTGCTGCTCGCCGGCGCCGACCCCAATGCGCGCGACAATGACGGACGCACCGCCCTCGTCGCCGCGATCTCGATCGGCCATCACGGCATCGTGCGCGAGCTGCTGGAGCGCGGCGCCTCGCCTTCGATGGCCGACGGGCTGGGCAACACGCCGCTCTACTGGGCGGCCGATCGCGGCAGCATCCCGATCATGGAGGCGCTGCTCGCCGCCGGAGCGGATCCGGACCGCCAGAATCCGGACGGGCTGACGCCGCTGATGGCCGCGGTACGCCGCAACAATGCGGCCGCCGTGGAGGTTCTTCTCGGCGCCGGCGCCGATCCCAATATCAGGGATTACACCGGGCGGTCGGCGCTCGGCTGGGCCGAGGCCGGTCGATCGAGCGGCATCGTCTCGCGGCTGCGCGGGGCCGGCGCCTTCTAGGCCGGCCGGCGGGCCGTACGCCTCCGCGGCAGCGCCGCCTTGACGCGGGGGCGATGATCGCGTCCCATTGCGGTCGGATTGATCGGCGGCTTTTCGAACGGCCGAGAGAACCCCATCTACATGAGCGACAAGGACAGGCAAGGCGACCTTGGCGGTGGTGATACCGGCACGGGCGTGGTCATCCAGACCCGGCCGCGCACGAAGAAGCCGTCGATGTACAAGGTGCTGATGCTGAATGACGACTACACGCCGATGGAGTTCGTCGTGCACGTTCTCGAACGGTTCTTCGGCAAGAACCGCGAGGAGGCGACGACGATCATGCTCCATGTCCATCGGCGGGGTGTCGGGGTCTGCGGCGTCTATACCTACGAGGTCGCCGAGACCAAGGTGGCGCAGGTGATGGACCTCGCCCGTCAGCACCAGCACCCCTTGCAGTGCATTCTGGAGAAGGCGTGATCCGCATCGTGGGGCGGGCCGCGCCGGTTCGAGGACCCGTGAGACGATGCTGTCGCGCAATCTTGAACAGACCCTGCACCGTGCACTCGCGATTGCCGGCGAACGGCATCACGAGTTCACGACGCTCGAACACCTGCTGCTGGCCCTGACCGAGGATCAGGATGCGGTTGCGGTGATGCGCGCCTGTGGCGTCGACCTCGACCGGCTGCGCCGCGACCTGACCGGCTACATCGACGGCGAGCTGTCGACGCTGGTCAGTGCCTCGGGCGAGGACACCAAGCCGACTGCCGGCTTTCAGCGTGTCCTGCAGCGCGCGGCGATCCATGTGCAATCGTCCGGCCGGCAGGAAGTGACGGGAGCCAATGTGCTCGTCGCGCTCTTCTCAGAGCGTGAGAGCCACGCCGTGTACTTCCTGCAGGAACAGAACATGTCGCGGTTCGACGCCGTGAACTACCTGTCGCACGGAATCACGAAGGTTGGCGGCACGGAGCAGGCGGGGCCGCGGCCGATCTCCGGCGCCGACGAGGACGCGCAAGGGGAGAAAGTCGTGCGCAAGGGCGCCGAAGCCTTGAAGACCTACTGCGTCGACCTCAACGAGAAGGCGGCGAAGGGTCGAATCGACCCGTTGATCGGCCGCGAGGCGGAGATCGAGCGCACGATCCAGATCCTGTGCCGGCGCTCGAAGAACAATCCGCTCTATGTCGGCGATCCCGGCGTCGGCAAGACGGCGATCGCCGAGGGGCTCGCCAAGCGCATCGTCGAGGGCGAGGTGCCGGAGGCGCTGGCCGGTGCCCGCATCTTCGCGCTCGACATGGGGGCCCTGCTCGCCGGCACGCGC
>CAYORM010000053.1:0-19779 GCA_964406375.1 uncultured Mycobacteriaceae bacterium | reverse complement strand
CGGGGCCGAGGATGAGGGTGAGGCCGCCATCGCCGTCGCCTTCCTCGGCCACCACCTCGGCCGGGCCGTAGAAGGGGTTGTCGTAGAACCCGGCATAGCGCGCCGCCGGGCCGGGCGGGGCGGGGTCGGCCGGCCGGCTCTGCCCCGCGAGATCGCCGAGCGGTGCATAAAGCGGCGCCATGGCGGCGGCATAGGCGGCCGGCCAGTCGCGGTGCGCCCGGCCGAACTGCGCGACCTCCATGAAATGCGCCGCGATCGCCTCCACCGCGCCGACCGGCGCGGCGTTCGACAGCACGACGATGCCGAGATCGGCGCTCGGCAGCATCTGGACCGTCGTGGCCGCGCCCAGCAGGAAGGCACCCGAATGGCTCAGGACCGTCCGGCCGCCGGCGGTCACCCCGACATTGAAGCCGTAGCCATAAGCGCTGCTGCGCTCGCCGGCGCGGGCGGCGGGGCCGTTCGTGACCTGCGGCAGCAGCGCCGGCAGCAGGGCCTCGGGCGTGAACAGGGTCTGGCCGTCGAGCGTGCCGTCGCCGAGCAGGAGGGCGACCCAGCGTGCCATGTCCTCGACGCTCGACGAGACACCGCCGGCCGGCGCCTGGGCGTCGGGATCGCGATCGAAGAGCGGCAGGAAGCGGCCGTCGGCGAGGGCGTGCAGCACCGCCCTGTCCGCCGCCGCGAGGTAGTCGGCATGCCGGAAGCTGGTCGCCGCCATGCCGAGCGGATCGAACAGGCTCGCCTCGGCGAGGCTCTCCCATTCGGTGCCGACCGCGGCGGCCACCGCCTCGGCTGCGATCGTCGTGCCGAAATTGGCGTAGCCGTAGGAGGCGCGGAAGGGGCCGAGCGGAACGAGGGCGAGGCGCTCGATGATCGTCTGCCGATCATAGCCGAGGTCTTCCAGCGCATCGCCCGCCGCGTGGGGCAGCCCAGTCCGGTGGGCGAAGAAGTCGCCGATCGTCGCCGTCCGGGTCACATGGGGATCGGACAGGCGGAACGCCGGCAGATGGGCGATGATCGGATCGTCCCAATCCACCTGCCCGCGGCTGACCGCGATCGCCGCCACCGTCGAGGCGATCGGCTTGGAGATGGAGGCGATCTGGAAGACGGTCGCAGGGGTCACCGGCGCGCCCGTCCGCACGTCGCGGACGCCATACCCCTCGGCGAAGATGGTGCGACCCTCATGGATGACGGCGACCGCCATGCCGGGGATCCCGGCATCCTCCATTACCGCCTCGACAAGGGCGGGCAGGCCGTCGAGCGCGCGGGCGAGCCCGTCCCCGGCCAGCGCCATGACGTCGCCGGCCGGCGTGGCGCCGGGCAGCACCTCCTGCGCGAAGCCGCCCGCCGGACAGGCCAGCAGGACAGCGGCGACATACGGAACGGTCCGCTTCATCCTTCCCTCCATCGGTCGGCTGACGACCCCCGCCACGGCAGAGCCTAGCGGAACGGCGCCGCTTTGTCCGGCGCCGCGTGCGGCGATCGCGATGGCCGGGGGGGCGGGCGAGGATTGACGCCGCCGCCGCGCGCCGCGGATGATCGCCGCCACAGGACGGCATCGGGGGCGATCATGCCGAGCGGGAAGGGCGCCGCGCGGAACGGCGGCAGGATCCTCGTCGACCAGCTCCTCATCCAGGGCGTCGACCGGGCCTTCTGCGTGCCCGGCGAGAGCTATCTCGACGTGCTCGACGCGCTCTTCGACGTCCGGGACCGCATCGCCCTCGTCAATGCGCGCCACGAGGCCGGCGCCGCCAACATGGCCGAGGCCTATGGCAAGCTGTTTGGGCGGCCGGGCATCTGCCTTGTCACCCGCGGCCCGGGCGCCTGTCATGCCGCGGTCGGGGTCCATACCGCCTTCCAGGATTCCACGCCGATGATCCTGCTGATCGGGCAGGTCGGGCGCGGCATGCTGGATCGGGAGGCGTTCCAGGAGATCGACTACCGGCAGATGTTCGGCCCCGTCGCCAAATGGGCGGCGCAGATCGATACCGCCGCGCGGATCCCCGAATACATCGCCCGCGCCTTCCGGGTGGCGACGACCGGGCGGCCCGGCCCGGTGGTCCTCGCCCTGCCCGAGGACATGCTGGGCGAGACGGTCCGTGTCGCCGACGCGCCGGCGATCCGGCCGCCGCATCGCGTCGTCTCCGCGGAGGAGCTGGCGCCGGTGGGGGCGGCGCTGGCGCGGGCCGAACGGCCGCTCGTCATCCTCGGTGGCGCAGGGTGGACGGATGCAGCCTCCGCCGACATCCGAACCTTCGCCGAGGCCAATGGTCTGCCGGTCGTCGCGTCCTTCCGTCGCCAGGACGTCATCGACAACGCCTCGCCCTGCTATGCGGGCGAGCTGGGCACGACACTGTCGCCCGCACTGCGGCGCCGGCTGGGCGAGGCCGACCTCCTGCTCGTGGTCGGCGCGCGGCTCGGCGAGATGACGACCCAGGGCTATGCCCTCCTCGTGCCGCCGGTGCCGCGGCAACTGCTGTTCCACATCCATCCCGACCCGGAAGAGCCGGGCCGCGTCTTCGCGCCCGCCTTGGCGATCACCGCACCCGTCACCGCGGCCGCGGCGGCGCTGGCGCAGGCCCGCTGGTGTGACCCGGCCCGCCACGCCGCATGGCGGGAGGCGGCGCGGCGGGACTATCTGGAGGCCAGCACGCCGCCGGGCGACGAGGCCGGCCTCGATGTCGGCCGGCTGATGGCGCAGCTTCGCGACCGGCTGCCGGGCGACGCCATCGTGACGCTCGATGCCGGCAACCACACCGGCTGGCCACAGCGCTATCTCCGTCATGCGCGGCCGGGCCGGCAGATCGGGCCGACCAGCGGCGCGATGGGCTACAGCGTACCGGCCGCGGTCGCCGCCTCGCTGATCCATCCCGACCGGCTGGTCCTCGGCTGCGTCGGCGATGGCGGCTTCATGATGAGCGGCCAGGAGCTCGCGACCGCCGCGCAATATGGCGGCCGGCCGATCGTGCTGCTGTTCAATAATCGCAGCTACGGCACGATCCGCATGCATCAGGAACGGGAACATCCCGGGCGGGTGATCGGTACCGAGCTCGTCAATCCCGATTTCGTGCGGATGGCGGAGGCGCTCGGCGCCTTCGCCCGGCGGGTCGAGACCGAAGCCGATTTCCTGCCCGCCTTCGATGAGGCACGACGCTGCGGTCGGCCGGCGCTGATCGAGCTGGTGACCGATGTCGAGCAGGTCAGCACGCGGACGACGATCACAGCCCTGCGCGGGCGGGCGAAGGGGCAGGCCTGAGACTGGAGGCGGGGCGTCCGGCGGCGCCCCGCCCCGGTGGTGCCCGGGCGAGGCGGCAAATCGAGCCTTCGCAGCGCCGGACGACACGCCTACACTCCGGCTGCCGCGCCCGTCTCCCGATCCGCGGCCCGGTCATCCGGTGGCGGTGACCCGGTAGCCGAACAAGCCTGGTGGACGCGGGCAAGCGTTCGGGCTAGAAGGCAATTGTTGAAACGTTTCGGGTTTTGCAACAAGTGGGGAGCTCGCCGATCATGACACGTCCGCTCAATACCGCGGCCCGCGCGGTCTTGGCCGCCACCGCCCTCGGCACGTCGCTCGCGCTTCTGCCCGCCGGAGCCTCGGCGCAGGACGAGACGACGGTCGCGATCGTCGTGAAGGTCGCCGGTGATCCGTGGTGGATCCGACTCGAAGAGGGTCTGGTCGAGTACGCCGAGTCGCATCCGGGCCTGCGCGTCTTCATGCAGGGTGTCTCGCAGGCCGATGCGGCGCTGCAGGCGCAGCTCATCGAAGACCTGATCGCCCAGGGCATCGACGCGATCGGCATCGTTCCGATCTCGCCGCAGACGCTCGAGCCGGTCATCGCCAAGGCGATGGAGGCCGGCATCACCGTCGTCACCCATGAGGGTGAGACGCAGCCGACTAAGGATTTCGACATCGAGGCCTTCGATAACGAGGCCTATGGCCGGCACCTGATGGACGAGCTCGCCAGCCGCATGGGCGGCGAGGGCGAGTATGCCGTCTATGTCGGCTCGCTGACCAACGTCTCGCACAACCAGTGGGTCGACGCGGCGATCGCCTACCAGCAGGAGGCGTATCCCAACATGACGCTGGTTGGCGACCGGATCGAAACCAACGAGGACGCCGCCACCGCCTATCGGCGGACCCAGGAGCTGCTGGTCGCCTATCCGAACATCAAGGGCTTCCAGGGCTCGTCCTCGAACGATCCGGTCGGCATCGGCCAGGCGATCGAGGAGGCTGGCCTCGAGGACCAGACGGTCGTCGTCGGCACGAGCCTCGTCTCGCTGACCAGCGACCTGCTGGAGACCGGTGCGGTCGACATGATCGCCTTCTGGGATCCGAAGCTGGCCGGTCAGGCGATGGTCGAGGTGGCCCTCCGCCTGCTTGCCGGCGAGACAATCGAGGAAGGTGCCGATCTCGGCATCGAGGGCTACAACAATGTGACGGTCCGCGACGACGTCATCTACGGCGCCGCCTGGGTGGACGTCACCGCCGAGAACATGGCCGACTACAACTTCTGATTCCGCTTCGCCGGACGAGCCGCCGGGCCCCCTTGGGGCCCGGCGGTGCCGTTCCGGGGGCATTGCAGGACGGCATTCGAACGGATGGCGACGATAGAGGGGAACGGAGCGGCCCGCCCGGCAGCGGCCGGCGACCGCGGGACGGCGCTGCTACGCGTCGTCGACATCGTCAAACGCTACGCCGGCGTCACCGCGCTCGACGGGGTGAGCCTGGAGGTCGCGAAGGGCGAGGTGCTGGCGCTGCTCGGCGAGAACGGCTCGGGCAAATCGACGCTGATCCGGGCGATCGCCGGGGTGGAGCGGCCGGATGCCGGCCATGTCTTCATCGACGGCACCGACTGGACGTCGCGCCCGCCGGCCGACCGCATCGGTGCCGGCGTGCAGATCATCTATCAGGATTTCGCGCCCTTCCCCAATCTCACGGCGGCCGAGAACATTTGGCTGCCCAAGCAGCTCAACGAGGGCAGGCGGCTCATCAGCCGCTCGGCCGGCCGGGCGATGGCCGAGCGCGTGCTCGCCGATATCGGCGTGGCCGTGGCGCTCGACCGGACGCTCAGCGACCTGCCGGTCTCGCACAAGCAGATCGTCGCGATCGCCCGCGCGCTGGCGCATGACGCGCGGCTGCTCATCATGGACGAGCCGACGACGGCTCTGACCCATCGTGAGGTCGAGAACCTGATGGCGATCATCCGCCGCCTCGCGGCGGGCGGGATGAGCTTCATCTTCGTCAGCCATAAGCTGCGGGAGGTCGCCGACATCTGCGAGCGCGCCGTCGTGCTGCGCAACGGCAAGAAGACGCTCGACGCCTCGCTCGAGGGCCTGCGCGAGGCGGACATCGAACGTGCCATGACCGGCCGCGAGATCTCCTCCGCCCGCTACGACCGGCCGGCCGGCATCTCCGAGGCGCCACCGCTGCTCGAGGTCGAGGGGCTCGGGGGCGAGGGCGGCTATCAGGATGTGAGCTTCCGGCTTGCCCCTGGCGAGATCCTCGGCCTGGCCGGGCTGATGGGTGCGGGGCGCACCGCGCTGGCCAAGGGGCTCTTCGCCCTGCCGCCGCCCGATCGCGGCACCGTCCGCCTCGGCGGTAAGCCGGTCGCGCTGTCGAGCGTCGGCGAGGCGGCGGCGGCCGGCATCGCCTATGTGCCGGAGGACCGGCTGAGCGAGGGCCTCTTCCTCACCTACAGCATCCGCGACAACATCGTCGTCCGGGCCCTCGACCGCATCGTCAGCCCGACCGGCTGGCTCACCCGCCGCCGGAAATCGGAGGAGGCGCGCCGCTGGATGGAGCGGCTCGCGGTCAAGGCGTCCTCCGATGCCGCGCCGGTCAGCAGCCTCTCGGGCGGCAATCAGCAGCGCGTGGTGCTGGCCAAATGGCTTGCCAGCCGGCCGCGCGTGCTGATCCTCAACCGCCCGACCGTCGGGGTCGATGTCGGCTCCAAATCCGGCATCCACGACATCATCGTCGAGCTCGCGGAAAGCGGGGTCGGCATCATCATGATCTCCGATGACATGCCCGAACTCATGCGCGTCTGCGACCGCATCCTGGTGATGAGGAACGGCCGTCTCGTGGCCGAGCGGCGCGTCGCCGACAGCACCGAGGCCGAGATCCTCGAGATCGTCAGCGAGTCCGCATCATGAAGCTCCCCGCCTTCCTGTTCCGGCACGAGGTGATCGTGCTGATTGCGCTCGTCGCGCTGATGGTGGCGGTCGGCAGCGTCAATCCGGCGTTCTTCGCCTATCTCAACCTGTTCACCCTGCTGAAGAACAGCACCGTCGTCGGGCTGTTCGCGATCGGCTTCTTCGTGGTGCTGGTGATCGGCGGGCTCGACGTCTCCTTCGCCGCGGTCGGCGTCGTCGCGATGTATGTGACGACGGTGGTCGCACTCGACATCGCGGCCGGTGCGCCGATCTGGATCCTGTTCGGCTTCGCGGCGCTGCTCGGCGCGGTGATGGGCCTGATCAACGGGCTGCTCGTCATCTGGCTGAAGGCGCCCTCGCTGATCATCACGCTCGGCACGACGAGTCTTTTCCGCGGCTTCCTCCTCTATTTCGTCGGCACCGACACGATCCGTCAGATGCCCTCGGCCGTCGTGGATTTCTCGCGCGCCACCGTGATCGACATGGTCGCGGCCAACGGGGCGCGGGTGGGGTTGCACGTCTCCGTGCCGATCTTCCTCGCCATCGCCGCGGTAATGTTCGTGGTGATGCGCTACACCGCGCTCGGCCGCAGCTTCTACGCGATCGGCGGCAACCCGGTCGCCGCCGCGCGGATGGGCATCAACGTGCCGCGGATCGAGGTCATCGCCTATGTGATCGCCGGGCTGCTCGCCGGCTTCGCGGGCTTCCTGTCGGCCTCCGTCATCCGCCTGGCCAACCCGCAGACGCTGGTTGGCTCCGAGCTTGACGTGATCGCGGCCGTCGTCATCGGCGGGGCGGCCATCACCGGCGGGCGTGGCAGCCTGATCGGCGTACTGCTCGGTACGCTGCTCATCGTCATCACCACCAACAGCCTGATCGTACTGGGCATCTCGACCGTGTGGCAGCAGGTCGTGATCGGTGCACTGCTGCTGATCGCGATCGGGCTGCCGCTCCTGGCGCATCGCCGCCAGGGTGCCGCCTGAGGAGCCGGGGAAGGCAGATGAGAACCGCCGAACGCCTCGATCCGCATCTCGTCATCCTCGTCCTCACCACCATCGTGGTGGGGGCGGCGCTGGGGCTCGCCCGTCCGGACGTGTTCCTCGGGATGCAGAACATCCAGTCGATGCTGCTGCAGACCAGCGTCATCGGGCTGCTGTCGCTCGCCGTCGCCATCACCATGCTGACGGGCGGCATCGACCTGTCGGTCAACGCGACCGCCAATCTCTCCTCCATCCTCACCGCCGGCTTCCTGATGACGGCGGCGACCGAGGGCGGCCTGATCCCGCCGAACCTCGCCATGCTGCCGGCGATCGCCGTCGGCCTCGCCGTCGGTGCGCTGTGCGGGCTGTTCAACGGCGTGCTGATCGCCTGGCTGCGCTTCCCGCCGATCCTCGCGACGCTCGGCACGATGACGCTGTTCACTGGCATCGGCACGGTCGTGACCGGCGGTAGCACCTTCTTCGGTGTCAGCACGCTGACCGCCATCGGACGCGGGACCCTGATCGGCCTGCCGATCCCGGCGCTCGTCTTCCTTCTCGCCGCGCTCGTCCTGTCGCTGGTGCTGCAGGGGCGGCGTTTCGGGTTCAATCTCTATCTGTTCGGCGCCAACGAGTCCGCGGCGCGCTATTCCGGCATCAACGCGCGGCGGCTGATCCTCGGCGTCTACACCATCAGCGGCGCGCTCTCGGGTCTGGCCGGGCTGATCAATCTCGGCGTCACCAACTCGGCCAATGTCGATTTCGGCTCGTCCTACGTGCTGCTGGCGATCCTGATCGCGGTGCTGGGTGGCATCTCGCCGCTCGGCGGCTCGGGACGGCTCGTCGGGGTCGTCTTCGCCGTCATCATCCTGCAGCTGCTGTCCACCGGCCTCAATCTGATCTTCCAGTCGAGCGGCAGCAACTTCCTGAAGGATTTCGCCTGGGGCGTGACCCTGATCGTGGTGCTCGCCCTCGGCCGCACACGGCTTCCCGCGCTGGCGCGGATGCTCGGAGGCGGGGCTCGTCGCGGCGGCGGCTGACCGCCGACGATCCATGACCCGGCCCATTCGAGGACCGATCTGAGAAGGAGGGAGGACGATGTCGTCTACCGAAGTGCCCCCGTCGCTGCTGGCCGCCTGTGAGGCCATGCTGCGCGAGGTGTCGCAGTTTCCGATCACGCCGGAGCGTCTGGCCGATGCCGGCGTGGTCTTCCGTGACGTCATCGCCGCGATCCGCGCGCTCGACGAGGTCGATCTCGAGGGCGTCGAGCCGGCCACGCATTTCCGGGTGCGACCGTGACCCCGGGCGCGTTCCGCGGCATCCGCCGCGCCCTTGCCGAGATGCGCGAGGGACGGCTCACCGCGACGGCGCTGGTCGAGGAGTGTCTTGCCGTCGCCGACGCCCATGCCTCTGCACTCAACGTCTTCGCCGCGCGGGCCGACCGGACGGCACTGCTCGAAGCGGCCGATGTCATCGACCGCAGCCGGGCCCGCGGGGACGATCCCGGCCCGCTGGCCGGGATCCCGCTCGGCATCAAGGACGTCTACGCCACGCACGACCTGCCGACGACCGCCAGTTCGAAGGTGCTCGCCGGGCATCGCACCGCGCATGACGCCGAGGCGGTGCGCCGGCTGCGTGCCGCGGGAGGCCTCGTGTTCGGTAAGACGCATACCCACGAGTTTGCCTTCGGCCCGACGACCAACAACGATTATGCCGGGCCGTCGCGCAATCCGTGGAACCCGGACCACGTGCCGGGCGGCTCGAGCGGTGGTTCGGGCATCGCGGTCGCCACCGGCATGGTCTATGGCGCGACCGGCAGCGACACTGGCGGGTCGATCCGCCACCCGAGTGCCTTCTGCGGCATCTCCGGCCTGAAGCCGACCTACGGGCTCGTCAGCCGGCGCGGCGCGATGGCGCTGTCCTGGTCGCTTGATCATGCCGGACCGATGGCGCGCAGCGTCGACGATCTCGCCCATATGCTGGCAGTGATGGCGGGCTACGACCCCGAGGATCCGGCATCGGCCGAAGTCGCGATTCCGGACTATGTCGCGGCGCTCGATGATCCGCCCGAGGGGTTGCGCCTGGGCGTGCCCCGGGATCACTACCTCGACCGGCTCGACACGGATGTGCGGGCCGCCTTCGAGGCTGCGCTCGACGTGCTGTCCGGCTTCGGCTGGACGATCGAGGAGGTGTCGCTGCCGCATCTGCGCTACGGGGTGGGGGCGGAGCTCGCCATCCTCGGCGCCGAATCGGCCTCCTATCATCGCGAGATGATGCGCCGCCGGGCGGACGACGTGTCGGCCAATGTCCGGCGCGAACTGGATGCCGGCATGATGCTGCCGGCGACGGACTATCTGCTCGGTCAGCGGGTGCGGCGGCTCATCATCGATGATTTCGCCGCGGCGCTGGCGCGGGTCGACGTCATCGTCACGCCGACCATCCCGATCCCGGCCCCGCGCATCGACCAGGCGGAGGTGGAGCTCGAAGGCGAGCGTGTCTCCGCCCTCAACGCGATCTGGCGCAACGCCTTCCCAACGAACCTCACCGGCTCGCCCAGCCTGTCGGTGCCGTGCGGCTTCTCGTCGGGGGGGCTGCCGATCAGCCTGCAGCTCATCGGCCGCTATTTCGACGAGGCGCGGCTGCTGGCGGCCGGCCATCGCTACCAGAAGGCGACGCCCTGGCTCGACCGGGTGCCGCCGGTCCTCGGCGCCGCCTGAGGCGCCCCCGAGGTCTGGCCGCCCCCCGCCGCCTGCGGGGGCGGCCGGCTCAATGCCGGCCGGTACCGGGCGCGGCCATCTTGCGGTGCCGCTCGGCGAGTAATCCGGCAGGCAGCACATGCGCCATCGCCGCCTGCAGCTTGTTGGAGAAGCCGCTGACCACGGCGGCTTCGCCTTTCATCATCGCGTCATAGCCGGTCCGCGCCACATCGGCCGGGTCGTCCTTCTTCGGGTCGGTGCCGACCTGGGTGTCCTCCATGCCGGCACGGTCGAAGAAATCCGTGTCGGTCGGGCCCGGCATCAGGCAGGTGACAGTGACGGCCGTATCCTTCAGCTCGTTGCGGAGCGCCAGCGCGAAGCTGTCCACGAAGGCCTTGGTCGCGTTGTAGACGGCCTGGAAACTGCCCGGGATATAACCGGCGATCGAGCCGGTGAACAGGATGCGGCCGCGATTGTGCAGGCGCATCTCCCGCCCGACCCGATAGGCGAGCAGGACGGTTCCCGTGACGTTGGTGTCGATCACCCGGCGGATCGCCGCCAGATCCTGGTCGAGGAAGGCATGGCCGAGGCCGCGCCCGGCATTGGCCAGCAGCAGGTCGACCGGCCGCCCGGCGATGGCGTCACAAAGGCGTTCGACCCCCGCCTCGGTCGCGAGATCGGCCTCGAGCGCCTCGACCGGCGTACCCATGGTGCGCAGCGCCGTCGCGGCATCCTCGATCCGCGCCTCATCCGCGACGATGAGCAGCGGATAGCCGTCCGCGGCGCAGCAGCGGGCCAGTTCATAGCCGATGCCGCTCGACGCCCCGGTGACGACGGCCAGTCCCAGCGGCTCAGCCATTGCGCATCTCCCATCCGGGTTTGAGGACGACCTTCGTCGTCCGGTCCTGCTCCTCGGAGAACAGCCGGTATCCCTCGGCCGCCGCCTCGAGCGGCATGCGGTGGCTGATCAGGAAGGTGGTGTCGACCTTCCCCTCCCGGATCATGTCGAGCAGCATCGGCAGATACTTCTGCACATGCGTCTGGCCGGTGCGGATGGTGAGGCCTTTCTCCATCAGCGCGCCGATCGGAAACTTGTCGACGAAGCCGCCATAGACGCCAGGGATCGAGACGCGACCGCCCTTGCGGCAGGCGTGCAGCGCCTGCCGCAGCGCGTGCGGTCGCCCGGTCTCGAGCATCATCGCCTGCTTGACGTGATCATAGAGATTGTCGATCGCGAAGCCGTGGCTCTCCATCCCGACGGCATCGATCACCGCATCGGGGCCGATCCCGCCGGTCATGTCGACCAGCGCCGTATGGATGTGGGCGTCGCGGAAATTCAGCACCTCCGCGCCCAGCTTGCGGGCGAGCTCCAGGCGATGCGGGTAGTGGTCGATCGCGATGACGCGGGTCGCACCCATCAGGATCGCGCTCTGGATGGCGAACAGACCGACCGGGCCGCAGCCCCAGACGGCCACCGTGTCCCCCTCGGCGATCTCGCAATTCTCCGCCGCCATCCAGCCGGTCGGCAGGATGTCGGAGAGGAACAGCACGTCCTCATCCTCGAGCTCGTCGGGCACGATGATCGGCCCGACATCGGCGAAGGGAACGCGGACATATTCGGCCTGACCGCCGGCATAACCCCCGGTCAGATGCGCGTAGCCGAAAAGGCCGCTCATCTGATGGCCGTAGAGCATCTCCGACATGTCCGCCTTGTCGGCGGGGTTGGAATTGTCGCAGGCGGAGAATTGCTGCCGATCGCAGAAGAAGCAGCGGCCGCAGGCGATGACGAAGGGCACGACGACGCGATCGCCGCGCTTGAGCCCGGAGACACCGCTGCCGACCTCGACGACCTCGCCCATGAATTCATGGCCGAGGATGTCGCCGGGTTTCAGCGTCGGGATGACCCCGTCATAGAGATGGAGGTCCGAGCCGCAGATCGCGGTTGACGTCACTTTGATGATGGCATCGCGCGGGTTGACGATGCCCGGATCGGGCACCGTCTCGACGCGGACATCGTGCTTTCCGTGCCAGGTGAGGGCGCGCATCGCAATCTCCGTCGTCAGGCGTTAGGCGCCGGGGCGGCGTTGGCGATCTCGCCGGTCTCCATGAGCTGCTTGAACCGCTTGAGTTCGCGCCGCGCCTGGATGCTTGGCTCGTGCTGGAAGATGCGTGCGACGGTCCGGCCGAACGCGCCGCCGGGCGGGGCGTAGGCGATCGTCGCCTCGACCTCGGTGCCGCGCCCGCCGGGCGCGTCGCGGAACCGGATCCGCCCGCTGTTTCGCACCGGGGCATCCTCGACCGACTGCCATGCGATCAGCTCGCCCGGCCGCTCCTCCGTCACCTCCGTATCGAAGGTCACCGTCCGTCCGGCGGGCGCTGCGATGGTCCAGCGGCTTCGCCCGTCCGGGAGCATGGTGACGGCGAGGACGTCCTCCATGAAGCGCGGCAGGTTCGAGAAGTCGCGCCAGAAGGCGTAGAGCTCGGCCCGCGGCCGATTGATGGTGACGGTGCGGCCGACCAGCGTGTGCCCGCCCCGGGCGCCCCGCGGCGGGCGCCGCAGCGTCCAGGCGGGCGCATCCTCCGGCGGGACCGGCCGGCGCGGGCGCGTCAGCATCGTCGCGGCCAGGATGCCGAGCGCGCCGGCGGCGAGCATGACGGTGCCGGTCGAGATCGCTCCACTCCGCTCGGAGGGAGGGTGGCCGAAGTCGACCTCCGGCCCGTAGGGGCGCGGCCCGGAAGGGTCGCGGTCGTGGCGGCGATGATCGCGCATGGCGGGAGGTTCCTCGCGAAACGGTTGACGGCACTGCCGGGCAATCGGCGGCCGGGACGACCGGTTCCGCCGCCGGCCGCGCCGCCCGAGGGAACGACCCCGGTGCGGGGGTGTTGCCCCGGCAGCTTCGGAAACACCACAAGGAAGAGAGGATCGCCATGGATCGTCCGCGGACCACGCAGGCCAAGCGCAGCAGCCGCTTCGCCAACACCGCCCCGGTCGGCCCCGAGGACCGGGTGCTGCTCGAAACCCGCACGGGGCGCGAGGCGCCGACGATCGGCCGTGAGCCGGATGCGCGTCAGGAGGAGATCAGGGAGAAGGGCGTCGGCTCCCGCCCCGTGGGCGACCGGACCGGCATCCGGCAGCCCGGCTCCGGTGCCAATGAGACCGATGACGGCCTCGATGCGACGGAGGAGATGGTCCGCCATGCCGCCGAGGACCGGCCGGAGGGCGAGGAGACCGGCCGCCGTCGGGTGTCGCCCGCCGTCTTCGACCGGAGGGAGGGTTGATCTTCAGGCGAACAGTGAAGAATATCTCTTGCAGCGCGGCTGAAGCGAGGGAATGCACATCCTGGTATTCACTGTGCCGGCTTGGTGATGGTCCGCAGATGGACCGGCGTATCAGCCCAACGTCCTGCCGGATTGGAGAGGAACGATAGAAGGTGATTGCATAAAAGCAGTGGAGATAGGCATAGAATTGGCGTTGCGAGCAATTTATACAGAAACGATACTTCTGACTATTGAGGGGATCCATGTTGAAGACGATCCGGGAGGCATCGGTCGGTGATGCGATCGTGCGTCTGGTCCAGACTGCGGATGGCTATGCCGGCTTGGTGCTGAAGCGCGGGGAGCGCAAGGCCGCCCTTAAGGGGGACGATCCTGAGGAGTTGTGGCGCCGGCTTCACGAGACGGTGGCGCGCTCCGGCGCGGATTTCATCGGCTATGACGGCGCGCGCAACCGTTTCCTGCGACTCTTCGAGGGCGGCTTCTCGGCTCCCCGCTATCTAGCCGATGAGCGCAAGTACAAGCTGGACGCGAAAGCCAAGTTGGACGGGGCAGCGCCGCTCGGCGCCGCTCTGACCGCGAAAGGTCTCGGCCCCGCCATCCGCGCGGCCTATCAGGCAACGACGCTGGTTTCGCCCTACGAACAGATGCGGCTTCAATCCCTGCTGAAGGGGCCGGAAGCCGATGACTTCATACAGGCGGCAGCAGCATTCACCCAAGGTGACAGGAAGAAGGCCCTCGCCGCCCTTGCCATGATCCTCAAGCCGTATGAGATCGCCAAGTGGACCGTCATCACCTATCTGCCGTTCCTGTGGCAGCCGGAAACCGCCATGTTCCTCAAGCCACAGATGGCGACCGGTTTCGCCGAGCGCGTCGGCCATCCATTCATGTATGTCTACCGGCCGAATCTCGACCTTGAGGTCTATGACTCCCTGCTCGACTTGGCCCGGGCAACGAGGGACGAGATCGCCGATCTCCAGCCCCGCGACATGATCGACGTGCAGGGCTTCATGTGGACGGCCGTGATGTACCCGGATGCCCGTGAGCCGGCGTGATTGGTCGGCACCTCCGTCACGACGCGTCGGTCGCCCGCTCCGCCTGCCGAGTGGAGGCGTGCGACCGGCGAGAGGGCGCGATACGCGCCGCGGATGTCAGTCTGGCTGCGAGGGTTTCAGCAGCCGACCCGGGCTCATCAGCCCCGCCGGATCGAATGCCGCCTTCAGCCGCGCCATCAGCTCCACCTCGAGCGGCGCGGCGCGCGATAGGAAGGCCTCGCGCTTCTTGAGGCCGATCCCGTGCTCGGCGCTGATCGAGCCGCCGAACCGGTCGATGGCGGCGAAGATGATCTCCTCGCAGCGGTGGAGGAAATCCGGCACGTCGGCCCGAGCCATCATGCGCGGCGCGAGCACGTTGAGATGGATGTTGCCGTCGCCGAGATGGCCGTAGGAGACCGGCTCGGCCTCGGGGTGGAAGGCGATGATCGCCCGCTCGGCTTCTTCGATGAAGGCCGGCATGGCCGAGATCGCCACCGACACGTCGGTCCGGAGGTGCCGGCCGCGCCTGACCTGGCCCTCGATGATCGCCTCGCGGATGCGCCAGAAATCGGCGGCCTGGGCGCGGCTCGCGGCGACCGCGCCATCGAGCACCGTGCCCCGTTCCATCGCCGCCTCGAGGAAGCCGGCGACGAGGCCGGCGAGGTCGAGCGCGGCGCTGGTCGACGCCTCCATCAGCACATAGGCCGGGGTCCGGGTCCCGAAGGGCTCGCGCAGATCGGGCATCGCCTCGCGGGCGAGATCGATCGCCGGCCGCATGATCAGCTCGAAGGCCGACAGGAGATCACCGAGCTCCCGCCGCGCCCGGGCGAGGAGTTCGACCGCTGCTGCGGCCGAGGGCAGGCCGAGCAGCGCCGTCTCGATGCGGTGTGGCCGCGGGAACAGCTTCAGCGAGGCCGCGGTGACGATCCCCAGCGTGCCCTCCGCCCCGATGAAGAGCTGCTTGAGATCGTAGCCGGTATTGTCCTTGCGCAGGCCGCTCAAGGCGCCGAGCACCCGGCCGTCCGGCAGCACGACCTCGAGGCCGAGCACCAGCTCGCGCATCATGCCATAGCGCAGCACGTTCAGCCCGCCGGCATTGGTCGAGATGTTGCCGCCGATCTGGCAGCTCCCCTGGGCGCCGAGGGCGAGGGGGAAGATCAGGTCATGGGCGGCCGCCGCCTCATGGACATGGGCGAGGATGCAGCCCGCCTCGGCGACCAGCGAGAAGTCCAGCGGATCGACAGAGCGGATGCGGTTCATCCGCTCGAGATTGAGAAGGATCTCGCCACCCTCCGGCCGGGGCGTGCCGCCGGCGACGAGGCCGGTATGCCCGCCCTGCGGCACGACGGGGATGCCTGCCGCGGCGCAGCGCGTCACGATCGCCGCGACCTCCTCGGTGGTCCGCGGCCGCAGCACGAGAAGCGGGCGCCCTTCGTGATCGCCGGACCAGTCGCGCCAGTAGCGGGGATCAGCCTCGTCGGCGGTCAACACGCCGCCTGCACCCAGCAGGGCTGAGAAATCGCGCGCCAGATCGGCCGCGCCGTCCGCTTTCACTGACGCTTCCATGGCGCCGTCCGCTCCTTCCGCCATTGCCGCCGCGACGGCGGTCCGTTCCGCCCCCGCCCGCCGCATCGGCTCGCGAGGTGTCGCGGGATTGTCGGACAATAGGATGGTGCGCAGTCTGCGACAACGTCCGCCGCATCTCGAGACGCGGCCCGCCGCCATCCGGCTGCGGCGGTTGCGGGTGGTTCCTGCCGCGCGGCGCAGGACTACGGGAAACCCCGTAAGGGGACGACCGGAATAGGAGGCGAGCGGAGCGGTGCCTAAACCTCCTGTCGTTCACGCGAGAAGGAGAATGCCATGTCGCGCATCGGGGCCGCTCCCGCCATCGGTCGTTCCGCCGCCGCGGTCGAGACCGGATCCCTCGGTGCGAGCCGCGCCGGCAACCGCGCCGGCAACCGCGATGGTGGTGACCTTCTTGAGATCTTCTCGATGATGGGCAGCGTCATCCCGTTCGAGCGCAATGCGGAGATCTTCGCCGAGGAGGAGCCGGCCGACTACGTCTACATGGTGGCGTCGGGCGTCGTCCGGACCTGCCGGTTCCTCGAGGATGGCCGCCGGCAGATCGGCGCCTTTCCAGTGGCAGGCGATATCTTCGGCTTCGAGACCTCCGCCCTCCACGGCTTCGCGGCGGAGGCTGTGACCAATTGCCGGATCGTCGTCATCCGGCGTTCCTCGCTGATCGCGGCGGCGCGGCGCGACGCGGCACTCGCCAGCGCGCTCTGGCTCGCCGCGGCGCAGGAGCTGCAGCGGATGCAGGAGCACATGGTCCTGCTCGGCCGCAAATGCGCGACGGAGCGGGTGATGGCCTTCCTCGCCGGCATCGCCGAACGGCTCGGTGCCGAGCGGATCGTCGAGATCCCCATGTCGCGGCAGGACATCGCCGACCATCTCGGCCTGACCATCGAGACCGTCTCGCGCACGATGACCCAGCTTCAGGAGAGCGGCGCCATCCGGCTCGAGAGCGCGCGCCGCATTCGCCTTGGCGCCTGCAACGGCTGAGCCGGCGGACACGGCCCGGGGCTCAGCCCCGCGCCGCCCCAGTCCGGGGCCCACCGCATCACCGCAACCGATCGTCAGGATCTGACGGCGCCCGCCCTGGCGGGCGCCGTGTCGCTGTCACCGGCGGGCCGGTGCCGGCTGCGGGCGTCACTGCCTCGGGCGCCTGCGGTCGGGGCGTGGCGGGTCGTCGGGGAGGGTCGCCGCGGGCTTGGTGACGGCCGGCGGGTCACTCGCCGGGAAGCTGTCCTTCAGCCCCTCGTCGAGCAGCGCGTCCAGCCGTGCCCGCCGCTTCGCGTCCGGATCGGACGCTGCCGCGGGCGGGGGTGCCGTCGCTTCGGAAGTCCTCGACATCAGCCCCTCCTTTCGCCCCGGCAGGCCGCAACGGCCTGCCGGGGGTGGCAGGAGTGCCGCCGCGGCCGGACGGCCGCATCGGCACCATCGATGGATCCTCAGCGACCGCGCTGCGTCCTCTCCGGTGAGGGTCGTGCCGCGGCCTCGGCGGACCCGGACTCGTGCAGTTCCATCCACATCGCGTTCAGGATGGCGAAGCTGCAGGCGAGGCCGATCCCGAGGATCCAGGAAAAGTACCACATGGTGCCGTCTCCTTGTCGTTACGAGGCGCGGGCGTCGACCTCAGTAGGAATGTTCGTTCCGGGCGATGGTCTCGGCCGTCACCTTGCCGCGCAGCACGCGGTACACCCAGGCGGTGTAGGCGATCACCAGCGGCAGGAAGACCAGCGTGGCGAGCAGCATGATCCACAGGGTGAAGCGCGAGGACGAGGCGTCGAAGACGGTGAGGCTCGCCCGCGGCTCCACCGAGGAGGGCAAAATCACCGGGAACATCGCCAGACCGACCGTCGCGATGATGCCGAAGATCGACACCGCCGAGGCGATGAAGGTGGAGGCCTCGCGCCGGGCGGTGAAGCCGGCGGCGGCGAGAAGGGCGCCGAGGATGCCGAGAACCGGTGCCGCGATCGTCCAGGGCCGCTCCGAATAGGCGGTGAGCCAGGCGCCGGGCATCGTCTCGACGGTCTTCGCGAGCGGGTTCGACGGCCCCTCGCCGGCGAGCTCGCCGGTCACGACATAGCCGTCGATGCCATAGGCGACCCAGATGCCGGCGAGGACGAAGAGCGCCGTGGTGACGAGCGCGGCGATCAGTCCGAAGCGCCGGGCGCGCTCCGCGATGATCCCGTCGGTCTTCCAGACGAGCATCGCCGCACCGTGCATCGTCAGCATCGCCAGGCTGACCAGCCCGGCGAGCAGGGCGAAGGGGTTGAGCAGGCCGAACAACCCGCCATCATAGGCGGGGCGCAGCGTGTCATCGAGGCGGAACGGCACGCCCTGCAGCACATTGCCGACCGCGACGCCGAGCACCAGCGCCGGCACCAGCCCGCCGACGAACAGCGCCCAGTCCCAGACCGACCGCCAGCGCGGGTCGGCGATCTGCGAGCGGAAGGTGAAGCCCACCGGGCGCAGGATCAGCGCCAGCAGGATCAGCAGCATCGCGAGGTAGAAGCCGGAGAAGGACACCGCATAGAGCGGAGGCCAGGCGGCAAAGATGGCGCCGCCGCCGAGCACCAGCCAGACCTGGTTGCCTTCCCAGACCGGGCCGATGACGTTGAGCACCACCCGGCGTTCCTCATCGCTGCGGGCGACCGCGGGCAGCAGCGTGCCGACGCCGAGGTCGAATCCGTCCATGATGGCAAAGCCGATGAGCAGCACGCCGAGCAGCACCCACCAGATCAGGCGGAGCGTGGCGTAATCGAGGGGAACGAGATCCATGATCGTCTTCTCCTTCCGCCGTCACGGGCGGGGCGGGGCGGCGGTCCGCCCGTCGAACAGGGGCGCGGCGGCGGTCGCGTCGTCCGACGCGCCATGCTCGCGGGGGCCGGTCCGGATCGCCCGGAGCATCAGCCAGAGCTCGACGATGGCGAGCGCGGTGTAGAGGATGAGGAACCCGCCGAGGCTGATCGCGAGATCGGTGAGGGTCAGGTCCGAGGCCGCATAGAAGGTCGGCAGCACGCCCTCGATGATCCAGGGTTGGCGGCCGAATTCCGCGACGAACCAGCCGAGCTCCGCCGCGATCCAGGGTGTCGGCAGGCTGAACAGCGCGATCCACAGGAAGCGCCGGCTCGTCTCGAGCCGTCGCCGCGAGGCGAGCCAGAACGCCACCGCGAAGAACAGGATGAAGTAGAAGCCCAGACCCACCATGATCCGAAACGACCAGAACAGCGGGGCAACAGACGGCACCGTGTCATAGGCCGCCATGCGGATCTCATCATCCGTCGCGGCGCCGATGTCCTCGCGATAGCGCTTGAGCAGCAGACCGTAGCCGAGATCGGGCCAGAGCGTCTCGAAGCGGGCGCGGGCCTCCTGATCGGCCGGGTTGGCGCGGATCGTCTGCAGCGTCTCATAGGCCTCGACGCCGTTGCGGATGCGGGTCTCGGCATCGGCGACCAGCTCGCGGATGCCCGGCAGCTCCTCCGTCAGCGAGCGCGTCGAGATCAGCCCGAGCAGGAAGGGGACCTGCAGCTCGTAGCGGTTCACCTGCCCGTCCTGATCGGGCAGGGCGAAGAGGTTGAAACCGGCCGGCGCGGGCTCGGTCTCCCACATCGCCTCGATCGCCGCGATCTTCATCTTCTGATTCTCGGTCGCGGTGTAGCCGCTCTCGTCGCCGAGGACGACCACCGACAGGGCCGAGGCGAGGCCGAAGCTGGCCGCGACCGTCATCGAGCGCTTGGCGAGGGCGGCGTGGCGACCGCGCAGCAGGTAGTAGGCGCTGACCGCCATCACGAACATCGCGCCCGTCACATAGCCGGCGCTCACTGTGTGGACGAACTTCGCCTGCGCCACCGGGTTGAAGATCACCTCGATGAAATCGGTGATCTCCATCCGCATCGTGTCGGGGTTGAAGGTCGCGCCGACCGGGTTCTGCATCCAGCCATTGGCGATGAGGATCCAAAGCGCCGAGAAGTTGGCGCCGAGCGCGACGAGCCAGGTGACGATGAGATGGCCGACGCGCGACAGCCTGTCCCATCCGAAGAAGAACAGGCCGATGAAGGTCGCCTCGAGGAAGAAGGCCATCAG
>CAYORM010000052.1:0-20145 GCA_964406375.1 uncultured Mycobacteriaceae bacterium | reverse complement strand
GGGCCTATTACGAGCTCGGCTGGGGCGGCTGGTGGTTCTGGGATCCGGTCGAGAACGCCTCCCTGATGCCCTGGCTGGTCGGCACCGCGCTGCTGCACTCCGCCATCGTCGTGGAGAAGCGTGACGCGCTAAAGAGCTGGACGATCCTGCTCGCGATCGTCGCCTTCGGATTCAGCCTGCTGGGCACCTTCCTCGTCCGGTCGGGCGTGCTGACCTCGGTCCACGCCTTCGCCGTCGATCCGGCACGCGGCGTGTTCATCCTGGCCCTGCTCGCCCTGACGCTGGGCGGCGCGCTCGCGCTCTATGCCTGGCGGGCGCCGGCACTCAAACTCGGCGGGCTGTTCGCGCCGATCAGCCGAGAGGGGGCGCTGGTGCTCAACAACCTCCTTTTGTCGACCGCCACTGCGACCGTGTTCCTCGGCACGCTCTACCCGCTCTTCCTCGATGCGGTCGGCGGCGCGACCGTCTCGGTGGGCCCGCCCTATTTCGATGCCACCTTCGGTCCGCTGATGGCGGCCGCGGTTGCCGCAATGGCGGCCGGGCCGATGCTCGCCTGGAAGCGCGGCGATCTGGCCGGCGCATTGTCGCGGCTCTGGGTGGCAGCGGTCGCCGCCGCTGCGGCCGCCGCGATCGCCGCCTGGACGCTCGAGGGCGGGCCCGTCGGGGCGTTGCTCGGTGTCGCGCTCGCCATTTGGGCCATCGTCGGCGCGGTCAGCGAGATCGCCGAGCGTGTCCGCCTGTTCCGCATTCCGCTCGGCGACAGCCTGGCGCGGCTCGCCGGCCTGCCGCGCGCCGCCTGGGGCACCGCGCTGGGCCATGCCGGTCTCGGCATCGCCATTCTCGGAATGATGGGGTCGATCTTCTGGTCGACCGAGCGGGTCGAGCTGGCGGCACCCGGCGATGTCGTCCCGCTCGCCGCCGGCTATGCTGTCGCGTTCGAGGGCACCGCCGCGACGGCCGGCCCCAACTGGCAGGCGACGGAGGGGCGTCTCCGGCTGCTGCATGACGGCGAGCCGATCGCGCTGCTGACGCCGGAACGCCGCTTCTACCCCGTCGCCCGGATGCAGACGACCGAGGCGGCGATCCGCACCACCGGCTTCGCCGATCTCTATGTCGTGCTTGGCGAGCAGGCCGATGACGGGCGCTGGACGCTGCGCCTTCATTACAACCCGCTGGTGCCCTGGATCTGGGGTGGCGCGCTGGTGATGGTGCTGGGCGGGCTGCTCTCGCTTGCCGACCGCCGGCTCCGGGTCGGCGCGCCCCGCCGCGCCGCCACCGCCGGGCCGCTGCCGCAGAGCGGCGCGGGGCGGATCGCCGGTTGAGGGCTGGGTGGCGATGGGTGCGCGACGGCTGCTGTTCCTCCTGCCACTCCTCGCGGTGCTGGCGCTCGCCGCCGTCTTCGCCTGGTCGATCCTGTCCGGACGCGATCCCGCGATGCTGCCCTCGGCGATGATCGACCGCCCGGTGCCGGCCTTCACCCTCGCCCCCATCGAAGGGCGCGATGGCCCCGGCCTCACGGCGGCTGATCTCGCGCGCGGCGACGGGCCGATCCTCGTCAATTTCTTCGCGAGCTGGTGCGTCCCGTGCCTTGCCGAGCACCCGGTCCTGACGCGTCTGGCGATCGAGGAGGGGATGCCGCTCTACGGCGTGAACTACAAGGATGCACCCGCGGATGCACGGCGCTGGCTCGACCGCCATGGCGACCCCTTCACCGCGATCGGCGCCGACCGCGACGGACGCACCGGTATCGAGTTCGGCGTCTACGGTATTCCCGAGACGTTCCTTGTCGACGGCGCCGGCCGCATCCGCTGGCGCTGGGCCGGCCCGCTGACACCGCAGGTGGTGGAGCGTGATCTGATGCCGCTGTGGCGGGAGCTCGGCGGATGAGGTCTCTTCTCCTTCTCCTCACGCTGCTCATCGCAGCGCCGGCCGCGGCGGTCGGGCCGGGCGAGCGGCTCGACGATCCGGCGCTCGAGGCACGCGCCCGGGCGATCTCGCGTGAGCTGCGCTGCCTCGTCTGCCAGAACCAGTCGATCGACGACAGCGACGCGCCGCTCGCGCGCGATCTGCGCCGGCTGGTCCGTGAGCGGCTCGCCGCCGGCGACAGCGATGAGGCGGCGGTCGCCTTCATCGTCGAGCGCTATGGCGATTATGTCAGGCTGCGCCCGCCCTTCCGGTTCGACACGCTGGCATTGTGGCTCGGCCCGGCGATCGTGCTGGCGGCGGGTGCGGGCATCGTGCTGCTGGCCCATCGCAGACGGCGCGGCCGCGCTGGCGTCGAGGTGCCGCTCAGCCCCGCCGAGGAGGCGGCGCTGACGCGTATGCTGGAGGATGAGCGCGACCGATGACGCGGTGCGAAAGGCGGTGACGCCATGTCCCTGACGCTGTGGCTCGCCGCCGCCGCGCTGACCGCCGGGGTCGTCGCGCTGCTGATGCGCGCGCTGCTGCGTCCACCCCCGATGCTGGGCGCCACCGACGGGGCGCGGGCGATCTATCGTGACCAGCTCGCCGAGGTGGACCGTGATCGTGCACGCGGTGTGATCGGTCCGGCCGAAGCCGCCGCGGCACGTGCCGAGATCGGCCGGCGTCTCCTGGCGGCCGAGCGGGGAGAGGAGGGTGCGAGCGGCATGCCGGACCGGACCACCCCGAGCCGCAGGGCGCGGCTGCTGGCAGCGGTGCTGGCGGCGCTGGTGCCCGTGTTGGCGCTCGCGATCTACGTCCCGCAGGGCCGGCCCGACCTGCCGGCCGCGCCCTTCGCGGCACGTGACCCCGCCGCGCAGGAGGCGCAAAGGTCGATGCTTGCCGAGGCCCAGGCGCTCGAGGCCCGGCTCGCCGCCGCCCCGGACGACCGCGCCGGCTGGATGGCGCTCGGCGAGGCGCGCATGGCGCTCGGCGACCCCGCGGCGGCGGCCGCCGCCTGGGGCCGGGCGATCGGGCTGGCCACAGCGCCCGAACCCGCGCTCCTCTCGCGCTGGGCGGAGGCGCTGGTCCAGGCCGGCGCCGGCGTGGTGACGGAGGCCGCCATCGCCGGCTTCGAGGAGGCGCTCAAGGGCGATCCGGCCGATCCGCGCGCCCGCTTCTACCTGGCACTCGGCCGCGCCCAGGCCGGCGACGACGCAGGGGCGCTCGCCGGCTGGCAGGCGCTGATGCGCGACAGTCCACCCGGTGCCCCTTGGGTCGAGGAACTCTCCCGCCGTATCGCCGAAGCCGCCGACCGGCTGGGTGTCGAGCCCGAGATCCTGGCACCGGGCGGCGCCCCTGTCGGCGATGCCCCCCCCGGCGACGAGGCCGGCGCGGCGATCGCGGCGCTGCCGCCGGAGGAGCGCGCGGCCGCGATCGAAGGCATGGTCGAACGGCTGGCGGCGCGGCTCGCGGCCGAGCCCGATGATCCTCAGGGCTGGCTGTGGCTCGGCCAGGCCCGGCTGGTGCTGGGCGAGGCCGAGGCGGCGGCCGAGGCCTATGGGCGGGCGGCGGCGCTGATGCCCGACGATCCGGCCGTCCTCGCCGCCTGGGCCGATGCGCGCCTCGCCGCGGGTGATGGCGACACGGTACCAGCAGCCTTCGAGACGGCGATGCACAGGCTGATCGAGTTGCAGCCGGACAGTCCGCAGGCCTTGTGGTTCCTCGGCGCCGCCGCCGCGCGCGACGGGCGCCAGGGCGAGGCGGCGGCGCTGTGGCGACGGCTCGCCGCCCTGTTCGCGGAGGGCAGCCCCGAGTGGCGGGCACTCGAGGAGCGGATCGCCGCGCTCGACGTGCCTGCCGACCCCGGCTGATGATCCGCACAATGCGTGCAAAATGCACTCTCCGATCCGGCCGCCAGCGGGTGGCGGCGATTGACCGGTCCTGCGGGCGATGCTTCGATAGGCCAGAGCCGCGAGGGGCGGCCGGAAAGACGGCGGGGGGCGGCTGACAGGGTGATGAAGGAGGCGACCGGCATGGCGTCGTCGAACGACGAGGCCATCGTCGTGAAAGACCTCTACAAGCGCTTCGGATCGGTGGAGGTGCTGCGCGGCGTCTCACTCGGCGCTCGCCAGGGTGATGTCATCTCGATCATCGGCTCCTCCGGCTCGGGCAAGAGCACGCTGCTGCGGTGCATCAACCTGCTCGAGATCCCGGACGAGGGAGAGGTCTGGGTGAATGGCGAGCTGATCCGCATGCGCCGTCTGCCCGACGGCCACGCCCAGCCGGCCGACCGCCGCCAAGTCGACCGCATCCGGACCCGGCTCGGCATGGTTTTCCAGAGCTTCAACCTCTGGAGCCATATGACTGTGCTGGAGAATGTGATCGAGGCGCCTATCCATGTGCTGCGGGTGCCCCGCGCCGAGGCAGTGGCCCGCGCCGAGGCGCTGCTCGCCAAGGTCGGGATCGCCGACAAGCGCAACCACTATCCGAACCATCTCTCGGGCGGACAGCAGCAGCGCGCGGCGATCGCGCGGGCGCTGGCGATGCAGCCGCGGGTGATGCTGTTCGACGAGCCCACCTCGGCACTCGACCCGGAGCTCGTCGGCGAAGTCCTGCGGGTGATCCGGGAGCTCGCCGAGGAAGGCAACACGATGCTGCTGGTGACCCATGAGATGCGCTTCGCGCGCGAGGTGTCGAGCCGCGTCGTGTTCCTGCACCAGGGCCGGGTCGAGGAGGAGGGTGCGCCCGCCGACATCTTCGACCGGCCCCGCTCGGAGCGGCTCCGGCAGTTCCTGACGACCGAATACTGAGACCGACGTGCAACACAGGAGGTTTGAATGACCCGATATGCGATCGCCCCGATCGCGGCGTTCGCCGCGGCAATGCTCGCCGCCGGCGCCGTCCAGGCCCAGGATGAGGTGGTGCGGATCGGCACCGAAGGCGCCTATCCGCCGTTCAACGCGACGGACGCCTCGGGCGAGCTGGTCGGCTTCGAGGTCGATCTCGGCCGCGCGCTGTGCGAGCGGGCGGGCGTCACCTGCGAGTTCGTGGCCCAGGATTGGGACGGCATCATCCCGGCGCTGCTGAGCGGCCGCTATGACATGATCATGGCCGGGATGACGATCACCGACGAGCGCCGCGAACAGGTCGATTTCAGCCGCGGCTACGTGACGACGCCCGCTTGGTTCGTCGCCCCCTCGGACAGCGCACTGCTGGAGGCCGAGACGATCGCGGACGTGGTGGCGGCACTCGACGGGCGGACGCTCGGCGTGCAGCGCTCGACCATCCACCAGACCTATGCCGAGACGCAGATCAGCGGCGCCACGATCAACCTCTACGACACGCAGGACGACCTCTATCTCGACCTGCTGTCGGGCCGGATCGACGCCGCGCTGGCCGACAGCCTCGTGCTCGAGCCCTTCCTCGCGAGCGAGGAGGGTTCGGCCTTCGCCCAGTTCGGACCCGGCCTGACCGGTGCCGACGATCCGATCTTCGGCGAGGGCATCGGTATCGCCTTCCGGCAGGAGGATGACGCGCTGCGCGAGCGGTTCGACGAGGCGCTCGACAGCATGCGGGCCGATGGCAGCCTTGCGGCGCTGGCCACGCAGTGGTTCGGCTACGACATCGCGATCCCGTGACATCGCGGCGTAGGGGGTGGCACCGGGACGGGTGCCGCCCCTGCCCCTTCCGGCGGCGCCCATGATCGAACTGCTGAGCTTCGGCGATCAGGGCTGGGGCGACGAGATGCTGGCCGGCGCCGGCATGACCGTCATCCTCGCCGCCGCCGCCTATCTCCTCGGCCTCTTCATCGGCATGGTCGCCGCCGCGGCCAAGGTATGGGGCGGCTGGCTGCTCCGGCTGCTGATGGAGGTCTACACCACCGTCATCCGCGGCGTGCCGGAACTGCTCGTGATCTATCTCCTGTTCTTCGGCAACGAGGCCGCGATCAACGCGATCGCCGGCTGGTTCGGCTATGGCGGGACGATCCGGCTCGACGCCTTCGTCATCGGCATGACCGCCGTCGGCCTCATCTCCGGCGCCTATTCGACCGAGGTACTGCGCGGCGCAATCCAGGCGGTGCCGCACGGCCAGATCGAGGCGGGCCGCGCCTTCGGCATGTCGCGCAGCCTCGTCTTCCGGCGCATCATCCTTCCCCAGGTGATGCGCCTCGCCCTGCCGGGCCTCGGTAATGTCTGGCAGCTGATCCTCAAGGACACCGCGCTCGTCTCGGTCGTCGGCCTTGCCGAGACCATGCGGGTCGCCAGCGTGGCGGCGCGGTCCGAGCACGAACCGTTCCTCTTCTATATCGCGGCGGCCGTGCTGTTCCTTGCGATTACCACCGTCTCGCAATGGGTGTTCCGGGCGGCCGAGATGCGCGCCGCCCGCGGCGAAAGACGGGCGGCCTGACCGGCATGGATTTCCGCCTGATCCTTGACAGCCTGCCGCGCCTGCTCGAGGGCGCCGGGATGACGCTGCAGCTCGTGATCCTGTCGCTGGCCTCGGGTTTCGTGCTCGCCTGTCTTCTCGCCCTCGCCCAGGATTCGCGCCGGCACCCGGTGCTCGCGGCGCTGGCGCGGGGCTATGTGTTCGTCTTCCGCGGCACGCCGCTGCTCGTGCAGATCTTCCTGATCTATTTCGGCCTCGGCCAGTTCCGCGCTTTCTGGGAATCGATCGGGCTGTGGGTGCTGCTGCGCGAGGCCTACTGGTGCGCCGTGCTGGCGCTCGCTCTGAATACCGCGGCCTATACCGCCGAGATCCTGCGCGGCGGCATCCAGTCGATCCCCTGGGGACAGATCGAGGCGGCTCGCGCCTGCGGCATGTCGCGGCTGCTGACGCTCCGCCGCATCGTGGCGCCGCTGGCGCTGCGCCAGGCGCTGCCCGGCTATGGCAATGAAGTGATCTTGATGGTCAAGGCGAGCTCGCTCGCCTCGGTGATCACGATCATGGAGATCACCGGCATCGCCAAGCAGCTCAACAGCCGCACCTTCGCGCCCTTCGAGGTATTCACGGCGGCCGGCCTGCTCTATCTCGGCATCAATTTCGCGGCGACGCTGCTGATCCGGCGTCTGGAGTGGCAGCTCAACCCGCATCTGCGCCCACCCCGCTGAGGCGGTTCCTGTCGCGCATGGGTGACGCCGCGTCGCGAACGGCGCATGATTGCGCCGGCATGTTCACCTTCACCCCGATCCGCCTCGCCGATTTCGGCCGGCTGCGCCGCTGGCTGGCGGCGCCGCATGTCCGGGCCTGGTGGGGCGACCCGCAGCGGGCGACGGCGGAGATCCGCACGCTGATGGGCGTCGATTGGGGCGAGGCGATGATCGTCGCCTGGCAGGGGCGGTCGATCGGCTACCTGCAGGCCTGCGATCTCGAGGCCGAGGCCGGCGCCTGCGGCGGCTCCGAGGACGCCATCGCCGAGCCGGGCACGATCGCGGTCGACACCTTCATCGGCGAGCCCGCCTATGTCGGCCGCGGGCTCGGCCCCGCCTTTCTCGGCGTCTACACCGACCGGCTGCTCGTCGACGGCCGCGCCGAGCGCATCATCGCCGATCCCTCCCCCGCCAATCGCCGTTCGATCCGGTGCTTCGAGAAGGCGGGCTTCCGGGTCGTCGGGCCGGTCAGAGGCTCCGCCGGCGAGGCGCTGCTCATGGAGAAGCGGCGCCCGGCCGGATGACGGGTCCGACCGAATAGCGCTCGACGAGCCGGCTCTCGAGCCGGATACGCGGGATCCCCTCGCCATCGGCGGTGCCGGAGAGCAGATGGTCCACCGCCCAGCGCGCCATCTCGACATGCGGTGTCGCCAGCGTGGTGAGGCCGGGATGACAGTGGCGCGCCAGTTCGTGATCGTCATAACCGATCACCGCCACCTCGTCCGGAATACTCCGTCCGAGCGCCTTGAGCGCGTCGAGGCAGCCGAAGGCCAGCCGGTCATTGGCGCAGACGATGGCCGTCGGCGGCTCCGGCAGGCGCATCAGCTCGAGCGTGTCGCGGTATCCCGCCTCCGGCGAGCCGCTGCCATGACGCACGAGCTGTCGGTCATAGGCGATGCCGGCCCGCGCCAGCGCCTGCCGGTAGCCGTCCTGCCGGTCCTGGGCGAAATGATGCCAGCGCTCGTGATTGAGAAAGGCGATGCGGCGGTGCCCTGCCGCTACCATCCGGTCGGTCGCCGCGAATCCGGCCTGGCGGAAATCGGGCATCACTGAAGGCAGCCCGTCATCGACGGTGCCGCAATTCACCAGCACCGAGCGGAGCTGCGCCAGCCCCGCCGGCGGGGTGACACGCCGCGGATAGAGGCTCGCATAGATCACACCGACCGGCGCCTGGCGCAGCAGGTGGCGCAGCACGAGTTCCTCGATCTCGGGCCGGCCACCGGCCGCCGTCACCACCAGCAGCGCCCCCATGTCCCAGCAGAAATCGCGGATGTCGTCGATCAGCGCCGCGCCGATCCAGTTGGGCGACAGATCGTCGATCATCATGCCGATGATCGGCGGCCCCTCGACGGCCGCGACCGGGCGCGGGCCGAAGCGATACTGCAGCGCCTCCGCCGCCTCGATGACGCGGCGCCGGGTGGCCGGGGTGATCCGCGCATTCTCCACCCCGTTCAGCACCAGGGACACGGTCGATTGCGACACCTTCGCGAGCGACGCGACCTCGGCCATCGTCGTCCGGCGCTTGCGCCGTTCCTCGCCGCTACCATCCGCGGTCGCCGTTCCGCCCTTCTCTTTCACCTGCCACTCCCATAGCCCGGTCGCGCCCCGTGCCTCGATCGGGACCGCTCCGCTCATCATTTCCCCGGTATAAGGCGATTGCGCTGCTGAAGAACATCACCTAGCCTGCTCATAATAATTAGCAGCCATGCGGACGCGGCCGTCCAGCCCGAGACCGGCATCACCGGCTCGGGACCGTCCGGCCTGCAACCAGAGTTGTGCAACCAAGGGTGCGGAAGACATGAAGATCGTCGACGTCAGGGCTCGGCTCATGCGGAGCTCCGTCCCGGAATTCCTCATCGGCGGCGGCATCCCGTTCGACCTCGACCTCTGCTCCACGATCGTCGAGATCGAATCGAGCGAGGGCATCGTCGGCCGGGGCGAGAGCACGCTGGCCCGCGGCGTCGAGCGGGAAGAGACGCTGACCCGCGCCGTGGTCCACAATTTCAAGCCGATGCTGATGGGCGAGGACCCGCGGCGGATCTCCAAGATCTGGGAGGATCTCTGGACCTACGCCAAGACCGTTGGGATGATGAACCCGATGAGCGCCATCGACCAGGCGCTGTGGGATCTGAAGGCCCGCACGCTCGGCGTGCCGCTCTATGAGCTGATGGGCGGCAAGGTGCGCGACAAGATCCGTGCCTATGCCACCAGCGCCATCAAGAAGGCGCCCGAGGCCCATGCCGACGACATCCGCCGCTACATCGAGCTGGGGATCCAGGCGGTGAAGCTCGGCATCGGCCGCGGCGTCGAGGAGGACCGGCGGCTGATCCGCACGGTCACCGAGGCCGGCGAGGGCAAGATCAAGATCGCGGTCGACGCCAATGGCTTCTACCGCAACCACATGGAGGCGGCGGAGGTCGCGCAGATCTGCGACGATCATGGCATCTTCTGGCTCGAGGAGCCGGTGCCGCACACCGACATCGCCGGGCTGGCCGAACTGAACCGCAAGTTCAAGACGCCGATCAGCGGCTTCCAGACGGAATACACCGCCTTCCGCATGAAGGACTATTTGCAGCACAACGCGCTGGAGATCTACCAGCCGCGCATCTGCTTCTGCGGCGGCATCACCCAGTCGAAGATCATCGCCGACATCTGCGACGTCTGGAACAAGATGTACATCCCGCACGGCTTCGGCAGCGGGATGAAGAACGCGGCGACGCTGCATCTGATCGCCTCGACGCACAATGCCGGTTGGATCGAATTCCCGGTGGTGCTGGACGTCGAGGATCCGCGCCGCTTCATGACCGGCAACTATCTCGCCAATCTCGATGCCATCTCGATGGACGAGCAGGGTTTCGTGTCGGTGCCCGAAGGGATCGGCAACGGGGTCGAACTCGATCCGGCGGCGATCAAGGAATACCAGGTCCTCGAACTCCGCTGAGATCAGAACAAGCGCAAGGAGGGAACCACAATGAAGCGCATGATCGTCGCGGCGGCCCTCGCGGGGGTCGCCCTTTCGGCGGAGGCCGGCGCCGAGACGCTGACCGTCTATTCCAATTGGCATCGCGAAGCGATGGACCAGCTCAAGGCGGAGTTCGAGAGCCTGCACCCCGAGATCACGCTGGAGTACTTCCGCGCGGCGGGCGCCGAGCTGAGCACCCAGTTCCTCTCGGAGATGCAGTTCGGCACCGGCCGCGCCGACTACATCATCTCCGACGTTGATTTCATGGAGGTGTTCAAGGCGCGGGGCTATCTGCATCAGTACGCGCCCGACAGCGTCGCGCAGATGAACCCCGCGGCGATCGACGAGGACGGCTACTGGATCCCGATCGACTTCTCGCCCTATGTGATGGTCTACAATGCGAGGGCGGTGGGAGAGGACGTGCCGACCGCCTGGGCGGACATGCTGGACGAGCGGTTCACCGACCGGATCGGCATCGCAGATCCGCGGACATCGGCCGGCGTGCAGGTGCCGCTGACCTTCTGGACGCGGACGCTGGCCGATCGCGGCGAGCCCTATGGCGTCGGCTTCCTCGAGAAGCTCGGCGCGCTCAACCCGATCCTCACCTCCGGCCATCGCCAGCTCGTCGACCTCGTCGTCACCGGCGAGATCTGGATCGCGGCAGAGATGCCGCTCGCCTTCGTCACCCCGGCGGTCGAGGCCGGTGAGCCGATCGGCATCGTCTGGCCGGAGGAAGGCAGCCCCACCAGCCCGAATGCCGGGGCCATCGTCGCCGAGACGGACAGCCTCGAGGCGGCGAAGCTGCTGCACGACTACCTCGCCTCGGCGGAAGGCCAGACCTTCCTGACCGAGAATTGGGGTACCGTGCCCTCGCACAACGATGTCGTCTTCACCACGCCCGACGGGCAGGCGATCGCCGATGTCGAGATCGTCCGGGTGCAGATCCCGGCCGAAGAGCGCGAGGAGAACACCCAGCGTTTCCTGACCGCGGTGGAATAACCTCACCGCGAAACGACCGGAGCCGGACGGGGCGCGTGCTGCGGGCATGCGTCCCGCCCATCGGTCGCGTCGTGAACGTGACGCCAGACGGAACGGCCAGAGAGAACGGGACCGGACGTGCAGGGAAGCGGCAGCGGCGAAGGTCTTGGGACGCGGGTCGGGGTGACGCTGGTGACGCTGGTCGCCGCGGCGCTGATCCTGCTGCCCACGCTCTATCTCGCCTATATGGCGGTGCATCCGGGCGCCGCGTTCAGCCTGGAGCCGGCGATCGCGATCCTGCGCAGCGCCGGCACGGTCGAGGCGCTGGTCAACACGCTCATCTATGTCAGCGGCGTCAGCGTGCTGAGTGTTGCGATCGGCGTGCCGCTCGCCTTCCTGGTCGAGCGCACCGACATCTCCCATACGGCCCGGCAGGTGATCCGGCTGGCGGTGATCAGCTCGCTGATCACGCCCGCCTTCCTGACCGCGATGGCCTATATCAACCTCCTCGGTCCCAATGCTGGGGTGATCAATGTCGCTCTGCGCGAGGTGTTCGGCGAAGGCGACGGGCGAGGACCGATCAATATCTTCCACATCTCAGGCGTGCTGCTGCTCGGGGCGCAGCAATCCGCCGCCTTCGTCTATCTCATCGCAGCGGCCTCCTTCGCCAAGATGAACCCGGAGCTCGAGGAGGCGGCGGCGATCGCCGGAGCAGGACGTTGGCGGACGATCGCGACCGTCACCCTGCCGGTGATGCGAAACGCCATCCTGGCCGGGGCGCTGCTCGCCATGGCGACGTCGCTCGCCGATTACGGCACGCCGCACATGATGGGCTTCACTGTGCTGACGCTGCGCATCCGCGAGTACATGTTGGCCGCCGATTTCTCGGGCGCGGCCGTGGTGTCGCTGCTGCTCGTCGTGCTGTCGCTCGCGGTGCTGGCGCTCTATCGCCGCAGCCTCGGCGCCGGCAGCTATTCCACCGTGACCGGCAAGAGCTTCCGGCCGACGCCCTTCGAGATCGGGCGCGCCCGCCACGTGCTCACGGTGCTTGCCTATCTCTTCGCCTTCCTCGCCGTCGTACTGCCGATCCTCGGGCTCATCAGCACCTCGCTGCTCGACCGGCTGGGCTACGGCTTTCACTTCGACAATCTGACGCTCAAGCATTACCGCCACGTGCTGATCACCGACGGCTTCGTCCTGCACGCCTTGTGGAACAGCCTGCGCCTTGCAGCCGGCGCCGCCGTCATCACTGCGGTCATGGCCTTCGTGATCGGCTATGTGACGGTGCGGATGCGCACCGCCTGGGGCGCTTTCCTCGACTACGTCTCGGTCATCCCGCTCGGCATCGCCGGCACCGCGCTGGCGGTCGCGCTGATCATGACGGTGGCGAACCCGCCCTTCCGCAGCCTGGGCCTTTACGGCACGCTGTGGATCATCCTGATCGCCTATGTCATCCGTCACCTGCCGCTCGCCGTCCGGCCGGCACAGACCACGCTGATGCAGATCTCGACCGAGCTCGAGGAGGCGGCGCGGCTGTCCGGCGCCTCCTGGGCGCGGACCATGTGGACGGTGACGATCCCGCTGATCCGCCAGGGGATCACGGCGGGCGCCATCGTCGTCTTCCTGGCCTCGCTGACCGAGTTGAGCGCCTCGATCATCGTGCGTCATATCGGTACCGACACGATTTCGACCGCCATCATGGATCTGTGGGATGGCGGCGGCGGCTATCAGCGGGCGAGCGCCGTCGCCGTCTGCGTCTTCGTGGCGATGGTGGCGCTGGTCGCGGTGCTCCAGGCGCTGACCGGACGGTCGATCTACGCCGATCGCGACTGAAGACAGCGGAGAGCACATGCCGGGTACCATCACCATCCGTGGGCTGGTCAAGCGCTACGGCCCCTTCGTGGCGGTCGACGCGATCGGGCTCGATGTCCCCGCCGGCAGCTTCGTCTCGCTCCTCGGGCCGAGCGGCTGCGGCAAGACGACGACATTGCGCATGCTGGCGGGCTTCATCCGGCCCGATGAGGGCGAGATCCGTGTCGACGGCACCGTGATCTCGGCGCCGAACGTGGTCCTGCCGCCCGAGCGGCGGGCGATGGGCATGGTCTTCCAGTCGTACGCCGTCTGGCCGCACATGACGGTCTTCGACAATGTCGCCTACGGGCTGCGCTACGGGCCGGGCCGTCGCCCGGACGCCGCCGCGCTGAAGACGCGGGTCGACGAGATGATCGAGCTGGTCGGTCTCGCCGGCCAGCAGAAGAAACTGCCGAGCCAGCTCTCGGGCGGGCAGCAGCAGCGCGTGGCGCTGGCGCGTGCGCTGGTCACAGAGCCGCAGATCCTGCTGCTCGACGAGCCACTCTCCAATCTCGACGCCAAGCTGCGCGAGAGCATGCGCTTCGAGCTGCGCCGGCTGCAGCGGCGGCTCGGCATCACTGCGGTCTTCGTCACCCACAGTCAGGAGGAGGCGTTGCTGCTGTCCGACCGGATCGCGGTGATGCGCCGCGGCCGGATCGTCGAGTACGCGCCGCCCGAGGCGCTCTATCGCAGCCCGGAAACGCGTTTCGTCGCCGATTTCGTCGGGCTGTCGAACTTCATCGAGGGGCGGATCGTCGGTCGCGACGGCAGCCATGTGCTGGTCGACACGCCGCTGGGCCGCATCCGCAGCCGCGGCCTGCCCGACGCCGCGGCCGGCGGGGCGGCCGAGATTCTCGTGCGGCCCGAGAGCATCACGATCGCGCCGGCCGGCAGCCATACCGCGACGGCCGGGGAGAACGTCCTGCCCGGCACCATCCGGGAGGTGCTGTTCAATGGTGCGATCGTCGACTACCTCGTCGCCTGTGGCCCCGACGGGGCGACCATGCTGCGCGCCCAGCGCTTCGCGCCGCGCGCCTTCGCCGAGGGCGATGCGGTCGAGATCGCCTTCGCCGCCGAGGAGGCGACACAGGTCCGGCCGGATTAGCCGCGGGGGCGCCCGCGCCTTCTGCTAGGATGCGCCGGTCGCGGGGCGCATCCGCCCCGGCCCCGCCGCGCGAGGAGAGCGCCGATGCCCCGGATGATGTTCCTGAACCTGCCGGTTCGCGACATTGCTGCCGCCACCCGCTTCTACGAAGCGATCGGCTGCCAGCGAAACGCGCAGTTCAGCGATGAGAACGCGTCCTCGATGGTGTGGTCGGAGGCCATCTCCTTCCACCTGCTGACCCACGCCTATTTCGAGACCTATGTGCGCAAGCCGATCGCCGACGCGCAAGCCTCGACCGGTATGCTGATCGCCCTGTCTTGCGACAGCCGTGCGGCGGTCGACGCCATGATCGACGCGGCCGCCGCCGCGGGCGGCCGGGCAGACATCCGCGAGCCGCAGGACATGGGCTTCATGTATCTGCGGACCTTCGAGGATCCCGACGGCCACGTCTTCGAGGCCGTCTGGCTGGACATGAGCCAGATGCCGGCCGCCGGAAGCTGAGCCCTCCGGCGGGGGCGAGGGTGGGCCGCCCCCTACCCTGCCAGCGCCTGCGCCAGGAAGGGCAGGCTCTCATCCATGCGGTAGTCGGTCGAGGAGTGGTTGTCGGGGAACTCCTCGTAGCGGTGCGGGATATCGAGCCGCTCAAGCGCCCGGTGCAGCCGCCGGGCCCCGTAGACGAGATTGTACTGGTCGGCATCGCCGCAATCGATGTAGAGCGCCTTCAGCGCGCGCAGATTGTCGGCATGGGTGTCGACGATCCGGACTGGATCCCAGGCGAGCCATTGGCTCCAGCGGTCTTCGATCAGCTCGCAGGTATGCGGGTCGACCGGCAGGCGGATGCCGAAAGGCGCCGCCGGATCGGGATCGTAGGTCGCGGCCATCGCCAGCGTCATCAGCGCGTGGAGCTGGGCACCGTCCTTCTTCCTCTTCGCCTCGAAGGCGCGGATGAACGCCTCGGGCGAGCCGCCATGGGGGGCGAGCGCCCGCAGCAGCGCCGGCATCTCCGGCAGGTAGCAGAGCTCGAAGGCCATGTCGCCGCTGTGGCAGGCGGCGGCGCTCCAGACATCGCCGCAGGTCATCGCATGGATCAGCGCGCCATAGCCGCCCGAGCTCTTGCCGAAGACACCGCGCCGCCCGGGCCCGCCACAACCGAGCTGAGCCTCGATGAAGGGCACCGCCTCCAGGGTCAGGAAATCGGCCCAGGCGCCCATCGCGATTGAATTGACGTACTGGTTGCCGCCCAGCCGGGTGAAGCAGTCGGGGAAGGCTATGACGACCGGCGGCATCGCCCCGGTGGCGATCAGCCGGTCGGCGCGCTCGGGCACGTTCTCGCCGAAGCCGCGCCAGGCGGCATGCGCCGGCCCGCCCGAGGTGAAGCCGACGAGATCGAAGAGCAGCGGCAGCCCGCGACCGTCATGGCCCGGCGGCAGATAGACGTCGATCCGCCGGAGCGTGGGGTCGCCCAGCATGTTGCCGCGCAGTGTGGCCCCGTCGAGGTGGAAGGTACGGATGGTGCCGGCGGGTATCGCGGGATCGCTGCGCATCGGATGCTCCTTTCGACGCCCGACGCTAGCCCCGCTTGCCGAAGCGGTCCAGCGGCAGGCTACCGCAGGATAGGTCCGTATCGGATCTTTCTCTCAGTACCTCCGGCGAGGCCCCGCCGTAGACCCGAACGGCCCGCGCCTGTCACCACCAAAATAAGTCAGCCATGGTGTCCTTCACCGTCGTTTTCGTCTGGTGCGGCAGCCGACATTGCCCTATATCGCGGGCAGACGCCCGGCACAGCCAGCCCAGGAGCGCGTGCATGCCCAACCGGATGCTGCAATTCGTCAGAGTCGCCGGCGAGACGCCGGAGAAGCGGGCGGCAGAGGAACGACGAGACGACTGGGCCGAGATCTATGGCCGCTATGCCCGGGAGAAGGCGGAGGAGCAGTCCAGCCGCTGCTCGCAATGCGGCGTGCCCTTCTGCCAGATCCATTGCCCGCTTCATAACAACATCCCCGACTGGCTGAAGCTGACCGCCGAGGGCCGGCTGGAGGAAGCCTATGAGGTTTCCTCGGCCACCAATTCGATGCCCGAAGTCTGCGGCCGCATCTGTCCGCAGGACCGGCTGTGCGAGGGGAATTGCGTCATCGAGCAGTCTGGGCACGGGGCCGTCACCATCGGGTCGGTCGAGAAGTACATCACCGACACCGCCTGGGAGCGGGGCTGGGTGCGCCCGCCCCTGCCGCGGCGCGAGACCGGCCGGTCGGTCGGCATCATCGGCGCCGGCCCGGCCGGTATGGCGGCGGCGGAGCAGCTGCGCCTGCGCGGTCATGCGGTCACGATCTATGACCGCTACGACCGCGCCGGCGGGCTGATGATCTACGGCATCCCCAGCTTCAAGCTGGAGAAGGAGATCGTCGAGCGGCGCGCGCGCTGGCTGATGGAGGCCGGCATCGAGATCCGCACCGGCGTCGAGATCGGCCGCGACATCTCTTTGGCAGAGCTGCGCGAGCGGCACGACGCGGTGCTGATCGCCACCGGTGTCTACAAGGCACGCGATCTCGGCGGTCCGGGCGCGGGCCTCGCCAATATCGTGCCCGCCCTCGCCTATCTCACCGCCTCGAACCGCAAGGGGCTGGGCGACAGCGTGCCCGAATTCGACGATGGCAGCCTGAATGCCGCCGGCAAGCGCGTCGTCGTCATCGGCGGCGGCGACACGGCGATGGATTGCGTGCGTACCGCCATCCGCCAGGGCGCGCTGTCGGTGCAGTGCCTTTACCGGCGCAACCGCGCCAACATGCCCGGTAGCCAGCGCGAGGTCGCCAATGCCGAGGAGGAGGGCGTCGAATTCGTCTGGCAGACGGCGCCCGAGGCCTTCACCGGTGACGAGCGGGTGACCGGGGTCCTGGCGCATCGCATCAAGCTGGGCCCGCCGGACAGCTCGGGCCGGCAGACGCCGATGCTGGTCGAAGGCTCGCAGACGCAGATCGACGCCGATCTCGTCATCAAGGCGCTCGGTTTCGATCCCGAGGACCTGCCCGTCGCCTTCGACGCGCCCGAACTGGCGGTCACGCGCTGGGGCACGCTGAAGATCGACCACCGCTCGATGATGACCAGCCTCGACGGCGTCTTCGCCGCCGGCGACATCGTCCGCGGCGCGAGCCTCGTGGTCTGGGCGATCCGCGACGGGCGCGACGCCGCGGCCCGCATAGACGACTGGCTGGCCGCGCGCGACCTCGCCGCGGCCGCCGAGTGACGCCCTTTCTCTCCCTCCCCTCCTGACCGGGAGACCCTGGATGACCGACCTTCCCTACGAGACCGAGGGTCACCGCTTCGCCGCCGAGTGGCAGGCCAACGCCGCCCGCCTCGAGGCGGCGCACGCCTACAGCCCGGCCGATGAACACGACGCCTGCGGCGTCGGCTTCGTCGCCTCGATCGACGGCACGCCGCGCCGCGACGTCGTGCAGGCCGCCATCGACGCGCTGAAGGCCGTCTGGCATCGCGGCGCGGTCGACGCCGACGGCAAGACCGGCGACGGCGCGGGCATCCACGTCCAGATCCCGCAGGATTTCTTCCGCGAGCATGTCGCACGCACCGGCCATTCGGCGCATGATGGAAAGATCGCCGTCGGTCAGGTCTTCCTGCCGCGGACCGATCTCGATGCGCAGGAGCGCTGCCGCTGCATCGTCGAGGGCGAGATCCTCAATCTCGGCTACTACATCTACGGCTGGCGGCAGGTGCCGGTCGACGTCTCGATCATCGGCGAGAAGGCGAATGCGACGCGCCCCGAGATCGAGCAGATCATGATCGCCAATCACCGGGGCGTGCCGGAGGACGAGTTCGAGCGCGACCTCTACGTCATCCGGCGGCGGATCGAGAAGGCGGCGATCGCGCAAGGGGTGGGCGAGCTCTACATCTGCTCGCTGTCCTGCCGGTCGATCATCTACAAGGGGATGTTCCTCGCCGAGCAGCTGACGTCGTTCTATCCGGACCTGCTCGACGAGCGGTTCGTGTCGAACTTCGCCATCTACCACCAGCGCTACTCGACCAACACCTTCCCGACCTGGCGCCTCGCCCAGCCCTTCCGGATGCTCGCCCATAACGGCGAGATCAACACGATCAAGGGCAACACCAACTGGATGCGCGCGCATGAGACGCGCATGGCGAGCCCGGTCTTCGACCGGATGATCGAGGATCTGAAGCCGGTGATCCAGGGCGGCAGCTCGGATTCGGCGGCGCTCGACGCCGTCTTCGAGCTGCTGGTCCGCGCCGGCCGCCCGGCGCCCGCCGTCAAGGTGCTGATGGTGCCCGAGGCGCTGGCCGGCGATGCCGACATCCCGCCCGAGCACGCGGCCCTTATCTCCTATTGCAATGCGGTGATGGAGCCCTGGGACGGTCCCGCGGCGCTGGCGATGACCGACGGGCGCTGGGTGCTCGGCGGCATGGACCGCAACGGGCTGCGGCCGATGCGCTACACGATCACCGGCGACGGGCTGCTGATCGCCGGGTCGGAAGCCGGGATGGTGCGGGTCGACGAGACCAGCCTCGTCGAGAAGGGCCGGCTCGGCCCCGGCCAGATGATCGCGGTCGACCTCGCCGAGGGGCGGCTCTACCACGACCGGGAGATCAAGGACATCCTGGCCCGGCGGCAGCCCTATGGCGAGTGGACCAAGCGCATCCGGTCGATCGACGCGCTGATCCGCCAGGTGGGCGATGTGACGCTCGAGCCGATGCCGCGCGACGAGTTGCGCCGCCGGCAGATCGGCGTCGGCGTGACCATGGAGGATCTCGAGCTGATCCTCCATCCGATGGTGGAGGACGCCAAGGAAGCCGTCGGATCGATGGGCGACGATGCGCCACTCGCGATCCTGTCGGATCTGAACCGGCCGCTGCACCACATGTTCCGGCAGACCTTCAGCCAGGTCACCAACCCGCCGATCGACAGTCTGCGCGAGCGGCGGGTGATGAGCCTGCGCACCCGGCTGGGCAATCTCGGCAACATCCTCGGCGAGGATGCCAGCCAGTGCGACCTGCTGCAGCTGGAGAGCCCGGTCCTCACCAACGCCGAATACCACGCGATGCGCGCCTATATGGGCGACACCGCGGCGGAGATAGACTGCACCTTCGACGTCGATGGCGGCGAGCATGCGCTGCGCGACGCGCTGCGGCGGGTGTGCCGCGAGGCGGAGGACGCGGTGCGCGGCGGGGCGACCCACATCATCCTGACCGATGAGCATGTCTGTGCCGAGCGGGCCGCGATCCAGATGATCCTGGCGACCGGTGCGGTGCACACGCACCTCATCCGCCAGCATCTGCGGACCTTCACCTCGCTGAACGTCCGGTCGATGGAATGCCTCGACGTGCACCATTTCGCGGTGCTGATCGGCGTCGGGGCGACGACGGTGAACGCCTATCTGGCACAGGAGGCGATCGCCGACCGCCAGCGTCGCGGCCTGTTCGGCAGCCTGTCGCTCGACGAATGCATGAAGCGCTACCGCACCGCGGTCGATGACGGGCTGCTCAAGATCATGTCCAAGATGGGCATATCGATCATCTCGTCCTATCGCGGCGGCTGCAATTTCGAGGCGGTCGGCCTGTCGCGCTCGCTGGTCGCCGAGCATTTCCCCGGCATGCCGAGCCGCATCTCCGGTATCGGCCTGGCCGGTCTGCAGAAGAAGGCGATCGAGGCGCACAAGGCCGCCTTCCGCGGCGATGTAGTGACCCTGCCGGTCGGCGGCTTCTACCGCTATCGCCGCGGCCAGGAACGGCACGCCTGGGAAGGCCAGGCGATCCACATGCTGCAGCACGCAGTCGCGACCGACAGCTACGCGACCTACCGGCGCTATACCGAGATGATCTACCGGCAGCCTCCGGTGGCGCTGCGCGACCTGCTCGACTTCGTCCCGCAGCGCGAGCCGATCTCGACCGACGAGGTCGAGAGCATCACCGAGATCCGCAAGCGCTTCGTCACCCCCGGCATGTCGCTCGGCGCGCTCTCGGCCGAGGCGCACGGCACGCTGAACGTCGCCATGAATCGCATCGGCGCGAAATCCGACAGCGGCGAGGGCGGCGAGGTGCCGGAGCGCTTCCGCCCCGACCGCAACGGCGACAACTGGAATTCGGCGATCAAGCAGATCGCCTCGGGCCGGTTCGGCGTCACGACCGAATATCTGAACCAGGCACGCGAGATAGAGATAAAGATGGCCCAGGGGGCC
>CAYORM010000051.1:0-20441 GCA_964406375.1 uncultured Mycobacteriaceae bacterium | reverse complement strand
GTCGGATTTCGGGGTCGGTGCCGTGGACCAGGCCGCCTTTGCCGCCTTCGCGTCCTCAATGATGCCCAGGATGTCGCTTTCCTTCATGATCAGGTAGTCCTGACCATTGAGCTTCACCTCGGTCCCCGACCACTTGCCGAAGAGGATCCGGTCGCCGGCCTTGACATCGAGCGGCACCAGCTTACCGGTCTCGTCACGGGTGCCTGCGCCGACGGAGATCACCTCGCCCTCCTGCGGCTTCTCCTTGGCGGTATCGGGGATGATGATGCCGCCCGGCGTCTTCTCGTTCTGCTCGATACGACGCACCAGCACGCGGTCGTGCAGGGGACGAAAATTCATCTGTTTTCTCCCACGTCTCGATGACCTTCGCGTCCGGAGCGCCACCCTTCGGATGGGCCGACCGGCCGCGGCGCCGGGTTGTTAGCACTCCTCCCCGGCGAGTGCCAGCCGATTTATGGAGGGTGGCGCCCGGTATCAAGGGGGGCCGGCGCGTTTGCCGCAGATTTTTGCGCGCCTGGCAGCACTCGCGGCTCCATGCTGCCAACGCATTGAAACCAAACGCTTATCCATTGAAACCGGGACGGCGCCGGGTCATTCTACGGGTATGGCGGCAGTACGCCGCCCCGGCCGCCACGGTCCGGCGGCCGCCCGGTTGGGAGACTGAACGATGACGGAGATGGAGCGTCAGCTACGCGGCTATCGGATGACGACCGCCGAGATCCTGTATCACATGCCGGACCATCCGGGATTGCTGCAGAGCTTCATCTGGCAGAATCTCGACATCGCGCCGGCCTATCCGGAGCTGCGCCGCTTCCTCGATTTCTGGACGCGGGAGATCGACGGGCGCCTGCATTCGGTCACCGTCGGCAGCCTCCAGCTCATCGAGCCGGCCAGCTTCCGTCAGGTCGGGGCCGAGTTCCGCCTGCACTGACGGCACCCGCCCCCCGCCGCGACGGCCCGCGCGCGTCACTCCCGCGTGAAGCTGAGCTTGGCCCTGCCGAAATTCGGCTCGTCGACCGTGCAGGGGATCGGCCCGCCGGCCAGTGCCCGTGCCTCGTCCCAATGGCATTCGAAGGTCTCGGGCGTCCAGGAGCTCGTCGTACATTCGGCCGCGCGCTCATAGATGCTGAGGACGCCGTCCCACAATCCGAGATCCGCCTTGCCACGGCAGAGGAAATCGGGGGCGTCGGCGACACGCCCCTCATAGGTCGCCAGCCAGGGCGAGACGATGCACAGGCGCGTCATCGTCCCGTTGCTGAAATAGGGCGAGCTCGTCCAGCACGAACCGACGACCGCGTCGGGCAAGGTCTCCTCGGGCGACACGATGTCCGCCCGGGCCGTGGGCGCCGCGGTGATGATGACGGCCGCGCCCAGGAGTGCGGCGATCGCGACGGCTGCGCCGCCGGACGGCGCCGCGCGCGACGCGGCGGCACGGGACAGGGTACGCGGACGGAAGGCCATGGTGGCGTCTCTCCCCGACTGGATGTCCGTTTCGGCGCGGCGCATGGTCACGCGAGCAGCCCGTGGATCTCGCTACGCCACTGCCGGAGCAGTGCGCGGAGCTCCGTACCGATCCGTCGTGGGATGGTCCGGTCGCCCCCCATCCAACGCCGCATCGTCCGGTACGGCACGTGGAGATCAGCGGCGAGGTCACTCGGCCATCGAGGGCGTAGAGCGCCCGTCCCACTGCCGCGAGCCGGTCGGGGATCACGATGCGGTTGACCATGCCCGGGCCGGGCAGGTGGCTGATGCTCTGCCACGCAGCGTCCTCGATCGCTGCCGAATGTCGCCGCCACTCTACTGCGGCCGTGATCGCTGCGCCATGATGCTCGGCGATGTCCGCCGACGATGCCCGCCTGTTGTCGATCGCCGTCGAAGCGCTCGTGGCAGCGACGATCGCCGGCATCCTCAACCGAAGGCGGCGACCGGCCGCGTGGTCCGGCTGGCGGTCGCCGGGGCTGCGGATCGCCGCGGCGGCGCTCGCCGCTCTGGCCGGCACGCTGCTGTCACACCCCGCCGCCTGGCCCGCCATGCGGGCGCTGACCCATCACCTGGACTGGCCAGCCGCGGCGCTGATCGTCGAGACCGGGGTGGTGCTCGTCGAGGGGGTGGCCTATGGGCTGCTGCTGCGCAGCGGGGCCATCGTCGCGCTGGGGCTGTCCGCGGCGACGAACGCCGTCTCCTTCGCGCTCGGCATCGCGCTCTTCCTGCTGCGCTGACCGCCACCCCCGGCCGCGGCCAGCGCGAGCAGCAGGACCGGCACCTCGATCCAGGCATGGACGGCCGAGGCGATGCCGTAGACCGCGCGGCCCTCGCCGAAATCGGCGAAGAACAGCAGGGCGAGGGGCAGCGTCGCCGCGGCGATCGCCAGCCCGCGCCGCCGGACGCGGGGGGCCGGCTCGGCCGGCAGCAGGCGCGGCAGCGCCAAGATCACCGCGGCGTAGTGCAGGAGCTGGGCGGCGACGATCGCGGCGAAGAGCTGCGGCGCCCAGGCGAGCCCGTGCAGCGAAGGCGGCAGATAGGCGCCGAACTGGGCGCGCAACGGGCCGCTGGCGAGCGGGGCTGCCTCCATCGCCGCAAGGCCGAGCGCCGCCATCGCGTCACCGGCCACGCCCGTTGCGACCAGAGCCGGGCCGCCGATGAAGACCAAGGTCGCGAGCGACGCCGCCGCGAGACGCCGGCCCGGCGGTGCTGCCTCCGCGAAGAACGCGACCGGCGTCAGATTGTGGAGAACCGCAAGGAAGAGCAGCGTCAGCAGGGGCGCCGCGAGTGCCGCAATGCCCAGCGTCAACGTCGCCACCAGCACCAGCGGTCGCCGCGCCGGCGGCGCCAGCGGCGCCACCGCGAGGGCCAGTGCCGCGACCGCCGCGAGTTCGAAGGGCCGCGCCGTCGCCGCCCCGACCACCCCGGCAAGCACGGACACCCGCAGCGCGACGATCATCGCCAGGAGGCCCAGCAGCACCGCCCAGCCGCCGGCCGGGATGCGCGCGCCGAATCGCCGGCGCACATAGCCCATCTCCGCCAGCACATGCGGCAGACCGAACAGCGCGAGGCCGAGGGTATAGGCGGCGAGCGGCATCGCTGCCGCCACCGCGACGCAGACAAAAGCGACCACCCCCGCCGCCGCCAGCGCCCCGGGTGTCGTTAACCGCGCCATGCCGGTAGGCTCGACCTCCGCCATGCGCCAGCCTCCCCCGGCTGCCGCCGAGCCGCAAGGGTCATCGGGGCCCGGGACCGGGGCCAATCCCCGTGCCCAAGAAGGGCCGGATTTGCTGCTATGGTCGCTCCCTCATCCGGAGGATTACCCGTCGTGACCCACCTCCTGGCCGCCATCCGGCCGGACATCGCAGCCCTTCCCGAAAGCGGGATCATCGAGCTGGTCAATGCCGGTCGGGACGATCCCGAGGTGATTCGCCTCTGGGTCGGCGAAGGCGACCGTCCCACGCCCCCCTTCATCGCCGCGGCGGCGACGCGCGCGCTTGAGGCCGGGCACACCTTCTACACCTGGCAGCGCGGGCTGCCGCCGCTCAGGACCGCCCTCGCCGACTATCTCGGCGCCATCACCGGGGCGCGGCCGGCCGATGAGCGGATCTACGTCACCGTCGGCGGGATGCAGGCGATCATGATGACCGCGCAGGCGCTGCTCGCACCGGGCGATGAGGTCGTCATCCCCTCGCCCGTCTGGCCGAACATCTTCAGCGCGATCGAGATCGCCGGCGGGCGGCCCGTTACCGTGCCGATCACCGCCACCGAGGGGCGCTGGCGGCTCGATCTCGACCGGCTGTTCGCCGCCTGCGGCCCGCGCACCCGCGCGATCTTCATCAACTCGCCCGGCAATCCCACCGGCTGGACCGCGACGCGCGAGGAGCAGTGCGCCATCCTGAATTTCTGCCGGACGCACGGGATCTGGCTGATCGCCGACGAGGTCTATGCCCGTTTCGCCTGGGGCAATGAGGAGACCGCCCCCTCTTTCCTCGCCATCGCCGAGCCCGACGACCGTCTGATCATCGTCAACACCTTCTCGAAGAACTGGGCGATGACCGGCTGGCGCCTCGGCTGGATCGTCGCGCATGAGAGCCTCGGTCAGGTCTTCGAGAACCTGCAGCAGTTCAACACCTCGGGCGTGCCGACCTTCCTGCAGTACGGCGCGCTGGCCGCCGTGACCGAGGGCGAGCCCTTCCTGCGTGCCCAGGTCGAGGCCTGCCGCGCGGCGCGCGCGCTGGTCTGCAGCCGACTAGCGGAGGCGCGGCGAGTCCGGCTGGTCCCGCCCGACGGCGCCTTCTATCTGTTCTTTTCGGTCGAAGGGGAACCGGACAGCCGGGCCCTGGCGCTGAGGCTGCTGCGCGAGGCGAAGGTCGGCCTCGCCCCCGGCACCGCCTTCGGCCCGGGCGGCGAGGGCTATCTGCGGCTGTGCTTTGCCGGTTCGCAGGACCGGCTGGCGACGGCGCTCGACCGGCTGGTGCCGGCATTATCCTGAGGTCATGGCATGCCCGTCGACCGACGCCTCCTCGCCCGTCTGGTTCCGAACGTCGTCGCCGCCGCTTCGGCCGAGCGCCGCCGCCTCGCCACGGGCGCCTTCGAGGCGTTCATCGCCGAGGGCACGGACGATTATTTCATGAGCTTCGCGGTGCCGGTCACCGCGGTCCCGGAGTGGCGCCCGGAGATCGAGGCGCTGGACGCCCTGTTCCGCGCCCATGACCGCACCATGCGGGTCGAGTTCTTCCGCGAGCTGCACCCGGCGCTGGCGCCGACGCTCTACGCGATGGGCTATCACCGCAACATGGAAGCGCCGGTGATGGTGCTCCAGGCGCAGCACTGGCGCAGCTCGGGCCGCGACGCGGATGCGCTGATCGCCGCTGACGATCAGGCGGCAATTGATGCCGCGCTGGCGGTCCAGCAGGCGGCATTCCGGCCGGAGCTGTCGGAAGAGGCCCTCGCCGACTGGCGCGGCAAGATGGTCGCCGGGCTGCGCAGCGGCATGCTGCGGGCGGCCGTGATCCGTGACGGGCGGGTGCCGGTCGCGACCGCGATCCTGATGCTGGGCGCCGGCATCGCCGAGCTGGCCGGTGTCGGCACCGACCCTGCCCATCGCCGTCGTGGTCACGCGCAGCGCGCCTGCCGGGCGCTGCTCGACGCCTATTTCGCCGAAGGCGGCCAGCTCGCTTGGCTCTCCGCGGCCCCCGACGCCGATGCCCTCTACCGCAAGCTCGGCTTCCGCATCATCGGCACCCAGCTCAATTTCGGCGCCCGCGCCGTGTGAACCCCTCCGCCCGGTGCTATGGTCCGCGCCGTCATGACAGAGCGATGGGGTGGGATGAAGGGCTTTTTCGGTCTGGGTTGCGAGGGGATCAGCAAGCCGATGAATGTCGGCGCGCTGATGCGTACCGCGCACGCCTTTGATGCCAGCTTCTGTTTCACCATCGGCGCCGCGACGACGACGGCGCAGTTCGGCAGCAGCGATACCTCGGAGGCGGCACGTTCGGTGCCGTTCTATGCCTTCGCCGATGTCGATTCGATGATGCTGCCCCGCGGCTGCGCGCTGGTCGGCATCGAACTGATGGCGGACTCGGTCGAGCTGCCGAGCTTCCGGCATCCGCGCCAAGCGGCCTATGTGCTGGGCTCGGAGCGGGGCGGGCTGTCCGAGGCCGTTCTCGCACGCTGCGATCACGTCGTGCAGATCCCGACCCGCTTCTCGCTCAACCTCGCGGTGGCCGGGGCGATCGTGCTTTATGACCGGCTGATCACCCTCGGACGGTTCCCGGCGCGGCCGGTGATGCCGGGCGGGCCGCAGGCACCGCTCCCGCCCCATGTCCATGGGCGGCCGATCTTCCGCAATCCGCGCGGCACGACGGAGCCGGACGGCGGCGCATAACCGGCTGCACCTCTCGCGGTCGCCGCGACGGAAACGCCAGGCGCCTGCGTGTAAGAGCGACCCCGTATCGGGGCGGCGGGAGCAGCCGAGGCAAGACATGGATGCGACGAGGAAGGCGCGGCGCCGGCGCCGTTGGGTGGCGCTGGCGACGGTGGCGGTGCTGATCGCGGGCGGCGGGCTCGGCTGGCGCATGTTCACGGCCGATGCCGCCATCAGCTACCGCACGGCCACGGTTGCGCTCGGCGATGTCGAACGGGTCGTCACGGCGCTGGGCTCGGTGCAGCCAAAGGATTACGTCGATGTCGGTGCACAGGTCTCGGGGCAGCTCGAGACGCTGCATGTCCGCATCGGTGACCGGGTCGAACGCGGCGATCTCCTCGCCGAGATCGACCCGGCGGTGTTCGAGAGCCAGGTGCGCGCCGACCGGGCCCAGCTCGCCTATCTCCAGGCGCAGCGGCGCGAGCTGGAAGCCCAGCTCGACCTCGCGCGGCTCACCGCAGAGCGGTCGCGCAGCCTTCGGGCCCGCAACATCGTCAGCGAGGAACAGCTCCAGACCGACCTCACCAACGTGATCGTCGCCGAGGCCAAGCTCGCGGCCGTCGACGCGCAGATCGACCAGGCGCAGTCCACCCTCGACGGCGATCTCGCCAATCTCGGCTACACCAAGATCTATGCGCCGATGTCCGGCATCGTCGTGTCGTTGACCGCGACCGAGGGGCAGACGCTGATCTCGAGCCAAGCGGCGCCGACGATCCTGCGGATCGCCGATCTCGACACGATGACGATCGAGGCGCAGGTGGCCGAGGCGGACATCCCGAAGATCGAGCCGGGGATGCCAGTGCGCTTCACCACCCTCGGCCATCCCGACCGGCCGCGCGACGCCGCCGTCCGCCAGATCCTCCCGACGCCCGAGATCGTGAACGATGTGGTGCTCTATACAGTTCTGATCGACGTTGACAATGTTGATCGATTGCTGATGACGGACATGACGGCCCAGGTCTTCTTCGTCCTCGACTCCGCCGCCGCCGTCCCCGTGGTGCCGCTTGCTGCGCTCACCCCGGCGCCGGGCGAGAGCGCGCGTTATGTGGCGCGAGTGCTGACGCCGGACGGTCCGGCGACCCGCACCGTCACCGTCGGCCTGACCGACCGCACGATGGCCGAGATCCGCGACGGGCTGGTGCCGGGCGACACGGTGATCACCGGCGAGGACGGCCCGGCCGCATCGGGTGGCGGCGGCTTCCGTCGCGGCTTTCCGTTCTGAGGCGGCGCCCGATGCCCGATACCGTCATCGCCACGCCCGCGTCCAATGCGCTCGTCGAGACCGAGCCGCCGCTGATCGCGCTCGACGGCGTCTCGCGCGTCTATGGCGCCGGCGAGAATGAGGTGCGGGCGCTCGACCGGGTTTCGATGACCGTCCGTCGCGGCGAGTTCGTCGCCATCATCGGCCCCTCCGGATCGGGCAAGTCGACATTGATGAACATCCTCGGCTGCCTGGACCGGCCGAGCACCGGCAGCTACCGGGTCGCGGGAACGGATGTCGCCACCCTCGACCGCGACGCCCTAGCGGCGCTGCGGCGCGACCGCTTCGGTTTCGTCTTCCAGCGCTACAATCTGCTGGCGACGGCGACTGCGGCCGAGAACGTCGAGATGCCGGCGGTCTATGCCGGCACCCCGCGCGAGGTGAGGCGCCGCGATGCAACCGCGCTCCTTTCGCGGCTCGGCCTTGCCGACCGCACGCATCACCGGCCGGCCGCGCTGTCGGGCGGCCAGCAGCAGCGCGTCTCGATCGCCCGGGCGCTCGTCAACGGCGCCGACATCATCCTGGCCGACGAGCCGACCGGTGCGCTCGACGGCCAGAGCGGCCGCGAGGTGCTGGCGCTGCTGCGCGAATTGAACCGGGAAGGCCGCACGATCCTGTTGATCACCCATGATCCGGCGGTGGCGGCCCATGCGCGGCGGGTGGTGCGGATCGAGGATGGCCGCATCGTCGAAGACCGTCCCGCCACGGCCGCGACCGAACCGGCTGCCGAGGTGCTTGCCGGCCCCACGCCAGTCGGCGACGAGGCGGTGGCGACGGAGCGGACCGCCGGCACCGTCGGCCCCTTCCTCGAGGCGGTGCGGATGGCGCTCCGCTCGCTGCGGGTCAACCTGTTCCGCTCGATCCTCACCCTGCTCGGGGTGGTGATCGGCGTCGCCGCCGTCGTCGCGATGCTGGCGATCGGCAATGGCAGCAAGGCCGAGGTGCTGGGCCGCATTCAGGCAATGGGGACCAATCTGCTGATGGTCTTCCCCGGCGCGCCGGGCACCCGGCCGTCCGGTGACGTCGCGACACTGACCGTGGCGGATGCCGAGGCGATCGAGACGCTGGACAATGTCATCGCCGCCGATCCCCAGCGCAGCAGCCGGGCCACCCTCCGGGCCGGCAGCCTCGATTACCAGAGCGAGATCCAGGGCACCGGTCCGGCCTTCCCACAGGTCCGCGACTGGCGGGTCGCCGAGGGCAGCTATTTCACCGCGGCCGATCTCGAAGGCTATGCCCCGGTCGTCGTGCTCGGTGACACCGTGGCGCGCAACCTGTTCCCGCGCGGCGATGCCGTCGGCTCCTATGTGCTGATCGGCAACGTGCCCTTCGAGGTGATCGGGGTGATGCATCCCCTCGGCGCCTCGGCCGGCGGCCGCAACCAGGACGATGTCGCGCTGATCCCGGTGACCACCGGCTTCATGCGGGTCTTCGGCCAGCGCTATCTCAGCACCATCACCGTGCGGGTCGCCGATATCGACCGGGTGGACGAGACCCAGGCCGCGGTCGAGCGCCTCCTGGCCACCCGGCACCAGGCGGTCGACTTCCAGATCCGCAACACCGCCTCGATCATCGAGACCGCCTCGGCCACCTTCGACACGATGACGCTGCTGCTCGGCTCGGTGGCGGCGATCTCTCTGCTCGTCGGCGGCATCGGGGTGATGAACATCATGCTGGTCAGCGTCACCGAGCGGACGCGCGAGATCGGCATCCGCATGGCCACCGGCGCCAGGATGCGCGACATCCTCGTCCAGTTCAGCACCGAGGCGGTGGTGATCTGCGGCATCGGCGGCGTCGTCGGCGTGGCGCTCGGCACCGCCGTTGGACTGCTGGCAGAACGGCTGGGCATGCCGATCGCGCTGTCCGCCGGGCCGGCGCTGATGGCCTTCGCCTGCGCCTTCCTGACCGGGCTCGTCTTCGGCCATCTGCCGGCACGCAAGGCGGCGCGCCTCGACCCGGTGGTGGCCCTCGCCTCCGAATAAGCTCTCAGCTCGCCGGAGCTTCGGCCCGCGCCCGGCGCGATGCCACCAGCCGGAAGAGCCGCCGGCTGGACGCGCTGGCCAGGAGCACCAGCACCGCGACGGTCCCACCATGCCAGGTCAGCACCATGACCGCCGCATCGAGGTGGTGGAACAGGGTGAGCGCGGCCGAGGCGAGACCGCTCGTCGCCAGCATCCCGAGCGCCACCGTCGCCGTCGGCCGCACCCGGGCGGCGTGGCGCAACATCCACAGCATCAGCCCGCCGGTCGGCAGGCTGATCAGAACGATTGAGGCAAGGCAGCCGAGGCTGGCGCCCGGTACCAGTCCTTCGGGGCCAAACCGTACCCAGTCGCTGACACATCCCCAGCCGATCGAGGCGAGCCACAGCCCGAGCGCCGGCGCCGGCAACAACGCCCAGGCCGCGCTGCGTCCCGGCACCGCGACGAGGAAGGCGGCCGCCGCCGCGAGCAGCGCGGTGGCGATCGCCGAAAGCCATTCGAGAAGAGCCGGCGGCCGGGCGAGATGATCGGCGATGCCCGGTCGCAGGCCTGCGATCAACACCGCGAGCGCGCCGACCGACACGGCCGCGAGGAACCAGACGCCCGCCCGCAGCAAGGGATGCGGCAGCGGCGCGACGGGGGTGAGGTCGGCCGCCAGATGCGCCACGAGACGGTCGGTCGCGCTCATCGCCGCGCGTCTCCCGTCACGACAGATCCGGCGCGCCGAGCGCCCGCCTCAGCGACCGCAGCGCCCGGTGCATCGCCACCTTGAGCGCCCCGACCGTCAGACCTGTCGCCGCCGATGCGTCCTTGAGGCTCATATCCTTCAGCTTCAACAGCTCCACCGCCTGCCTCTGCCCCGGCGGCAGGGTCGCCAGCGCCTCGCGCAGGCGCCGTTCGGCGCCCGCGTCACGCATCTCCTTCGCCGGCATGGCAAGGAAGGTTTCGGGGACGTCGTCGATGACCGATTCGCGACCGGCCCGCCGCATCCGGACCCGCAGGTGATCGACGATGCGCCGCCGGGCGATAGTGGCGATCCAGGGCCGGAACGGGCGCTGCGGGTCGTAGGTGTGGCGGATGCTGTGCAGCGTCACCAGGATGTCCTGCACCGCATCCTCGACATCGCGCGGATCGCGCAGCCGCTGGCGCGCCATCGCCCGCAGGTAGGGCAGGAGGTCGCGCAACAGCGCCTCATAGGCCGCTCTGTCCCCCGCCTGGGAGCGTGCCATCAGCACGGCCCAACCATCCTCGCCTGCCCCCGGCGGCCCGGTGGTCACGGCGGGAACCTCATCCCGGCGCCCCGCCGCCGGCCGTGGCCGGACGCGCCGGCAGGCAGTCTTCGACGAAATCCAGCACCCGGGCGCGCTGGTCGGCCTCGTCCAGCCCCGGCAGCTCCGGATCGGCGGCGATCCGGGCGATCATGCAGCGGCAATAGGATTCGGCCTCCGGCCGGCTCCAGCCGACATCGCCCTGTTCCAGCAGGCAGGCCTCGACCTCGCGGTCGATCGCGGCATCGCCGGCACCCGCCGGCGCCGCCCCGCTGCCCGGCCCGCCGGCCAGCGACACCCACAGCAGGATGGCGCCGACCAGGATCGGCTGGTGGATGAGATAGGCGGCCAGGGCGTGCCGCCCGACGAAGCCGAGCGCCCGGCCCACCGCGCCGCGCCCCGCCGTTCCGCCCGGCGCGCCGCAGGCGAGCCACCAGCGCGCGCAGGCCATGCCGAGGAGCACCGGGCCCAGCCAGGGAAAGACCGGCTCGAAATCATTGGTGGGGGGCGGTGTCGGCCCCAGCCCGATCCACAGGAGCTCGGGCCGGTCGAAGACCGGCGCCCGGACCACCATCGGCAGAGCGATCACGAGGAGACCGAGGAGCAGGTTCGCCCAGGCCGGCAGCCTGAGCGCTGCGAGCCCGATCAGGCTGAACAGCAGGATGGCGTGGAGGATGCCGAAGAAGACGAAGGCGGTGGGGATGAAGAGGAAGGTCGCGACGGTCACCGCCGCCGCACCGCCGGCGATGCGCAGCAGTCGCGCCGCGGCGCGCGGCCAGTCGATGCCGCGGCGGCCCGCCAGGACCAGGCCGACCCCGACGAGGAACAGGAAGGAGCCGGCGATTAGATAACGCGCGGCCATCCAGAAGGCGCCGTACTGCATGTCGAGCCAGACGCCGCCGAACGCCTCGAGATCCCAGGCGAAATGATAGAGCGCCATCGCGACGAAGGCGGCGCCGCGCGCGACATCGACGGCCGGCAGGCGCGCCGCCGCCGGCGCCCCTTCAACGCTGCGCATGGCCCCGGAGGGTCCGGTCCGCCCGGGCCGTGGCCGGGCCGGCACCCGGCCGGACGCCGCCCTTCATCGCCTCACCGATCATCACGGCTCCGATCCGATGCCCCATGCCCGCCATAGAACCGCGCATGCCGCTCCGCAACCCTGATCGCCGCGCGCGGCCCGGCCGGTCAGGCGCCCGCGGCCAGCGACAGCACGATGGCGGCCGCCGCCCCGCCGAGCAGCACATCGCGCAGCAGCGTCCGTCCGGACAAAACCGCGCGTCGCATGGCGAGCCACAGGACGAGGATGGCGATCGCCGGGCCGATCGCCCGCAGCGCCTCCTCGCCGGTTGGTACGGGAATGTCCATCACGGCCTCCAGCGGTCCCCGGCATCAGCATAGCACGGCGCCCACCCGGCGGAGGCGCTGTGGGACTCTGTTGATTTCGGTGGAATCGGGACCGGCCGGCCGGCAGAGTCGGCGGGATTCACGGCAAGGGGCGGAGAGCATGGACATCCGGTCGGCGGAGATCGTCATCATCGGTGGCGGGATCATCGGCTGCTCGATCGCCTACCACCTCGCGCGGCTCGGCCGCACGGATGTGGTGGTGCTGGAGAAGAGCGGCCTGACCCACGGTGCCACCTGGCATGCCGCCGGCCTCGTCGGGCAGCTTCGCAGCTCGCGCAACACCACCCGCATGCTGCGCTTCTCGGTCGAGCTCTACGACCGGCTGGAGGCCGAGACTGGCCAGCCGATCGACTGGCGCAAACATGGCAGCCTGCGGCTCGCCTGCTCGGCCGAGCGCGAGATGGAGAATGCCCGCTCCTACACCATGGCACGGGCCTTTGGTCTCGAGATCGAATGGCTGACGCCGGAGGCGGCGCAGCGTCTCTTCCCGCTGATGAGCCTCACCGATGTCCGATCGGCGCTCTACATCCCGTCGGATGGCTATATCGACCCGGCGAGCGTATGCCTCGCCCTCGCAAAGGGAGCGCGCGACCGCGGGGTGCGGATCGTCCAGGGCGAGCGGGTCACCGGTTTCCGTGCCGCCAACCGGCGGATCCACACGGTCGTGACCGATGCCGGCGAATGGCAGTGCGAGATCGTGGTGAACGCGACCGGGATGTGGGGCCGCGAGCTCGGTGCACTGGCCGGCACCCGGATCCCGGCGCTCGCCGTCGAGCACCAATACCTCATCACCGATCCGATCCCCGACCTGCCGGCCGGCATGCCGACGCTGCGCGACCCTGATCACCGCGTCTATTACAAGCCCGATCGCGGCCTCGTCGTCGGCGGCTATGAGGACGGGACGAAGCCGTTCGGCACGCGCGGCATCCCGAAGAGCTTCGGACAGGAGTTGCTGGTCGACGATTTCGAGCGGTTCGAGCCGCTCGCCACCCTCGCCGCCAAGCGTACACCGATCCTCGACACGGTCGGCATCCGGCGTCTGCTCAACGGCGCGATCCCCTACTCCGCCGATGGCGACTTCGTGATGGGGCGGACGCCCGAGGTCGACAACATGTTCGTCGCGGCGGGCCTGCTCTACGGCATCGCCGCGGGCGGCGGCGTCGGCCGGATGATGGCGGAATGGATCTGCGGCGGCGAGCCGAGCCTCAATCTCTGGCCGCTCGACGTGCGTCGCTTCGGTTTCCATCACGCGACCCGCTGGTTCCTCGAACGCCGGCCGGTCGAGCTCTACGGCAGGCACTACGCGCTGCACCGGCCGGGCGACGAGCACGAGAGCGCCCGTGGCATCCGCAAGAGCCCGCTCTGGTGGATCCTGCGCGACCGGGGAGCGGTGTACGGCTCGCGCAATGGGTGGGAGCGACCGAACTGGTTCGCCCCACCCGGCACCGAAGCGGTCGACGTCCCGGCCTTCGACCGTGCCCGGACCAACTGGTTCCCCCATGTCGCGGCCGAGCACCGCGCGGTGCGCGAGGGCGTGGCGCTGATCGACCAGACGAGCTTCTCCAAGCTCGAGGTCTCGGGGCCCGGCGCGCTCGCTCTGCTCAACCGCCTCGCTGTGTCGGAGATCGACCGGCCCGTCGGCACCGCGATCTATACCCAGCTCTGCAACGAACGCGGCGGCATCGAGGCGGACCTCACCATCTGCCGGCTCGCTTCCGACCGCTTCTATCTGGTCACCGGCAGTGCCTTCGGCGGCCATGACCGGCACTGGATCGAGACGCATCTGCCGGCGGACGGTTCAGTGCGGATCGAGGACGTCACCTCGGCCCGGGCCGTCATCAACCTGTGCGGACCGTTCTCGCGTAGGGTGCTCGAGCAGGTCGCCGAGGAGGACGTCTCCGACGCCGCCTTTCCCTTTGCGACGCTGCGCGAGATCACGGTGGGCGCGGCGCCGGTCCGGGCGATCCGCATCGGCTATACTGGCGAGCGCGGTTACGAGCTGCACGTGCCGACCGAGTATGGTGCCCATCTCTACGAGGTGTTGGCCGAGGCAGGCGCCGCGTTCGGCATCCGCGATGTCGGCTACCGGGCGATCGATTCGCTGCGGATCGAGAAGGGCTACGTCTACTGGTCGGCCGAGGTGACGCCGGACGACACGCCCTTCGAGGCCGGCCTGGGCTTCCGGGTCAAGCTCGCCAAGCCCGACTTCATTGGCCGGGACGCGCTGCTGCGCCAGAAGCAGGACGGGGTGCGCCGGCGCCTTGCGACCTTCGTCCTCGAGCGGCCGCTGCCGGTGATGGGGGGAGAGACCATCCTGCTCGACGACCGGCCGGTGGGCGTCACGACGAGCGGCAATTTCGGCCATACGCTCGGCCGCTCGATCGCCATGGGCTATCTGCCCGCAGAGCTTTTCGACCGGCGCGATTTCACGATCGAATGCTTCCGTGACACCAGCCCCGCCGAGCGCTGCGACGGTCCCCTCTATGACCCGGAGAATCTCCGGCTCAAGGGCTGACGCTTCGCGCTAGGATCGGCATCCTGAGGACGGGCGGAGGGCAGGATGATGGCCGAGGCCGATCCCTATGCGGTGCTGGGCGTGCCCCGCGGCGCGTCGCAGAAGGAGATCCAGGCGGCGTTCCGTCGCCTGGCCAAGCAGTACCACCCGGACCTCAACCCGGGTGACAAGGAGGCCGAACGACGGTTCCAGGAGGCGTCGGCGGCCTATGACATCCTGGGCGACGAGGACAAGCGCGGCCGCTTCGACCGCGGCGAGATCGACGCCAGCGGGGCCGAGCGACCACAGCGTCAGTACTGGCAGGATTTCGCGCGCAGCCGCGCCGAGGCGGGCGGCCCGCAGGCAGGTGGCGGCCGGGCGGAAGCCGGCGGCTTCGCCGGCTTCGACGATCCCGAGGACATCCTCTCGGCCCTGTTCGGTGCCGGGCGGCGACGCAGCGGGTCGGCGGGTCGGCGGCGGGGCGAGGACCGGCACTACCATCTCGAGATCGACTTCCTCGACGCGGTGAACGGTGCGCGGCCGCGGCTGACGCTTCCTGACGGCGCGGTCATCGATGTCGTGATCCCGCCCGGCACCCGCGACGGCCAGACGCTGCGATTACGCGGCAAGGGCGGCGCGGCACCCGCCGGAGGCGAGCCGGGCGACGCCTTCATCGAGATCGCCGTCAGGCCACATCCCGTCTTCCGGCGCGACGGCGACGACATCCGGCTCGATCTGCCGATCTCGCTCGCCGAGGCGGTGCTCGGCGCCAAGGTGACGGTGCCCCTGCCGAGCGGACCGGTGGCCGTCACCATCCCGAAGAATGCCGGCACCGGCCGCGTGCTGCGGCTGAAGGGCAAAGGCGTCGCCGGACGGGACGGCCGGCGCGGCGATGCCTATCTGACCCTCAAGCTCGTCCTGCCCGACGCGCCGGACCCGGACCTCGAAGCGTTCGTGCGCGGCTGGGAGGCCGGGCGCGCCCATGATCCGCGCCGGGGGATGGCGACATGACGATGGACAGGGCCGAATTCTGCCGCCGCGCCGGCATCGACCGGGCGCTGCTCACAGACTGGATCGACGCCGGCTGGCTGGAACCTCGACGCAGCTTCACGGAAGGCGACCTCGCACGGGCGATGCTGATCCGCGACCTCACCGGCCCGATGGCGGTGAACGTCCACGGCGTCGACGTGATCCTGCGCCTGCTCGACCAGATGCATGCGCTGCGCCAGGCGCTGCATGGCGTGACGACCGCCGTCTCCTGCCAGGATGTGACGGTACGTGAGAGCATCCGCGCCGAAATCGGCCGGATCGCCGGTGCGCCGCGCGGCCGGTCCGTCCGGCGCGCGCCCTCGCCGGGCCCCGGGCGGAGCGGCGAGCGGCAGTAGCCCGCACGAGGCGCGGCTTCATGCCGGCCGCGTGATGTCAGGCGCTCCGCCGCCGCTCACTCGGCGCCGGGATCGGCGACCGCGATGCGGCCCTCGATGATGCCCTGGCGGGCCGCCTCGACCGCGGCCTCCATTTCGGCGGTCACTAATGGACGGTTGTGCTCGTCGAGCGCCCAGTCGACCCCGCCCTCGGCAAGGCCGAGCGTGACGACCCCCGGTTCGAAAACCCCCGTGCCGACGGCATCGATCGCGGCGAGGACGGCGATGTCCACCCGCTTGAGCATCGAGGTGAGGATCGTGCCGGGGAAAAGGCCGTTCTGATTGCTGTCCACGCCGATCGCCAGCACGCCCGCATCGGCAGCCGCCTGGAAGACGCCCATATTCGAGTTGCCGGCGCCGGCGAAGATCACATCGGCACCGCGGGCGATCTGGCTGCGCGCCACCTCACCGCCCTTTACGGGGTCGTTGAACGCCTCCGGCGTCACGCCGACGAAATTGACGAGGTAGTCGATCTCCGGCCGCGTGTCGCGCGCACCCTGGCCGAAACCGTCGATGAACTTGCGGATTAGGGGGATGTCGAGCGCGGCGACGAAGCCGATCGTGCCGGTCTGCGAGGCGAGCGCCGCCAGCACGCCGACGAGATAGCTGCCCTCCTGCTCGCGGAACAGGATCGACAGGATGTTCGGCCCCTCGGCCACCGCGTCGATCAGCACGAAACGGATGTCGGGATAGGCGGCCGCCACCTCGGCCAGCGGCTGGGCATAGTAGAAGCCGACCGCGACGATCAGGTTGGCGCCGCGCTCGACCATCGCATCGACGCCCTGGCCGAACTCCCCCGGGCTCTGCGGCTGCCACTCGAGAAAGTTGCGCCCAGTCTCCTCGCGGAAGGCGAGCAGCCCGCGATAGGCACCCTCATTGAAGCTGCCGTCAAACTTCTCGCCGACCGCGTAGACGATGCCGGGCACTACCTCGATCGCGGCACCCGGCTCCTGCGCCGACACGGATCGGCGCGGCGACGGCAGGGCCGCCGCCGCGAGCGCCAGGGTGGAGCCGGCCGCCAGCAGCGCCCGCCGGGCGAGGAGCGGTGCCACCTCTACCTCCAGCCGAACGCGTCGGCCGCGGCGAGCAGCGCCTCTTCGTGTTCCACCCGCAGGGCGAGCAGGGCCTCCGCCAGGTCGGCCCCCAGGATCTCGGCGTATTGCTCGCCCTCGGACGCGCTGCTCCAGTCGTTCTCGACGAAGCGGGCATCGGCACGGCCCGACAGGGTGACCGCGACATCGGCCTCGGTATAGCTCTCGGCCGCCTCGGTCAGGGCGGCGATGAAGGCTTCGTCATCGAGCCCGCTATAGGGGTTGCCGGCGCCATCGGTGACGTTGAGGAAGAAGAGGTCGGCGCCGAAGGCGGTGTAGCCGCCGCCGAGCCCTTCATCCACCGACGCCGCATGCTCGAAGAAGGCCTGCGCCTCCGGGCCCGAGGGCGCCTCGCCATTGAGGAAGGTCACCACTGCATAGCCGGTGTCACCTTCGCCCTCCGGCGTGAAATCGGTGACGAGAATGCTCCACTGCCGGAAGACATAGCCGACCGCCGCGGCGAAGAGATCGGCCGTCCGCTCATCCGCCTCGAAGGAGGATTGCAGCGAAGCGTTGGTCTCGAGCAGGTAGCCGCCCGGCGTCACCTGCGTCTCGACCGCCTCGGGCGGGATATCGAGGATCTCGAGGATCCGCGGGATCTCGGTCTCCAGCACTTGCTCGGTGAAGGCGACGCGGTCGTCATAGCTCGCGGTCGCAGAATCGAGACCGAGCGGATCGAAGGCAAGCGCCTCGTAGGAGAAGAGGAGTGAGGGCGTCACGCCCGTCGGCGCGTCCGCATCCTGTGCCGGCGCGGTGAGGGCCCACAGCGCAGGAAGCGCTACACCGGCGGCGAAGACGACGGCTCGGAGGGGGCTGGCAAGGTTCATGCGGGGCGACTCCCAGGAGAGCAGGCGCGTGTGCGCGTTGTCGCACTCAATGTATCGCGGCGGCAGGCGCCCCGTCGACAGCGACGGAACCCGCGCATCCGCCGGTACGTTTTGCCCGCACCCATCGAGGAGCCGAGGACATGACCGATCAGACGGCAGCGTATGGAAACGGGCCCACCGACCGGGATCGCGCCGGGGCGGCAGAGGGACAGGAGGCGCCGGACGTCTCGGCGATCGCCGGCCGCGCCTCGGCCGAGATCGGCGAGGCGATCGACCAGACGATCGGCGCCATCGGCTGTGCCGCCGACTGGTCCTACCGCCAGGCTCGCCATGCGGTGGCCGGCAGCCGCCGCATGGCCCGCTCGCATTTGACCGAGCGGCCGCTGCTCTCGGTCCTGGTGATCGCATCGGCCGGCTTCCTGCTCGGCTGGGCCTGCGGGGCCAGCAAGGCTGCGGCGGTCAGCCATCGCCACGGCATGCCCCACCAGCCGCAGGATCTCCGCCGCGGCTGGGGGACCGCCGCGCATCGGGCGCAGGACTGGATCCGGCAACACCGCTGAGCGCATCGATGGCGATCGCCATGGCCATAGGCATCGCGCTGGGGACGGCGATCGGCGCGATGATGGAGAATGTCGCCGTCGGCATCACGATCGGTGCTGCCCTCGGCGCGGCCTATGGGGCCGTCCGGCGCGGCTGATCGGTCTCTCGCGCCGACCGGCCCAGCGGCGCGAGAGACCGATTAGCCGGATGCGACAGCCTCGAGGTGGCGGGCGAACTCCGGGCTGCCCATCAGCGCGCGGCAGCGGGCGAGGCGCGTCTCGGCATAGGCCCAGAAATCCTCCGCCGGATTGCCGTTGGCATGCTGGATGAGGCCCCACAGCGTCCACAAGAGGTCGCACAGCGCCTTGTACATCACCATGCGTCCATGCTGGTCGGCCGGTATTCGCCCGTCGAAATAGGCAGCCAGCATCGCCTCTTCGGCCGCAGCATCGAGCCCGGCTTCGACCGAGAGGTCGCCGAGGTCCCACATCGGGTCGTTGTTGCCCGAATACTCCCAATCGACCACCCACATGCGCTCGCCATCGTCGAGGAAGTTCTCGGCCAGCGGATCGCAATGGCAGGGGACGGTCAGGGCAGGTCGGACGGCGAGCGCCGCACGCACCCGCCCGGCCTCGGCCACCGTCTCGGCATAGCCGGCGGGCGTCTCGGCGCCGAGCTTCGCCAGCACGCCGAGATACTCGTCGATCATCCGGAACACGTCGAAATCGAAGGCGAAGCGCCGGCCACAGCGATGCACCGCCCGCAGCGCCCTCGCCGCCCGTGCCGGTGCGCCGGGACGCGAGGCGAACAATTCTGGCGTCATCGTCGTCACACCGTCGATATGCGCGCATAACATCAGCCCGTCCGATTCGTCGAAGAAGAGGACGGGCGCGCCGATGCCGGCTTCCGCGGCGATGCGGGCATTCACCGCCTCGACCCGCCGGTCGATATACGCCGCGGTGCCCTCGCCCGGGATGCGCAGCACGCTGCGGGTCCCGCCGGCCTCGATCCGCCAGTTCCGGTTGGTCAAACCGCCCAGCCGTTCGGCCCGCAGATCCGTCATACCCCTGAAGGCGGGAATGCGGGCTATGGCCGCCGCGAGATCGGCATCCAGGATGGTGTCCGTCATGCCTTGATCCGCTCCATACGCGGGTCGTAGGGCGGATCGAGGAAGACCCGCGCCGGCACCCGCTCGCCCGCGACCTCGAGCTCGTACTGCCCCGAAAGGACATAGGCGTCGTCGACACCCTCCGGATCGCGGACATAGCCGTAGCCGAGATTGCAGCCGAGCGTGTAGCCCCAGCCGGCTGAGGTGAGCCAACCGCAGCGCCTGCCGTCGCGATAGATCGTCTCGCGGCCGAGCAGCACGATCTCGCGCCCGTCGGCGGCATGGCCGTCCACCGCGAAGCCGGCGAAGCGTTTGGCGATGCCCCTCGCCCGCTGCGCCTCGAGCGCGGCGCGGCCCTGGAAATCTGTGTTGCGGCGCAGCTTGACCGCCCAGCCGAGCCCTGCCTCGAGCGGCGTGTGGTCCGGCCCGATATCCGAGCCCCAGGCCCGGTAGCCCTTCTCGAGCCGCAGGCTCTCGATCGCCCGGTAGCCGCAATTGCGGATGCCATGGGCAGCACCAGCCGCCATCACCGCCTCGTAGACGGCGATGAGGCTCTCGACCGGGACGTGCAGCTCCCAGCCCAGCTCGCCGACATAGGTGACGCGCAGTGCCATCACCGGCGTGCCGGCGATCGCGATGGTCCGCACCGTGCCGAAGGGAAAACCGGCATGGGAGACGTCGTCACGGGTGATCGCCGCCAGCACGTCGCGCGCCCGCGGCCCCATCACCGACAGAACCCCCCAGGCCGAGGTGACGTCGACGAGATGCGCATCCATGCCCTCGGGAATCGACCGCGCGATCCAGTCGAAATCATGGGTGGCAAAGCCGGTGCCGGTGACGATGTAGAAACGGTCTTCGGCGAGGCGCGCCACCGTCAGGTCGCATTCGATGCCGCCGCGCCGGTTGAGCATCTGGGTGTAGACGAGCGAGCCCGGCGGCCTGCCGACATCATTGGCGCAGATCCAGTCGAGCGCGCGGCCGGCATCGCGTCCGACCATGAGGAATTTGGCGAAAGAGCTCTGGTCGAAGACCCCGACCGCCTCGCGCACCGCCCGATGCTCGCGGCCCACCGCCTCGAACCAGTTCTGCCGGCCATAGCTGTAGCGGTCCTCGGGCGACTCGCCCGGCCCGGCG
>CAYORM010000050.1:0-20527 GCA_964406375.1 uncultured Mycobacteriaceae bacterium | reverse complement strand
CGGCGCGGATGTTGGTCAGCTTCTTGCCCTTCAGCACGTTGACCTCGAGGTCGTTGCCGCGGCTGTGCTCGCCGACGATCATCCCCTCATAGACCTTGGTCTGGGGCTCGATCATCAGCGGGCCGCGGTCCTCGAGGTTCCACAGCGCATAGGCCACGGCCTCGCCCTGCGCGTTCGAGATCAGCACGCCGTTGCGCCGGCCCGGGATCGGCCCCTTGTAGGGGGCGTAGCCGTGGAAGATCCGGTTGAGCACGCCGGTGCCGCGGGTGTCGGTCAGGAACTCGCCATGATAGCCGATCAGACCGCGGGTCGGGATGTGGAAGACAAGGCGCTGCTTGCCACCGCCCGAGGGCCGCATCTCCAGAAGCTCGCCCTTGCGCTCGGACAGCTTCTGCACGACGACGCCCGAGAACTCCTCATCGACGTCGACCGTCACCTCCTCTATCGGCTCGAGCTGCTGGCCGGTGTCGGGATCGTTGCGGAAGACCACCCGCGGCCGGCTGATCGCCAGCTCGAAGCCCTCGCGTCGCATCGTCTCGATCAGGATGCCGAGCTGCAGCTCGCCGCGACCGGCCACCTCGAAGGCGTCCTTCTCCTCGGTCTCCGAAACCCGGAGCGCGACATTCCCCTCCGCCTCGCGCAGCAGCCGGGCGCGGATGACACGGCTCGTCACCTTGTCGCCCTCGGTGCCGGCGAAGGGGCTGTCATTGACGAGGAAGGTCATCGCCAGGGTCGGCGGGTCGATCGGTTGGGCCGAGAGCGGCTCGACGACCGACGGATCGCAGATCGTGTCGGCCACCGTGGCCTGTTCGAGGCCGGCGATCGCCACGATGTCGCCGGCATCCCCCTGCTCGATCGGCTGGCGCTCGATGCCGCGGAAAGCGAGGACGCGGCTGACGCGGCCGGTCTCGATCGTCTCGCCCGAGCGTGACAGCGCCTTCACCGCCATGTTCGGCCGGACGCTGCCCGACAGGATGCGGCCGGTGAGCACGCGGCCGAGATAGGGGTTGGCCTCGAGCGTTGTCGCGAGCATCCGGAACGGTCCGTCCGGATCGACCCGCGGTGCCGGGACATGACGCAGGATGAGGTCGAAGAGCGGCGCCATGTCGACGCGCTCGGCCTCCATCGATTCGGCCGCCCATCCCTGCTTGGCCGAGGCGAAGAGGGTCGGGAAGTCGAGCTGCGCTTCATCGGCATCCAGCGCCGCGAACAGATCGAAGACCTCGTCATGCACCTCGTGCGGCCGGGCGTCGCCGCGATCGACCTTGTTGATCAGCACGATCGGCCGCAGCCCGAGCTTCAGCGCCTTGCCGACGACGAACTTGGTCTGCGGCAGCGGCCCTTCGGCCGAGTCGACCAGCACCACCACGCCATCCACCATGTCGAGAATGCGCTCGACCTCGCCGCCGAAATCGGCGTGACCGGGCGTGTCGACGATATTGATCCGGGTGCCCTTCCAGACGAGCGAGGTGCATTTCGCAAGGATCGTGATCCCGCGCTCCCGCTCGATATCGTTGGAATCCATCACCCGCTCGGCGACCTGCTGGTTCTCGCGGAACGCACCGGACTGGCGCAGCAGGACGTCGATCAGTGTCGTCTTCCCATGGTCGACATGGGCGATAATGGCGATGTTGCGGATATCCATCGGACCCTTCCCGCGGGCCGTACCCGCCCGAACGAAGACGGCGGTCGTCTCCGCCCCCATCGGGACGGCGCCGCCGCCGTGTTGCGCTGCAATATGAACCTTGACGGCCTGCATCGCAAGAAGCGGCCGCATCGACGGCCCGAATGCGGCGGCAGGCCTTCCGGACATGACGCTACAGCGGAACGGGCCTGTGCCACCGGGCGTTGCCTGCAGTATGTCTTTCAACCGGGTAGCCGATCGAACGGAGAGCGCGATGCGACCGGTCCGGACGGGGAGCGGTCCCCTGCCCCCGGGAAGAGTGCGGCGGCGGCACGCCCGGGCCGACGTTCCGCCCGGCTGGGCCGCCCGGTCCGCCAGGCAACCATCCGGCCAGTCCTCCGGGACCGGCACGATGCGCCTCGTCGGGACCGCCATCGTGCTGACGGCGGTGTTCGGCGTCGCCCTGGCCCAGGACGCGCCGCCGGCCGACAGTGTGCGCTACGAGGTGGTATTCGGCGACATCGAGGACGAGATGCTGGCGACCGCACTGCGGGATGCCTCCAACCTCGTGCAACTCGAAGAGGAAACGCCGCCCTCACCCATCGGTCTCGTCCGCCGCGCCGAGGCGGATCTCGCCCGCCTCGCCGAGGTGCTGGGCGGGCTCGGCTATTACAATGGCACGGTCGGGATGAGCATCGCCGGCCGGCCGCTCGGCGACCCCGAGCTGCCGGACGACCTCGCCGCCCTGCCCTCGCCGGTGACGGTCCGCATCGACGTCAATCCCGGCGCGGTCTTCGTCTTCGACAGGGTCACGATCGAGGATGCCGAAGGCGGCGGTCCGCCGGAGGTGCCGGTCTCCACCGAAGGCCTCGGGCTCGATCCCGGCGAGCCTGCCATCGCCGCCACGATCCTCGCGGCCGAAGCCTCCCTCATCGCGCAGATGCAGGCGCAGGGGCGTCCGCTCGCCCGCATCGCAGGGCGCGACGCCGCGGTCGATCCGGAAACGGCGACGATGGACCTGACGGAGTATCTCGATCCCGGCCCGCTCGCCGGCTTCGGCTTCGTGGCGATCGAGGGCAATAAGGATGTCGACACCGACTTCATCGCCAGCCGCATCCCCTTCGCGGTCGGCGACACCTACGATCCCGAGGCGATCCGTGCGCTGCGTGAGGACCTGATCGGTCTCGGCGTCTTCAATTCAGTCCGCATCGAGGCGGCCTCCGCCCTCGACGAGAACGGCAACCTGCCGCTGACACTGACTGTCGGCGAGCGCCCGCCGCGCTTCATCGGCTTCGGCGCCAGCTACTCGACTGACCAGGGTTTCGGCGTCAACGGCTATTGGGGCCACCGCAACCTGTTCGGCGGGGCCGAGAGCATCCGCATCGATGCGGTGATCTCGGGCATCGGCGAGAATGATCTGCTCGAGCCCAACGCCTCGCTCTCCGCCACCTTCCGCAAGCCCGGCTTCATCTGGCGCGAGCAGACGCTGACCGCCGATCTCGAGATCGCCCGGACGATCTATGATGCCTACACCTTCACCGGCGTGACCGGCTTCGTCGGCGTCGAGCATGAATGGACCGACGAGATCACGCTGACCGGGGGCATCCGCGGCCAGGTGGCCCAGGTCGAGATCGATGGGCAGCCGAGCGAATACGCGATCCTCGCCGTGCCGCTCGGCGCCGCGATCGACACGACCGACAACCCGCTCGACGCGACGGAGGGCTACAAGCTCGATCTCGACCTTGTGCCGACGGTGGGTTTCGGGGACGCCGCGGCTCCCTATCTCATCACCCGCGCGGCGGGCTCGATCTATTTCGACCCGCTCGGCGACGGCAGCCTCGTCCTGTCGGCCCGGGCGTCGATCGGCGGCATCCTGGGCGGCGACATCGACGACGTCCCGCCGCAGGAGCGCTTCTATGCCGGCGGCACCGAGACGGTGCGCGGCTACGCCTTCCAGAGCATCGGTCCCAAGGATGAAGACGGTCTGCCGACCGGCGGGCTGTCGCTGGTCACCGCCGGGATCGAGGCGCGCTATAAATTCACCGAGACGATCGGTGCCGTCGCCTTCCTCGAAGGCGGCGGCGTCTTCGAGAGCCCCTATCCCGACTTCCAGACCGACATGCGCTACGCCGCCGGGGTCGGTGCCCGCTATTACACGAGCATCGGGCCCATCCGCCTCGATGTCGCGGTCCCGCTGAACCCGGACGAAGACGACGACGCCTTCCAGATCTACATCAGCCTGGGCCAGGCGTTCTGAGACGGCTCTGATGCGGCGTACCCTCCTCGTCCTCGGCATCCTGATCGGGCTGCCGGTCGGCCTTCTCGGCGTCGCGCTCCTGGCATTGCAGACGGGTTGGGGGCGGGATCTCCTCGCCCGCCAGATCGAGGCGGCGGTCGCCGGGCCGGACCTTTCCCTGTCGATCGGCGCGGTCCGCGGCTTTCTGCCCTTCGATGCCACCTTGCACGACGTCGTTCTCGCCGATGGCGAAGGCCGGTTCGCCGCAATCGATGCGGCACACCTAGACTGGTCGCCGCTCGCCCTGCTGGACGGGACGCTCTCGATCACGGCGGTCGAGGCCGACACCGTCACCCTCGACCGGCTGCCGGTCTCCGCGGCGCCGGAGGAGGAGCCGGCATCCGGACCGCTCCTGCCGGAACTTCCCTTCGATATCGTGCTCGGCCGGCTCGCGATCGACCGGCTGGTGCTCGGGGCCCCGGTCGCCGGGATGCCGGCGACGCTCGCCGTCACCGCATCGGGCCGGCTCGGCGCGCCGGCCGGCTTGGCGCTGCGGCTCGACGTCGACCGGCTCGACGGCGTCCCTGCCACCATTGCGGCCGATATCGCCTTCGTGCCCGAAACCGAGCACTTCTCCGTCGATGTGGCGATCGAGGAGCCGCAGGACGGCATCATCGCAGGCCTTCTCGACCTTCCCGGCCGTCCGCCAGTCACCTTGCGGGCGGTGGGCGCCGGAGCCTTCGACGATTTCGAGCTGGATATCGAAGGTCAGGCCGGTGCCCTGGCGCGGATCGACGGCGAGGCGCGCACGATCGCCGGCGCCGAGGGCCGCCGGGCGATCCTCGACCTCTCCGCCGAGGTCGCGGCCCTTCTGCCCCAGGACATCGCCCCCATCCTCGCCGGGGAGACCCGCCTCACCGGCGAGGCCGTTCTCAACGGCGAGGCGGTCACGATCTCAGGGGCCCGTCTCGAGACGGCGGCCGGCAGCATCGTCATCGCGGGCCGCTTCGGCGCTGATGTCGCGCTCACCATCGACATCGACTTGGCGAGCGCGGCGCCCTTCGAGGCACTGGTGCCCGATCCCTTCGGCTGGACGGCGCTGGCAGGCACGCTGACCGTCGCGGGCGATCCCGCGGCGCCGCTCGCCCTCACGGCTGATCTCACGATCGACGGCGCACGCTACGGCACACCGGAGATCGAGGCCGCCATCGGCCAGGACCTTCACCTCGTGGCGACCGGCGCCGCGACCACCGATCTCGCCCTGCTGCGGATCGATGCGGCGCGGCTGTCGGCGCCGGGGGCGATCCTCGCCTTCGACGGTACGGCCGCCCCGCTCGATCCGACAGCGGAAGGCATCGTGTCGCTCGAGGCGCCGGATCTCGCCCGCTTCGCCGAGATCGCCGGCATCGCCACGCGCGGGGCGCTCGACCTCTCGGCCGACGCGGTGCTCGGGCCGGACGGTACGCTCACCGCCACCCTCGACGGCACGGTGGGTACGCCACGGATCGACGGGGTGCCGCTCGCCGATCTGTTCGGCGACAGCGGGCGCATCGCCGGCGGCCTCACCTATCGGCCGGACGATGCAGGCGCTCCGCTCTCCTTCCACGGTCTCGACATCATCGGCGAACGCGTCTCGCTCGGGCTCGACGGAACGATCGGCGACGGGCTCGATCTGAACGTAAGGGGTCGTCTCGCCGACATTGCCCTCATCGCACCCGCGCTCTCGGGCGCCATCGCTTTCGACGCGGTCGTCACCGGTCCGGCCGAGGCGCCCGCCGTGCTCGCACGCCTCACCGCGCGTGATCTCGAAGGGCTGGGCCGCAAGGCGGAGGATCTGCGGATCGATATCGATGCGGTCGGCCCGTTCGACAGCCCCGCCGGGCGCCTCTGGCTGGAGGGGGTCGTCGACGGCGCCCCGGCCGAGGGTTATGCCGAACTCGCCCGCACCGAGATCGGCGCGGTGATCGTCCAGGCCCTCGCGCTCGATGTGGCCGGCCTGCGGGCCTGGGGATCGGGCGAGGTGTCGGCAGATGGCGGGGCGGGTGAGAGCACGGTCGAATTCCTCGCCGCCGACCTCACCGGACTCGGGGCGCTGGTCGGACAACCGCTCTCCGGCGCGGCGAGTGGCCGACTGGAGCTTACGGATGCCGGGCGTACCGCCCGGATCGCCATCCGGCTCGACGACTTCGCGCTCGGCGGCACCGGCACGGTCACCGCCGCCTCACTGACCGCCGCGATCGCCGATCCTTTCGGGACCGCGCCGGAGCTGGTCGATGCCCGCCTCCTCGCCCGCGATCTCGGCACCGGCGATACCATGCTGGCAGAGACCGAACTGCAGATGTCGGGCGATCTCTCCGGCCTCGATCTCGCCTTGTCGGTGCGCAGCGCGATGGGTGATGTCGCTGCGGCCGGCGCAGTCACCGCCGATGATCGGGGCGGCTTCGCGGTCAGGCTCGACCGGATGGCGGCGACGGTCGAGGGTCAGCGCGTCGAGCTCGCCGCCCCGGCTCGTTTCGCCGTCACCGCGGACGGGCGGACCACGATCGACCCGACCGCGCTGCGCCTCGCCTCCGGCGGCAGCGTCACCCTCGCCGGCACGGTCGGCACGACGCTCAACCTCACCGCCGAAATCGGTGGCCTGCCGCTCACCCTGGTCGAGACGATGGCGCCGGGTACCGGGCTGACCGGCACGCTGGGCGGCACGGTTGCCCTCTCCGGACCGCCCGCCTCCCCGACGGTCGGGTTCGATCTGCGCGGCACCGGCGTCACGCTGCCGGCATCGCAGATGTTCGACCTCGGCGGGATGGAGGTCGCGCTGCGCGGCAGCTATGCCGGCGACCGCGTGCGACTGGAGAATGCGACGGTCACCAGCCCCCGCGGGCCGCGCCTCACCGCCTCCGGAACCGTGCCCCTCTCGGGCAGCGGTCTCGATCTGGCGGTCGGCGGCGAGGCCGATCTCGCCATCATCAACCCGCTGCTCGCTGCCGGCGGCGACCGCGTCGCGGGGCGTGTCACCGCCGATCTGCGTGTCTCCGGCTCACTCTCCGCCCCCAATCCCAGCGGCACGGTCACGCTGGCGGGCGGCCGCTACGAGAACCCGCTCAACGGCATCGCGCTCGACGAGATCGCGGCGACGATGCGGGGTGACGGCACGGCGCTGCGCGTAGTCTCACTCTCGGCCGCGACGGTCGGCGGCGGGCGGATCACCGGCAGCGGCACGATCGGGCTCGATGCGGCGCAGGGGCTGCCGCTCGATCTCGATCTGCGGGCGGACAATGCCACGATCGTCGACAGCCAGCTCGTCACCGCAATCGCCGATGCCGATCTCTCGCTCGTCGGCCCCTGGCTGGGGGCGCCGACTCTGTCCGGCAACGTCACGGTCAGGCGGGCCGAGATCCGCGTGCCGGAGCGTCTGCCGACCTCGGTCGCCGCCATCGAGGTCCGCAATGCGGCGGTGACGCCACCGCCACCACCGCCCGGACGGGCACCGACCAACACCGCACCGGCCAATCTCGGCGCGCCGGCGCCCGCGATCCCTGAGACCCAATCGACGGCGCTGGCGCTCAATCTCGATGTCGGCGTCACTGCGCCGGGCCGCATCTTCCTGTCCGGCCGCGGCATCGATGCGGAACTGGCCGGCAATCTCAGGATCCGGGGCTCGCTGGCCGGCCCCGACATCCAGGGAGACCTCGAACTCCGCCGTGGCTCGCTGACGCAGCTCGGCCAGCGCTTCGATTTCGACGAGGGGCGGGCAACCTTCGTCGGCGGCTCGCTCGATCCGGTGCTCGACCTGACGGCACGGACACAGGCCGGTGACATCACGGCGATCATCGCCGTCACCGGCTTTGCCTCCTCGCCCGAGATCGTGCTGTCCTCTGTCCCCGAGCTTCCGCAGGACGAGGTGCTAGCGCGCCTCCTGTTCGGCCGCGCCACCGGCGATCTGACGGCGACGCAGGCGCTTCAGCTCGCCGAGGCGGCGGCCGCGCTGACCGGCGGCGGCGGGGTCGCCGGCGGTCTTCTCTCCGACATCCAGCACTCGCTGGGCGTCGATCAGCTCGACCTGCGCGCCGGCGGTCAGGGCGATGCCTCACTCGCGATCGGCCGCTACATCAGCGACGACATCTATCTCGGGGTCGAGCAGGGCCTCGGCCAGTCGGAGACAAAGGCGACGGTCAACTTCGACATCACGCCCAACATCCGCGCGCAGGCCGGGGTGGGCAGCACCGGCGGCGGCAGCATCGGTATCACCATGGAGTGGGAATACTGAAACGGTGCCGGCCGCGCATTATCTCTCCGGCAGGTGCGCCTGCGCGCCTTGCCAGCGAAAGGACCGATGCCATGGGCCTGTTCTCCACCCGTAGCGGCGCCGGGGATTCCCTTGTCCCGAAGGATTTCCCCGACCCGGCCTATGATCCCCTGCCCGATGCCGGCGAGGAGCGGGCGGTTCTCGCCGGCGGCTGCTTCTGGTGCGTCGAGGCGGTGTATCGCGAGCTGCGCGGCGTCCATTCGGTGGTCTCCGGTTACAGCGGCGGCACGGCGGAGACGGCGACCTACGAGGCGGTCTGCTCCAAGCGCACCGATCACGCCGAGGTGGTGGAGCTGCGCTTCGAGCCGGCCGTGATCAGTTTCGGACAGATCCTCAAGGTGTTCTTCTCGGTCGCCCACGATCCGACGCAGCTCGACCGCCAGGGCAATGATGTCGGCCGGCAGTACCGCTCCGCGATCTTCCCGGTCGATGACCGCCAGCGGGAGGTGGCCGAGCGCTACATCCGCCAGCTCGACGAGGCCGGTGTCTTCCCACAGCCGATCGTAACGCGGATCGAGCCGCTCGAGGCCTTCTATCGCGCCGAGGATGAACACCAGGACTACGCGGCCCGGCACCCCTGGCAGCCCTATATCGCCGCGGTCGCGGCGCCGAAGGTGCGCAAGCTGCGCGAGCGCTTCGCCGACCGGCTCAGGACGGAGACGGTCTGAGGGCTGCGGCCGGCACGGCCTCCGCCGCCCGGTCCGGCGCCGGCACCTCGGCGGCGTCGGCCGGCGCATCGGTCTGTGTCATCCGCGCCTCGGGCGCCACCTCCGCCGCGTGGACGACCGCATCGGCGAGCGTCGCGGCGACCGGCACCGCCGTCGCGTCGACCAGCGCCTGGATGGTCACCGGTCCCGCCGTCGGCGCGGCAAGCACGATCCGCACGCCGTCGCCCAGGGACCGGCGCACCCGGTGCATCGCCCGCTCGGCGGCGGCCGGTGTCGGCGGGTGCGCCCAGCACAGGATGCAGGCGGCGAAGACGCCCGCTTCTGGCCGCTCCCCCGGCGCTATCGTGATGGCGCGGAATGCCTCCTCGGCGAGAAGCTGCCGGACCATCTCGGCGCAGGCGGCGTCGAGATCGTCACGCGCCGCGACGCACAGGATCGTCGGGGTTGTGGCGTCAAGCGGCGGGTCGTCCGCATCGAGATCCTCGACGGCGACGCGGATGCCGTGCCACACGGCCCGCCGGTTGGCGCCCTCGAGCGCGCCGCGCCGCCGGTCCTCATGCGCCCGCCGGATCGCCGGTACGATCATCGTCTCGAACAAGGTGCGGCGCGATCCGCCCGCCATCGCCTGCTCGGCGAGTTCCGACGCCTCGATCGGATCTTCTGCCAGGATGCGCTGGTAGAATCGCGCCTCGGGGCTCAGCGCCGGCGCGCTGCTCAGCAGCACGTCGAAGAAGGCCAGGCGCGGCACGTGCCGGCCGAGCACCGCAAGGCAGATGGTCAGCGGCGTGGCCAGCAGAAGCCCGGGAATCCCCCACATCGTCACCCAGAACACCATGGCGAGTAGAACCGCGAAGGCGGAAAGGCCGGTGCGGTTGCCGTACAGCAACGGTTCGATGACGTTGTTGGCGAGGATGTCGAGGGCGATCACGAGGCCGATCGTCGCGATCGCCATGGTCCAGCCCGGATCCGCCGCGAAGGCCATGAAGGCCGGCAGCACCGCCCCGACGATGGTGCCGATGATCGGGATGAAGCGCAGGATGCCGGCGATCGTCCCCCACAGCAGCGGGTTGGGCACACCGATCACCCACAGCCCGGCCGCGAAGGTGATTCCGTAGGCGAGGTTGAGGCCGGCCTGTGCCAGGAGGAGCCGGCCGAGCCGCGTCGCCGCATCGTTGAGCGCCGCAGTGGCGCGGGTGAGATCGCGGTCGCCGAGCAGCCAGATCAGCCGGTTGCGCAGATCCTCCCGCTCCATCAGCAGGAAGACCACGAAGACCAGCATGATGCCGATCTGGCCGACCGGCGCCAGCATCGGCTCGAGTACCGCCCACACCGTCACCAGGGCGGAATCATCGCTCTCGATCCGGACCGCCAACGGCCGTTCCGCGGCGACGCCGGCGGCGCCGAAGGCCTCAGAGACGGCGGTGCTGAGATCGGCGGCCATCCGCCAGACCCGGTCGACCACGCCTCCCGCGGGTGCGGCCTCGCGGAAGGTCTCGATCTTGGTTTCGAGATTGCCGCGGTACTGCGGCAGATTGGCCGCGAGATCGATGAGCTGGTTCGAGACCAGGATCGCCGCCCCGACGACGCAGGTGACGAAGGCGAGGAAGACGAGAAGGACGGAAGGGATCCGCCTGAGGCCGATCCGCCGCAGCTCGAGGACGATGGGCGACAGCGCGAAGGCGACGATGATCGCAAGCGCCAGGGGGATGAGGATGTCACGGCCGAAGTAAAGCGCCGCCACGATGACGGCGAAGCCGGCAATCTCGCCCGCACTGCCAGCCGGCCGGGCCACGCCCTGGGCGATCGAAGCGTGCGCTCGTGGCAGTCGGTCCATCATGATCGTCGCCATGAACGCCGCCCCGCGCCGGCAGTTCCCGGCGAGCATGTCTTGGCGCGACGGCGGGACCGATCAGAAGAGCGGCCGGAGTTCCACCCCGCCCCCGTCACGCGCGAGCAGCGGTTGCAGCCAGCGGCAGGCCGCCTCGAGGACGGGCACCGTCCCGAAGGGCGGGTTGACCAGCAGCAGCCCACAGCCGTTGAGCCGCGAGGGGAAGACGGTCGCGAAGAGGGTGAGTTCGAGGATCACCGCCTCCCGCACCGGCCCCGCGGCCGCCACGGCGGTCGCAGCGCGGCGCGCGAATGCGGCGACCGCCGCCGGATCCTTGATCGGGTACCACAGGATCTGGGCGCCCTCGGGCCAGCGCCGTAGGGCGGTGCCGGCCGCACGCGCCAGCCGGTCGAACTCCCCCGGCTTCTCGAAGGGCGGGTCGACGAGGACGACGCCCCGCCGTGGCTGCGGCGGCAGCAGGCCGCGCAGCGCCTCCCACCCGTCGCGATGATGGATGGCGACGCGCCGGTCACCGCCGAGGCCGCGGCGCAGCAGCCCGGCATCGTCCGGGTGCAGCTCGACGAGCGTCAGCCGGTCCGCCTCGCGCAGCAGCGCCCGCGCCAGCGCCGGCGATCCGGGATACAGGTCCGGCCCATGCGCCGCCTCTTCCGCCCGGACCAGGTCGAGATAGCGGGCGACCGTGGGCGGCGGATCGGACGCCGCTCGGATCCGGCCGATGCCGTCGAGCCACTCGCCGGTGCGCGAGGCCTCGGCACCCAGCGCATAGCGGCCGGCCCCGGCATGGGTGTCGATGACACTGAACGGCTTGTCCTTGCGCCGCAGCGCGTCGATCACCGCGACCAACGCCACATGCTTGACGACATCGGCGAAATTGCCGGCGTGGAAGGCATGACGGTAGTTCACGGCACGGTCTCCCGCCTTGGGGCGGGGCGCCGGGGGCTGGCGGTCAGCGATCGCGATGGCGGCATCGGGCGACTTCTAGCGCCGCCCCGCCCGGTGGAGAAGCGGCCTCAGACCGAGATCCGGCGCGGATAGATGAATCCGTCCGCCGCATAGATGCTGCCGAAGGCGCCGGTGTCGGGGTTGTAGTAGCGCACCTGGCTCCAGTCATTCGCCGGCGAGACGTCGATCACGGATTGCGCGTGATAGACCCGGCGGCGCGTCTCGGCATCGCTGCCCCAGTTCGACTGGGTGACGAGGATGGTGCGCGAATCGAGCACCGTCTTCACCACGGACAGATGGCCGTAGGACAGCCGCCCGCGGGCCCCAATCACCAGGACGGCGCCCGGTTCGGGGTCGTTCCCCCGGGCCCAGGTGCCCGCCGCCTGGTCCCACCAGGTCCAGGCGTCGCCATAGATCGGGATGCCCGAGACCTCGCGGGCATAGGGCACGCATTGGATGGGGCTGGAGACGTAGGAGAATTCGGCGATCCCGGGAGCACGGCGCTCGACAACCGGCGCACCGCCGCCACAGGCGGCGAGCAGCAGCGCCATCAGCAGGAGATGAGCCCTCGCCCCCATCGCCGTACCCCATTGTTCGCGTACCGATCGAGGATAGCGGCGGAAAGGCATGATTCAACGGGATTCGGCGCGGCGGAGTCCTCTTTAAGGCCGGTTCGTCCCGAGACGGTCGAGTTCGACGCGCGGCCAAGACCTGTCATCAGGCTGCGGCGCCTCGGTACGGAGGATCGGGGCGGCGGCCGGTTTCGGCCGGCGCCGCCCCGCGGCCCGTCAGAGGACGCCGCTGACCTGGATCTCAACCTTGAGCTCGGGCCGGGCGAGCTTCGCCTCGACGCAGGCACGCACCGGCTTCTCGGTCGGATGCACCCAGGCGTCGTAAACCGCGTTCATCGCGGCGAAATCGCCAATGTCGGCCAGCCAGATATTGACGGTCAGCAGCTTCGACTTGTCGGTCCCGGCCTTGGCGAGCAGGCTGTCGATGGTGTCCAGGATCTGCTTGGTCTGCCCCGCAACGTCGGCCGACCCGTCATCGGCAACCACGCCGGCGAGATAGACCCGCCCGTCATGCACCACGGCTTGGCTCATCCGCGGTCCGGAATCGATACGCTTGATCGTCATCTGTCCCTTCCTTCTCGGCTCCGCGGCCGGCGGCCGCGGATGCATCTGCGTGATGCCACGCCACGGGCCGCGCGTCAGCCCCCGCGGACCCCGGAGCGGCGATGAGACCCCGCATCGGCGGGTCCGGCCGCGACGGGCCGGCCGCGCACGACCGTCTCGCGGTGGAGGATGTAAAGGCCGCTGCCGACGACCAGCACCGACCCGGCCCAGACCCAGGCCTGCGGCACCTCGGTCCAGAACACCCAGCCGATCATCACCCCCCAGACGAGACCGGTGTATTCGAACGGCACCAGGATCGAGGGGGTGGCGACACGGAACGCCTGGGCCATCATCAGCCCGCCCGTCCCGCCGAGCAGCCCGATCGCGACGAGCAGCGCCCATCCGCGGCCGTCCGGTGCCACCCAGCCGAGCCAGGGTGCGAGATCACCGAGGAAGAGTGCGACGCCGGCAATCGCAATGGTGACGACACCGCCATAGAAGACCATCGCGACATTGGTCTCGCTCGACCCGAGCCGGCGCATCAGCACGAGCGACAGCGCATAGCCGATGGTCCCGACCAGCGCCGTCACGAGGCCCACCGTGGCAAAGCCGCCGCCACCGGCGGCCAGAGGGACGATCATCAGCAGCGTCCCCGCGAAGCCGATGATCACCGCCGCCCAACGGCGGATGCCGACCGTTTCGCCGAGCAGCGGCACCGACATCGCGGTCACGAAGACCGGCGCTGCGAAACCGATCGCATAGACCTCGGCCAAAGGCAGGGCCGAGAAGGCGTAGAAGAACGAGGAGGTCGCGACCGCCGCGATCACCCCGCGCAGGAGGTGCAACCCCAACCGCCGCGTGCGAAGCGGCGCCAGCCCGCGGGCATTCGCGAGGAGCACGATGACCGGGAACATGCCGACCGTGCTGCGGAAGAACACGATCTGCGCCGTAGGATAGCGCTCGGACGCCCATTTGATCAGCGCGTCCATGATGGCGAGCACGAAGACGGCACCGGCATAAAGGGCGATGCCGGCCGCGGCCGATTGGCGGACGCCGCCGGCGGGGAGGATCGTCATGACGCGACGAGCCGCTCTCCCACCGGGTCCGGCGGCGACGGGGCGTCATCGAGGATCGTCGTCGCCGCACGGATCGCGGCGGCGGCCGCCCGGGCCGTTTCCTCGTCGCGGGCATGCACCAGCGCTAGCGGACGGTCGGGACCGACGGGCTCGCCGGCGCCGGCGATATCGGTCAAACCGACGGCGTGGTCGATGCCGTCCTCGGGCCGTGTCCGGCCGCCGCCGAGCGCCAGGATCGCAAGGCCGATTGCCCGCACATCGACCGGCCCGACCCCCCCGGCGCGCGGCGGGACCACCGGCAGGACCACCGGGGCGGCCGGCAGGATCGACGCGTAGCGCTCGAGGAAATCGCCCGGGCCGCCCAGCATCGCCACCATTCGGCCAAACCGTTCGGCGGCAGCGCCGTTGTCGAGCACCCGCTCGGCCGCGGTGCCGGCAGAGGCGATGTCGGGCGCAAGTCCGCCGAGCACCAGCATCTCGGCGGCGAGTGCGCGACACACCGCCCAGAGCCGCGCATCGCGGGACCGGCCGGTCAGAAGATCGAGCGCCTCGCGGGTCTCGACCGCATTGCCGGCCGTCCGGCCGAGCGGGCGATCCATGTCGGTGATCAGCGCCACGGTGGGGAGGCCGGCGCCGGTCGCGACGTCGACGAGACTCCGTGCCAGCGTCCGCGCATCGTCGAGCCCGGGCAGGAAGGCGCCGTTGCCCACCTTCACATCCATGACCAGCCCGCCGAGACCGGCGGCGAGCTTCTTCGACAGGATCGAAGCTGTGATGAGGTCAAGCGATTCGACCGTGCCGGTCGTGTCCCGCACGGCGTAGATGCGCCGGTCGGCCGGGGCCAGATCATCGGTCTGCCCGATGATGGCGCAGCCCGCGCCGGCCACGGTCCGGGCGAAGGTCGCGGCGTCAGGCCGGGTGGCATAGCCGGGAATGCTGTCGAGCTTGTCGAGTGTCCCGCCGGTATGACCGAGGCCGCGGCCGGAGATCATCGGGACATAGCCGCCGCAGGCCGCAACAATCGGGGCGATTACCAGGCTGGTCTTGTCACCGACCCCGCCGGTCGAGTGCTTGTCGACCACCGGTCCGTCGACCACGCCCTCCCAGACCATCCGCCGTCCGGATCGGGCCATGGCGAGGGTCAGCGCGACGCGTTCCTGGCGGCCGAGGCCGCGCAGCAGGATGGCCATCGCGAGAGCCGCGATCTGGGCGTCGGTCACCGCCCCCGAGACCACCCCGCCGATGAAACGGTCGATCTCCTCCCCGGTCAGCGTCGCGCCATCGCGCTTCCTACGAATGATCTCCTGCGGAACCAGCATGGGTATCCTCCCCTCGCGTCCCGCATCCTGCCATGCGGCACGCCGCACGCGCAGCCGTGTCAGAGCGGGAAGAGGAGCGAGACCGTCGTGCCGTGACCGGGTCGGGTGTCGATCTCGAACCGCCCGCCATGGCGGTCGATCAGCGCACGCACCAACGGCAGGCCGAGCCCCGTGCCGGCCGTCTCGATCTGGCCGTGGCTGAGGATCTGCCCGAAGGGTTCGAGCACGCGCGGCACGTCCTCGGCGGCGATACCGGGGCCGGTATCGGAGACGGCGATCCGCACGCCCTCCTCGGTCACACCGGCCGAGGCCGGCCCCCGCCCGCCCGGCGGCGTGAACTTCACGGCGTTGGAGAGCAGGTTCAGCAGCATCTGCCGGACCGCCCGCCGGTCGGCGCGGATCGTCGGCATCGGATGCGCGATCGAGGCGGTGAGCGTCAGCCCGCCGCGCCCGGCGCGCATCTCGAACAGCCGTAGCGCCGCCGCGATCTCCTCGGCCGGATCGACGGGTTCGAGATGCAGCTCGAACTGTCCCGCTTCGATCTTCGCGAGGTCGAGGATCGTGTTCACCAGCTCCAGCAGGTGCCGGCCGGACTCATGGATGTCGGTCGCGTATTCGACATAGCGAGGATTGCCGAGTGGGCCGACCGACTGGTCACGGATCACCTCCGAGAAGCCCATGATGGCGTTGAGCGGCGTGCGCAGCTCGTGGCTCATATTCGCAAGGAACTCGGATTTCGCCCGATTGGCCCGATCCGCCTGGTCCCGCGCGACCTTTGCTGCAGCCTCGGCGCGCTTCTGCGCCGAGATGTCCACATGCATGATCAGCGTTGCGCCGTCCTCGCCGCGATGCTCGGAGGTGAGGATCCAGCGGTCGGTTCCCGTCTGTTCCTCGAACGGGCCGTCATAGTTGCGGTGCTGGGCGAGCCGCTGGCGCAGCCAATCCTCGGGCGCGAGGCCGGTGAACCGCCACACCTGGCTGTGGATGAGACAGCCGGCGAGGAAGTCCTCCAGACTCTGCCCACGATATATCGGCAGTGTCGGATTGAGGGCGACCAGCGCGTCGTTCCACAGCAGGATCCGCTCCTCGGCATCGAGGAGCAGCAGCCCGACCGGCGCGGTACGGAGCGTCGTCATCAACGCCCGCTCCGCCCCCGGCGCGTGGGAAGCGTTGGGGTTCGGCCGCAGCAGGAACAGCCGGCCGCCCGCGGGGGCGGGGCGGATATCGGCCTCGAACGGTGCAGCGGGCGAGAGGCTCGGCCAGCCTCCGTCGCCATCGGTCCGACCGAAAACCACGAGCCCTTCGGCCGCGGCCGGATTGGCGGGCGCCAGGGCCGGCAGAGCCCGGCCCAGCGCGTCCCATGCCAAGGGCTCGCCGGGCACGAGGGCGAGCGCCGGCACGAGCCGCTCGAAGGCGGCGTTGACCGACACCACGTGATTGTCGGCATCGAGGTGGATCACCCCGTCGGACAGGCCGGCGAGGAACGGCGACAGCCAGTCCTCATCGTCCTGCCGTGCCCCGATCGCCGCGATCGCCCCAGCCTGCCCGGTCACCGCGCCCGCCTCCGATCCGGTCCCTAGCTCAGCCTTTCAAGGCCGCCGGGGCGGGATCGAGATTCTCCGGGCCGAAGGCGAGCGGCAACAGCGCCTCGAGCGTCGTCGACAGGCGCAGCCCCTCCGGGCCACAGACATAGACCGGCGTGTCGGGTGCGGCGAATTCGCGGATCTGCTGCCGGCAGACGCCGCAGGGTGTGCAGAGCTGCCCGTCACCCGCCTCGCCGCCGATCACCAGTATCTCCCGGATCCGCCGGCCGCCCGCCGCCACCATCGTGCCGATCGCCGTCGCCTCCGCACATTGCGCGACACGGTAGGCGGCGTTCTCGACATTGCAGCCGGCATGGATCCGCCCGTCCTCGGCCCGCAGCGCCGCCCCCACCGAGAAGCGCGAATAGGGCGCATAGGCGCGCGACCGCGCCAGCGCAGCGGCCTCGAACAGCTGCCGCACAAGGTCGGGCATCGTCTCCGGTTCCGGCCCCGCCTCGTCGGCTGCCGTCATCACCGCTCCTTCACATAAGGTACGCCGCCCGCCTTCGGCGCGACCGCCCGGCCGATGAACCCGGCCAGGAGCACCACCGTCAAAATGTACGGCAGCGCCTGGATGAACTGTACGGGTACCTCGCCGATCCCCGGTATCGCGACACCCTGCAGCCGTGCCTCCAGCGCCTCGAGGAGGCCGAAGAGGAGGCAGGTGAACATCACCGGCCAGGGCCGCCATTTCGCAAAGATCAGCGCGGCGAGGGCAAGATAGCCCTTCCCGGCGGTCATGTCGCGTCCGAAGGAGGCGTTCTGCGCGACCGACAGGTAGGTGCCGGCGATGCCGCATAGGAGCCCCGTCGCGGCGACGGCGGCATAGCGCATGCCGGCGACCGAGATGCCGGCGGTATCGACCGCCGCGGGGTTCTCGCCCACCGCCCGTAGCCGAAGGCCGAACCGCGTGCGATAGACGATCCAGGCGACGAGCGGCACCGCCAGGAAGGCGACATAGACGAGGATGGCATGCCCCGACACCAGCTCGCGCCAGATCGGCCCGAGGACCGGGACATCGCGCAGCGTGTCGGCGAGCGGCAGCGTGATCGCGCCGAAACGTGCATCGCCGGTCAGCGACGGCGTCTGTCCGCCGCGCTGGAACCAGGCGATGCCGAGGGTCACCGTCAGACCGGAGGCGATCATGTTGATCGCCAGCCCGGAGATGACCTGGTTGCCGCGATGGGTGATCGATACCCAGCCATGCAGCAGCGCCAGGATCACCGAAACTATGATGCCGGCCAGAAGACCCGGCCAGGCATTGCCGACGAGCGCGGCGACGGTCGCGGAGGCGAAGGCCGCCGCCAACATCTTGCCCTCCAGGCCGATGTCGAAGACGCCGGCGCGCTCAGCGAACAATCCGCCCAGCGCCGCCAGAACCAGCGGCGTCGAGGTCCGGATGGTGGCGTCGAGGAGCGCGAGGATGTCGAGCAGCGTCATGCCGTGCCCTCGGCCGCCGGCTGCCGGCGGCGGAACAGACCCTCGATCTGCGGGCGGAACATGTTCTCCAGCCCGCCGACGAAGAGGATGACGAGACCCTGGATGACGACCACCATCTCGCGGGTGATCGTCGGCATCTCGAAGCTCAGCTCGGCGCCGCCCTGGTAGAGCGCCCCGAACAGGATCGCCGCAAGGCCGATGCCGAAGGGATGGTTGCGCCCCATCAGCGAGACCGCGATGCCGACGAAGCCGTAGCCCGCGACGAAGTTGAGGAGCAGCCGCCGCTGCACGCCCATCAGCTCGTTGAGTGCGACGAAGCCGGCGAGGGCACCGGACAGGCACATGGTGACGATGATGACCTTGCCCACATCGATGCCGCCATAGACCGCGGCGCGCGAGGAGGTCCCTGCCGTCCGCATCGCAAAGCCCCAGCGCGTGTGCCAGACATAGATCCACACGAAGGCGCAGCAGGCGATCGCCCAGAGGAAGGAGAGGTTCAGCGGCAGGCGTCGTCGCATCTCGAAGCCGAGCCAGGTCGCGACCTCGGTGATGGTCGGCAGCGTCGTGTGCGGTGCGAACGGCACGCTTTCGGGCGACATCTGGCCGGGCGCGATCAGCACCTCGACCATCAGATAGACCATCAGCGACGCGGCGAGGAAATTGAACATGATCGTCGTGATGACAATGTGGCTGCCGCGCCGCGCCTGCAGCCAGGCAGGGATGAACGCCCAGGCGGCCCCGAACAGCCCTGCCGCGGCGATCGCTAGCGGGATGACGAGGAACCAGGGCAGAAAGGCCAGGAAGAGGCAGACGAGGCCGGCGCCGAGGCCGCCGACATAGGCCTGCCCTTCGCCGCCGATATTGAACAGGCCGGCATGGAAGGCCATCGCGACCGCGAGGCCGGTGAAAATGAAATTGGTGGCGTAGTAGAGCGTGTAGCAGATGCGGGCGAAGGTGCCGAAGGCGCCGTCGACCAGCACCGTGACCGCCTTCAGCGGGTCCTCGCCGATGACGATGACGACGAGGCCCGCCGCGAGGAAGGCGATCAGCAGATTGATCAGCGGGATGAGGCCGAGCGACACCCAGCGCGGCACATCCGCCGGGCGGCCGAATTTGATCACGCCGCCGCTCCCGGACGGATGCCCGCCATCATCAGGCCGATCTCCGATACATCGGCGCCCTCGCCCGCCACCTCGCCGACGATCGTGCCGTCGAACATCACGAGGATGCGGTCGGACAGCGACAGGATCTCGTCGAGTTCGACCGAGACGAGGAGGATGGCCTTGCCCTGGTCGCGCAGCGCGACCAGCCGCCGGTGGATCTGCTCGATCGCGCCGATGTCCACCCCGCGTGTCGGCTGCCCGACGAGCAGGATGGCCGGGTCGCGCTCGACCTCGCGCGCGACGACGATCTTCTGCTGGTTGCCGCCGGAGAAATTCGCCGCCTTGAGCATCGGGTCGGGGGGTCTGACGTCGTAATCGCGCATCATCGCGGCGCACAGCCCGGCGATCGCACGGCGATCCATCAGGACCGGACCGTTCCAGGCGGGATCATCGTGAAAGCCGAGGATCGAGCACTCCCAGGCCGGGAAGGCGGTGACCAGTCCCTCGCGGTGGCGGTCCTCGGGCACATGGCCGATGCCGAGCCCGCGCATAGCCTTGGCGTCGACCCCTTGGGGCACTGGCCGCCCGTCGACGAGGATCTCGCCCGCGGCCGGCGGGACCATGCCGGCGAGGACGGCGAGCAATTCGGACTGGCCATTGCCCGACACCCCGGCGATCCCGACGATCTCGCCCGATCGGACGGTGAAGGAGACGCCCTTCACCCGCTCCACACCGCGTCCGTCACGCACATGCAGGCCGCGCGCCTCGAGCTTGACGGCGCCGGGACGAGCCGGGGTCTTCTCGACGCGCAGCAGCACCTTGCGGCCGACCATCAGCTCGGCGAGCTGCTCGCGGCTGGTGTCACGGGTCGCGACATTCGCCACTACCTGGCCATGACGCATCACCGTCACGGCGTCGGTGATCGCCATGATCTCGCGCAGCTTGTGGGTGATCAGGATGACCGTCTTGCCCTGATCACGCAGCGCGGCGAGGATGCGGAATAGCTCATCCGCCTCCTGCGGGGTCAGGACACCCGTCGGCTCGTCGAGGATCAGGGTCTCGGCGCCGCGATACAGCGCCTTGAGGATCTCGACGCGCTGCTGGTGGCCGACCGGCAGATCCGCCACCACCGCATCGGGATCGACGACCAGCCCATATTCCCGCTCCAGCCGCTCCAGCTCACGCCGGGCCTTGGCGGCACCGCGGGCGAGGACGGCACCGCCCTCGACGCCCAGCATTACGTTCTCGAGCACGGTGAACGGTTCG
>CAYORM010000049.1:8725-20718 GCA_964406375.1 uncultured Mycobacteriaceae bacterium | reverse complement strand
GAGCCCGTCCTCGGCCGAGATCTCCATCGGCAGGGTCCGTTGGCCTGCCTGCGCCCACACACGCGAGAAGGCGTCGAGCACCGGGGCCGCCGTCTCGCCGGCCCAGAGCAGGTAGAGCGGCACGCGATAGGCGTTGTAGCCGGTACGAAAGCCGAATCCCGCGGCGGGGCCGACGCGGCCGTCCTGGCCGACCGCCAGCCAGTCGGCTACCGTCCGCCCCGGGCGCCGGCCATCCTCGATCAGCGCCAGCCCGTCCCGGTAAAGGCGGTCCCAGCGGGAGTCGCCACCGAGCCGGCCGAGCGTGCTCAGCGCCGGGAATACCCAGTAGGACGGATTGACCACGACCGTGCCATTGGACGCCACGAAGCCGTCCGCCCCGGGCAGCATCAGGAGCCTCTCGCCCCTTTCGACCGTCACATGGTCGAGGATGGCGTCGGCGAGCCTCCGGGCGGACTGGGCATAATCGCCATTGCTCCAGCGGGAGGCCGCCCGCGCCAGCGCCCAGGCGATCAGCAGGTCGCCATCGGTGGCATTGTTGACATCGGTCACCGGCGGAACTGCCCCGGGCTCCCAGCGCCAGGCGAACAGCCCGTCGCCGCGGATCATCAGGTTGCTGCGGGTCCAGGACCAGATCCAGGCGAAGGTGGCGGGATCGTCGAATGAGACCGCGAGCAGCATGCCGTAGCCCTGCCCTTCGGAATGGGTGATCCCGCCATTGGCATCGTCGATGACGCGGCCGCCGGAGCCGACATGCAGCCCCCGCCACAGCGCCCATTCCAATGCCTCCGATGCCGCGGCGGCTGGCCGCGCCCCGATCGCGAGCATCATGCTCATGCTGGCGGTCAGGAAGCCGCGCCTACCCAGCATCGCGTACGCCGACCCTCCTGATCAGCAATCGGGTAATGATCGCCGCAGCGATCGCCGTTCCGAAGACCAGAACGAGCCAGAGGCCAGTGTGCCGGGAAAGCCAATGCCCGGCAAGAACGGCCATGTCCCGCAGATCGACCGGACCGGTGAATCGGGTCCAGCTCGTCTCCGGCATGTGAGCCGCCGGAGCCGTGAGTCCGCCGCCGAAGGCATAGGCATCGCCCGCGATCCGCGACCACTGCTCGTGAGCAACGAGCAGCCGCGCCGCCGCCGCCAGCGATGCGGGATCGGCGGCGGTGAGCAGCGTCGTCGAGGCCTTGCCGCCTTCGCTGGACCGGAACTGCAGCAGCAGGCCCTGCGGGGCGGAGGGAATGCCCGCGAGCCAGGCCGCGCCGGAGGTGCCTTCACGGCGGCCGAGGGCCAGCCCCACAACCCCGTCGACGGCGTCGCGCAGCGCGGCGATCGGAGCCTGCCACCAGGCCCGTTCTTCGACGGCGGTCAGCCGTTCCTCCCATGAGAAGCGGCGCGCCGCCGTCCCGGCCGACGCGTCCGCCTCGCCCGCCGGGGCGTCGGGGTCGGCGTCCGGCCATTTCGGCCATCCGGCACTGGGAACGACCGGCGCCGCCGCCCGTCGCTCCGCCACCATCTGTTCCACCAGCGCCTCGATCGACGGCCCGGCGCCGCTGGAGGGCAGGCTGGCGAAGACGGGCAGCGCCGTCAGGATGTCGCGCCGTCGGATGTCGGCGGTGCCCAGCATCTCATCCGAAAGCGCATCGGCCGGGGCGATCATCAGCGCGTCGCGATCCTCGCCACCGCGCGTTCCCGTCACCGGCACGAAGGGCAGCGGCCGCCCCGCCGCCGCCGCCAGCCGGGCAACGAGCGTCGCCGCGGCCGACAGGGTCTCCTCATCGCGCGCCGGCAGGATCAGCTCGACCGGCTCCTCGACCGCGAAGGGGACGGCACCCTGCGCCAGGAGGCGCAGATCGGGCAGCTCCTGCAGATGAGCAAAGGTCGGAAAGTCGAAACTGGAGGAGGCGAACAGCGAGAACAGCGGATGGTCGAGATCGGTCATCGGCGGACAGGGCCGGTCCGGCGCCAGCGCCGGGATCGCCAGTTCGAGGCTGACCCGGTTGTCGCCGGGTTGGAACAGCCGGAACGGCAGGTCGATCTCCCGCCCGCGGATCATCTCGCCGGTCGGCTCGGGCAGGCGCAGCACGCCGGTCGCGATCCCGTTGACCGTGACCGTCAGCCCGGCATCCGGGGCGAAGCCGGGGGCATAGGCAGCGTCGAGCCTGAAGCGCACGGTGCTGCCATCGGCCGCGTAGAGGTCGGACGGCAGCCGGAAGTCGATGTCGATGCGGTCCCGATGGGCGCGGACATCGTGATCGGCCATCCCGAGCGCGGCGAGACTGTACATGCCGCCCTCGGTCAGGAGCGGCGGCTGGTCGGCGATGCCCTCTCCGGCGAGGCGGGCGGCAGCGGCAGCCGCAGCGGCATCGTCGGGGCCGGTTGCGACCAGCACCGGAACCCGCCCCGGTCCCGCAGTCGCGAGTTCGAGCGTGGGGACGAGGGTCGAGCCCGGCCGGTAATCGGGCAGCAGCGCCGAGACATCCTCGAGCGAGCCGACGATGACGATCGGCGGTGGCAGCGGCTCGATCATGTCCGTGGCCGAAGCGAGGACGGCCTGCGGCAGAACCCCGGCTGCGGCGACCTCGACGGCGGCACCGCCGGTCCGCAAACCGAGCGCCTGTGCCGCCGCGATCACCGCACCGAGCTGACCCGGATCACCCGCCGGCGCGGCCGGCACGATCGTGGCGGTCTGCCCCGATGCCAGCGCGAGATCGAATGCCGCCAGCGCCTCGGTCACCGTCGCCGGCACGATCGGTGCCAGCAGCTCGACGACCAGCGCCGATTGCGCCAGATCGATCGCCGTCCACAGCTCGTAGGACGCTTCGGGCCCGCACATCAGCCGATGGGCATGGCGGGCGTGGAGCGTGACGTTCAGGCGGCTATCCTGCGGTGGGACGACCGGCACGATCCAGGTCGCCGGCGTGCCGAAGGCGGCGGGCGTCATCGTCGAGTCGGGGACGCCGTCACCGGACAGGCTGAGGCGCGAGGCGTCCGGCAGGAGGTCGGCCCCGTTGCGATAGACGAGTTCCAGCCGTGCCGAGCGGACCAGCGCGCCGACCGGATAGGGCGCCGAAAGGCGCACCGAGGGCTCCTCGCCTTGCAGCAGCAGATCCCGGCCATTGCCCTGATGGCGGTCGGGGTCGAGGGCGATGCGCAGCGTCGGCGGGGGTGGCGGCGGCACGGCCGGCTCCGCCTGCTCCGGATCGGGCGCCTCCGCCTCGGCCGTCTCCCCTTCGTCCTCCTCCGGCTCCGCCGACGCCGCGGTTGACGGGCCGGCGGGGACGGCCGGTGCGTCGGCAGGCGTGGCGACAGGCGCGGCAGCAGGTATGGCGGCAGGCAGTGTCTCAGGGACCGCCGGCGGCTGAGCCTCGGGCGGGCCCGCCGGCCGGAGCACGGCGGGCGGCGTCTGCGTGGGCGGAACCGCAGGCACGGTGACGCCGGCCGCGGGATCCGTCGGTGCTCCGGGCAGCGGGATGCGGATCGAATCCCAATGCTCGAAATCCTGCGCGACGGCCGGCGCTGCGAGCATGAGCGCCACGGCGAACGGCATAGCCGCGGCGATCCTGCGGCCGCCCGTCCGGCGACCCATCCGGCCGGCTGCGGCCGATCGTCTGGTCCCGATGCCGGTCACGATACGCTTCCTTCCGGACGTGCCGCGATCGCGGTGACGCTCGCCGGCCGTGTTGGAGCCATGATCGGGAAGGCCGGCGGCGGCGCGGCATGGCTGGCGGCCGCCGGGGCGACCGGCCGGCTTGCGGCACGGCTGGTGACGAAAAGGAAGCGCAGCGAAATCGCGGCCGCTTTCAATGCCTGCCAGATGAACCACAGCAGCCCGCCGATCACGCCGGGTCCGTGACGCCGCCGGTCGAGGGTCGCCTGCCAGAGCGCGCTGTCGCCGAACATCAGCTGGCTGATGGCGCGAATTCCCTCGGCGGTCTGGTTCGGCAGATAGGCGACGCCGAAGATGACCGAGCCGCCCTGCACCACCCGCTTGCGTACCGTCGCGCGAATATCGGCGAGCGTGCCCCCCGCCCCGTCGGAGGCGCGCAACACGATCTCGTCATCGACCCCGACCGAATCCGGCACGGCGCCGGCATCGACGACGATCTCGGCGCCGCCCATCGACACATCCTCGACCCGGGCGCGGACCAGCGTATCGCCCAGGGCGATCGTTGCCGGCCGGCGCAGCGGCACGCGCGGGGCACGACGGCGCTGCTTGCGCTCGCAGACCACGCCGAGCCCGGCCAGCGCGAAGATCAGATTGAAGAGGTTCCAGCCGGCGACGACCAGGATGACGTCGCGAAGCAGCGGATCGGCGTGCCAGCGCCAAACGGCGGCGCAGAGCCCGGCGATCAGCAGAGCGGTCATCGCCAGCAAGGGCCCCGCGATCGGCGAGATGAAATCGCGATCGAGCGTCTCGCCCTTCGACGTCACCTTGAACACCGGCGCCCGCGGCCGCAGCAGCACCGCACCGAGCGCCCGGATGATGTACATCGACTGGACGTATTCATAGAGTTCGGAGACGAGCGGCCAGCGCACGTTCCGGAACAGGAAGTTCTGGTTGATGAACACCGCCGCCACGTAGAGCAGCGTATAGGCCACGAACTCCTCGAAGGTGGCGCGGTAGATCTCGAGTCCGAAGAACAGGAAGGCGAGCGGCGCCAGGAAGAAGGTCAGCCGCGCGAACGGGAAGAGCCAGAAGGCGCTCGACGACAGATAGCACAGCCGCTGCTGCAGGGTCAGGCCGCGCTTCAGGAAAGGCCGCTTCAGCAGCAGGATCTGGAACATCCCCTGCGCCCAGCGCGAACGCTGGCCGATGAAGCCGACGAAGGTCTCGGGCTGCAGGCCCGCCACCATCGGACGGTCGATATAAAGGCTGCGCCAGCCGCGGGCATGGAGCTCGAGCGCGGTCTCGGCATCCTCGGTAATGCTGTCGCCCGAGAAACCGCCCGCCTCCTCCAGCGCGGCGCGCCGCAGGATCGCCGCAGACCCGCAGAAGAACGAGCCGTTCCACTTGTCGAGCCCGCGCTGGATGAGCCCGTAGAACATGTCGTTCTCGCCGGGCACCCGGTCATAGATGCCGAGATTCCGTTCCACCGGGTCGGGGCTGATGAAGAAGTGCGGCGTCTGCACCAGGAAGAGCCGCGGGTCGGCGCGAAAATAGCCGACCGTCCGTTCGAGGAAATCGCTGGAGGGCACGTGATCGGCGTCGAAGACGACGATCAGTTCGCCCTCGGTCCGCGGCAATGCCGCCGAGAGATTGCCGGCCTTGGCATGCTCGTTGCGGGCGCGCGTCAGATAGCCGACGCCGAGCTTGGCGCAGAGCTCCTGCAGTGTGCGGCGGCGGGTGCGCGCACCCTCGGCGATGGTCGGGTCGTCGTGGTTGATCCGCTGGTCGGTCCCGCCATCGTCGAGCAGGTAGACCTTCAACTTGCCGGCCGGGTAGCGCATCTGCTGCGCGGCGGCGAGCGTGATGGCCAGCATCTCCGGCTCCTCATTGTAGGAGGGCACGAAGACGTCGACGGTCGGGACGTCCTCCGGACGGCGGATCGGCGGTGGCGGCGGTCGGCGCACCGGGTCCAGCACGACGAAAGAGCTGATGAAGAACATCGCGACGGTGTAGAGTTCCGCCACGAAGAGCAGCAGGCCGATCGCGAAGGAGACGGGGGTGTCGAGCGGCGGCAGCGTCATGGTGGCGCGCCAACAGATGTAGCGCAGCACCAGGAAGGCCGAGAGGATCAGGAAGAAGACGCGCATCGTCCCGCCGGCACGGAACAGCTTCAGCACCGCCATCGCCGCGACGATCGCCAGGCTGGTGACGAGCTGGGTCTCGACGCTGACACGCACGGTGGCGAGCGCGAAGGCAAGGACGAAGAGGAGCCCCCAGCCGACATAAAGCAACGCAGTCATGTCCGCTTCCTTCTCGGAACGGCCGATATCGCCGCCGGGGTATCCGGCGCCGGCAGGTCGACAGACCCGCCACAGCGATCCGCCAGCCGATCCGAGAGTGTTTTATGTAATTTTTGCACGAAATGCAAATTCGCAGGAGGCCCGGCTGCCGCGACATCGCTTGTCGCGACCGAAGGCGGTGCCGCGCCGGAGGATCGACGGGACGGGGGGATGGTCGGTGACATCGGGCTCGGATGGATGCGCCCTTCGCCGAACAGGCGGTCAGTGCGCACCACGCACGCCATGCGCTTGCCGCCCTGAGGACGAGTGTGCAGGCATTTGCGTTCAACGGAACGCTTCATGCGCTCCCCAGAGATCTGCAACTCTTTGAGAAAGCTGGTGCTGCCGGTCAGGATTGAACTGACGACCTCTCCCTTACCAAGGGAGTGCTCTACCACTGAGCTACGGCAGCGCGGGCGCGGCGATGAGCGCGGCCCGTCGAGCGGCGCCACAGGTGCCACAAAGGGTCAGGCGGTGCAAGAGCGACATCGGGCAGGTGCGAGCTATGCGCTCGAAGCGCAGCTGAGCGAAGGACGATGCAAGCAGATGTCAGCAACTTTGATGCGCATCAGACCCGCCCATTCGGCCGGCCAGAACCGGCCATGCCGTTCCGGGCATCTCGGCCCCGATTCGCACCGACTCGACTCCCCCAGCCCGCCGTCTTCTTTATTCGTTCGGGAATCGATTGAGGCTCAGAGGGATCGGTTCAGAGACGCGTTCAACAGCTGGTGCCGTCCTGGAGGTTCTTAAGGAGGCGACTTATGTTGTGCGCGTCATCATAATCTCTAAGTCATTATATCGGCCGTCATCGCACTTTTTATTCACTGTTCTGCGGATGGTTCTCCGTTCGTGTAGTACATTGTAACTCGGTCAGCTCGCCTTGCTGCAGTATCGAAAGCAACTGACTTACGTAATCGGAACACTGGGTGCCTCAGAAGGAAGCGAGTAGGCGACCATCACCAGCGGCGCAGTCCGTTCGGCACCTGCTATGCAGCCGCCCTTTCGTCCCTCTGCCAGCCGCTTCCGTGCAAACGCGATTTGCCGTCCATCGGTCCGCTGAGCCGGTGTAGGAAAGGACATCCGCCAGAGCCGAGATCAGATGCCGACCGCGTCCGCAGCCGAAATGTCGCATGCACGCTCCTGGTATGCGGCCACCGCCAACCCTCACGCCCCCTTCCCGCGCCTCGATGGCGACCGCACAGTCGATGTCGCGGTGGTCGGCGGCGGCTTTACCGGCCTTTCCACGGCGCTCGACCTCGCCGGACGCGGCCTGTCCGTGGCGCTGCTGGAGGCGCGGCGGGTCGGCTGGGGCGCGTCCGGCCGCAATGGCGGGCAGCTGGTCACCGGCTTCAACCGGTCGGTCGCCAGCCTCGCCGAGCGAGTCGGCCCGGACGACGCCCGTCTCCTCTGGGCGCTGTCGGAGGAGGCGAAGACGCTGCTCATCGAGCGGGTGGAACGGCATGCGATCGATTGCGACCTGCGCTGGGGCTATCTGCTCGCCGCGCTGAAGCGGCGGCAACTGACGGAACTGCGCGAGACGGCGCGCGAATGGGTCGGCCTCGGCTATCACCGAGCACGCCTGATCGGCCGTGACGAGATCCGCGCGATGGTGGACGCGCCGCGCTATGTCGGCGGGCTGCTCGACACCGGCTCGGGCCAGATCCATCCGCTCAATTACGCGCTCGGTCTCGCCGAGGCGGCGCGGCGCGCCGGCGTCGTCATCTTCGAGGGCACGCCGGTCCGGCGCCTGCACCGGGGCGACCCGGCGCAACTCGAGACCCCCTTCGGCACCGTCACGGCCCGCTTCGTGGCGCTGTGCGGCAATGCCTATCTGCCCGGCGGGCTGGATACCGAGATCGACCGGGTGATGCGACCGCGCATCATGCCGGTGGCCACCTACATGATTGCGACCGACCCCCTGGAGCCCGAGCGGGCGGCGCGAATCCTGCCCTCGGGCTTCGCGGTGGCCGACATCAATTTCGTCCTCAACTATTTCCGCATGGCGCCGGACGGGCGGATGCTGTTCGGCGGCGGTGTCAGCTATTCCGGCTGGGACGCCCCCTGGATCGCCCGCCACCTCCAACGGGTCATGGTGCGCACCCTGCCGCTGACCGCCGGGGCGGAGGTCGCCTATTTCTGGGGCGGCCACGTCGCGATCACGATCGACCGCACACCCCATCTCGGCCGGCTCGCGCCCAACATCTATTTCGCCCAGGGATATTCGGGGCATGGGGTGCTGCTGACCGGCATCGCTGGCCGCACGATCGCCGAGGCGATCACCGGCCAGGCCAGTCGGTTCGACGCCTTCGCGCGCCTTCCCCATCGGCCCTTCCCCGGCGGGCGGGCGCTGCGGATGCCGGCGCTCGTCCTGGCGATGACTTGGTACCGCCTGCGCGACCTGCTGTGATGCGGCCGGCATTCCTGCCTGCGGTACCGCGGAACTGCAGCCGGCGCCCCGCGTTGTGATGGCGGCCGCCGGCCGCCTCGCGCGGGCCTCCGGCGGCGATCGCAGCCAGGAGGATGTCGTGAGCAGCCATCGCCCCACCCCCGTCGGATCCCGCAGCCGCGCGCGCCCGGTGATCGTGGCCTCGCTCGCCGCCGCGGCGCTGCTCGCCGCCTGCCAGACCCCCGGCCGGCCGATCACCGGAGGATCGGACGAGGCGCGCTACGCCTGCAGCCAGGAGGCCCAGCGGCGCGGCTTCTACGTGGTCGGCATCCACGATGTCGATCGCCGCGGCGACGACGAATGGCGCGTCCGCCTGACTGTCGCGCGGGACGGCCGCCAATATGATGCGCGCTGCGATTACGACGAGGATGATCGCGACGCCGACCTCCGCGTCCGCGACTGAACCCGGAGCGGGGCGCGCGACGCCCCACCATCCTTCACAGGCGCTGGCCGATCGCGGCCTCACGCGGTAAGGGCGGCCGGCGCGTCTCGCTCTGCACTCCGCGCTGGACTGCCGAGGCCCGCTCCTCGCGCGGTGAGCGGCCGAAGAGCTGGCGGTAGCATTTCGAGAAATGCGAGGCCGAGACGAAGCCGCACGCCAATGCCAGATCGACGATCGGCAGGTCCGACTGCATGATCAGGCTGCGCGCTCGCTCGAGCCGGAGCTGCAGATAATAGTGCGCCGGGCTCTGTCCGAGCTGCTTGCGGAACAGCCGCTCGAGCTGCCGCCGCGACAGGCCGACCCGCAGGGCCAGAGTCTCCTGCGGCAGCGGTTCGGCAAGGTTGGCCTCCATCATCTCGATCGACGCGACGAGCTTGGGATTATGGACGCCGAGCCGGGCGCGCAACGGCAGGCGCTGCCGGTCGTGCGGGCTGCGGATGCGGTCGACAAGACATTGCTCGGAGACGCGCGTCGCGAGATCGCGGCCGTGCCGCTCGGCGATCAGATGCAGCATCATGTCGAGCGCCGCGGTGCCGCCCGAACAGGTGTAGCGGTTGCGGTCGACCTCGAAGAGGTCGCTCGTCGCCTCGATGTCCGGGAAGGTCTCGCTGAAGCCCGGCAGGTTCTCCCAATGGATGCAGCAGCGATAGCCGGTCAGCAGGCCGGCGCGGGCGAGAAGGTGTGACCCGGTGCACAGCGCGCCGACCGCCACGCCCTGGCGCTCGGCCCGCCGCAGCCAGCCGAACACCTCGTCATCGCGGTAACGTTCGACGCCGATCCCGCTGCAGGCGAACACCATGTCGAGCGGCCGCGGCGCACCGGCACGCGGCTGCAGCGCCGCGATCGTGCTGTCGACGCTGCAGGTGATCCCGTTCGATGCCTGGACCGGCTCCCCATCCTTGGAGATGAGGATCCAGCGATAAAGGGTCCGGCCGGCGAGACGGTTGGCAATGCGCAACGGCTCGACCGCCGAAGCGAAGGCGATCATCGAGAACTGCGGGATCAGCAGGAAGCCGAGCACCGCGGGGCGATCATCGGGGGCCGACCTCGTGGCGTCCATCGCCTATGGTCCGTTCGCGACATACGCAGACCGCGACCATGGCCGAATTCCGACCGCAGCGCCAGAGCCATCCTTGGCTGCGGCGGGTGCCGCGGGCAATGTCGCGACCGGACGGGTCGGCGTCGTCGCGACACGGGCGCCGCGGCGCGGCCCCGTGCCACCGTTCCGCCCGCTGCGACGCGGCCGGGCTGCCGGGGCGAGGCACGGAATCGAGACGGGAGGGGGCGAGATGACGACGAAATCCGATATCGAGATCGCGCGCGAGGCGCGGATGCAGCCGATCGAGGCGGTTGCCGGGAAGCTGGCCATCCCCGAGGACGCGCTGTTCCGTCACGGCCCCCACATCGCCAAGTTGACACCCGATTTCGTCGCCGGTCTCGAGGCGCGGCCGGAGGGCCGGCTGATCCTCGTCACTGCGATCACCCCGACGCCGGCCGGCGAGGGCAAGACGACGACGACGGTCGGCCTCGGCGACGGACTCAACCGCATCGGGAAGAAAGCGGCGATCTGCCTGCGCGAGCCCTCGCTCGGCCCGTGCTTCGGGGTGAAGGGCGGCGCGGCTGGGGGCGGCTATGCCCAGGTCGTCCCGATGGAGCAGATCAACCTGCACTTCACCGGCGACTTCCATGCGATCAGCAGCGCCCACAACCTGCTCGCGGCGCTCCTCGACAATCACATCTACTGGGGCAACGCGCTCGACATCGACCTGCGCCGTATCGCCTGGCGCCGGGTGATGGATATGAACGACCGGGCGCTGCGGTCGATCATCACCTCCCTCGGCGGTGTCGCCAACGGTTTCCCCCGTGAGGACGGCTTCGACATCACCGTCGCCTCGGAGGTGATGGCGATCTTCTGCTTGGCGCGCAACCTCGCCGATCTCGAGCAGCGGCTCGCCTCGATCGTGGTCGCCCATACCCGCGACCGCCGCCCGGTCACCGCCCACGACCTCAAGGCCGAGGGACCGATGACGGTGCTGCTGAAGGACGCGTTCATGCCGAACCTCGTCCAGACGCTCGAAAACAACCCGGCCTTCATTCATGGCGGGCCATTCGCCAATATCGCCCATGGCTGCAACTCGGTGATCGCCACCCGCACCGCGCTGCGACTCGCCGACTACGTGGTGACCGAGGCCGGCTTCGGGGCCGATCTGGGCGCCGAGAAGTTCTTCGACATCAAGTGCCGCAAGGCCGGGCTGAAGCCCGCCGCGGCGGTCATCGTGGCAACCGTCCGCGCGCTCAAGATGCATGGCGGTGTCGCCAAGGAGGATCTCGGCCGGGAGAATGTCGAGGCGCTGCGCAAGGGGCTGGAGAATCTCGGCCGCCACATCCGTAATGTCGGACAGTTCGGTGTCCCGGCGGTGGTCGCGGTCAATCGCTTCCACGCCGATACCGAGGCCGAGCTCGAGGCGGTCCGCGCCTATTGCGCGGAGCTGGGGGTCGGCGCCGAGATCTGCAGCCATTGGGCCGAGGGAAGCGCCGGCACCGAGGGGCTGGCACGGCGGGTCGTCGAGCTCGCCGAGGGCGGAACGAGCCAGTTCCGGCCGCTCTATGAGGACGAGCTGCCGCTCTGGGAGAAGGTCCGCACGATCGCCCGGTCGCTCTATGGCGCCGACGACATCATCGCCGACAAGCGCGTCCGCGACCAGTTCGCCCAGCTCCAGAAGGACGGCTATGGACGCTTCCCGGTCTGCATGGCCAAGACCCAGTACAGCTTCTCCACGGATCCGGCGCTGAAGGGCGCGCCTTCCCACCATGTCGTGCCCGTGCGCGAACTGCGGGTCTCGGCGGGGGCGGAGTTCATCGTGGTGATCTGCGGCGAGATCATGACGATGCCCGGCCTGCCGAAGGTCCCCTCGGCCAACACCATCCGGCTGGACGCGCAGGGCCGGGTGGAGGGGCTGTTCTGACGGGTGGCCGGAACGCCCCCGGTTCCTCCACCGTTCCGGAAGGACCGCAACCGACCGGAGCCCGCGCCATGTCCGCCGCGCCGCCACCTCAGCCGACGAAGCCACGCATCGACGGCGTGGTGGCCACAGGCGCGACGGCTACAGGAGCAACCGCCATCGGAGCGTCGAGCACCGGCGCGCGGGCCGTCGGGGC
>CAYORM010000049.1:0-8625 GCA_964406375.1 uncultured Mycobacteriaceae bacterium | reverse complement strand
GTCGGGGCACTGGCGATCGGGGCCATCGCCATCGGCCGGCTCGCGATCGGAAGGCTCTCGGCCGGCCGGCTCACCCTGGGACACGGCCATATCCGCTCGCTCAGGATTGACGATCTGACGGTACAGCGCCTGCATGTCGAGGACTGGGCCGACCCCGCGCGTCCACGCCCGCCTGATCAGGCTTGACCCGCGGCCGCCCTTCGCCCCAGGAGGGGCGGGCCCAGCCGAGATCCGCCATGCCTTCTGCCCTCTCCGAAGACGCGGCCGCCCGCGTTCACGCCGTCGCCGCCGCCACCCCGCTCCTCGCGGAGATGGGCGCCACCATCGCGGCGCTCGGTGCCGGGCACTGCACGATCGCCGCCCCCTTTGACAGGCGCTTCGGCCAGCAGAACGGCTTTCTGCATGCCGGCGTCGTGACGGCACTGCTCGACGCCGCCGCAGGCTTCGCGGCGCTCTCGGCGATGCCGCCCGATTCGGACGTGTTGTCCGTCGAGTTCAAGGTGAACCTGCTCGCCCCCGCCACAGGCGAGCGGTTCGAAGCCTGCGCCGAGACGCTGCGCAGCGGGCGCACGCTGTCCGTCGTGCGCGCCGATCTCTACGCCATCGCTGGCGGGGTGCGGCGGCCGGTCGCGACCTTCCTCGGCACGATGATCCGCCGCACCGCCTGAGAGTCGACCCGCCGGGCGGGCGGCGCGGCTCAGGCCGGCACGCCGTGCGCCGCCGGCAGGGGCGGCCTCGGCGCGGCCGGCCGTGCCGACTCGGGCTTCGGCGTCTCGGGCCGCACCGCCGCGGGCTTCGCCGCCTCGGCCTGTCGGGCAGCGACCGGCTCGGGGCCGGCCACCGCCGGTCCGGGATCGCCCGTTCGGGGCGGCGCGCCATGGCCGCCGCCGGACCCGCCCGGTGCCGGCGCGGTGGCCGGATCCTCCGGAAGGTCGCGGCGCGAGATGACCGTGTAGAACATCGGCACGACGAACAGCGTGAACAGCGTGCCGACCGACATGCCCGCGGCGATCATCAGCCCGATCGAGAACCGCGCCGCGGCGCCCGCCCCCGTGGCGTAGAGCAGCGGCACGACGCCGAGCACCATCGCCGCCGTGGTCATCAGGATCGGCCGCAGCCGCACCCGCGCCGCCTCCTCGATCGCCCGTCGCTTGGAAAGGCCGGTCGTGCGGAGCTGGTTGGCGAACTGCACCATCAGGATGCCGTGCTTGGTGATCAGCCCAATCAGCGTGATCATCCCGACCTCGGTGTAGATGTTCAGCGTGGTGAAGCCGAACTGCGGGCCGAGATTGAGCGGCACGATGGCACCGAAGATCGACAGCGGCACCGACATCAGGATGATCAGCGGGTCGCGGAAGCTCTCGAACTGCGCCGCCAGCACCAGATAGATGACGATGATGGCGAGGCCGAAGGCGACGGCGATCGCGTTGCCCTCCTGCAGCGACAGCCGGCTCTCGCCCGCGAACTCCTCGAAGAAGCCCGCAGGCATCACGCTGGCACCGATCGAGCGGAGGGTCGCCAGCGCCTCGTCATTGGTGACGCCAGGCACCGGCAGGGCAGAGAGCGTCGCCGAGTTGAGCTGATTGAACTGCTCCACCGCCGCCGGCGTCGCCACCGTTCTGACGCTGATCAGTGCCGAGAGGGGCACCATCTCACCGCTGACGCTGCGGACGTAATAGCCGCCCATATCCTCGGGGTTGAGGCGGTTGCCCTCCTCCGCCTGCGGGATGATCTCGTAGGAGCGGTTGTCGCGGTCGAACTTCGAGACCTGCACGCCACCGAGCAGCACGTTGAGGGTGGTGCCGATATCGGCGATGGGCACGCCGAGCGCCGCCGCCCGGTCGCGGTCGATCGCGATGCGCGCCTGCGGCTGGTCGAAGGACATCGAGTTCTGCACGATGATGAAGCGGCCGGAGGCCATCGCGCGCCGCCGGATCTCCTCGGAGATCTCAAAAACGCGTTCCGGCGACGCGGTCGACTGCACGACGTACTGCACCGGCAGACCGCCGCCCGATCCCGGCAATGAGGGGGGCGAGAAGACCAGCGCCTGCACCCCGGTCGACTGCGACAGGCCACCCTGGATCTGCTGCTGGATCTCCTGCTGGCTGCGCTCCCGCTGATCCCACGGCACCAGCGGATAGATGGCAAAGCCGCCGCCGCCGCCATCGATGCCGGTGATCGAGATCGTCTGCTCCAGCTCTGGCACCTCGCCGATCAGCTCCGTGAACTGCTCGATGTAATGGTGGCCGTACTCGGAGGTCGCATAGCGCGGGGTGTTGACGATCGCGAACAGCGCCCCCTGATCCTCCTCGGGCGCCAGCTCGGAGGTCGTCTTGGTGAACAGGAAGGCCGTCGTGCCGAGCAGCGCCACCACGATCAGCAGCGTCACCGGCCGGTAGTCGAGCGAGCTGGTCAGCCGCCGCCCATACCAGTTGGCGAGCCCGTCGAAGCGCCGGTCGACGAAGGCCTGAAACCGGCTGACGCCCTCATGGTGCGAGCGCAGCAGCCGCGAGGACATCATCGGCGACAGCGTGACCGCGACGATGCCGGAGATGATCACGGCGCCGGCAAGGGTGAAGGCGAATTCCCGGAACAGCGCGCCCGTCAGCCCCTGGGTGAAGCCGATCGGGGCGAAGACAGCGGCAAGCGTGATCGTCATCGCGACCACCGCGCTGAAGATCTCGCGCATGCCGACGATCGCCGCGTTGATCGGCGTCAGCCCCTCCTCGATGTGCCGGTGGATGTTCTCGACGACGATGATCGCGTCGTCGACCACGAGCCCGATCGCCAGCACCATCGCGAGCAGCGTCAGCGTGTTGATCGAGTAGCCCAGCAGGTAGAGGACGAAGCACACCCCGATCAGCGACAGCGGGATCGTCATGATCGGGATGACCACCGACCGGAACGAGCCGAGGAACAGCAGGATGATCAGGATCACGATCACGCTGGCTTCGCCGATCGTCTTGATCACCTCCGAGATGGCGGCGCTGATGAACTCCGTCGAATCGTAGAGCACCTCCGCCGTCATCCCCATCGGCAGGCTGTCCTGGATCGACGGGAGCTCCGCGATTACCGCGGCGGCGGTGTCGAGCGGGTTGGCCGAGGGGGTCGGGAAGATGCCGACGAAGACGCCGGTCACCCCGTTGAAGGAAACGATGACGTCGTCGCTCTTCGAGCCGAGCTCGATCCGCGCCACGTCACGCAGGCGCACGATCTCCTCCCCCTCGGTGCGCAGCGGCAGTGCACCGAAGGATTCGGGGGTCTGCAACGTCGTCTCGGTCGACACCGCATAGGCGACGAACTCGTTCTCGGTCCGGCCGGGGGCGGCGAGAAAATTGCTGCTGCGGATCGCGTCGACGATCTCGGCCGCGGTCAGCCCGCGCGAGGCCATCCGCAGCGGGTCGAGCCAGATCCGCATGGCGAATTCCTGCCCGCCCAGGATCTGCGCCTCGGCCACACCGTCGACGGTCGCGAGCCGCGGCTGGATGACCTGCGTCAGATACTCGGTCATCTCCCGCGACGACATGTGCTCACTGCGGAAGCCGAGATACATGATCGCGAATTGCTGGCCGGTGCCCTTCTGGATCACCGGATCGAGCGCATCGCTCGGTAGCTGGCTGCGGACCTGCTGGACCTTCGAGATCACCTCGGTGAGCGCGGCATCAGGATCACTGCCAAGGCGCATCTGCACCGTGACCGTGCTCATGCCGAGCGTCGACGAGCTGGTCACATAGTCGACATTCTCGGTGCTCGCGACGGCGCGCGCGATCGGCGTGGTGATGAAGCCCTGGATGAGCTCCGAACTCGCGCCGGGATAGGAGGTGGTGACGGTGACGACCGTCTCCTCGACCTCCGGATACTGACGAATCTGCAGGCTCGTCAGCCCCTGAAGGCCCAGCAGCAGGATCATCAGGCTCACCACCGTCGCCAGCACCGGGCGCCGGATGAAGATCTCCGATAGCATCAGCGCACTCCCGGTCGGCCGTCAGCCGTTCGTCTCGGCGACGATCCCGTCATCCCTGCCGGGTGCCGGCGCGAGCGTCACCGGCATCCCGTTGTCGAGCCGGTTCTGACCCGCTGTCACAACGATGTCGCCCGGCGCCAGCCCCTCGGTGATCTCGACCATGTCGCGGTCGCGCCGGCCCACCGTGACAAAGGCCTGCCGCGCCCGCAGCACCGGAGCGCCACCCTGGCCCTGCTCCTCGACCACGAGATAGACGTGGTCGCCATAAAGGCTGGTCACCACGGCGGTCTGCGGGACCGCGATGATGCCGTCCTCCTCCGGCAGCTCGATCCGCACGCGGACGAACTGGCCCGGCCGCAGCCCGCCTTCCGGATTGTCGAGCTCGGCCTGCACCGAGACGAGACGACTCGTCGGATCCACCTTGGGATCGATACCGGTGATCCGGCCGGCATAGCTCAGCGCCCCGAGCTCGGCCCCGACGCTGACCGGCTGGCCCAGCGAGATCTGGCCGACGAGCTGCTCGGGCACCGTGAAATCCACCTTCATCCGCTGGATGTTCTGCAGCGTCGCGATGACCGTGCCCGGCTGGACGTATTGGCCGATCTCCACCCGCGGAATGCCGATCGTGCCGTCGAACGGCGCCTCGATCGCCTTCTGGTCGATCACCGCCTGCACCCGGGCCAGGACCGAGCGCGACGATTCGAGAGCGGCGATCGCCTCGTCCAGCGCCTGGGCGGAGGTGACGCCGCGTTCGGACAAGGACAGCGTGCGGTCGAAAGTCTGCTGGTCGCGCGCGACCGCGGCCTCCGCGGCGAGCAGATCGGCGCGCTCCACCGCATCGTCGATCTGCAGCAGCAACTGCCCCTTCCGCACCTCTTCATTGGCGGTGAAGGGAATCGATTGAACCACCCCGCCGACCTCGACCGCTACGTCGACACCCATCGCGGCGGATGCCGTGCCGATCGCTTCGATGCCTGGGGTCCAGCGCGTCGTCTCGACGGCGACCGCCTCCACCGGCACCGGCTGCACCGGCATGTTCGCGAACATCTCCTCGATCATCTGATCGCGGAAGAAATTGAAATAGATGAGGCCGCCGCAGACGACCCCGAGGCCCACAATGGCAATCAGCAAACGCTTGATCATGCACCGCCATCCGTCCGTCGACCCCCACCGTCAGGCGCACCGGTGGCGGAAAGGTCTTGGTTGCACCGCAGCAAAGAGGCATTAACTATACCGGATGGACGGTTCATTCAAGGGGCCGTCATACTGGTTTTCACGCCGTGACAGGAGCTCCGAGTCCCTCGATATGACCGCCCGCGCACCGCAGCCAGCCCCCGCCCCCGTCTCCTCGGTCCGCCAGGACGATTCGCCCGCGGAGCCGGGCTCGCCAGCCAGGCGCGGCCGGCCCAGTTCGCGGGACCGGATCCTCGACGCGGCGGCGCTGCTGGTCGCCGAAGGCGGCGCCGCCACCCTCACCTATGACGCGCTCGCGGAGCGGACCGGCATCAGCAAGGGCGGCCTGCTCTACAACTTCCCGAGCAAGGAACATCTGCTGCGGGCGATGATCGATCGCCATGTAGAGAGCTTCACGGAGACCTGGGAGCGGCACCGTGACAGCTTGCCGACGGGCGCTCACCGGACGCTGCGGGCACTGGTCGCCACCCATCGCGAGGCACCGCCGAAGGACGAGGATTGCCGCCCGGCGAACGGGATGCTGGCCGCGATCGCCGAGAATCCGGAGCTGCTCGACGGGATTCGTGCCTTCAACCGCGAGCTGGTCGAGGCGCTGCGCGCGGAAGCGGCCGATCCCGACCGCGCGATGATCCTGTGGCTGGCGCTCGAAGGGCTGATGATGCTGCAGCTCTTCCGCGCCTGCCCGCTCACCCCCAGCGATCGCTGTCGGGTCTTCGCGGCGATGGATCGGGTTCTCGACGGCTGGGACGCCGCCGGCTGATTGCGCCCCCGCGCCGCCCGGCGCTCAGTCCGCCCGAAGCTGCGCGGGATCGGCGCGGAAGGGATGCGCCGGATAGACGCCGAGGATCAGGAGGTTGCGCGAGAAGAAGGCGAGTTCCTCCAGCGCCCGCGCCAGTGGCGGATCGTCGGGATGGCCCTCGACATCGGCATAGAACTGCGCCTGCTGGAAGCGCCCGCCGACCATGTAGCTCTCGAGCTTGGTGACGTTGACGCCATTGGTGGCGAATCCGCCCAGCGCCTTGTAGAGCGCCGCCGGGACCGAACGCACCTCGAAGATGAAGCTGGTGATCACCGGCCCGGAACCGGGCGGCGGCCGTTCCGGCTGCGCCTGCATCAGCAGGAAGCGCGTCGTGTTGTGCGCCATGTCCTCGATGCCGGTCGCCAGGCTGTCGAGCCCGTAGAGCTGGGCGGCGAGCGGCGTGGCGATCGCCGCGACCGCGGGGTCGCCGCGTTCGGCCACCATCTTCGCCGCGCCGGCATTGTCGGCATGGGTCACCGGGGTCAGCCCGTGCGCCCGCAGCCAGCCGCGGCACTGGCCGAGCGACTGGACATGGCTGTGCACCTCGCGCACCTGCTCGAGTCGCGTGCCGCGCGGCGCCACCAGATGGTAGCTGATGCGCAAGAAGTGCTCGCCGACGATATGCAGCCCCGATTCGGGCAGCAGGTGATGGATGTCCGCGACCCGGCCGGCGATCGAGTTTTCGATCGGGATCATCGCCTGCTCGGCCCGCCCTTCATGCACCGCGGCGATGACGTCCTCGAAGGACGGGCAGGGCAGCGAGGTCCAGTCAGGATGGACCTGGCGGCAGGCGATGTCGGAATTCGCCCCCGGCCAGCCCTGGAATGCGATCAGCCGCGTCATGCCGCCCCTCCCGCTGCAGCGAGCAGCCGCCGTGCCCGTTCCAGCTCGCCGGGCGTGTCGACGCCGAGCGGCACCGTCTCGACGATCGCGACATCGATCCGCATGCCCATGGCGAGCGCCCGGAGCTGCTCGAGCTTCTCGCGGCGTTCGAGCGCCGCCGGCGGCGCCGCGACGAAGCGCTCCAGCGCCGTCCGGCGGTAGGCGTAGAGCCCGATATGGTGGAGATGGTCGCCCGGCCCCGAGGGCGCCGTCACCCGCGTGAAGTAGAGCGCCCGGCCGCGCGCCGCCCCCTCCTCGCGTTCGACGATCGCCTTGACGATCGCCGGATCGTGCCGTTCCTCCTCGCGCCGGATGACGGCGGCGAGCGTGCCGATATCCACCGCCGGGTCGTCGAGCAGCGCGACGGCGGCGCGGATGATCGCAGGATCGAGCGTCGGAAGGTCGCCCTGGACGTTCACGACGACGTCGTGGCGGCGCTCCGGGTCGAGCGTCGCGAGCGCCGCGGCGATGCGGTCGGACCCCGAAGGCAGGGCGGGATCGGTCAGGACGGCGCGGCCGCCTGCCGCCTCCACCGCCGCGACGATCGCGGCATCGCCGGCGGCGACCACCACCGGCCCGAGTCCCGCCTCCATCGCCCGCCGCCAGACATGGACGATCATCGGTGCGCCCTGGATATCCGCCAGCGGCTTGTCCGGCAGCCGGGTCGCGGCGAGCCGCGCCGGGATCAGCACGATGGGGTGCAGGGCGGCGGTATCGGGCGCCGGTTCGGGCGCTGTCGGGGCGGAGGTCATCCTCGGCGTCGTGCCGCGCCGGGCCTTCGCCGTCAAGCCCCGCCCGGCCCCGCAGGGCGGCTGCAGGGGGTCCACCGGCGAAGCGGCGGGCGGCGAAGCCGTGCCGCGTCGTCGCAGTCGGGTGCTAGGCCTTGCGGAGCCTCCGCCCGGGCCCTAGAAGTCCGGCGTGGCTGGCGCGGTGCGGCCGCCGCCGACAGCCGCGCCCCGGCCCGGGTGCGTCCCCGGGCGTATCGAGGTGGATCGGCATGGAATTCAACAAAGCCTTCGCCGCCGTGCTGCTGGCCGGCATCATCGGGATGGTCTCCGGCCTCGTGGCGGACGCGCTGATCGTCCCCGAGGAGGTGGCCGAGAACACCTACCATATCGACACGAGCGCGATCGCCTCGCCGGAGGCGACCTCGGCGGAGGACTCCGGCCTGCCACCGGTCTCGCCGCTGCTCGCCGAGGCCGATCCGGTCGCGGGCCAGCAGGTCGCCTCGACCTGTGTCGCCTGCCACACCTTCGAGGAGGGCGGCGCCAACAAGGTCGGGCCGAACAACTGGGACATCGTCGGCGCGCCGATGGGCCATCGGGACGATTTCAACTACTCGGCCGCGATGCGGGAGAAGCATGCCGAGGGTGCGGTCTGGGGTTATGAGGAGCTGAACGCCTTCCTCGCCGGGCCGCGCAGCTACATCCCCGGCACCACCATGAGCTTCGCGGGTGTCCGCAGCCCGCAGGACCGCGCCAACCTGATCGCCTGGCTGCGCACCCTGTCGAGCGACCCCGTGCCGCTGCCCGACCCGGCCGAGGCCGAGGCCGCCGGCGAGGCGCAGGATGTCGTGGCCCCGTCGGGCGATGAGCCGGCCGGCGCCGACGACACAACCCCGCCCGCCGCCGGCCCATCGGAAGCCCCTGGCGTCGACCCGGTCGGCGAGGAAGCCCTGGGCGGCTGACCCCGCGCCCCCTCCTCTGCCACCTGCCCAGCCGGGCCGCCCCTCGCCTGCACGGACAGGCCGACGGGCGGCCCGTTGCTTTTTCGCCCCGACGGGCGA
>CAYORM010000048.1:0-21000 GCA_964406375.1 uncultured Mycobacteriaceae bacterium | reverse complement strand
CGTGTGCCGTGTGCGGTGGGCGCAACGGACAGCGCGGCCGCCAGGGAGGAGAACCGATGAAGCGCAGCGAGATCGACGCCGCCATCGACGCGGCAGAGGCCCTGTTCACCCATCATGGCCTGCGCCTGCCGCCCTTCGCGGCGCTCGATGCGGCGACAATGCGTGAGCGGCTTCGCGAGCCCGGATCGGCGATCCGGCGCGGGCGCCTCGGCTGGGATGTCAGCGATTTCGGCTCCGGCCGCTTCGCCGAGACCGGCATCGTCGCCTTCACGCTGCGCAATGGGGATCTGGCCGCGCTCGGCTCCGGCCGCGGGCGTCTTTACTGCGAGAAGGCGCTGATGGTCCGCGAAGGTCAGTGGATCCCGGCGCATACGCATCGTGTGAAGACGGAGGATCTGATCAATCGCGGCGATGCGACGGTCGTCGTCGATCTGTTCAGCGATGGCGGGGAGGAGGTGCGGGTGCTGCTCGACGACCGGTACCTCTCCTTCCGCGGCCATGCGACGGTCCGGCTCGGGCCCGGCGAAGGGGTCACGCTCGAGCCGGGTGTCTGGCATCGCATCGGGGCGGAAGGCGGCGACGCCTTCATCGTCGAGGTGTCGCTGGTGAATGACGATCTGACCGACAACGTCTTCCGCGACGCGCTGCCACGCTTCCCGGCGATCGAGGAGGATGCGCCGGCCCGATGGCTGACCTGCGCGGATTACGACAGCGTCTGAGGCGGCGCCCCGCGTCGTGTCCGGCCGCGGTCACCCCATCTCGACGAGCTGGATGAGGTTGCCGCAGGTGTCGTCGAGCACCGCGATCCGCGCCGGGCCCGCATCGATCGGCTCCTGCGTGAAGCGGACGCCGAGGGCCTGCAGCCGTGCGACCTCGGCCGCCAGATCGACGACCATGAAGGATGCGGCCGGAATGCCGTCCCGGAAGAGCGCCTCCTTGTAGGGTCGGACGGCCGGGTGCACGTCCGGCTCGAGCAGCAGCTCGGTCCCCTCTGGCTCTTCCTTCGAGACCACGGTGAGCCAGCGATAGGCGCCGGCCGGCACATCGGTCTTTGGCAAGAAGCCGAGCTTGCCGGTGTAGAAGGCCAGGGCCTTGGCCTGGTCGTCGACGAAGACGCTCGTCACATGGATGCGCATCACGGGTTCCTGTCCCGGTGATCCGGCGCGGTCATCCGGCGCGCCCGAACGCGTCGTCGGTCGGTCACCCCGGCTCGGCCAGCGGAATGTGCGGTGCGGCGTGGCGGGGCACGACGCCGGTCAGCCGCGGGTCGGGTTTGAGGTGCTCTTCTTGCCGTACCGGCACGAAGCCGGCGCGCTGGTAGAGTTGGAAGGCGCGAGGATGGTCGAGGTTGCAGGTGTTGACCGTCAGACGGTCGATCCCGGCGCTCCAGGCGATGTCGATCGCCGCGCCGAGCAGGAACGGGCTGAGCCGGCGTCCCGTGAACTCCGGCATCAGGCCGAGCAGGGCGATCTCCGTCTCGGCGGGGGTCTCACGCCACAGTTCGAAGAAGCCGGCCGGCACGCCCGCGGCGTAGAGCACATAGAGTTCGGTCCGCGGGTCGTGGATTCGCGCCCGCAGTATGTCCTGCGGCATCTGCCGGCGGTCCGTCCACAGCCAATCCTCGCCGACCGTGTCGTACAGGAACCGGTAGAAGGCGAGGGTCGGCTGCTCGGCGCGCAGCAGGGCGTAGCGGCCGGTCGGCACGGGCGGTGGCGGTGCCTTGGGGCGGGCCGTCATCTCCATATAGGTGATGATCACCCGCAGCAGGCCGCCCCCGGCGCCGGTGTCGCCGATGGTCATGGCGGCGCCGCGCCAGCAGGGCCGGTGGCGACGGGAAGATCCGCCCGTCCGCCCCATTCGGCCCAGGAGCCGTCATAGACGGCGACGTCGGGTAGTCCGGCGAGATGGGCGCCGAAGGCCAGCACCGCGGCGGTGATGCCGCTGCCGCAGCTCGCCACCACGCGGCGCGAGAGGTCGGCCCCCGACCCCGCCAGCCGCGCGGCGATCTCGGCCGGTGGCAGCACCGTGCCCGAGGCCGGGTCGACCAGCGCCGTGAAGGGCAGGTTGTGGGAACCGGGGACATGGCCGCGCCGCAGCCCCGGCCGCGGCTCGTCAACCCGCCCCTCGAAACGGTCGGCGGCGCGCGCATCGAGCAGGGCGAGGCTGCCATCGGCGAGGCCGGCGCGCAGCGTCTCGGCATCGGTGACCAGCGCGGGGCGAAAGCGTGCCGTGAAGTGCCGCGACTCCGGCCGTGCCGGACCGGCCTCGAGTGCGCGTCCCTCGGCCCGCCATTTCGGCAGGCCGCCATCGAGGATCGCGACCCGGTCGTGACCGAAGACCCGGAAGGTCCACCAGACACGCGCTGCCGACATCAGCCCATGCGCGTCATAGACCACCACCGCATCGCCATCGCCGATGCCGAGCAGCCCCACCTCCCGCGCGAAGGCCTCGGGCGTGGGCAGCATATGCGGCAGCCCCGTCTCGGCGACCGGCGCGGCGATCGCATCGATGTCGAAGAAGACGGCACCCGGAATGTGCGCTGCCGTGAATTCCGCCGCCGCGTCGCGGCCAGCGCCCGGCATGAACCAGGTCGCGTCGACGATGCGCAGCGCCGGTGCACCGAGGCGTTCGGCCAGCCAGCCGGTCGTCACGAGGGGAGGGAGCGGCTCCATGGTGTCGCAGGCTTCCATCAGAACAAGGTCGCAAGGGCGGCGATGGTGGCACCGATCAGCAGCACGGTCGAGGCGAGGAGACCGATGAGATAGCCGAGGCCGCGCCGCTCGGCGCCCTGCCAGTAGCTCCAGGCGTACCAAGCGCGTCCGGCCACCCAGACAAGGCCGATGATGCCGGCGGCGAGCGGCGAGACCGTCACGGTGAACAGATACAGCGCCGGCAGGAACAGCACGAGCTGTTCGAGCGTGTTCTGCTGCACCCGGAAGATCCGCTCGAAGGCGGCATGGCCGGTGGTGGCTGGCGCCTTCACCCCGTAGAGGCGGCGCGCATGGCCGACGCGCAGCGTCGTGACGAGATAGAGCAAGAGGGCAAGGCAGGCGGCAAGGACCGGCAGCACGATCGCGGAATCGGAGAAAACGGGCGAGGGCATCGGGGTCGGGCTCCGGCGTCGGGAAGGGACGGGCCGCCCCGCCTCTCAGGCGAAGCCGATGACGACCCGGCGGTTCTGCCGCCCCTTGTTCTCGATCTTCGTGACCAGGATGCGGCCGATCTCGCCGGTATCGGCGACATGGGTGCCGCCGCAGGGCTGCAGGTCGACCGGGGATGCGTCGGTGCCGATCCGCACCAGCCGGACCCGTCCGGTGCCGCTCGGCGGCCTGACCGACATGGTGCGCACGAGGTCCGGCCGCGCCGCGAGCGCCTCGTCGGTGATCCACTCGGTCGCAACCGGATGCGACGCGGCGATGAGGGCGTTGACCGCCGCCTCGATCGCCATGCGGTCGAGGCTCGCCGACGGCACGGCGAAATCGAGCCGCGCCTTGTCGGCGGCGATCTGCCCTCCGGTGACATCGCCCGGCACCACCGCGCAGAGCAGATGCAGCGCCGTATGCATGCGCATATGACCCCAGCGGCGGTCCCAATCGATCACCGCCTCGACCGTCCCGCCGACAGGCGGCGGCTGCGCGCCCTCGGCCAGCCGGTGCAAGATCGCGCCGGGCGTCTCGCCCTTCACCGCCTCGGCCACCGCGGCCTCGCCGCCCGGCCACCGCAAGACCCCGCTGTCACCGGGCTGGCCGCCGCCGGTGGGATAGAAGACGGTGCGGTCGAGCAGGACACCCTCGCGACCTGCGGCCAGCACGGTGGCGCTTGCGCGGTCGAGGCGGGGGGCGTCGCGGAACAGCGGCTCGGTCGTCATGACCAGACGCTAGGCGGCGGGCGGGCGGCTTTCAAGCGCCGGAGGGCGGTCCAGAGAGCGCGCGCCAGCGGGCGCGCAGCGCCTGTCGGTGACGGGCAAGCCAGGAGAGGGCGATCAGCGTGACGGCATTGTCGATCCGGCCGCCGTCGAGCCGCGCAATCGCCGCATCGGCACTTTCGACGAAGGCGCGGATATCCTCATGTTCCTCGGGCAGGCCGAAGGTCCCGCCGGTACCGGGCGCCCGCACCCGTCCGACGAACAGGCTCACCCGCTCCGTCGTGGCGCCGGGCGACGGGGCGTAATCGGCGATCGGCTCGAGGGTGGAGATCGCCAGGCCGGCCTCCTCCATCGCCTCGCGGCGGGCGACCGCCTCCGGCGTCTCGCCCGGCTCGATGATCCCGGCGACGATCTCGATCATCCAGGCGGGGTCGCCGGCGGCCCAGGCGCCGGCGCGGAACTGTTCGATCAGCACCACCGCATCGGTATCCGGATCATAGGGCAGCACGGCGGCGGCACGCCGTTGCAGGAAGACCTCGCGCACCATCGGCTGCGTCCAGCCGCCGTCGAAGCGGCGATGGCGCAGTGTCACGCGATCGAGGCCGAAAAACCCACGGTACTGCGGCGCGCGCGTAATCACCTCCACGCCGTCACGCGGTGGGCGGATCTGTTGCCCTTCGAGCGGCCCGGCTTCCTGCCCGTCGGCCTGTTTCCCGTCACTCCGGTTCATCTCCGCCCTTCCGCTGCCACCCGTTCCCGCTGCCCCTTGCAAGCCGAACCTCGGTGGCGATCACCACCCGCGCGCGCGGCCTGCCCGAAACAACGGCAATTTTCAAGATTGACGCAGGGCCGTCGCGCGTCGATCGTTTCCGGACAATTCAATGTCGCAAGACGACGCGTCCGGCTTCGGAACGCGCCCGATCATGGAAGCGGGGAGGCGGGCGCCTGCGGCAGGCGTCCAGACGGTGTCGCAGACGCCATTTGGGGCCGATCCGGGCCCGTCCGCGCGAAGACACGGGGGAGAACCGTCATGAACATCAAGGACCTCGGCAAGGTTCACGTCGCCATTCCGAAGATGGCCGAGGAGTTGAAGAGCGGCCAGATCCATCGCCGCGAATTCCTGCGCAATTCCGTTCTGCTCGGTCTTTCGGTGCCGGCCGCCTACGCTGTCGTCAATGCCGTCACCGGCGAGGATCTGATGCCGCGGGCGATGGCCCAGGAGGCGGAGCCGGTTAAGGGCGGCGTCATCCGCGTCGGCATGTCGGTCATGGATATGGCCGATCCCGCCGTCTATGACTGGTCCGAGAAGGGCAATCTCGGCCGCATGCTGTGCGAGCAGCTGGTCAAGATCGGCACCGACGATCTCGCCCATCCCTATCTCGCCGAGAGCTGGGAGGCGAATGAGGATGTCAGCCAGTGGACCTTCCACCTCCGCCGCGGGGTGAAGTGGTCGAATGGCGACGAGTTCAACGCTGACGATGTGATCGCGACCTTCACGCGCTGGCTTGACTCCGCGACCGGCTCGTCGAACCAGGGCCGTTTCATCGGCCTGACGGTAACCGAGGGCGACACGATCCGGATGGCCGACAACGCCATCGAGAAGATCGACGACTACACGGTGCGCTTCAATCTGCGCAGCCCGATGATCGAGTTCCCGGAGAGCCTCGGCGACTATCCGGCACTGATCACCCATCGCGGTTTCGGCACCGATTATTCGGCGAGCCTGATCGAGAATCCGATCGGCACCGGCCCGTTCACGCTCGAGAGCTTCGCGGTCGGCGACCGCGCGGTGTTCCGCCGGCGCGACGACTGGTGGGGCGGTGACATCCACCTCGACGGCGTCGAATTCATCGACCTCGGCGGCGATGCTTCGGCGCAGATCGCGTCACTCGCCTCGGGCCAGGTCGATCTGCTCTACACGCTCGACCAGAGCCTGATCCCCGCGGTCCAGGGGCTGCCGAACGCCCGGATCTACGAGAAGGTGACGGCGATCACCGGCGTCGCCCGGTTCAACGTCAACAACGAACCCTATGGCGACAAGCGGATCCGCAAGGCGGTCCAGGCCTGCATCGATCACCAGAAGCTTCTCGATCTCGCCTATCAGGGCTATGGCACGCCGGGCGAGGACTTCCACGTCTCGCCAATCCATCCGGAATACACCCCGCTGCCGCTGCCGCCGCCGGACATCGAGCGCGCCAAGGCGCTCCTCGCCGAGGCCGGCTATCCCAACGGCATCGACCTCGAGATCAACTGCGTCAACGACCCGACCTGGGAGAGTCAGATCGCCATCGTGATGGCGGAGATGGTGAAGCCGGCCGGCATCAACCTGAAGGTCAATGTGCTCCCTGGCGGCACCTATTGGGATCGCTGGACCACTTGGCCCTTCAGCATCACGCAGTGGACGACCCGCCCGCTCGGCGTGCAGGTGCTGGCGCTCGCCTATCGCACCGGCGTCGCGTGGAACGAGACCGCCTACAGCAATCCGGAATTCGACCGCATCCTCGACGAGGCCCAGGCGACCGTCGACATCAATGCGCGGAAGGCGCTGGTCTTCGAACTCGAGAAGATCCTGCAGGACGACGCGATCGCGATCATCCCGTTCTGGAACAAGATCTTCACGGCCTCGAGCGACAAGGTTCACGGGTTCGAGTATCATTTCGCGCGCGAGTTCTACTTCGACAAGGTGTGGCTGTCGGCCTGAGCCGTCCGCCGAACGGTGACGACCGCCAGGGCACCCGAATGTCACAGGGTGTCCTGGCGGACCTCTCTCGTAGCCGCTGCGGCGGCTGGCGCGGTGCCGCCCCTACGGCGCCGGACAGCCGCAGCGTCGCTCGCCACGCCAACGGAGTAGGCCACCGCGTCGGATGCTGATCTTCATCGTCAAGCGACTGCTGCTGATGGCCGCCACGATGCTCGTGGTGACCTTCCTCGTCTTCCTCCTGTTGGAGGTCAACGGCGAGTCAGTGGCGATCAAGGTCCTCGGGCCCTACACCTCAGAGGAGCAGCGCCACCTCTGGCTCGAGGCGAACGGGTATCTCCAGCCCTGGTATGTGCGCTATTTCGGCTGGCTCGGCCGTGTCATCGAAGGGGATTTCGGCCGGTCGATCGTCTTCAAGGTGCCGGTCTCCGACATTCTGTGGACGCGGCTCGGCAACACGGCGATCCTTGCCGCCTGCGTCTTCGCCCTGATCATCCCGGTGTCGATCGTGCTCGGGGTGCTGGCGGGGATGCGCGAGGGCTCGGGCACCGATCGCACGATCTCGATCATTTCGATCATCACCACCTCGGTGCCGGAATTCGCCTCCGCGGTGCTGCTGTCCTTCGTCTTCGTCTTCCTGCTCGGCTGGCTGCCCGGCACGAGCGGCATGAACCAGGGCTTCAGCGTCGCCGAGATGGTGATGCCGGTGCTGGTCCTGTTCCTCTACGATTTCGGCTATGTCACCCGGATGATGCGCGCCTCGATGGCCGAGGTGATGCAGAGCCACTACATCCGCACCGCGATCCTCAAGGGGCTGCCCTTCCGGCGGGTGGTGATGCGCCACGCCGTGCGCAATGCGCTGATCGCCCCGTTCACCGTCATCGTGCTGCAGATCAACTGGCTGCTCTCGGGCGTGATCGTCGTCGAGACCTTCTTCAACTACAAGGGCTTCGGCTCGCTGCTGCTGGAGGCGTCGCTCAATCAGGACATCTATGTGATCCAGGCCTGCACGCTGATCGCCGTCTTCGTGGCGGTCTCGACGCAGACGATCGCCGATGTCGGCTACATGTTCCTCAACCCGCGCATCCGCTTCACGTGAGGCCGGCATGACCGAGACCACGGCCCCCGCTGCCTCGACCGCCGGCCGGCGCGCACCGTTCTGGCGGCGCCTGCTGCGCGGCATCGGCCTGCTGCGCGAGAGCTGGGTGGGGATGATCGGCGTGGCGATCATCCTGTTCTGGGTGCTCGTCGCGATCCTCGCCCCCTGGCTGGCGCCCTATCCGCCCAACCAGAACCTCGTGCCCTTCGCCACACCCGGCACCGCCGCGCCCGATGGCGGCACCTTCTGGCTGGGCACGGATCATCTCGGCCGCGACATCCTCAGCCGCGTCATCTGGGGGGCGCAGCGGGTGCTGATCTACGCACCGGTCGCGACCTTCGCTGCCTATGCAGTGGGCGTCGTGATGGGTGTGGTGGCGGGCTACAAGCGCGGGCTGTGGGACGATCTGCTGAGCCGGCTCGGCGACATCATCCTGTCCTTCCCGATCCTCGTCCTTTACGTCGTCATCATCACCACCTTCGGCCCGTCCGGGGTGAACATCGTCCTGGCAGTGATGTTCGCCAGCGCCCCGGGCATCATGCGCATCGTGCGCGGCCTGGTGCTCGACCTGCGCAACCGCGACTATGTGGCGGCCGCGCAGACACGGGGCGAGAGTGATCTCTACATCATGTTCGTGGAGATCCTGCCGAATGCGCGCGGACCGCTGATCGTCGATGCCTGCCTGCGCCTCGGCTACACGACGATCACGATCGGCGTGCTCGGATTCCTCGGACTCGGCCTGCCGCCGCCCGACCCGGATTGGGGCGGCATGGTCAACGAAACCCGTGGCATGGCGACCTTCGCGCCCCATATGACGATCTTTCCCTGCCTCGCCATCTCCTCGCTCGTGCTGGGCCTGAACCTGCTCGCCGACGGGCTGCGCGAGATATCGATGAGGGACTGACGCATGCCCGACGCCGCGACCCCCGCGACCGTCGCCGGCCTCGACGCCGGCGCCCCGGTGCTCGAGATCGAGAATCTGTCGATCTCCTACTTCACCCGTGCCGGAGAGGTGCCGGCGGTGATCGACTTCTCGATGACCGTCCATGCCGGCGAGGCGATCGGCGTGGTCGGCGAGAGCGGCTGCGGCAAATCCACCGTCGCGATGGCGGTGATGCAGTATCTCGGCGGCAATGGCCGGATCGTCGGCGGCTCGATCCGCTTCCGCGGCCGCGACATGACGCGGATGTCGCGCGAGGAGCTGCGGCAGCTCCGCGGCTCGCAGATCGCCATGGTCTATCAGGAGCCGATGGCGGCGCTGAACCCGAGCATGACGATCGGCGAGCAGCTCATGGAGGTGCCGCTGTTCCATGAGCCGGGCTGCACGCGCGAGATGGCGCGCGACCGCGCCTCGGCGATGCTGGCCAAGGTGCGGCTGCCCGACCCCGAGCGGCTGATGCGGGCTTACCCGCACCAGATCTCCGGTGGGCAGCAGCAGCGCGTTGTGATCGCCATGGCGCTGTTGTCGAACCCCGCGCTCCTGCTCCTCGATGAGCCGACCACGGCGCTCGACGTGACGGTCGAGGCCGGGATCGTCGACCTGATCGCCGATCTCGCGCGCTCAACCGGTACAGCGATGGTCTATATCAGCCACAATCTCGGGCTGATCCTGCAGACCTGCGACCGCGTCTGCGTCATGTATTCCGGTGAAGCGGTCGAGACGGGCGATGTGCGCGAGGTCTTCGCCGCGCCCCGCCATCCTTATACGCAGGGGCTGTTCGGCTGCATCCCGAGCCCGCTGAAGGACAAGTCAGAGCGGCCGCTGATGCCGATGCGCGGCCAGCTTCCGCTGCCCTATGAGCGGCCGGTCGGCTGCAATTTCTCGCCGCGCTGCGACTATGCGGTCCATGGCCGCTGCGACGTGGCCGATATTCCGCTCGAGACGGTCGACCCCGCCAGCGGTCATCTCGTGCGCTGCGTCCGCTGGAGCGAGATCGAGAGCGAGGCCGGTCCGGAGCAGCGGGCCATCGCCGCGGTGGCCGGCCGGACCGGCTCGGAGGTGCTGGTCGTCGACGAGATGCGCAAGCATTACGCGCTCGTCGACCGGTCGCTCTCGGCGCTGATCAGCGGCGGCGCCGTCCGCCACGTCAAGGCCAATGAGGGGCTGTCCTTCACCGCACGGGCCGGTCAGACGGTCGCCATCGTCGGCGAGAGCGGCTGCGGCAAGTCCACCTTCGCCAAGGTCCTGATGGGGCTGGAGACCGCGACCGACGGCGCGCTCGTCTTCGATGGCGAGGATATCGGCCAGCTCCCGGTGCAAAAGCGCAGCGCGAGCCAGCTCGGCGCGCTGCAGATGGTCTTCCAGAACGCCAACGACACGCTGAACCCCAGCATGACGGTCGGCGCCCAAATCGGCCGGGTGATCCGCCGCTTCGGGGTGGAGAAGGACCGCAGCAAGGTCGAGGAGCGGGTCCTCCGCCTGCTCGATCTCGTCAAGCTGCCGCGCGCCTTTGCCAATCGTCGGCCGCGCCAGCTCTCCGGCGGGCAGAAGCAGCGGGTCGGCATCGCGCGCGCCTTCGCCGGCAATCCGAAGATCGTCGTGGCCGATGAGCCGGTCTCGGCGCTGGACGTCTCCGTGCAGGCGGCGATCACCAGCCTGTTGCTCGACATCCAGCGCGAGAACGGCACGACGCTGCTCTTCATCAGCCATGATCTCGGCGTGGTGCGTTACCTCTCCGATCGGGTCGTGGTGATGTATCTCGGCCAGATCATGGAGCAGGGCACGACGCGGCAGGTCTTCGAGCCGCCCTATCACCCCTATACCGAGGCGCTGCTCTCCGCCGTGCCCGTCGCCGATCCGACGGTGCAGCGCGAGCGGATCATCCTCGAGGGAAACCTGCCGAGCGCGCTTAACCCGCCGAAGGGCTGCCCGTTCAGCACGCGCTGCCCGCGCAAGCTGGGTCGCATCTGCGACGAGGAGCCGCCGCCCGACCGTGTCGCGGCGGAGGGGCATCGCATCCGCTGCCACATCCCGACCGAGGAGCTGGCCCGCAACGCCGTGTTCGGCCACGCCTGAGCGCGGTGCCGGCCTGCGCCGGCCGCCGGGCAGAGGGCCGGCGCGCGGGGTCGCTACCTGGACGGCCGCCAGGCGATCAGCGCCTCGATCACCCGTTCCAGCACCGCCTTCAGCGAGGCGGCGCCGGCCGGGCGCCAGTCGAAGGGCGGCTGCTCGTCCATGTAGCGCCACTGGGCGAGCTCCATCTGCAGCGCATGCACGCCGGCCTCCGGCCGACCGTAGTGCCGCGTGATGTAACCGCCCTTGAAGCGGCCGTTCACGACATGGGAATAGCCCGGCGCCGCAGCGCAGATCCGCTCGACGCGCTCGGCGATCGCCGGAGCGCAGGCCCGCCCGCCATGGGTGCCGATGTTGAAATCGGGCAGCTTGCCGGGAAACAGGCGCGGCACGATCGAGCGGATCGAATGCGCGTCATAGACGATCGCATGGCCATGCGCCGCCCTGACGCGCTCCACCTCGGCGGCGAGGGCGGCATGATAGGGAGCCCAGACCGCCGCGCGCCGGCGGGCGATCTCGGCCGCGTCCGGCTCGCGGCCGGGCCGGTAGAGCGGCGTCCCGTCGAAATCGGTGAGCGGGCACAGCCCGGTCGTCGCCTGGCCGGGATAGAGGCTGGCATCGTCCGGCGGCCGGTTGACGTCGATGAGGTAGCGCGACTGCGTCGCCGCGATCACCGTCGCCCCCATCGCCGCGGCGAAATCGTAGAGCCGGTCGAGATGCCAGTCGGTATCGGTGAGGGCGAGCGCCTCCTCGGTCAGCGCCTCGGCCAGATCGGCCGGCAGCTCCGTCCCGCCATGCGGGATGCTGAGGATCAGCGGCGCCTCGCCCCGCGTGAGGTGAAAGGGCGTCATGAGCCGGAGGATACCATCGCTTCCGACGGGCCGCGCGTGCCACCGACGACGGCGAGCACGCGGTCGGCATAGCGCGCGACCTTGCTGGCGCCGATACCGGGGATGGCCAGAAGATCGGCCGCGACCCGTGGCGGCCGCCGCGCGATCTCGCGCAGCGCGCTGTCATGGAAGACGACATAGGCTGGTACGCCGAGTTCCCCGGCGATCCGCTTGCGCTCGGCCTTCAGCTTTTCGAACAGCGCAGCCGCCTCACCCTGCAGCCCGTGCTCGACCGCTCCGCCGGTACGGCCGCCGCCGCGCCGGCCGCGGCCCGAGCGCGTCGGGCTGCGCAGCGTCACGGGAACCTCGCCGCGCAGCACCGGCCGGCACTCCGGCGTAAGCACCAGCCCGCCATGCCCGTCGGGATCGGGGGCGAGAAGGCCGAGCGCTACGAACTGGCGGAAGGCATCGCGCCAGGCATCCCGTCCGGTCTGCCGACCGAGCCCCCAGGTGGACAGGCGGTCATGGCCCTGCGCCAGCACCCGTTCGGTCGGGGTGCCGGTCAGGATATCGATCAGATGCTCGACCCCGTAACGCTGTCCCGATCGGTAGACGCAGGAGAGGGCGAGGCGGGCCATCTCGCTGCCGTCGAAGGTCTCCGCCGGCTCGAGGCACGCATCGCAATTGCCACAGGGCTCGGCCAGGGTCTCGCCGAAATAGGCGAGCAGCACCTGCCGCCGGCAGCGGGTGGCGAGGCAGTAGCCCATCAGCGCGTCGATGCGTTGCCGTTCGACCCGCTTCTGCGCCTCCGGCGCCGTCGACTCCGACAAAAGCCCGCGCAGCGCCGCGACATCGGCGAGCCCCCACAGCATCAGCGCTTCCGACGCTGCGCCGTCGCGCCCGGCGCGGCCGGTCTCCTGATAATAGGCCTCGATGCTCTTCGGCGGATCGAGATGCACGACGAAGCGCACATCGGGTTTGTCGATGCCCATGCCGAAGGCGATGGTGGCCACCATCACCACGCCGGGTTCCGAGAGGAAGCGGGCCTGGTGGCGTGCCCGGGTCTCGGCATCGAGGCCGGCGTGATAGGGCAGCGCGTTGAATCCCTCGCCGGCGAGCCAATGGGCGATGGTGTCGACCCGCGCCCGGGACAGGCAGTAGACGATGCCCGCCTCCTGCCGATGCGTGGCGAGGAAATCGAGGAGCTGCCGCCGCGGCTGGTCCTTTGGTGTGACGCGATAGCGGATGTTCGGCCGGTCGAAGCTCGAGACGAACACCCGGCCCTCGGCCAGGGACAGGCGCTCGATGATATCGGCGCGGGTCGCCGGGTCGGCGGTCGCGGTCAGCGCCATGCGCGGCACCCGCGGATAGCGCTCGCGCAGCAGCGACAGGGCGCGATACTCCGGCCGGAAATCATGCCCCCATTGCGAGACGCAATGCGCCTCATCGATCGCAAACAGCGATATCCGGCACTCGTCGAGCAGGTTGAGGAAGGGGTCGGTGACGAGCCGCTCCGGCGCGACATAGACGAAGTCGATCGCGCCCGCCCGCATCGCGCGCTCGATAGCGGCGGCCTCGCCCGGCGGCAGCGCCGAGTTCAGCGCTGCCGCGCGCAGACCCCGACGGCGCAGCCCTTCGACCTGATCCTGCATCAGCGCGATCAGCGGTGACACGACGATCCCGATGCCGGGACGGACCAGCGCCGGGATCTGGTAGCACAGCGATTTGCCGCCGCCGGTCGGCATCAGTACCAGCGCGTCGCCGCCGGCGATCGCATGTTCGACGATCTCGCGCTGCTGGCCGCGGAAGGCGGCGTGGCCGAAAATCTGCGTCAGGATGGAGTCGGCATCGCGCTTCATGCCCCCAGTGATAGCGTCTTAGACCCTCCACTGCCACCACACCTCGCGGTGGGGGCGAGGCGGGGGCGGCGCCTCAGGCGGGGACGGCGCGTCCGGTGCGGATCAGCGGCGTGGCCGAGGCGCGCGACAGCAGCGCGAAGCCCGCAACCGCCGTCACCGCCGGCAGCACGTAGAGCAGCGGGATCAGCATCAGATCGTCACGTGCGGCGCCAGCGAGCGCGAGATAGGCCGCCTCGATCGCCACCACCGCTGCGATCGCCGAGAGGATACGCCGGCTGAGCCCGCGCCGGTCGAAACCGCCCTGCAGCATGAAGCCGAGCGCCAGCGCACCGAATGCGACGGGCAACAGCGGTACGGTCAGCCGCATATGCCCCTCGGTGATCAGCCGGCGATAGTCGGAGGGGTCTTCCTCCTCCGTGAAACCGGGTGACAGGAGCTGCCAGACGAAGAGCTCGACCGGTTGGCGGTTGGTCCGGGAGAAGGTCGGTCCGATAAGCTCGAGCGGCACGGAGTACTGGTTGAAACGCAGCGTCTCCATCCGCCCGGTCTCGGGGAAGAAGGTCTGCCGCTGGCCGTTCAGCAGCACGACCTTCGGCTCGGTGTCGACGTCGCGGATCACGCCCGCCTCGGCGATCATCGTCACCGGCTCGGCAGGGTTGCGACCGTCATGCAGCAGGATGCCGTGCAGCCCGCCGAGATCGTCGCGCTCGCGGATATAGACCGTCATGTCGCGGCCTATCGGGTTGAAGTCGCCGGCCTGCAGCAGCGCCGCTGAATAGTTCGAGCGCACGATCTCGCGGATGTCGCGGAACTCGCGCGCCGTCACCGGCAGGAAGTAGAGGGTGGTGGAGAAGCTGACGAGGGTGGTGACGACCGCCATCAGAAGGCCGGGCAGGGCGAGCGACATCTGCCCCAGCCCGGCACTGCGCATGACGAGCAGCTCGCCATCGGCGAGCAGGCGATTGTAGACGAAGAGGATCGCCGCCACGGCGCCGATCGGCAGGATGGCGATCAGGAATTCCGGCATCGACAGGAAGACGAGGCGCAGAAACACGCCTGGCGAAGCCTGCCCCTCGACGATGAACTGGATGAGCCGCATCGACTGCGTCAGCAGGATCGCGAGGATCAGCACGATCGTCGTGATCAGCGTGCCGATCGCGAGCTGCCGCAGGATGTAGCGTGTCAGAAGCCGCATGCCGCGTGGTATAGCCCAAGCCGCCCCGGCCGGCCATGGAAACGGCGCCGACCGCCCGGGGCTGCGCTCACGCGTTGCAAGCACCGGCCCGCCGCTCCACACTGCGGCCCGGCAGCCAGTATGGGCGGCGCCGCATGGCATCGGCAGCCTGGACAAGGTGACGGGAGGAAGGATGGCGGGTCCGTATGTGATCGGTATCGACGGCGGGACGGAAGGGATCCGTGCCGCGGTCTTCGATGTGACCGGACGTCCGCTGGCTTCCGTGGCGACCGCCTACCCGACACGCTTCCCGGCCCCGGCCCAGGCCGAGCAGGTTCCGGAGGATTGGTGGCAGGCGCTCGGGCGCTCGGTGAAGGGCGCGGTCGCCGAGGCCGGTGTTTCGCCCGACTCGATCCTGGCCATCGGGGTCGACACCACCTGCTGCAGCGTCGTCGCGCTCGATGCCGATGGGCGGGCGGTCCACCCGGCTCTGATCTGGATGGATGTGCGCTCCGCCGCCGAGGCGGATGAGGTCGCCGCGACCGGCGATCCGGCGCTCAAGGTGAATGGCGCCGGAACCGGTCCGGTCTCCGCCGAATGGATGGTGCCGAAGGCATTGTGGCTGAAGCGTCACCGTCCGGAGGCTTGGGCCCGCACCGCGATGGTCGGGGAGTATCAGGACTACATCAATCTGCGACTGACCGGCCGGTGGGTCGCGTCGATCAATAATGTCTCGGCGCGCTGGCATTTTGATAATGGCGAGCGCGACGGGCCGGGGCGTGGCTGGCCGATCAGCCTGATCGAGGCCGTCGGTCTCGGCGATCTCGCCGAGCGCTGGCCGTCGGAGGTGCTGCGGCTCGGCGACGTCGTCGGCACGTTGACGGCGGAGGCGGCCGAGCATCTCGGCCTGCCCGCCTCGACGCTGGTCGCCCAGGGCGGTGCCGATGCCGAGATTGGTATGGTCGGGCTGGGGGTTGTGCGGCCGGGCAAGCTCGCCTTCATCACCGGCTCGTCGCATCTCCATCTCGGTCTGTCGGAGCGACGGCTGCACGGCAAGGGCATCTGGGGCTCCTACGCCGATGCCGTCGTGCCGGGGCTGCATGTGGTGGAGGGTGGTCAGACCTCGACCGGCTCGATCGTCGCCTGGCTGAAGCGGCTGTTCGGCGAGGGAACGAGCTACGAGACTCTGAATGCCGAGGCCGCGCAGCTGCGTCCCGGTTCCGATGGTCTGCTGATGCTCGACCATTTCCAGGGCAACCGCACGCCCTATACCGACGCGCTGTCGCGCGGGGCGATCACCGGGCTCAGCCTCAATCACGGGCCGGCCCATCTTTTCCGCGCGGCGATCGAGGCCATCGCCTTCGGCACCGAGCTCATCTTCGACTCGATGCGCGAGAACGGCTTCGCCCCGTCCGAACTAGTTATCTGTGGCGGCGCGACCCGCTCGCCGCTCTGGCTGCAGATCCATGCCGATGTCTCGGGCCTGCCGCTGCAGGTCACCCGGGTGCCAGACGCGCCGCTTCTCGGCAGTGCGATGCTGGCGGCGATCGCCGCCGGCCTGTTCCGGGACATGCCCGAGGCGGCCGCCGCGATGGTGCATGAGGACCGGGTGATCGAACCCGACCGCGAGGCCTCGGCCGCCTACCGGCCGATCTACGAACGCTACAAGAAGCTCTACCCGGCGCTGCGCGACATTCGCGGCTGACGCCGCAGCAGGGCGGCGCGCGGATGATGCCGCGCGACCATCAACACGGAGGAACGTCCGGAATGCTCAAGGGTCTCGATCCGCTGCTCGATGCGGACCTTCTCTACGTGCTGCGCGCCATGGGGCATGGCGACGATCTCGTCATCTGCGACGCCAACTTCCCTGCCGACCAGATCGCCCGCTCGACCGTGTCGGGCAAGCTCATCCGCCTGGGCGCGGTGGATTCGGCGCGCGCGGTCCGGGCGATCCTGTCCGTCTTCCCGCTCGACACCTTCGTCGAGACGCCGGCGCGGCGGATGGAGATCGTCGGCAAGCCCGACGAGGTGCCGGAGGTCCAGCGCGAGGTCCAGGCGGAGATCGATGCCGCCGAGGGCCGGTCCTGGCCGATGGGGTCGATCGAGCGCTTCGCCTTCTACGAGGAGGCACGCAAGGCCTATGCGGTGGTGGCGACCGGCGAGCGGCGGTTCTACGGCTGTTTCCTTCTGAAGAAGGGTGTGATCCCGCCCGGCTGATCCATCCTCTGCTGCGCTTGCGGGAACGCCAGCCATGACGCGTCCGATCGTCGCCATCCAGGGTGTCTTCGTCGCCGATCTTGCCTTCCGCGGGCCACGCCTGCCGGTGATGGGCGAGACCATCCTGTCGCACGGCTTCAAGCTGGGACCGGGCGGCAAGGGCTCGAACCAGTCGGTCGCGGCGGCGCGCGCCGGCGCCGAGGTGCGGTTCATGACGCGCCTCGGTCGCGACGCGTTCGGAGCGATGGCGCGAGGGGTCTATGAGGCGGAGGGGATCGACGCCCGTCATGTCGGCACCGACGAGGCCCTGCCGACCGGCGCCGCCTTCATCTTCGTCGACGCGAAGACGGGCGAGAACGCGATCATCATCGAGCCCGGCGCCGCCGCGGCACTGACCGAGGCGGAGGTCGACGCCGCGGCCGAGGCGATCGGCAGTGCCCGGGTCTTCGTCGCCCAGCTCGAGCTGCCGCTCGCACCGGTGCGGCGGGGGCTCGAGATCGCCCGTGCCGCCGGCGTGACGACGATCCTCAACCCCGCCCCGGCGGCCCCGCTGCCGGACGACCTCCTCGCCCTTGTCGACATCCTGACGCCGAACGAGACGGAGGCGGCGGCGCTCGCCGGCTTCGCGGTGACGGACATCGCCTCGGCGACCCGTGCCGCCGATGCGCTGCGTGAGCGCGGCGTCGGGCTCGTCATCGTCACCCTGGGCGAGAAAGGCGCACTCTTGCGTTCCGCCGAGGAGACGCGGCACGTGCCGGCCTTCCGGGCCGGTGCCGTGGTCGAGACGGCAGGCGCGGGCGACGCCTTCAATGGCGGCTTCGCGGCGGCGCTCGCGGAGGGGCGGGACCTCGCCGAGGCGGTGCGCTTCGGCTGCGCCGTCGCCGGGCTGTCGGTCACCCGTGCCGGCACCGCCCCGTCGATGCCGCGACGGGCGGAGGTCGAGGCGCTGCTCGCCGGCTGAGAGGGCGGTCGCCTACCCGGCGATCAGCCGCAGATAGGCCTCGATCCCGCGCCGCTGGTCCCATTGCGCGGGATAGCCGAGGGATACCTCCTCGAAGCGCGTACCGTCGCGCCAAACGGTGCGCCGCAGATGCAGATGGCCATAGACGACGATGCGCGCCCGGAACCGGCGGTGCCAGTCGGCGGTCAGCGGCGTGCCGCACCAGGGCCCGATGCGCGGCAGGCGCGGTGCGAAGACGGTGTCCGCCGTCAACGGAAAATGATTGACCAGCACCGTCGGCAGCCCGTCGGGCAGTGCCTCGAGCCGCACCCGGGTGCGGGCGACGCGGTCATGGCACCAGGCGTCGCGCGTCGTGAAGGGGGCGGGGTCGAGCCGGCGTTCGTCCGCCATCACCCCATGGGCCGCCCGTACCCAGTCGAGCACGCCTTCACGCGGCACCTGCGGCGGGCGGAAGCCGTAATCATAGAGAAGGAAGAGCGGGCAGAGGGCGAGGGGGCCGTCGCGCCCGTGCCAGACCGGATAGGGATCCTCGGGTGTCACGACGCCATGGCGGCGGGCGAGCGCCACGAGCGCGGCATAGCGCTCAGCGCCGCGCGCCGGCAGATCGTCATTCGTCCAAAGCTCGTGATTGCCGGGCGTCCAGAGCACGCGGTCGAAGCGGCGCATCAGCAGCGCGAAGGCGCGGTCGAGTTGATCGACCCGCTCGCCGACATCGCCCGCCACGATCAGCCAGTCGCCAGGGAAGTCCGGCAGTGCCTCAAGCGCCGCGAGATTGGCCGTGGCCGCGAGATGCAGATCGGCGATCGCCCAGAGGCGCCGGCCGCCCTTGCCCGGGCGCGCCGCCTCCTGATCCATGGGGCGCGGGGCCCCGCCCTGACCGGTCACGCGGCCTCCCTCGGTTGCGCGGCTCCCATGCAAGCCCCAGATTGGCCCCAGCCGCGGCGATGATGTACATCGCCCGGCTCTCATCGGACCAGAACGCATGACCCCTGCCGCCCGCCTCCAGGCCACGATCGACCTCATCACCGCGACCCGCGCCACCGACCGACCGGCCGATGGCGTGGTCTCGGGCTGGCTGCGTCAGCGGCGCTTCATCGGCTCCAAGGACCGTGCCGAGATCACCGGGCGGCTCTACGCGCTGATGCGCCATGAAGCGCGGCTCGGCTGGTGGATCCGCGCCAGCGGGGCGGAGGACACGCCGCGCGCCCGGGTCATCGCCGGCATCATGCTGCTCGACCAGGAACCGGTCGAGACGGTGGAGACGCTGTTCGCCGGCACCGATCGCTATGGTCCGGCGCCGCTGCTCGAGACCGAGCATGCGCTGGCTCGCGCGCTGTCGCGCAAGCCGCTCGAACCGGCCGAGATGCCGGAAGCGGTGCGCGCCGAGCTGCCGGACTGGGCGCTCGAACCGCTGCGCGCCGTCTTCGGCGCGGCCTTCGCGGGCGAGATCGCGGCGCTGCTCGAGCCGGCACCGCTCGACCTGCGGGTTAACGAGATCAGGGCCGAACGCGACGAGGTGGCGGCGACGCTCGCCGCCGGCGGTTTCGACGTCGCGCCGACGCCGCTTTCGCCGCTCGGGCTCCGACTGCGCGGCCGGCCGCAGATCGCCGCCCATCCGAGCTTCCGCGGCGGCCTCGTCGAGATTCAGGACGAGGGATCGCAGATCGTCGGGCTGCTCGCCGATGCCCGGCCCGGCATGCAGGTGGTCGATTTCTGCGCCGGTGCCGGCGGCAAGTCGCTGCTGATGGCGGCGCGCATGCAGGGCAAGGGGCGGGTGGTCGCCTGTGACGTGTCGGAGGGGCGGCTCGACCGGGCGCGCGATCGCGTGCGGCGCGCCGGCCTCGACAACATCGAGCCGCGCCGCCTCGAATCCGAGCGCGACCGCTGGGTGAAGAAGCAGAAGGGCAAGTTCGACCGGGTGCTGATCGACGCCCCCTGCACTGGCACCGGCGCCTGGCGGCGCAATCCCGATGCCCGCTGGCGGCCGGTCGAGCTCGGCCGGTTGACGGCTCTGCAGGCGGAGATCTTCGACAGCGCCGCGCGCCTCGCCAAGCCGGGCGGCGGCCGCGCCATCTGGGCGACCTGCTCGCTGCTGCGCGAGGAGAACGAGGCCCAGGTCGAGCGCTTCCTCGCCAGCCATCCCGACTGGCGGGTGGTGCCGGTGGCCGAGATCTGGGGCCAGGCCGTCGGCGGCGACTGTCCGTCGGAGGGGCCCTTCCTGCGCCTGACCCCGGCCCGACACGGGACGGACGGGTTCTTCGTCGCGGTGCTCGAACGGGGCGAGCCTGGTGCCCGCGCCGCCGCAGAGGGGGTGGAGACCGTCTGACGGTGATCACGATCCGCCGAGCCTCCGCCGGTGACGCGGGCGGCATCGCCGCCGTCCATGTGGAGGCCTGGCGCGAGACCTATCGCGGCCTGATCCCCGACGCCTATCTCGACCGGCTCGACGTCTTGTCCCGCACGCGCCGTCAGGCCGACCGGCTGCTGTCCGAGCGCGAGGAGGCGACCTTCGTCGCCGAGAGCGCCGGCGGGATCGTCGGTTTCGCCATCTGCGGGCGGGGGCGCGGTGGCCCCGATCCGCGCTGGGGCGAGGTGCAGGCCCTCTATCTTCTCGACCGGGCCAAGGGGCGGGGCGGCGGCCGCCGGCTGATGGCCTCCTGCTCGCGCTGGCTCGAGGAGCGCGGCCGCCTGCCGTTTCTCGTCTGGGTGCTGACGGCGAATTTCCGCGCCATCGGCTTCTATCGCCATCTCGGCGGCCGCCCGGCGGCGGGCAAGCTCGAGCGTTTCGGGACCGCGCTGCTGCCCGAGACAGCGCTCGTCTTCGATGCGCCGATCGCGGCGGAAAGCACGCGCTGACCCGCCGCCATGATCCGCTGACGGCTTTCGGGACAGGCGGCGCTGCGGCCGGACCCGCATCCGCGGGGGGCGGCCCCGCGCGGCCGTCGCTTGTCGCCCCGGCGCGAGCCCGCTAATCCTGCCCTCCCGCCCGAAACGCCGATACCCGCCATGACCGCCGACGCCGCCACCCGTTCCACCCTTAACGCGCCGTCTGCCGATGCGGCATCCGCCGCCGCCGCCGCGCCGGTGGAGGAGCGGATCCTGATCCTCGATTTCGGCAGCCAAGTCACCCAGCTGATCGCGCGGCGGGTGCGCGAATCCGGCGTCTATTGCGAAATCTGGCCGTTCAACCGCGCACCCGACGACCGTATCCGCGCCTTCGCGCCGCGCGGTGTGATCCTGTCCGGCGGCCCCGCCTCGGTGACCGAGGCAGAGGCGCCGCGGGC
>CAYORM010000047.1:1575-21046 GCA_964406375.1 uncultured Mycobacteriaceae bacterium | reverse complement strand
CGCGCCCGCGGTCGAGCTCGAGGATCCAGCCGGTGACATTGTCGAGGAAATAGCGGTCGTGGGTCACCATCACCACGGTGCCCGCATAGTCCCGCAGATGCCGCTCGAGCCAGGCGACCGATTCCGCGTCGAGATGGTTGGTCGGCTCGTCGAGCAGCAGGAGGTCGGGCTTGGAGAGCAGCAGCTTGGCCAACGCGACCCGGCGCTTCTCGCCGCCGGAGAGATGGGCGACCGGGCTCTCCCCCGGCGGGCAGCGCAGCGCATCCATGGCGATCTCGACAGTTCGGTCGAGATCCCAGGCATCCGCGGCGTCGATCTTCTCCTGCAGCTCCGCCTGCTCGGCGAGCAGCGCGTCGAAATCGGCATCCGGATCGCCGAGCGCGTTCGACACCTCGTTGAACCGGTCGATCAGCGCCTTCGCCTCACCAAGCCCTTCGAGCACGTTCTCGGCGACGGTCTTGGTCTCGTCGAGCTGCGGTTCCTGCGGAAGGTAGCCGACCTTGGCGCCCTGAGCCGCCCAGGCCTCGCCGGTGTACTCGGTGTCGAGCCCGGCCATGATCCTGAGCAGCGTCGACTTGCCCGCGCCGTTCGGGCCGAGCACGCCGATCTTCGCGCCGGGCAGGAAGGACAGCCAAATCTTCTCCAGGACGGTCTTGCCGCCCGGATAGGCCTTGGTCAGGTCCTTCATGACGTAGATGTACTGGTACGAGGCCATGCCGCCGCTCCGGATCACGCGATGTTCGGGGTTGCGGGGGGTTCTAGCGCAGGGCGGCCGCCGCGTCACCCTCACCCGGGACGAGGCATCGTGGCGGCTCCGACACGACCCTCGCCATCGGCCTGCCTTTTTCTGCAGACTAGCCTTACCCCGAACCGATCAGATTAGAGACAATGCCGCCGAAAAAGAATCCCTTGGGCCTCAACCCCCTCCAGCTCAAGACCCTCGCCATCCTGCAGCAGATGGCACGTACCCCGCGCCATGCCGAGCCGGCGGGCGAGGATGGCGCCGTCCGGGTGAGTGATTTCCCGCCGCCGCATGGTGACCACTACCATGTCGGCGATACGGTGGTCGCCGGACGCGACATGACGGGTCTCTATAACCCGGCCGTCTTCGTCGCCCTGGCCCGCAAGGGGCTGGTGGCGGATCCGGCACCCGGCGCGGTGACGCTCACGCCGCTGGGGCTGTCCTACGATCCCGGACCGGCGGCGCGGGCTGTGCTGCACGACGCGCATCATTGAGGACGGTCTGTTGAGTGCGACACCGCGTCACGCCAGCGCCTCGACGCTGCTGAACGGGCTCGTGGAGAGTTCGGACACCCCCGAACTCACCCTTGGCGACATCCTCGCAGCGCTCGAGGACCGCGCCTTCGGCTTGGTGCTGCTGATCTTCGCCCTGCCGAACTGCTTTCCCGGTCCGCCGGGCCTCGGCTCGGTGCTCGGCCTGCCCTGCATGCTGTTCGGCGCGCAGATGATGCTCGGCCGCCGGCGGCCCTGGATGCCGGCCTTCATCACCCGAAGACGGATCAGGCGGCGCGACCTCGCGGCCGTACTCAACAAGGCGACACCCTGGATCCTGCGGCTCGAACGGCTGTGCCGGCCGCGGCTCACTTGGCTGACGAGCCCGATCTCCGAACGCTGGCTTGGCGCAGTCGTCGTGGTACTGGCGATCTGCATCGCGATCCCGCTGCCGATGACCAACCTCATCCCCGCCGTGGGCATCTTCCTGATGGCGCTGGGGCTACTGCAGGAGGATGGTGTCGCGGCGATCGTCGGCCTGCTCGTCGGCCTCGTCGGCCTCATCATCACGATCGGCGCCGTCGGCGCCGTCATCGCGGCAATCGGCTTCGCCCTCGGCTGAGGGTTGAATGAAGGCATGCGAAAGGGCCGGCTCCCGAGGCCGGCCCTGTCCCTGATTCCGATGCGCCGGCGCCTCGCCGGCGAGCGCTCAGCCGCGCTTGAGGCCGAAGCCCTCGAACCGCTTGTTGAACTTCGCGACCTGGCCGCCGCGATCCATGATCTTCTGCACGCCGGTCCAGGCCGGATGCGACTTCGAATCGACGTCGAGCCGCATCACGTCGCCGGCCTTGCCCCAGGTCGAGCGGGTCTTGAACTCCGAGCCGTCGGTCATGATGACCGTGATCTCGTGGTAGTCGGGATGGATATCAGCCTTCATGGCTCGGCACTCCGGAAAACGAGGGCGTCGTATAGCCGAGGCCCGGCCGGCATTCAAGGATGGCCGGGCGCTCAGCCGCCCAGCGCCGCGCGCAACCGGCCGATCAGCGTCGCCCGCTCCGCCTCGCCATAGGGCCGGGGATCCGGAATCCAGGGCGCGCCGGGCCAGGCGGCATCGCCCTCATGCCGGACGACCACATGGATGTGGAGCTGCCGGACGATATTGCCCAACGCCGCGACATTGATCTTGCTGTCCGGCCACAACGCCTTCATGGCTCGCGCCGACCGCATCACCTCGTCGAGGACCGCCGCCCGCTCCGCCTCGGCGAGATCGAACAGCTCCACGGCGCCCGCGATCCGCGGCACCAGAACCAGCCAGGGAAAGCGGCTGTCATCCTTGAGATGGATGCGGCAGGCCGGCCAGTCGACGATCAGCGGGCCGTCGGCGGCCAGCCGCGGATCGAGCACGAAAGCCGGCGGGTCGGCTCGGGTCATGTGTCCTCTCCCTCGGGAATGGCGGCAGCTTGGCGCGGGCGACGCGACGCGGCAAGGTCGCGGCCGACGGGGCGGGTCCGAACCAGGACTCGGGTACAGAGGGAGACGAGCATGAAGATCACGGCGATAACGGTCACCCACCACCGGCTGACATTCGACACGCCGTTTCACGCCGCCTGGGACACCCGTCCGCGGACCGGACACACCGCCACCATCGTCCGGATCGAGACCGATGCCGGCGTCACCGGGATCGGTTCGGGCGATCTGATGCTCGGCTTCGCCGGCCATGAGCACCTGTTCATCGGCGAGGACCCGACCCGGCTCGAACGCCACTGGCGGGTGATCGACAACCTCTCCTTCCATTACGGCCGCTGCTGGCCGCTCGATCTCGCGCTGTGGGACCTCGCCGGCAAGATCGCCGGCATGCCGTGCTGGCGGCTTCTCGGCGGCCGGTCGGACCGGGTCCGCGCCTATGCCTCCTCCGGTGCGTTGCGTGGCCCCGAGGAGATGGCCGATCTCGCCGAGATGCTGGCCGAGCGGGGCTTCCCGGCGATGAAGATCCGCTTCCACCGACCGCACTGGCGCGACGATCTGGCGGTGGTCGAGCATGTCCGGCACCGGATCGGCGACCGCATGGCGCTGATGGTCGACTGCAACCAGGGTTGGCGGATGCCCTGGGACACCGCCACGCCCTGGACGCTGAAGGAGGCGGTGACCGTCGCCCGTGCGCTCGAGACGCTCGGCGTCTTCTGGATGGAGGAGCCGCTGCATCGCGGCGACTTCGCCGGTATGGCGGAGCTGCGCCGCATCACCCGGCTGCGGATCGCCGGTGGCGAGATGGCCCGTGAGATGCACGACCTCCGCGAACTGGTGACGCGCGGCTGTCTCGACGTCGTCCAGCCCGACGCCACGCTCATCGGCGGGATCACCGGCCTCGCCCGCCTTGCCCGGCTCGCCGAGGACCATCACACCGTCTTCACCCCACACACCTGGAACAATGGGATTGGCGTCGTCGCCAACGCCCATCTCACCGCCGGCGTGGCCGACGCGCCCTTCCTCGAATTCCCCTACGATCCCGCCGGCTGGACCCTCGACCGCCGGGACTTCCCGATGACGACGCCGCTGGAGGTGGATGCCGAGGGCTGGATCGTGCTGTCCGAGGCGCCGGGCCTCGGCATCACCCTCGACGAGGAACGGCTCGCCGCGACGCGGATCGGCTGAGTTACATCCGGTCCGGCACCTCGATGCCGAGCAGCGACAGCACCTGCTCGATCTGCCGCAGCGTGAAGGCCGACAGGCCGAGCCATGCGGCGCGACGCGCCGGATCGCTCGCACCGAGCACGTGGCACTCGGCATAGAAGCGGCTGAATGCCTGCGCAAGCCCGTAGACATGGTCGCACAGGATGTTCGGCGCGCGGTCGCGCTTCGCCGCCGCGACAGCATCCGGCAGGCGCGCCAGTTCGAGCATGAGCGCCCGGTCGGCCGCCCCTTCCGGTGCCGCGATCCCGCCGGGGACGAGCCCCTCCGCCTCGGCGCGGCGCAGCATCGATTTGATGCGCACCGCGGCGTATTGCAGATAAGGGCCCGTCTTTCCCTCGAACCGCAGCATGCGGTCGAGGTCGAAGACGTAGTTAGAGATGCGGTGATTGGAGAGATCGGCGAACTTCACGGCGGCGATGCCGACACGGCGCGCGATCGCCTGCCGCTCCTCCTCGGGGTAGTCCGCGGCGAGCCCGGCCTCCGCCAGTCGCCGCAGTGCCGTCTGGGTCGCTTCGTGGAGCAGATCGAACAGCTTCATGACGCCGCCGGCACGGGTCTTGAATGGCTTGCCGTCCGGCCCGTTCATCGTGCCGAAACCCAGATGCTCCATCTCGGCCCGGCCGGAGAGACCGGCCTTGCGGGCGGCGCGGAACACCTGCTCGAAATGGAGGCTCTGGCGCTGGTCGACGACATAGAGGATGAGGTCGGGGTCGAGCGTCGTCACCCGGTCGACGATCGTCGCGAGATCGGTCGTCCCGTACATCACGGCACCGTCCGACTTCAGCAGGATCAGCGGCGGGACCTCGGTCCGGTCCCCCTCCTCCGCCACCGGCACGATCAGCGCCCCGGCATCCTCGACCGCGAGGCCGCGCGCCTTCAGGTCGGCGACCATCGGCTCGATCACATCATGGACGTCGGCCTCACCCTTCCAGAGGTCGAAATGCACGCCGAGCGCGTCGAACTCCCGCTTCATCCCGGCGATCGAAACATCGACGAAGTGGCGCCATAGCGCGCGATAGCCCGGCCGGCCCGCCTGCAACTCGGCAGTCGCGCGGCGGGAAGCCTCCATCCGCTCCGGATCCTCCTTCGAGGCCTTGGCCGCCGCCGGGTAGAGGATCTCGAGATCCTCCATGGTCACCGGGCTCTCCGCCGGATAGGGGCCCTGATGGTTCGGATCGAAATAGGGCAGGTCGGGCATGCGGAGGGCGATCTCGCTGATCACCATGCCCATCGGCGTGCCCCAGTCGCCGATATGGACGTCGCCGATCGTCTCGTCCCCGCAGAAGGAGAAGAGCCGGCGCAGCGCATCGCCGATGATCGAGGCCCGCAGATGGCCGACATGCATCGGCTTGGCGACATTGGGACCGCCATAGTCGAGCACCACGCGCCGCGGCGGCTCGGCAGGCACCCCCATCCGCTCGTCGCGCGCCATCGCGTCGATATGCATGGCGAGGGCGCCGTCGGTGACCGTCAGATTGATGAAGCCGGGGCCGGCGACCGTGGCTTCCGCGATCATCGGCTGGCGGCGCAGCCGTGCGGCGACGGCCTCGGCCAGGGCGCGGGGATTGCTGCGGGCTTGTCTGGCCGCGGCGAGCGCGCCGTTGCACTGGAACTGGCAGAGATCGGGCCGGTTCGAGACGGTCACATGCCCGAACGATGCGGCGAGCCCCTCCTCGGTGAAGGCGGCGGCGGCGAGTTCGGTGAGGGCGGCGGCGAGGGAGGGCATGGTCGACGCAGACTGCTCGGAACGATCCCGCGGTTCCTAAGGGATCGCGGGCCCGTCCACAACTGCCACACCCCTTGGGGATCAGGATGCGTATCAGTCGTCCGCTCCGCCGAGGCGACGGCTGACGAAGTCGATGAAGACCAGGATGGCATCGACGCTCTCGCCGTCGCTCGACAGCGGACAAACCAGGTTCTCGATCTCGAGGAAGGAGGCGGCCGGCCCGACATAGGGCGGCGCCCGCCAGGACGGCATCCGCGCCTTGCGCACCGCGTCGAGGTGCCGCCACAGTGCCGAGTCCGGTCCCTGACCGGGGATCTCCGACAGCCGCTGGCCGGTACGGTCGCGCACGAGGCGCTCGCGCACCGCACCGCCGACGAGGCGGTAGCGGAAATCCAGCGGTTCGAGGACGTCGAAGATCATGAGGTGCGGCAGGAGCCGCGGCATTTCCTGCGGCCTCACCGACCGGAGCGACGGCATCCCACCCGCCGCCTTCGCGGCCCAGAAGGCGGCCGCGTCGCGGATGATCGGTGAGCGGGGCACTGGACGGGGCGGGGTGTGCTCCATCACCGCCCAGTATGCACCAGAACATCGCGCTTTCTATGAAATTGTCGTCAACCGCGCTGCTGCGGACCGGCGCGCCAGCCCGGCGCCGGACCGAGTCGGGTCACGAGCAGATCAACGAAGCCGCGCACCTTCGGCGTCAGGCTGCGATTGTGCGGCCACACGGCGTAGGCGGCGCCGAACGGGTTGCGCCATCCGGGCAGAAGGGGCACGAGGCGACCGGCCTCGAGGTCCTCGGCGACGAGGAAGCTGGGTGACAGGGCGATACCCTGACCGGCCAGCAGCACGCGGCGGGCCGCATCGCCGTTGTCGATGCTGAGCCGGCCGCGGACACGCACCCGCTCCACATGGCCGGCCTCGTCGACGAAGGTCCAGTCGACCCGGTCGACGGCGTGAGAATAGACGATACAGTCGTGGTTACGCAGATCGGCCGGGCGACGCGGTGTGCCATGCCGCGCGAGATAGGTGGGGGCGGCGCAGAGCAGCCGGTCGACCGGGGCGAGCTTGCGGGCCACGAGGCTGGAATCGACGAGGGTCGCGATCCGCACCACCACGTCCCAGCCCTCCGCGACCACATCGACGAAACGGTCGGCGAGCGACAGCTCGATCTCGAGGGATGGCCAGCGTGACAGCGCCTCCGCGACGACCGGCGCGACATGACGATGGCCGAAGGTGACGGGCGCGTTGACGCGCAACAGGCCGCTTGGAGCCTCGCCATGGCGGGCGACGCGCAGCGCCGCCTCCTCGACATCCCGCAGGATGCGCCGCGCATGCTCGGCGAACTCGGCACCCGCCACCGTCGGGCTCAGCCGCCGTGTCGTGCGGTTGAGCAGCCGCGCGCCGAGATCGCCCTCGAGCCGGGCGAGACGCTTGCTGACGGCCGATTTCGACAGTCCAGTCGCCGCGGCCGCGGCCGAGAGGCTGCCACCATCGAGCACCCGCACGAACAGCCGCATGTCGTCGAGGGACTGCATCACGCGATCGTTCACGTCAGGCAACAATCCTGTTCCGGTTCCCCGACTAATCGGAAACGGTGCGCCGGCCCATCTTCGCTCTGGCGGGCCGGCGTGCCCGTTACGCGACAATTGTGAGGATGGACGCTCATGACCAAGGTTCTGGTTCTCTACTACAGCTCCTACGGCCATATCGAGGCGATGGCACAGGCGGTGGCCGAGGGTGCGGGCGAGGCCGGTGCCGAGGTTGCGATCAAGCGGGTGCCGGAACTCGTTCCCGAAGAGGTCGCGCGGGCGGCGCACATGAAGCTCGATCAGGCCGCGCCGATCGCGACCGTCGACGAGCTGCCGGACTACGACGCCATCATCGTCGGCACGCCGACCCGCTTCGGCAACATGGCAGCGCAGATGCGCAATTTCTGGGATCAGACCGGCGGCTTGTGGTTCGAGAAGCGCCTCGTCGGCAAGGTCGGTTCGGTCTTCACCTCGACGGCTCTGCAGCATAGCGGTCAGGAATCGACGATCCTGTCGACCCACACGACGATGCTGCATCACGGTATGGTGATCGTCGGCCTGCCCTTCGGCTTCGGCGGGCTGGGCGACACGAGCGCGATGAATGGCGGTTCGCTCTATGGCGCGACGACCATCACCGGCTCGGACGGCTCGCGCATGCCCTCGCCCATCGAACTCGACGCCGCGCGCTTCCAGGGCCGCCATGTCGCGCAGATCGCGACCAAGCTGAAGAGCTGAGCGGCTCGGCTGCATCCGGGCGGGCCCGCGCCCGCCCCATCCGGAGACGGATCATGATCACGCCCGTTCCCTTCGACAGCCTGGGCCGGTTCGACAATGACTGGCTGAAGGCCCGCTATCACTTCTCCTTCGCCGGTTATCATGACCCGGCGCGGCAGGGGCACGGACCGCTGCTCGTCTGGAACGACGACACGATCGCCCCCGGCCGCGGCTTCGACCTGCACGGTCATCGCGACATGGAGATCATCACCTATGTCCGCGAGGGCGCGGTCACCCATCATGACCATCTCGGCAATGAGGGCCGAACGGTCGCGGGCGATCTTCAGGTGATGTCGGCGGGACGCGGCATCCTGCATGCCGAGTACAATCTCGAGGCAGGACCGACGACGCTGTTCCAGATCTGGATCCTGCCCGAGCGCACCGGACTGCCGCCGCGCTGGGAGCAGCGCAGCTTCCCGCGCGGCGACTGCTCGGGTCAGCTGGTGCCGCTCGCTTCGGGCCGCGACGGGGACATCCTCGCCGGCGCGCTGATGATCCACCAGGACGCCACGCTCTATGGCGCGACCCTCGCCGCGGGGGAGACCCTCGAGCATGCGCTCGCCGACGGCCGTCGCGCCTATCTCGTGGTGGCGCGTGGTGCGGCGACCGTCAACGGCACCCCGCTCGGCCCTCGCGACGGTGCACGCATCGAGGCGGAGACGCGGCTCACGATCACCGCCACCGAGGAGACGGAGATCCTGCTGGCCGATCTGCCCTGATCGGCTCCCCCGGCTTTCCCCTGTCGCCCCTGCCGGCCTATCCTCGGATGGCGTGCGGGGCGCGGCAAGGGGGGAGGCGCGGATGGAAGCGGTCAGGACGGTCGTCGGCCTGATCAGCGGCACCTCGATGGACGGCATCGACGCCGCTCTCATCGACACCGACGGGGAGCGCGTGGCGCGGCGTGGCCCCTTTCTCACCCTGCCCTATCCCGAGCCGCTCCGGCGCAGATTGCTCGAGCTGGCCGCCGATCCCGATCGGGCGGCAGGCGCCGGGCTGGAGGCGATCGAGACCGAGGTGACGCTGTGCAATGCCGCAGCGGTCGAGGCGCTCATCACCCGCGCCGGCCGGCCGTGCATCGACCTCATCGGCATGCATGGCCAGACGATCCTGCACCGGCCCGAGCGGCGATTCACGCGTCAGCTCGGCGACGGCGCATTGCTGGCCGAGCGGCTCGGGATCCCCTGCGTCTCGGATTTCCGGAGCGCGGATGTCGCAGCGGGCGGCCAGGGGGCGCCGCTCGCCCCACTCTACCACGCGGCGCTGGCGCAGGCGCCCGACGGTGCCGGCAGCGGAACGCGCGCGGCGCCGCTCGCGGTCCTCAACCTGGGCGGTGTCGGGAACATCACTTTTGTCGATGGCGACACGATCATCGCCTTCGATACCGGCCCGGCAAGCGCCTTGATCGACGATTGGGTACGCCGGCACACCGGCGCGGCCTTCGACGCGGACGGGGCACTAGCGGCACGGGGTCGTGTCGATGAGGCGCGTCTCGCGGCCCTGATGGATCACCCCTTCTTCGCCGCACCGCCGCCGAAATCGCTCGACCGCCACAGCTTCGCCGCAACGCCGGTCGAAGGGCTGACGGTCGAGGACGGAGCGGCGACGCTGACGGCGTTCACCGTCGCCTCCGTCGCTGCGGCACGACCCTTCCTGCCCCGCCTGCCGCAGCGCTGGCTGGTGACGGGCGGCGGCCGGCACAATGCGACGCTGATGGCGGGGCTGCGCGCGGCGCTCGGCGTGCCGGTCGAGCCGGTCGAGGCGGTCGGCTGGGAGGGTGACGCGCTCGAGGCGCAATGCTTCGCCTTCCTCGCCGTCCGTAGCCTGCGCGGCCTCCCGCTCAGCCTCCCCGCCACGACCGGCGTGCCGCGGCCGATGACGGGCGGCGTCCTGCACCGCCCGGCGCGCAGCGCGGCCTGATCGTCCGGCGCCGTTAGTCGACGGGCGCCGGCGCCAGGACGAGCGCCGCATGGCCGGGCAGGCGCCAGCCGGCATCGCTCTCCACGGCTGCCGTCCCGCCACCGCCATAGCGGACGTCCTCGCTGCTCCACAGCAGCCGCCAGCCCTGGCCGGAAGGCGGGGCCGCGAGCGGCTCGGCGAGCGCCGCAAGGCGAAGATCGTGGCCGAGATTGACGAGCAGCAGCCGGTCGTCGCCTGCCTCGCCCGGAAACCGCAGCAGGAATGCCTCGGGCGCCAGCACCGCACCGTCGACCCGGTGGGCCCCTTGTGCCTGGAAGACCGGATCCTCTCGGCGCAGCCGCAGCAGGTCGGCGTGCAGCGCCGTCGTGCCGGTGTGCCGCTCGGCTTCCGCCCAATCGAGTCGGCAGGCGACGAAGGTCGCCGGATCGCCCGGATCGGGCAGCGACGCCTCGGCCTGGGTCTGCATGATGCTTGGGAACTGGGCGAGGAACGCCGCCCGACCGCGCCGGACGGAAGGGGCGAGCCCGGCCGCATGGTCGGCGAAATAGTGGAACGGAGCCGACGCCCCGAACTCTTGCCCCTGGAACAGCATCGGTGTGCCGGGGAGCAGCAGCAGCAGGGCAGTCACGGCCCGCAGGCGGCCGGGGCTGGTGAGCCGGTCGATGCGGAAGCCGCGCGCCGAATTCGCGATCTGGTCGTGATTCTGGAAATAGTTGACGAAGGCCGCGGCCGGGATGTCGCCGGCGGGCGTACCGCGCGGCTTGCCCTGCCAGGCGCTGCGCTGACCCTGGTAGAGGTAACCGCGCTTGGCGACCGAGACCAGTTCCTGCGGCGTCCCGCCGTAATCGGCATAATAGGCCTCGTCATGGCCGGTCAGCGCCACCATGGCCGAATGGTGGAAATCGTCGTTCCACAGCGCGTCGAACCCGAAGCCGCCGGCCGCGGGCGACCGCAGGAGGCTGGCATCCTGCGGCTCGTTCTCGCCGATGACGAGGATGGAGCGCCCGCCGGCCGCATCCCGCGCGGCGCGGACGATCTCCGCCAGGATCGGCGAGGGCGAGGCGTCATGGATGTCCTGGGTGGCGTCGATCCTCAGCCCGTCGAAATGATACTCGCCGATCCAACAGGCGGCGTTGGCGGTGAACAGGCTGCGCGCCGCGGCGCAGCCCGGACCGTCGAAGTTCAGCGCATCGCCCCAATCGGTGCGGTAGCGCTCGCTGAAATAGGCGGGGTCGAAGCGGGCGAGGTAATTCCCGTCGGGCCCGAGGTGGTTGTAGACGACGTCGAGGATCACCGCGATCCCGAAGGCATGCGCCCGGTCGATGAAGAACCGCAGATCGTCCGGCGTGCCGTAAAGGCGGGTCGGTGCGAACAGTCCGACCCCATCATAGCCCCAGCCGAACCGCCCGGGGAATTCGGCGACGGGCATCATCTCGACCAGGGTGACGCCGACCCGCCGCAGGTGGTCGAGGCGTCCGGCCGCAGCCTGCCACGTGCCTTCCGGCGTGAAGGTGCCGACATGCATCTCGTAGATCACCTGGCCGTCGAGGCCCACGCCAAGCCAGTCGCCATCCGTCCAGCGAAAGGCATCGGGATCGACGATCTCGGACGGGCCGTGCGGCCCCTCCGGCTGGCGGCGCGAGACGGGATCGGGCAGCAGCTCCTCTGCATCAAGCCGCAGCCGGTAGCGCTGCCCGGGCCCGACGCCCCCGAGCAGCGCGGAGAAATAGCCGTCGGGCTCGCGCTCGAGGCTGCGTTCATCGCCATCCTCGAGCACCACACGCACCCGCCGCCGGTGCGGCGCCCAGACGCGGAGATGGGTCCCGCCGGCGACCGGCTCCGCCCCCAGGGGGCACCGCCGCACCCGCTCGACCCGTCGCTTCACCGCCACGCCCTTTCGATCGTGCTACCCGGCGAGAACGGTGCCGGGCCCGTCGGCGTTCCCCATCGACGCCGGCGCTCGTCCGGCGTCCGGCCCCGGAACGGAGCGGTCACATGCATCAGATGGCATGGTGGAAGCGCGGCGTGATCTATCAGGTCTATCCCCGCTCGTTCCAGGACAGCCGCGGCACCGGCTCGGGCGATCTCGCCGGGATCCGCCGGCGGCTCGACCATTTGGTCTGGCTGGGGGTGGATGCGCTCTGGCTGTCGCCGATCTTTCCGTCACCGATGGCGGATGGCGGCTACGACGTTGCCGAGTACTGTGATGTCGATCCGGCCTTCGGCACGCTGTCGGATCTCGACGGGCTGCTCGCCGACGCCCATCAGCGCGGGCTGAAGGTCATCCTCGATTTCGTGCCCAATCACACCTCGGACCGGCATCCCTGGTTCGTGGAGAGCCGTGCCTCGCGCGACAATCCGCGGCGCGACTGGTACATCTGGCGCGATCCTGCGCCGGATGGCGGGCCGCCCAACAACTGGATCAGCAATTTCGGTGGCAGCGCCTGGGAACGCGACGAGGCGACCGGCCAGTATTACTACCACGCCTTCCTGAAAGAGCAGCCGGATCTCAACTGGCGTAACCCGGCGGTGCGCGCGGCGATGTATGATGCGCTGCGTTTCTGGCTCGACCGCGGCGTCGACGGCTTCCGGGTCGATGTCATCTGGCACCTCATCAAGGACGGTGCGCTACGCGACAACCCGCCCAATCCGGGCTGGCGGGAGGGTGCACCGGACATCGACCGGCTGCTGCAGGTCCATTCGGCCGACCAACCGGAGGTGCATGAGGTGGTGGCCGAGATGCGCGGCGTGCTCGACGACTACAGCGAGCGGGTCCTGATCGGCGAGATCTATCTGCCGCTCGAACGCCTCGTCGCCTATTACGGCGTCGATCTGGCGGGCGCCCATCTGCCGTTCAACTTCCAGCTCATCCACGCCGCGTGGAACGCGCCGACCATCGCGTGGCTGGTCGCCGAGTATGAAGCATTGCTGCCGCGCGGCGGCTGGCCCAATTGGGTGCTCGGCAATCACGATCAGCCGCGGATCGCCACCCGGGTCGGTGCCGCGCAGGCCCGCGTTGCGGGCATGCTGCTGCTGACGCTGCGCGGTACGCCGACGATGTATTACGGCGACGAGATCGGCATGACGAATGTCGAGGTCCCGCCGGAGCAGGCACAGGATCCGTGGGAGCACAATGAGCCCGGGCTCCGCCTGGGTCGCGATCCACAGCGCACGCCGATGCAATGGGATGATTCGCGCCATGCCGGCTTCACCGGCGGGCGTCCCTGGCTGCCGCTGCACCCCGACCATGCGCGCTGCAATGTCGCGTGCCTGGCCACCGACCCGCGCTCGATCCTCTCCTTCTACCGCCAGCTCTTGGCACTGCGCCGCGCCGAGCCCGCCCTCTCCTGCGGCGCCTATGTTCCACTGCCAGTGACAGAGGAGGTGATGCGCTTTGAGCGACGTGACGGCGATCGGCGGCTCCTCATCGCGCTCAATTTCGGCGGCCGCCCCCATCTCTGCCCCCTCCCCGCGGAGGCCGGCACCGCCGACATCCTGCTGTCGACCGGATGCGACCGGTCGGAGTCCGGCCTCGATGCCATCGCGCTTCGGCCGGATGAAGGGGTGGTCGCGCTTCTCCACGACTGAGGCGCAGCGCCCGGCGGCGGTTCGGAGTCGCGGCCCGCCCCGCACTTGCCCATGCCGAGCGGGCGTGGTACTGCGCGCCGATCGTAGCACCCGGGAGGCGCGGCGTGGCGGCACTGCCCTCGGACCGTCCGGCGGTCATCATCCTCAACGGTCCGAACCTGAACATGCTGGGGGTACGCCAGCCCGACATCTATGGACGCGACACCCTGGCGGATGTCGAGCAGGCCTGCGTGGATGAAGCGGAGCGGCTCGACCTCGAGCTCGACTTCCGGCAGTCGAATCATGAGGGGGAGCTGGTCACCTGGATCCAGGAGGCGCGGACCTCCCATGACGGGATCGTCATCAATCCGGGTGCCTATGGCCACACCTCGATCGCCATCCTCGATGCGCTCTTGCTGTCGGAACTCCCGGTGATCGAGGTCCACCTCTCGAACATCCATCGGCGCGAGGAGTTCAGGCACCATACCTGGGTGTCGAAGGCCGCGACCGGCATGATCTGCGGGTTCGGACCGCACGGCTACATCCTTGCCCTGCAGGCGATGGCGCGGCTTCTCGAAACGGAACGATGAAACTGATGGCGAACAAGACCCTCGACCTCGAGCTGATCCGCGGCCTCGCCAAGGTTCTCGACGAGACCGGACTGACCGAGATCGAATATGCCGGTGAGACCTTCAGCATCCGGGTGAACCGCCAGCCGGCGCCGCAGGCGGCGACGGTCGCGTTGCCGGCCGCCGTGCCCCCTGCACCGGTCGCGGCCGCCTCGGCGGTGGAGGCCAAGCCGGCCAAGAACGCCGTCACCTCGCCGATGGTCGGCACGGTCTATCTCGCGCCGGAACCCGGTGCGGCACCCTTCGTGCGGGTGGGCGACCGCGTCGCCGAAGGCGCCACGCTGCTGATCGTCGAAGCGATGAAGGTCATGAACCCGATCCGGGCGCCGCGCAGCGGCACGATCTCGGCGATCTATGTCGAGGATGCCCAGCCGGTCGAGTTTGGCGAAGCCCTGGTCGCCATCGACTGAGGGCCCTCGCGCATGACATTCGAGAAGATCCTGATTGCCAATCGCGGCGAGATCGCGCTGCGCATCCACCGCGCCTGCCGCGAGATGGGCATCCGCACCGTCGTCGTCCATTCCACGGCAGACGCCGACGGGATGGCGGTGCGTCTCGCCGATGAGAGCGTCTGCATCGGACCACCCCCGGCGCGGGACAGCTATCTCAACATCCCCGCCCTTCTGACCGCTGCGACCATCACCGGCTGCGACGCGATCCATCCGGGCATCGGCTTCCTCGCGGAGAATGCCCGCTTCGTCGAGATGGTCGAGGAGCACGGCTTCGTGTTCATCGGCCCGACCGCCGAACACATCCGGGTGATGGGCGACAAGATCGCGGCGAAGGACGCGGTCAAGCGCGTCGGCCTGCCGGTCGTGCCGGGTTCCGACGGGTCGGTCGACTCGCTCGAGCAGGCGACGGCGATCGCCGCGCGCATCGGCTATCCCGTCCTGATCAAGGCGACGGCGGGCGGCGGCGGCAAGGGCATGAAGATCGCCACCTCGGCGGAGAACCTGCGCGAGGCCTATTCCCTCGCCCGCAACGAGGCGCGCGCCGCCTTCGGCGACGACAGCGTCTATATCGAGAAGTATCTCGACCATCCGCGCCACATCGAGGTGCAGCTCCTCGCCGATACCCACGGCAATGTCGTGCATTTCGGCGAGCGCGACTGCTCGATCCAGCGCCGGCACCAGAAGGTGATCGAGGAGGCGCCGTCACCGGCGCTCAACGCCGAGGAACGCGCCCGCGTCGGCACGCTGGCGGCCGAGACGGCGCGCAAGCTCGGCTATCGCGGCGTCGGCACGATGGAGTTCCTCTATCAGGATGGCGCCTTCTACTTCATCGAGATGAACACGCGCCTGCAGGTCGAGCACCCGATCACCGAGATGATCTCGGGAATCGATCTGGTGCGCGAGCAGATCCGCGTCGCGATGGGGGCGCCGCTCGGCTACCGGCAGGAGGATATCCGCTTCACCGGCCACTCGATCGAGTGCCGGGTGAACGCCGAGGATCCCGAGACCTTCGCGCCGTCGCCCGGCACCGTGCGGCGTTACCACGCCCCCGGCGGGCTCGGCGTGCGCGTCGACAGCGCGATCTATGAGGGCTATCGGATCCCGCCGCATTACGACAGCCTCGTGGCCAAGCTGATCGTCCATGGCGCCACCCGCAACGAATGCCTGATGCGGCTGCGCCGGGCGCTCGAGGAGTACGTGATCGACGGCGTGAAGACGACGCTGCCCCTGCATGCGCGCCTCGTCGCCGAGCCGGACTTCATCGACGGCGCCTATGACATCCGCTGGCTTGAGGCGCTGATGGCGCGCTGAGCGCCGCCGCGTGTGACGCCATCCGACCCCACAGCGCCGGGCCGTCTGACGCCTGAGCTGCTGCTCGCCGCCTATGCGGCCGGGCTGTTCCCGATGGCGGAGGATGCCGGCGACCCGGATATCTTCTGGGTCGAACCGCGGCGGCGCGGCATCCTGCCGCTCGACGCGCTGCACGTGCCGCGGCGCCTCGCCCGAACCGTGCGCCAGGGCCGCTTCACCATTACCACTGACCGGGCCTTCGAGGCCGTGCTTGCCGGTTGCGCCGAGCCCGCGCCCGGTCGCACAACCACCTGGATCAACGCCACCATCGCCGAGGCCTGCAAGGAGCTGTTCCGTCGCCGCCACGCCCATTCGGTCGAGGCATGGCACGAGGATGAGCTGGTGGGCGGGCTCTATGGCGTGTCGCTGGGCGGCGCCTTCTTCGGGGAAAGCATGTTCAGCCGCGCGACCGACGCGTCGAAAGTCGCGCTCGTCCATCTCGTCGCCCGGCTGCGGGCGGGCGGCTACCGGCTGCTCGACACCCAGTTCGTGACCGAGCACCTCTCACAGTTCGGCACGATCGAGGTCTCGCGCACCGCCTATCGGCGGCTGCTCAATGCGGCGCTGGCAGCAAACGGTGACTGGACGGCCGATCCGGCGGCCGAGCTCGCACGGCTGGTCGGCGGCGCGGCGGCGATCGGCGGCGCCGGCTAGCCGGGCTGCGACCGCTCCGGCGGCAGCGGCGGCGGGATGATGTTCATCTCCGGCAACGGCAGGTCCGAGGGCGGCGGGCCGAGATCCTCGGGTTCAGCATAGGGATCGGCCTCACCGACGGAATCGGCGCAGCGCACGACCCAGACGTCCCAGACCGGATGGTCCATCGCCGAGACACCGGGCGAGGAAGCGAACATCCAGCCCGAGAAGACGCTGCGGGGCTCCTGCCCCGGGGGCGAGTCGACGATCTCGAGAAACGCGGCGTTCTCCGGCGGATCCTCGGGCGGCGCGACACGGCAGGCGCGGACGGTGATCGACAGCGTACCGAAGGTGACCGGCTCGCCCACCGGAGCGTCGATGCTGCGGGTGCGCGCGGTGATCTTGTCGAGGCCCCGGAGCTGGGCCACCGGCTTGTCTATCGTTGCCGCCGCCCAGGCAGAGGGCCCCGACAGCACCGCCACGGCCGCCGTTCCTGCGAGGACGAGGAGCGTCGCCGCGATGCGCATCGGATCCCTCATAGAGCCTCTTGTCACCCGGCCGCCGGCATCAATCGGCAAGCAGACCGCCGCCGGCCGGTGCGCCCTGCCCCGCCCCGCCGCTGTCGCCGGAACCGCTGCCCTGCAGGCTGAAGATCACCTGCCCGAGGAGCTGCTCGAGGCTCGGCGTCGACTGGGTGTACTGGATGATGTCGCCGGGCTGCAGCATGTCAGCCTCGCCGCCGGGACTCAGCACCACCGTCTTGCCACCGAGCAGCCCGTCACTGGAGACGATCGCCACCGTATCGGCCGGCAGCACGATCTCGGGGTCGATCGCCAGATGCAGCTCGGCGAGATAGGTCTGGCGGTCGAGCGTCACCTCCGACACCGAGCCGACCCGCACGCCACTGACCCGCACTTCCGTGCCCGGGGTCACGCCGTCGATCCGGTCGAAGCGGGCGACGAGCGGATAGCCCGAAGCGCCGCCGAGATTGGCTCCGGAATAGGCGAAGCCCAAGAACACGACGGCCACGGCCAGCACCACCGCGCCCATGACGGTCTCGATCACGTTGCGGTGCATCCGACGGTCTCCGCCTCCTCACATTCCGTCCGGCCGGCGCCGTGCCCGGCGGGGCATCGGGCGCCCGCGCAGGGCCATGGGCTCACGCCACAGGCTCACTGCCATCGGCTCACTGGGGGGTCCACGCCTCATAGTCGCCGGTCGCCGGCGGACGGGCGCCGCCGCGCAGCACATGGCCGCGCGGCAGATAGGCCTCAGCCGTTCCGGTGAGATTCGGATTGTGCGGCTTCTGCCAGGGACGGCGCAGCGGGTTGTCGGGCGCCGGCGGGTCCTTGAACATGTGGTGAAGCCAGCCATGCCATTCCGGTGGCACACGCGTCGCTTCGGACTCTCCGCCATTGAAGACGACCCAGCGCTTCTCCCGTTGGCCGGGCCGGACCCGCTTGGACCGGTAGTAGCGGTTCCCCTCGGCATCCGTGCCGACGAGTGCGCCATGACGCCAGGTAACGAAGCGAAGATAGGCCCGCAGGCCGAGTTCCGTGATGCTGAAGGCCATGGTCCGCGTACAGTATCGGGGCGGCGCCGGTCGGGCCGCCGAGCTTGGCGACTATGGCACCGGCCCCGCGAAGCGTCCACCCCGTCGCTTGCGCGCCGCGGCGGCACGGCCGGGATTCGGTAGAGGGTTCGGCCTCGCCGCCCGCCCGTGTCTCACGGCGCCTCCTCCCCAGCCTCGCCCATGAAGGCGAAGCTGCGTGCCTGCGCCTCGGCGTCGAGCGAGACGATCCCGTTGCGCGCCGAGCCCCGGTAGAACGGGCTGCCCGACAGCACCTTCAGGGTCACCGGACCGCCATCGGGACCGATGACGCCGTCATGCAGCGCGGCGGCACAGATATGCGAGGTGGCGGCATAGACCCCCGTACCCCGGACGACGCCGGCTTGCGTCGGGCCGCATTGGCAAGTGAATGCGGTACCGATCGCCGCCCGCGTCAAGGTCGGATCGGCCGACATCCGGTCGGGACAGGCCGCGACCTCCCCACGCGCCGCCGCGCGGCCGCCACCCAGCACGTCCGACCGCAGAACCTGGCAGCCGGCGAGCGGCAGCCCGGCGAGCGGCAGCAAGATCAGCGCCGCAAGGACGGGTCCGCGGCTGGATTCGCGCCACAAACGGCGCCGCGGCCGCCCGGACCACCCGAAACCACGGGGTTGGGAACGGTCGGGCGTCGGCATCCTCTCCTCCTCTTCCCGTTCGACAGGCCCCCATAGACGAGCCGTCGGGACGATAGCAGAGACACTCGGAAATTTTGTGACCCGGTTCCGCGGCGCGCCGGCGGTAGGTGACAGTTTCCCGGCGATCGCGGGAAACAAGCGTGAAACCTTGCGCTGATGCGCGGGACGACCTGCCTTATCCTCCTCTTTTGCATTGCAGCACTGCAGCTTCGGGGATGGTCGAAGCGCACCGTTTCCACCATCTTCCTCGGCGTGTGCAGCGCAACATGACAATGCACCGAAGGGCCGGACCCGGAGCCGGCCACCCGACGCAAGGTGAAACAGAGATGACCGCCCGTGCCGCCAATGCCGGTCAGCCGACCGGTTCCTTCCTCACTCGCGCCATTCGTGGCTTCGTCGCCGCGATCGAGCGCCGGCGTGCCTACCGCGCCCTCATGGAGCTGGACGACCGCATGCTCGCCGATATCGGCGTGACCCGCGGGACCATCCGTGAGCGGCTGGCGGGCGCGACCGCAGAGGCGGCCGTGCCGGCGCAGTTCGCTCCCGTCGCGAGCGCCACCGCGCCCCGCCCGGCCAATGAGGATGCGCGTCTCCACGACGCCGCCTGACCTTCTCCGGAGCGGCCCAAGGGCCATCCTCCGGACCCCATTTTCGGGCCTCGGCCCGTTTTCGAGACGCGCAGGCGCCCGGTCGCCGGACCTCCTCCCTCCTCCCCCTCCGGTGGCC
>CAYORM010000047.1:0-1475 GCA_964406375.1 uncultured Mycobacteriaceae bacterium | reverse complement strand
GCCGGACCTCCTCCCTCCTCCCCCTCCGGTGGCCTTTCGGCCGCCTGCGCGAACCCCGCCGGCCCCCCCGGCGGGGTTTTTTTCGTCCCGCCGGACGGCGGCGCACCCGCGCCGCGCCACCCGCTTTCCGCAATGCTGCGGTGCACTATCATAAATGGTCAGCGTTGCTGTCCGATCTCATGTTTCCTGTTGTGCATTGCAGCATCACTGATCCCTGGAGGAGAGACGACATGACCATCCGGACCCTTGAGCAGTCCACCCTGACCGGCCTGCTCGGCGCCGTAGCGCGCTGGTATCGGCGGCGTCAGCTCGCCCGCCAGCTCGGCCAGCTGAGCGACCGGCTGCTCGCCGATATTGGGCTCGAGCGCGAGACCATCGTCGAGCGGCTGCGTGACGCCGAGGCCGCCGCCATGGCTAACCGCCCCCAGGAGCGGGCGGCCCGCCACGCCACCGCGATCCGCGGCGCCGCCCACAGCGCCGCCTGATCCGCGGGCGGCCGTCGCCAGCCGGCGCGCCGCTCCGGACAGTCCGAACCATCGAGAAAGGCCGCACGCCGTCACGTGCGGCCTTTTCGCTGTCCGCGAGGCCACAACGACGGCACGGCGGGACGGCGGGACGGCGGGACGTTTCTCCCCACCGGCGCATCCCGACTTTCCTTCAATTCGAGGCAAGATCTGTCAATCATCGCCACCGCCCGCCGGGCGGGAGCGGGCGGTCACAGGCCGTCATTCGGCACTGGCCTGCCGGGCCGCAACCCACTATATGTAGGGGACGCGGGAACGGAATGCGCTAGGGGTAGTTATCCACAATCGCGCACTTATCCACCGCGCACAGTCAAAGAGAGATGCCGTCCGGCCCCACCCTCCAAGGTGGATCCGTCCCGGCCGGAAGATGATGAAGTAAATGAAAGTCGAGTTTGAAAGACTCGACTTGATCTTACTTCGTCTATTCTTGTGGATAGATGTGTGAACATCCTGTCCATCAGTCTTTCTTTGACGTGATCTGCGATGAGTGACAAACTCACGACCGTTGAACCGAGTCAGAACCGAGGTCTGGTGGGATGAAGATCGAGCGCCGATTCACGACCGAGGGACGCGACGCCTATGACGGCATCGCCTTCCGCAAGACGGCCAGCGAGATCCGCAATCCGGACGGCTCCGTCGTGTTCCGCCAAGCCGACATCGAGGTCCCGGCGGCGTGGAGCCAGGTCGCCTGCGACATCCTCGCCCAGAAGTATTTCCGCAAGGCCGGCGTGCCGGCGGCGCTGAAGCGCGTCCCGGAAGAGGGCGTGCCGGACTTCCTGTGGCGTTCGGTTCCCGACGAGGCAGCGCTCGCGGCGCTGCCGGAGGCCGAGCGGACCGGCAGCGAGATCTCGGCGCGCCAGGTGTTCGACCGGCTCGCCGGCACCTGGGCCTATTGGGGCTGGAAGGGCGGCTATTTCGACAGCGAGGCCGACGCCCGCGCCTCTTATGACG
>CAYORM010000046.1:0-21536 GCA_964406375.1 uncultured Mycobacteriaceae bacterium | reverse complement strand
CGAGCACGCCCGAGCCGAGGATCGCCACGTCGTTCTCGGCGAGCTGCTTGAGGATCGCGAACATCAGCTCCTGCTTGCGCAGCATGCTGGCATTCTCGATCTCGAGCTCCTCGGCATAGGCGAGCAGTTCGCTGGGCGTCTTGTTCTTCAGATCTTGCAGATGCATGGGCCGGATCGTTCGGCGGGGGGAAGGGGCACGGGGTCCCTGAAGAGAGGAGAAGGGGACCGCAAGAAGGCACCGTTCAGGAGGAGACCGGCGGGCGCTCGGCTGGCACCGCCCGGAGGCGTGGCATTCGCTTGCCTTCCGCCCCCTGCCGGACTGTCAAGATGGCGGATCGTTATCGGAAGCCCGGCGGCAAGTCAACCAAGACGGACGCCTAGCCGCCACGGAAATGGGGCGGCGCCATCGGCCTGTCCAGGGGGGACGGGGCGCGATAGCGCTCGTCATCCGCCGAAATCGCGTGACAGCGCAGCCTCGCCGGCGCCAGAGTCGCGGCGGGGAGGAGCGCGGATCTGAGGCACACCGGGGGAGGTCTGCCATGAGCCGTCTCGAGGATGTCTTCGCGATCCGGCGGCCGCCCCTCAGCGCCTACGCCGTGGTGGCGCAGCCGCAGCTCATCGTGGAGACCTATCGCAGTGCCCGCGGCGAGATGATCTCGCTCGGCCGCCTGCACCGCGTGTCGATCAACCGCACGAGCCATGCGCGCTACTGCTACCGGCTCGGCGAGGAGGGGCCGGTCCGGCGGATCGTGCGGCCCCGCTTCACCCTGTGCCTGCAGCCGGCGGGCGTGCCGCTCTTCGTCGAGGGCGATGCCGCCGACTACATCTCGATCTTCCTCGACCCCGCGCTGTTCGAGCGGATGGCGCCCGGCTTCCGGCCGGCGGAACGCCCGGCCGAGCGGCTGCTGGCGCCGACCGACCCGGTGATCCGCCATCTCGCACTGGCCCTCGCCGAGATGACGCGCAGCCCAGAGGCCGTCGACCCGCTGACGGCGGAGCAGGCCGCCGCCGCCTTCGCCGCCGGCGTCGCGCGGCTGCTCGACGGCACGGCGCCCGCCCGCACCGAGGCGGAGCCGGCCCTGCCGGCCTACCGGCTGCGCCGCGTGCTCGGCTATATCGAGGCGGCGCTGGACGAGGCCCGGCCGGACGCTCAGGACACGATGGCAGGTGAGGCGCTCAGCCTGGCCCGGCTTGCCGCGGTGGCAGGTCTGAGCCCGTCCCATTTCAGCCGCGCCTTCAAGGCGGCGACCGGAGCGGCCCCGCATCGCTTCGTTCTCGAGCGCCGCGTCGACCGGGCGCGGGCACTGCTGGACCGGACGGGACTGCCGCTGGCGCAGATCGCCTATGAGGCGGGGTTCGCCAGCCAGTCGCATTTCACCGCCGCCTTCCGCCGTGTGGTCGGGATGACACCCGGGGCCTATCGCCGGCGGCTCTGACCGGCGCGACCGCAAGAACGCGACAGAAAGCGCAAGCATGCGACAGCCGCCGCGCTGTGCGGCGGCGATACTGCCGCCTCCGAGGACGAGTTTGCGAGCCGCGCCGTGACGAGCCCCTTCGCCCAGACCCATCCGATCACCGACATCTGCTTTCTGGTCGCCGAGGTCGAGCGCTCGATCGCCTTCTACACCGGAAAGCTGGGCTTCCGGCTGCGCCGTCGTGCCGAGGGTTTCGCCGATTTCACCGGCGCCGGGCCGACGACGCTCGCGCTGTGGGAGATCGGCCATATCGCCGCCCATACCGGCGTGTCGGGGGATCGGGCCGGCCCGCGCGTGCACAAGGCCTGCGCCGCGGTCGAGTTGGCCTCACCCGCCGCCGTCGACGAGGCCTATCGCAGCCTGAGCGAGGTCGGGATCGTCTTCGAGGGGCCGCCGGCCGATCACGTCTGGAACGCGCGCTGCTGCTACTTCGCCGACCCGGACGGCAATCTGTGGGAGCTCTACGCCTGGTTGCCCGGGGGCCCGGTCGGCGATGTCGATTGACCGCGCGGGGCGGGCCGTTTGGAAGGAGGAGGGGAGATGACGGAGGGGATGAAATTTGAAGCGGCCCTGCGCGCCGACCGGCGTGCGGTGCTGCGCGGCGGCGCCTATACGCTCGCCGCTTGGAGCGCGGGCATGGCGCTCCTTCTGCCGCGGGCCGGACGCGCCCAGGCACGGATCGTCGTGAAGTATGACTGGCTGATGAGCAACGGTCAGATCGGCGACATCGTGGCCATCGACCGCGGCTTCTATGCCGAGGAGGGGATCGAGGTCGAGGCCTCGCCCGGCGGCCCCAATTCGGCGACCGTCCCGCCGGTGGTGACCGGGCAGGCGGCGCTCGGCCAGTTCTCGGATTCCGCGCAACTCCTGCTCGCCCGCGCGTCGGGTGTGCCGGTGAAGATCATCGCCTGCGGCTATCGTCAGGCGCCCTTCGCGTTCTACTCGCTGCCCCGCGCGCCGATCCGCAGCGTCCGGGACATGATCGGCAAGCGCATCGGCATCCAGCCGACCGCGCGCTTCGTGCTCGATGCCATCCTGGCGAAGAACGGCATCGACCCGTCGGAGATGACGATCACCAATATCGGCTTCGACATGACCCCGCTCGTCGCCGACCAGGTCGACGCCGTCACCGGCTGGATCACCAACACCCAGGCGCTGTCGGTGATCGGACCGGACCGGATCGACCTGACCATGGCCGAGACGGGGTTGCCCTCCTACGCGAATGTCTATTTCGCGACCGACGAGGCGGTGGCAGAGAATGCCGACACACTCGCGGCCTTCATCCGCGCGACCGCGCGCGGCTGGGGCTGGACCTATGACAATCCCGAGGCAGCGGTGGAAACGGCCGTCGCCGCTTATCCCCAACTCGATCTCGAGATCGAGAAGCAGACCATCGACCGGGTGCTGCAGCTCAGCTTCGATGCGGCGACGGCCGCCGGCGGCTGGGGTGTCTTCGATCCGGCAGCGATCGCCGAGCAGATCGCCCTCTATGACGGGATCGGGCAGTTTCCCGGCGGCGCCCCGGCGGCCGAGGACTGCCAGACGACGGCGATCCTTGCGGCGACCGAGGCGGACCGGCCGAAGCTCGGCTGGCCGCGGGCGGGCTGATCCGAACGGACGAGGAGCGACGTGTCGGGCGGACGGGCGATCGAGGCGAGGGGGCTCAGGATCGGCTATCCGGACGGGCGGGGCGGCGGCCATGTCGTCCTCGAGCGGCTCGACCTCGTGGTCGACGCCGGCGAGTTCCTGACCATCCTCGGCCCGTCCGGCTGCGGGAAATCGACCCTGCTGCGCGTCGTCGCCGACCTTCTCGACCCGCTCGGCGGCACGATCACCGTGCTCGGCGGCCGGCCGCAGGAGGCCCGCGCCCGGCGTGACGTCGCCTTCGTCTTCCAGGATGCGACGCTCCTGCCGTGGCGGACGGCCCGGCAGAATGTGGCACTGCCGCTCGAGATCGGCCCCGGCGGCGGCCGCGCCGCCGGCGACCCCGACGAAATGTTGGCGCTGGTCGGGCTGGAAGCCTTCGCCGACCGCTACCCCGACCAGCTCTCCGGCGGGCAGCGCCAGCGTGTCGCGATCGCCCGGGCGCTGCTGTGCAATCCGCGGATCCTGCTGATGGACGAACCCTTCGGCGCGCTCGACGAGATCACGCGCGACCGGCTGAACGACGAGCTGCTGGCGATCTGGCGGCGGACCGGCACCACCATCCTGTTCGTGACCCACAGCATCATGGAGGCCGTCTATCTCGGCTCTCGGGTGATGGTGCTGGCCGCCGGACCCGGCCGGCTGCAGGAGATCGCCGATCTGCGTCCGGTGAAGGCCGGGGCGGACGGGACGGGCCGTGAGGCGCCGGCCCTCGTGGCCGAGATGGCCCGGCTGCGACGGCTCCTCGCCGCGGGGATCGCCGCCGAAGGCATCGCCGCATGAGCCGGCGCCTCGCCGGCCTGGCGCTGCCGGTCGGCGGCGCGCTGTCGATCCTGCTCGTCTGGCAGCTCCTGCTGCCGGCGACGGGCATTCCCGATTACGTGCTGCCGACGCCGGCGGCGGTCGCGCACCGCATCCTGTCGGACCGGGACTTCCTCCTCGACAATGCGCTGCCGACGCTGATCGAGGCGGCGGGCGGCTTTCTCGCCGGCAATCTCGCCGCGGCGGCACTGGCCGTGCTCTTCGTCCACAGCCGCACCGCCCGTGCCGCCTATTTTCCGGTCGTCCTCTTCTTCAACACCATCCCGGTCCTGGCGCTCGCGCCGATCATCATCCTGCTCTTCGGCCTCGGCATGGTGCCGAAGGTGGTGATCGCGGCGGTGATCTGTTTCTTCCCCACCCTCGTCAATCTCGTGCGCGGCCTGACGCTCGCGACGCCCAGCGAACTCGAGCTGATGCGGGTGCTCTCGGCCAGCCGGACGGAGGTGTTCTGGCGGCTGCGCGTGCCCCGCGCCATGCCGCTCCTGTTCGCCTCGCTCAAAATCGCCTCGACGACCAGCGTCGTCGGCGCCGTGGTCGGCGAGTGGATCGGCTCGAATGCCGGGCTCGGCGCGCTGATCATCCAGGCGACCTTCAACTACCAGTCAGACCGGCTGTTCGCCGCGGTCTTCCTGGCCTCGTCGATGGCGCTGCTGTTCTTCGGGATCGTCGCGCTCGTCGAGCGCGTCCTCGCCCGGCGCCGGCGGGCCTGAGCCGCCGGCGCCGGGGGGACTCAGCCGAACTTGCGGACCTTGTCGGCGAGGAAGCGCTGGAACACCGCGACGTCATGCGCGAATTCCAGCATGGTGACGCCCAGCTCGGCCCAGCCGCGCGCCTTCTCCTCGTCATAGCCGACGCCGAACATCACATGCTTGCCCGAGGCCTGGGCGGCGCGGACGGTGCGGCGCAGCCCGTCCTGCACCTCGGGATGGTCGACCTGCGGCGCCCGCAGGCCGAGCGACATCGAGTAGTCGGCGGCGCCGAACAGCACGAAATCGAGCCCGTCGACGGCGAGGATCCGGTCGACATGCTCGATCGCCTGGACGCTCTCGATCATCACCCCGACCAGCGGCTCGGTGTCGCTCCAATCGACCCATTCCTGGGCAGGGATCGTGCCCCAGGCGCCGGAGGAGCAGAGATTGCCGAAGCCGCGCGTGCCGCGGGGCGGGAATTTCGCCGAGGCGACGATCTCCTCGGCATATTCGACCGTGTAGACATGCGGGACGAGGACGCCGCCGGCGCCGATCTCGAGCGCCTTGCGGACGAGCTGGGGGTCATCGCGGTCGATGCGCACGATGGCGACCGTGTCGGTGATCGCCGCGGCACGCAGCATATGCTCGAGGCTGTCGTCCTGACGCCAGTTGTGCTCGGTGTCGATTCGGATGAAGTCGATGCCCGCATAGCCGGCGGCTTCGACCACATTGGGGCTGGACGAGTAGATCGCGGTTCCGATCACCCGCTGGCCGCGCTTCAGCTTCTCGCGAACCTTGTTGGGTTTCGCTGCGGTCATCGTGCTCTCCTCGGGCGGGGTGTGGGCTGGTATGTTGGGCGGACGGGCGTCGCCGGTGCGGACGATAGCGACGGCCACGGATCCCATTCCAATCGAGTTTGGGTCTATCCGCCATATAGTTTTTCTATGAGAGAGGAGCGCGCGGTCGCGACCGGCCCATGGCGATGACGCTGCGACAGCTCCGGTATTTCGTCGAGATCGGCAGGGAAGGATCGTTCACCGCCGCCGCCCAGCGCCTGTCGGTCGCCCAGCCGGCGCTGAGCTATCAGATCGCCCAGCTCGAGGCGCATCTCGGCACGGCGCTGTTCACCCGTACCGCCAAGGGGGTGCTGCCGACCGATGCCGGCGCCATCCTCCTGGCGCATGCCCAGGCCATCCTGCGCGGCCTCGCCGAGGCGGAGACGGCGATCCGCGACCTCGGCACCATGGTCAGCGGCACGGTGACGGTGGGGCTGCTGAGTTCGACCGCCCCGTTTCTCGCCCCAATCCTGGTGGGCGAGGCAAGGCGGCGGTTTCCGCAGGTGACGGTGGCGCTGGTCGAGGGTGACAACCGGGCGATCTTCGAGCGGCTGCGGGCCGGCCTGCTCGACCTCGCGGTGACGCTGCCGGGCGAGGATGCCGGGCCGGAGGAGCCGCTGGTGACGGAGGAGCTGTTCCTCTACAGCCGCCGCGGCGGGCCGGCATCGGGCCGACCCTTCGTCTCACTGGCCGAGGCGCTGGAGCATCCGCTGGTGCTGCCGCCGAGTGGCCAGATGATGCGTGATCTGGTCGAGGCCGCCGCCGCCTCGCGCGGTCTCGTGCCGCGGGTGGTGGTCGAGGCGGGCTATGCCACCGGGCGCAGCCTGGTCGAGGCGGGGATCGGTTGCGGAATCGCCACCTTTGCCACCTTCAAGACGGGGTTCGAGGCCGGCATTTTCGACGCCGCCGTCCTGGCGGACCCGCCGATCCGGCGGACGCTGGTCCTCGCCGAGCCGCGCGACGGGCGCGGCGACCGCGCCGCCCGCGAGATCCGCCGCATCCTTCTGCGGGCGGTGGAGGAGGTGGCGCCCGCGCTGCGCTGGCACCGCGAGCCGCCGCCCGGCGCCGCGCCGCTGGCATCACCGGCCCTGCCGGCGCCCGAGGATCTCGGTGCGGAGGGCGACGGGGGCGATGCGGATCCCGAGGCCTGGCAGGACGGGACACCGGCGTGAACCTGACCTTCCGCAATCTGCGCGCCTTCATCGCAATCGCGCGCTTCGGCACCTTCACCAGCGCCGCCGACCACCTGCTGCTGTCGCAGCCGGCACTGACCGCCTCCATCCAGCAGCTCGAGGACGGGTTGGGGGTACGGCTGTTCGACCGCAGCTCGCGCGGCGTCTCGCTGACGGTCGAGGGTCGCGAGTTCCTGCCGCTCGCCGAGAAGCTGCTGGCCGATGCCGATGCCGCGGTGCTGAATGTCCGCAGCCTGGCCGAGCGCCGGCGCGGCAGCGTCGGGATCGCGAGCGTGTCGTCCTTCGCCAATCGCGTCCTGTCGGTCGCCATCCCGCGCTTCACGGCCGCCTTCCCGGGGATCAGCGTCCGGCTGCGCATCGCGGATTCCCCTGGCGTGCACCGGCTGGTCGCCGAGAAGCTGGTGGATTTCGGCTTCGCCAGCCGCGTCGATGCGGAGCTGAGCGTGCGCTCCGCGCCGCTCCTTTCGGACCCGGTCGGCCTGATCTGCCGCAGCGACCACCCGATCGCCTCGGCCCCGGCCGGGGCGGTCCGCGAGCTGATCCCCGGCCATCCCTTCATCGGCCTCGTCAACGGCGAGGCGATCTTCTCGGCCCTGGCCGATGCGCTCGACTTCGTGCCGATGCGGACCGTCGAATACGAGATCGAGAACCTCGCGGTACTGGTGGCGCTGCTGCGCGGTGGCGTCGGCTTCTCGGTGGTGCCGGCGATGACCTTCCCGGATCACGAGCCCGATCTCACCTTCCTGCCGCTGGCCCATCCGCCGCAGGTACGGCACCTCCATTTCCTCACCCATCCGGAGCGCTCGCTGTCGACCGCCGCACATTCGATGAAGCGGCAGATCGACGAGACGATCGCCACCATCCTCGATGGCGACAGCTGGCTCGGCCGCCAGATGCGCTCGGTGGCGACGGCACCGGCATCATAAATTTTTCTGATCGGTCGTTCTGCTCTTTCTATTGGCAATCATGGTCGCCGGCCGCCCCTTATTGAAGCACCCGCAGGCGGGCCCCGGCGCGCCGGCGGGACTGACGACGAAAGTGGGGGCGGCACGGTTCCGGGCCCGCCTCCCGAGGGAGGGCCGCCTTGCCCGGACGCGCCGCCACCCGGCCTCGCCGCCGGACCGGTTCGGACGGCTTGCACCTCCCGACCGCGCGTTCCCGTACCGGGAGCGCGGGGGGTCCCGACAATGCCCGGACCGAGTCCGCCTGGAGGAGGCGCCCCATGAGTTCGATCCCCACCCGCATCGCGTTGCTGCTGTCGGCCTCGGCCGCGATCGCGCTCGCCAGCGCTGCACCGGCACAGGCGCAGGATCTCGACATCCCCTGCAGCACCGCCCGGCTGATCGTCCCCTTCGCCGCCGGCGGGCATTCCGACATCAATGCCCGCATCGTCGAACAGGCGATGAACGCCCAGGGCATCCAGCCGGCGATCCAGGTGGTCAACGTCACCGGCCAGTCGGGCAATGCCGGCGCGAAGGAAGCGCTGAACGCCGCGCCGGACGGCTGCACCCTGCTCTTCACCCATCAGAGCATCGTCAGCGCCTATCTGACCGGGCGGGTCGATTTCACCTGGTCGGACTTCGAGCCGGTCGGCAATTTCTCGACGACGCCGGTGATCATCGGTGCGGCGAGCGAGGCGCCGTTCAATGATCTGGCGAGCCTCGAGGCCTATGCCACCGCCAATCCGGATACGGTGCTGGCCGGCGTGACGCTGGGTTCGACGAGCCACTTCTCGGTGGCCGGGGTTGCGACGCTCCTCAACATCAGGCTGCGCTACGTCTCCTATGACGCGACGCCCGAGCGTGTGCAGGCGCTGCTCGGCAATGTGATCCATCTCGGCGAGCTGACCGAGGGCACCGCGCGGCAGTATGTCAATACGGGCGAGCTGCAGGCGCTGGCCATCCTCGCCGACGAGCGCAGCCCGCGCCTGCCCGAGGTGCCGACGGCGAAGGAGCTCGGCTACGACTTCTCACTCGGCAATTCCCTCGGCATCGTGATGCCCGCCGGCACGCCGCCCGAGATCGTCGCGCATTACGAGGAAGCGCTGCGCGCGGCGACGGAGGATCCCGAGGTCCGCGCGCAGGTCGAGAACATCGGCAGCTATGTCGACTTCATGGATTCGGAGACCTACGCCGCCTGGTGGGCGGACACCTTCGAATCCTGGAAGCAGATGGCCGAGTTCGTCGGCATCTACCAGCCGCAGGAGTAAAGGCCGGCGGCGCCGGTCGCGCAGACCGGCGCCGCTGCCGCCGCCATCCCCTCCGCCATCTCACTCGCGGCTTCGCATTCACGCGTTGCCGCACGGTTTCTCACGTCCTGCTTCGTTCCTTTCTCCACCCCGAGGTCTCACTCCAATGACGATCGAGACACGCCCCATCACAGATGCCATCGGTCTGGAAATCCTGGGCGTCGACCTCTCGCAGCCGGTCAGCGACGAGGATTTCAACGCCATCCGCCAGGCGTGGCTGAAGGGCACGATCCTGCTCTTCCGCGGCCAGACGCGGATGACCCCGGCGCAGCACGTCGCCTTCAGCCGCCGCTTCGGCGACCTCGAGATCCATCATCTCAAGCAGTACACCCTGCCCGATCATCCCGAGATCTTCGTGATCTCGAACATCAAGAACGAGAAGGGCGAGTACATCGGCGCCTCGGGCGGCGGCCGGCAGTGGCATACGGACTCGCATTTCCTGGCCCGTCCCAGCATGGCTTCGCTGCTGCATGCCAAGGAGGTCCCGCCGGTCGGCGGCAACACCATGTTCGCCAACATGTATGCCGCCTATGACGCGCTGACGGACGAGATGCGCGAGCGGATCAAGGACCTCAAGGTCCTGGTCAGCCGGGTCAAGGAGTATGAGGGCAATTATCCCACCCGGCCGCCGCTGACCGATGAGGAGAAGGCGGCGCTGCCCGACGTCGTGCATCCCCTGGTCCGGACCCATCCCGAGACGGGCCGCAAGGCGCTCTATGTCGGCGGCAACACCTCCTGGGAGATCGTCGGAATGGATTTCGACGAGGGGCGCGCGCTGCTGGCCGAGCTGCGCACCTTCGCGACCCAGGATCGTTTCGCCTACTCCCACAAATGGGAGGTCGGCGACCTGGTGATGTGGGACAATCGCTGCACGATGCATTCGGCGACGATGTTCGACGAGCAGAACCATCGTCGCCTGATGTACCGGACCACCGTCGCGGGCGACGTGCCCTATTGATATCGTCCTCCCGCGCGCCCGGTCGGCCGGGCGCGCGGGCAGCCGGTGGAAGACGGCACGGAAGACGGAGGAACGCCATGGCGGCGATCAACCGCGACACCATCGTCGCGATCATCCTGCTGCTGATCTCGGGCGTGCTTTACGCCGAGACCTACAAGATCCGCGGGCTGATGTTCGACGCCTCCATGGGCCCCGAAGTGTGGCCCCGCGTCGCCATCGGCTTCATGGGGGTGATGAGCCTCGTCTACCTCGTCCAGTCGGTGCGCGGGCGATACGCGCCGCGCACCGCCGAGGAGAAGGAAGCGCCGCCCGCCGGCCGCTTCCTCAATCCGCTGCTGTGCGTGCTGGCCTTCCTGGCCTTCCTCCTCGCGCTGCCCCATCTCGGCTTCTTCGTCGGGGGTCTTATCTTCGTCTTTGCGGTGCTGACGATCCTCGGGCCGCGGACAAGGCGGGCGACGCTTTTGCACCTGGTGATCGCCCTCGGCACGGTGGGCGTGATCTGGCTGCTCTTCACCCAGCTGCTGCGCATGTACCTGCCCCAGGGCACGCTCCTGCGTCTGTTCTGATCCCCAGCGACAGGGGAAAGCCCCATGTTCCTTGATCATCTGGCGGTCGCCTTCGGGACCGTCTTCCAGGGCTACAACCTCGCCTATCTGGCGCTCGCGGTCCTGATCGGCCTCGTGGCCGGTGCACTGCCCGGCATCAGCATCACCATGGCGATCGTGCTGACCCTGCCCTTCACCTTCGGCCTGTCACCGGCCGAGGGGCTGACGATCATGATGGGCGTGCTGGTCGGCGGCCTGTCGGGGGGGCTGATGTCGGCGACGCTGATGGGAATCCCCGGCACGGCATCGGCGGTCGCCACCACCTTCGACGGCTTCCCGCTGGCCCGGCAGGGCCGTCCTGGCTTCGCGCTCGGGCTCGGCATCTGGTCGTCGATGTTCGGCGGCCTGATCGGTGCGGTCGTTCTCATCGCCACGGCGAGCGCGCTGGCCCAGGTGGGTCTCGAATTCGGTCCCTGGGGCTATTTCTCGCTGGTCGTCTTCGCGCTGACGGTCACCGCGAGCCTATCGGGTGACAATCTCGTCAAAGGGCTGCTCTCCGGCGCGGTCGGCCTCGTCGTCGTCACCATCGGCGAGGATGCGATCAACGGCGTCGCCCGGCTCGATTTCGGGATCGACGCGCTGCGGCAGGGCTTCGACTATCTGCCGATCCTGATCGGCCTGTTCGCCTTCAGCCAGCTTCTCAAGGACATCGAGGACCGTGCCGGCGCCCGCCGGCGGATCCTCAGCGACGATGCGCCCAAGATCCAGGTCAACCATCTGGAGGTGCTGCGCACCATCTTCCGGCACTGGCGCCACGTCATCCGCTCGGCGCTGATCGGCGTGATGGTCGGCATCCTGCCGGCGGCCGGCGCGTCGATCTCCAACATCCTCGCCTATGACCAGGCGAAAAAGTTCTCGAAGACGCCGGAGAAGTTCGGCACCGGCACACCCGAAGGTGTCATCGCCTCCGAATCCTCCAACAATGCCACGGCGGGCGGCGATCTCACCGTGCTCATGGCGCTCGGCATACCGGGCGACAGCGCGACCGCGGTGATGCTCGGGGCGCTGCTGATCCATAACATCGTCCCCGGCCCCAATTTCATCAGCGAGCAGCCGGTGCTCGCCTACTCCATCTACATCGCCTTCATCCTGGCGCACTTCGTGACAGTGGCGATCCAGTTCTGGGGCATGCGCGTGTTCCTCGCGGCGATGCGGGTGCCGCTCTACATCCTCGTCGGGATCATCTTTTTCCTGTGCGCGCTGGGCGTGTTCGCCATCAACAACGTCACCTTCGACATCTGGGTGATGTTCGGGTTCGGCGTGCTGGGCTACGGGATGCGGCTGCTCGGCTTCCCGCTGGTGCCGATGATCCTCGGCCTGATCCTCGGCACGCTGATCGAGCTGAACCTCAACCGGGCGCTCAGCATCAACCCCGACCCGATGCTCTTCGTCACCACGCCCTGGTCGCTCTTCTTCCTGATCCTGGCCGCCTTCTCGGTCGTCTTCCCCTACTACCAGAGGGCGCGCGGCAAGCGGCGCTGGGCCGCCTTCTTCTCGCCGGCGCTGACCGCGGGCCTCGCGGTGCCGATGATGATGATGCCCGGCACCTTCCGGCCGCTGCTCGCGGTCGGGCTGCTGGTGCTGGCCGCGCTTCTGCTGTGGCGCAACCTGCGCCAGCCGCTGGACGGGCCCTCGCCCGCCCCCGCCCGCGGCCTGCAGGGCGACTGAGCCAGCGGGACCAAGAAGGGGGCGGGCTGGTGAAGCCCGCCCCTCAGAACGGCTTGACGATCACCATAATGATGATGACGAGCAGCAGCAGCGTCGGCAGCTCGTTGGCGATCCTGTAGAACCGCTCCGAGCGCGTGTTGCGGCCGGCGGCGAAGTCGCGCCGCCAGCGCGACAGCGCGCCATGGAAACCGCTGAGCACCAGCACCGCCAGCAGCTTCACATGCAGCCAGCCCTCCGACAGCCAAGCCGGCTGCAGCCAGAGCAGCAGCAGGCCGAGCAGCCAGGTCGCGGTCATCGCCGGATTCATGATGATCCGCAGCAGCCGCCGCTCCATCGTCTGGAAGCGGAGATCCTCCGCCGAGCCGACGGCGACCTGGGTGTGGTAGGCGAACAGGCGCGGCAGATAGAACTGCGCCGCCATCCAGGCGATCACGGCGAACAGATGCGCCGCCTTCACCCAGGCATAGGGATCATCGCTCACGGCCTCACCTCCCCTCGGTTGCGCTCGGCTCTCGCCGCAGGGATATAGGTGGACCGCCCGGCGGCTGCCACAGCAGGCTCAGGCCGCGGCCGACCAGCGGCGAATGGTCTCGGCCAGCAGGGCGACATGCTCGATGGGCGTCGCCGGCAACACGCCATGGCCGAGATTGAAGATGAACGGCCGCGGCGCCAGCGCTTCCAGCGTCTCGCGTAGCCGTGCCTGCAGCGCTTCGCCGCCCGTGAGCAGCAGGACGGGATCGAGATTGCCCTGCACCGTCCCCTGGCCCTGCAGCGCCGACGCCTCGGCCAGCGGCACGGTCGTGTCGAGGCCCAGCGCATCCACGCCGGTCCGGGCCCGGTAGCGCCGCAGCAGCAGCCCGGCGCCGCGGGCGAAGCCGATGATCGGTGTGCCGGGCGCCTCGCGACGCAGCCGGTCGACGATGCGCGCCGTCGGCGCCTCGACCCAGCGGGCGAACAAATCGTCCGGCAGGATCCCCGCCCAGCTGTCGAAGATCTGCACCACCTCCGCGCCCGCCCGGATCTGGTGCAGCAGATGATCAGCCGTGGTCTCGACCAGAAGGTCGATCAGCGCCGTGAAGGCGGCAGGATCCTGCCAGGCGAGCTGCTTGACCGCGGCGAAATCCCCGCCGCCCCCCTCGACCATGTAGCAGGCGACCGTCCAGGGCGCGCCGGCGAAGCCAATCAGCGCCGCATCGGCCGGTAGGGCCGCCCGGACGCGCGTCACCGTCTCATAGACCGGTGCAAGGGCCGTCTCGAGGCGGCCGGCGTCGAGCCGCGCGATCGCGGCGCCGTCGCGCACCGGATCGAGCCGCGGCCCCTCGCCCTCGACATAGTCGAGCGGCTGCCCGAGCGCGTAGGGAATGACGAGGATGTCCGAGAACAGAATCGCCGCATCCATCCCGAAGCGTCGCAATGGCTGCAGCGTCACCTCGGTAGCCAGCGCCGGCGCGGTGCAGAGGTTCAGGAAGCTGCCGGCCCGGGCGCGGACCTCGCGGTACTCCGGCAGGTAGCGGCCCGCCTGGCGCATCAGCCAGAAGGGCGGTGGTGATGTCGGGTTCGCCTGTCCGGCGAGGGCTCTGAGCAGCGGCTTGGCCGCGGGCGGGGTCGTCGTCATGCCGTCATGGTCTATCGGTTGCGTCCCTCCAATCCAATCGTAAGGATTCTTTTTAGGATGATGATGAGGTGGGTGTTGTGGACAACGGGGACGCAACACCGCCCCCGATTTATCCACAATCCCATGCACAGGAAGGGGTGCCGCATCCGAGCGTGGCAGCCGAGTGCGACTCGCCGAAACCGCTGGCCTGCCACGAGGCTGCAAGGCCGCACTTGACGAGGTTGTCCCGCATCCGGCGAATCTCCCGCCCCCAGGTGGACGGGCGGGTGCGGCGGCTGGGTGCAGTCCGGCGTGGACCGATCCGCGGGGCTGAGATCGCAGGTTGTCCACAGGCATTCCCGGGCATCTGTGCGGCGTCGGGTGCTCGCATCGCCTGCCGGGGCGGGGTATAGAGCCACGGCCATGGGTACGCCGCCGCCGAAGCACCTGCATCTCGTCTCCGACGCGACCGGCGACACGATCCTCAGCGTCGCCCGGGCCTGTCTTGCCCAGTTCGACGAGATCGCCCCGGTCGAGCATTTCTGGAACCTAGTGCGCACACAGCGGCAGCTCGATCTGGTGATCGCGGATATCCACGCCCATCCGGGCCTCGTCCTGTTCACGCTCGTCGATCAGCCGCTGCGTCTGCGCCTCGTCGACGCCTGCCGGGAAGCCGGCGTGCCGGCGATCTCGGTGCTCGATCCGGTGCTCGGCGCGCTCGGGCCGTTCTTCGGCCGGTCCGAGCGATTCCAGCCGGGCCGGCAGCATCTGATGGACGCGGCCTATTTCCACCGCATGGAGGCGATGGATTTCGCCCTCGCTCATGATGACGGCCATCTGATCGAGGAGCTGCACGAGGCCGATGTGGTGCTGGTGGGGGTGTCGCGGACCTCGAAGACACCGACCTGCCTCTATCTGGCCAATCGCGGTATCCGCGCCGCCAACGTCCCGCTCGTGCCCGGCATTCCGCCGCCGCCCGCGCTGGAGGGGCTGACGCACACCCTCGTCGTCGGCCTGACCAAGGCGCCGGACCGGCTGGTGCAGATCCGCCGCAACCGCATCGAACTGCTGCACCAGACGGCGGTGACGGACTATGTCGATCCGGAACGGGTGCGCGAGGAGGTGCAGGAGGCCCGCCGCCTCTTCGCGCGGCGCGGCTGGCCGGTGATCGACGTGACCCGGCGGGCGATAGAGGAGACGGCGGCGGAGATCGTGGCGCTCCTGGGCCGCGGCCCAGGCGGCGGCCGGATGGCGAGGAAGGGCGGGGCATGACGATGGATCGATCACAGGGGCCGGAGGTCGCGGGCCGGGCCGCGGACCCCGCGACGGGGGCGGCGGCTGGGGCGGCGATCATCCTCGCCTCTGGCAGCGCCACCCGCCGCGCGATGCTGGAAGCAGCCGGCGTACCCGCCGAGATCGATCCGGCATCGGTCGATGAGGGCGAGGTGAAGGCCGCGCTGCGCGCCGACGGGGCCGATGCGGCGGCCGTCGCCGAGGCGTTGGCGGAGGTGAAGGCGCGGCAAGTGAGCCGCCGGCACCCGGGCCGGATCGTCATCGGTGCCGACCAGATGCTCGATTGCGAAGGGCGTTGGTTCGACAAGCCCGAAGACCGGGCACAGGCGCGCCGGCAGCTGCTCGAGCTGCGCGGCCGAGCGCATGTGCTGATCTCGACCGCCGTGGCAGTGCGGGACGGCGCGCGGATCTGGCACGGGTCGGACCGGGCACGCCTGTTGATGCGGCCGTTCAGCGAAGCCTTTCTGGACACGTATCTCGACCGGGTCGGCAGCGCGGCGACCCGATCGGTCGGCGGCTATCAGGTGGAAGGGCCGGGGGTGCAGCTCTTCGCGGCGATCGAGGGTAATCACTTCACCATCCTCGGCCTGCCGCTCCTGCCACTGCTCGCCTTCCTGCGCGAGCACGGCGTGGTCGGCCAGTGACGACGATCTCGGTGACGACGGTATCGGTGCGGGGGAAGGGCATGGCCGCGGGGATCACGGGCAAGGCAGCGCTCGCCGGGGTGATGGGGTGGCCGGTCGGCCATTCGCGCTCGCCGCAGCTTCATGGCCACTGGCTCGCCCGCTACCGGATCGACGGTGCCTATCTGCCGCTCGCCGTCGCGCCCGAACGGCTGGAGGCGGCCGTGCGCGGCCTGGTGGCGCTCGGCTTCCGCGGCTGCAATGTCACGGTGCCGCATAAGGAGAGCGTGCTGCCGCTGCTCGACGCGGTTGACCCGGCGGCGCGGCGGATCGGCGCGGTGAACACCATCACCGTGACGCCCGAGGGCGCCCTCGAAGGGCGCAACACCGACGGGTTCGGCTTCCTCGCCAATCTGCGGGATGCATCCGGTGGGGGTTTCGATGCGCAGCGACCGGCCGTGGTGATCGGCGCCGGCGGCGCGGCGCGGGCGATCCTGGTGGCCCTGGCCGATGCCGGCGTGCCGGAGATCCGGCTGGCCAACCGCACCGATGCGCGGGCCGAAGCCGTCGCCGCGGAGCTCGGGAAACCGGTCCGGCCGGTCGCCTGGGGCGAGCGCGAGGCGGCGCTCGACGGCGCGGGTCTTCTCGTCAATACGACGACGCAGGGCATGCAGGGGCAACCGCCACTGGCGCTGCGGCTGGACGCCTTGCCGGAGACGGCGGTGGTCACCGACATCGTCTACACGCCGCTCGAGACGCCGCTGCTCGCGGCGGCGCGGGCGCGCGGCCTGCGCAGCGTCGACGGGCTCGGCATGCTGCTGCACCAAGCGCGGCCGGGCTTCGCCGCCTGGTTCGGGGTCGAGCCCGTGGTCGATGCGGCATTGCGGGCGGCCGTCCTCGGTCGGGGCTGAGCGTCCGGACATGCGCGTGCTGGGCCTCACCGGCTCGATCGGCATGGGCAAGACGACGGCGGCGGCGATGCTGCGGGCCGAAGGCGTGCCGGTGCATGATGCCGACGCCGCGGTCCACCGGCTGCTCGGTCCGGGCGGTGGGGCGGTGGCGGCGGTGGCCGCCGCCTTCCCCGGCGTGCTGCGTGCTGACGGCTCGATCGACAGGCCGGCGCTCGGGCGGCAGGTGTTCGGCAGACCCGAGGCGCTCGCCCGGCTCGAGGCGATCCTCCATCCGATGACCCGCCGGGCCGCGTGCGCCTTCCTGCGCGCCGCCCGGCTGTCGCGACGGCCGGTCGTGGTGCTCGATGTGCCGCTGCTGTTCGAGACGGGCGGTGAGGCGCTGTGCGATGCGGTGCTTGTGGTCACCGCGCCGCCCTTCGTGCAGCGTCGCCGGGTGCTGGCCCGGCCGGGCATGACCGAGGCGCGGCTCCGGGCCATCCTGGCGCGGCAGATGCCGGATCGCGAGAAGCGTCGCCGCGCCGACTATGTGGTGCAGACGGCGCGGGGGCTGCGGGCGACGCGCTTTGCACTGAGGGCGGTGCTGAGCGAACTGCACACGCGGCCGCCGAGGCGCCGGCGAGGGAGGGTGTGACCGTGATTCGCGAGATCGTGCTGGACACCGAGACCACCGGGCTGAACCCGCTGGGCGGCGACCGCATCGTCGAGATCGGCTGTGTCGAGCTGATCAACCACATGCCGACCGGGCGGCATTTCCATGTCTACATCAACCCGCAGCGGCCGATGTCGGCCGAGGCCGAGCGGGTTCACGGGCTGTCGGACGCCTTCCTCGCCGACAAGCCGGTCTTTGCCGAGATCGTGGACGAGTTCCTCACCTTCATCGGCGATGCGCCGCTCGTCATCCACAATGCCGAATTCGACACGGGGTTTCTGAACGCCGAGCTCGGGCGGCTCGCCCTGCCGCCGATCCCGTCCTCGCGCATCATCGATTCGCTGGCGCATGCCCGGCGGCGTTTCCCCGGCGCGCCGGTCTCGCTGGACGCGCTGTGCCGGCGCTTCGCCGTCGACAATTCCGGCCGCACCATGCATGGCGCGCTGCTCGACGCGCAGCTGCTGGCGGAGGTCTGGCTCGAGCTGCGCGGCGGGCGCGAGCCGGGGCTCGCCCTGGCCATCGGCCGTTCGGAGATCGACGTCGCGGTGGTCGTCGAACGCCCGGTCCGGCCGCCACGACCGCATGCGCCGACGCCCGAGGAGGCCGCGGCCCATGAGGCGTTCATCCGGACGCTGAAAGACCCGCTCTGGCTGGCGGGCTGAGGGGCTGCCAGCGCGGCACCCCCTCGGCGCCTTCTATCAGTTCACCGTCGGCGAGGTCGGCGGCGTGGGGGCCGCGCCCTGCTGCTCCTGCTGACGGGCACGCAGCGCGGCGAGCTGGCGGCGGAACAGCTCGGTGAAATCGATCGGCTGGACGAGCAGCGGCGGGAAGCCGCCATTGCGCGTCGCCTCGGCGATCACCGCCCGGGCGAAGGGGAAGAGAAGGCGCGGCGCCTCGATCAGCAGGAGCGGCGCGGCCTGCTCGCGGGATGCGTTGCGCAGCACGGCGACACCGGCGTAGGCGAGCTCGCACAGGAAGCTCGTCGTATCGTTGGACTTCGCCTCGGCCTTGATGGTCAGTACCACCTCGAAGGTCGACTCGCCGACCGTATTGGTCTTCACGTCGACATTGACGGTGACCTGCGGCTGGCCCTGCTGGGCTACCGAGCGCGGCGCATTCGGATTCTCGAAGGACAGATCCTTCACATACTGCGTGACGATCTGCAGCGACGGCGCGGCCGGCTGCTGCTGCGCGGCGCCCGGCGCACCGCCGGGGGCGCCGCTGTCCGGCGGGCCGCCATTGGGCGGATTGCTGGCGTCGGTCATGGCATGCTCCTCAAGCCTCTGGCCGGGCCTCTTGTCCGGCCGGTGATCGGCGATGCGGGGCGCCGGCGAGCGCTCCGTCTCATGGCGCGACGGGTTACCACGGATGGCTGCCGGCCGACAACGCGGCGCAGTCCACGAGGTGGCTTGGCGGGAGGGGCCGGGCGCGAGGGAAGGGCCGATCGCGGACCTTTGCCTCCAGGGCCTCAGGGGCCGTCGCCCCCCGGCCGACCCCAGCGCGACCGGATCGCTGCGGGATCCTCGCGGATCTCCTCATACTCGACATCGACGACCGTCTGCCGGGTGGCACCCGGGCGGTGGCGCAACAGCCGCGCGATCACCGCCCGACGGACCGCCGGGACGAGCAGCGGCAGCGCGAAGATGTCGGAGACGAAGCCCGGGATCAGCAAGAGCAGGCCGGCCAGTGCCATCATCGTGCCGTGCAGCGCCGCCGCGGCGAGGTCGGCATCGCCCCCGGCCATCACCGTCACGCCGAACCCGTCCGGTCCCGCCCGCAGGCCCCGCAGGGCCGAGACACCTTGTCGCCGCAGCAGCCACAGGCCGAAGATCGAAACCCCGACATAGAGGAGCAGAGTCCAGCCGATTCCAAGCGTGCCGCCGATCAGAATCAGAACGGTGGCTTCGATGACGATCCACAGGAAGAACGGGAGCAGCAGCAGCGGCATGACTTTTCCTTGCCGTTCGATCGGGGAGCCCCTATCTGTCCGCCAGACGCGCGACCCGCCCGTCGCGTCTCGGAACCTGTCTCCTGCCAGCCGCTTTCCGGCGGTCGGTCGGAACGGGACGACCGGCAGCATGTAGTGATGGCGATGGGGCGGGTCCAGGACTCCACGCCAAACCCGACCGGGTCGCCGGAAAGGAGACATGAGCCTCTATACGCTCGAAATCCTGCTCCTCGCGTTGATCGCCGGCATCCTCGGCTACCGTCTGTGGTCCGTGCTCGGCCGGCGCACGGGGGCGGAAGAGCGGCGGCCGAACCCGTTCGGCCCGCGGCCGGAGGACCGTCGTGGCGGAGCGCCGGTGCGCGAGAAATCGGCCCATGATACCGGTCCCGACAATGTCGTCGTGATGCCGACGCGCGACGGCGCACGCCCCGAGGCGCCCGGTGTGGCAGGGGGCCTGACGCAGATCCACATCGCCGACCGCAGCTTCGACGAGCGCGCCTTCATGGAAGGCGCGCGTGCCGCCTTCAAGATCATCGTCGAAGCCTATGCGCGCGGCGACACCGCGACGCTGCGGCCGCTGCTCGCCGATGACCTCTATGACGAGTTCAGCCGCGCGATCCGCGAGCGGATCGCCGCCCGTCACACGATGGAGGAGACCGTCGAGAGCATCGAGGCGGCGGATATCATCGAGGCGCGGATGGAGGGGCGGACGGCGTTCATCACCGTCAAATTTACCTCCCGCCAGACGAGCGTGACCCGCGATGAGGCGGGGACGGTCGTGGAGGGCGATCCCGAGACCTCGATCGAGGCGGTCGACATCTGGACCTTCGCCCGCAACACCCGCTCCTCGGATCCGAACTGGCAGCTCGTGGAGACCCGGACGCCGAACTGAACCGGCGGTGCGCCCAGCCCCACCGCAGCATCCGGCGCAGGCGGCCATGACGGGGCGTGGCGCCGCACGGTCTTGTCTGACGGGCGCCAGGCGCCCATTGTCGCTTCGCGCGGCCGCCATCGGCCGCTGCCAGATATCCTGCCGACCCGACGCCGCCCGAGAGCATGCAGCCAGCCCCGACCGACCGACCGCGCGTCGGTCTCTTCGTCACCTGCCTCGTCGACCTGTTCCGGCCGACCATCGGTTTCGCCACCGCCGCGCTCCTCGAGCGCGCGGGCTGCGCGGTCGAGGTGCCGGACCTGCAGACCTGCTGCGGCCAGCCGGCCTGGAATGCCGGCGACAAGCCGGACACGGCGGTGCTCGCGCGGCGGGTCATCGCGGCGTTCGAGTCCTATGACTACGTCGTCGCGCCCTCCGGCTCCTGCGCCGGGATGATCCGGGTGCATTATCCGAAGCTGTTCGCCGATGAGCCCGACTGGGCACATCGGGCGCAGCGGCTGGCCGCGCGCACCCATGAGCTGATCTCATTCCTCGTCGACATCCGCGGCATGACGTCGGTCGACGGGGTGCGGCTCGACGAGCACGTCACCTATCACGACAGCTGTTCGGGCCTGCGCGAGCTCGGCGTGAAGCAGCAGCCGCGCACGCTACTTCGCTCGGTCGAGGGGCTGGCGCTGTCCGAGCTGCCGGGCGCCGAGGTCTGCTGCGGCTTCGGCGGCACCTTCTGCATCAAATATCCCGACATCTCGAACAAGATGGTCGAGGACAAGGTCAGGGACGTGGCCAGGACCGGGGCGACGACGCTGCTCGCCGGTGATCTCGGCTGCTTGCTCAACATGGCCGGCAAGCTGAGCCGCGAGGGTGTGCCGGTGCGCGCCCGCCATGTCGCCGAGGTGCTGGCCGGCATGGCCGACGGGCCGGCGATCGGCGAGGCATCCGATGGCGCCCCGGCCGGGGGAGAGCGTCGATGAAACCGACCAGCCACGCCTTCAAGGACAATGTCGCGCGGGCGCTCGAGGACCCGCAGCTCGCCCGAGCCCTCGGCAACATGAAGGCCGGCTTCCAGGACAAGCGGGCGGCGACGATCGCCAAGCTGCCGGAATGGGAGACGCTGCGCGACGAAGGACGGGCCATCAAGAACCATGTCCTCGCCCATCTCGACCTCTATCTCGAGCGCTTCGAGCGCCGGGTCGTCGAGTCGGGCGGCCATGTCCATTGGGCGCGTACCGGTCAGGAGGCCTGCGAGGCGGTCCGCCGCATCTGCGAGAGCGTCGGCGCGCGGACCGTCACCAAGGGCAAATCCATGGTGGCCGAGGAGATCGGGCTGAACCCGCATCTCGAGGCCGCCGGGATGACGATGATCGAGACCGATCTCGGCGAATACATCATCCAGCTCCGCAACGAGCCGCCGAGCCATATCGTCGTCCCGGCCGTCCATCTGAAGCGCCAGCAGATCGAGGCCGATTTCCGGCGTGCGCATACCAAGCT
>CAYORM010000045.1:0-21584 GCA_964406375.1 uncultured Mycobacteriaceae bacterium | reverse complement strand
AACACCGTCGAGGCGCGGGGTCACGCCGATGGGGACGATCAGATCGCCGATGATCGCCGTGCCCGCTACCGCCTGCATCCGCGCCTCCGCAATTGGTTGGACTATGCCGGTCTCAATGGGAGGATGGTGACACAACTTATACGACTGTGAAACGCCAAAAATGCACGCACACGTCGCCAGGCCGGCGTCGACGTCGCCGAGCATCGGCACGAGGCCGGCGGATCGGTTTCGGGATCGGTCTGACAGTCGGCCGAGCCGGCGGCTCAGCGCAGCGTCGCCACCACCGGCACGTGGTCGGAGGCCTTCTCACGGCCGCGCACCGCGCGGTCGATCCGGCAGGCGGCGAGGCGGTCGGCGAGCTGTGGCGAGAGCAGAATATGGTCGATGCGGATGCCGTCGTCGCGCTGCCAGGCGCCGCCCTGATAATCCCAGAAGGTGAAGGCCACCTCTTCCGGGTGAAGCGCCCGGTAGGCGTCGGTCAGGCCGAGATGGAGGATCGCCCGGAAGGCCGCCCGGCTCTCCGGCCGGTACAGCGCATCGCCGGTCCAGGCCGCCGGGTCATGGGCGTCCTGCGGCTCGGGGATGACGTTGAAATCACCGGCGAGAAGGAATGGCGTCTCGACTGCCAACAATGCCTCGGCACGGCTCTTCAGCCGCGCCATCCACCGCAACTTATAGGCGAATTTGTCGGTGGAGACCGGATTGCCGTTCGGCAGATAGAGCCCGCAGATGCGGATGCCGAAGGTGTCGGCCTCGATCCAGCGGGCCTGTTCGTCCTCGGGTTCGCCGGGCAGGACGGTCGTGACCGCCTCGATCGGCCGCTTCGAGAGCAGTGCGACGCCGTTATAGGCCTTCTGCCCCGCGACCGCGGCATGGTAGCCGAGCCGCTCGATCGCCTCGCGCGGGAAGGCGTCGGTCTCGCACTTGATCTCCTGCAGCACAACGATGTCGGGCGCCGCCTCCTCCAGCCAGGCGGTGACATTCGCCAGCCGCGCCTTGACGGAATTGACGTTCCAGGTCGCGACCGTCGGCATCCTCCGTCCCCGCCGCGCGTCAGATCGAGAAGGATGTGCCGCAGCCGCAGGAGGATGCCGCGTTGGGGTTGCGAATCTGGAAGGAGGCGCCGATCAGCTCCTCGACGAAATCGACCTCGGCCCCCTGCAGGAGATCCATCGAGGTCTCGTCGACCACCACGGTGACGCCGTCGCGTTCGAAGGTCAGGTCGTCATCGTTCAGCGTGTCGTCGAAGGAGAAACCGTATTGGAAGCCGGCGCAGCCGCCGCCCGAGACGGCGATGCGCAGCATCAGCGTGTCGGCGTTCTGCTGGCGGCGCAGCTCGGCAATCCGGCGCGCCGCGGCTTCCGTGACGGTCAGACTCGGCGATGCGGTATCGGTCATGGATCGGTCCTCTCGGCTCCAATGTAGGGCTTCCCCGCGGCCTGGCCAACGGTCCGGATGGACAGTCGCCGGGGCGCGCACTAGCGTGCCGGCGCGATGGTCGCCGCTTATTCCTCGATCGCCGGGCGCAGCCGCGGCCGCTATTTCGCCGAGCCCGAGAGCCCCACCCGCAGCCCGTTCCAGCGGGATCGCGACCGCATCATCCATTCCGGCGCATTCCGGCGGCTGCAGTACAAGACGCAGGTCTTCGTGCGGCACGAGGGCGATTATTTCCGGACGCGGCTGACCCACACGATCGAGGTCGCGCAGATCTGCCGGACGCTGTGCCGTGCCCTCGATCTCGACGAGGATCTCGGCGAGGCCGTAGCCCTCGCGCACGATCTCGGCCATACCCCGTTCGGCCATGCCGGCGAGGATGCGCTGAACGCCGCGATGGCCGCTTATGGCGGCTTCTACCACAACGACCAGACGCTGCGGATTCTGACCCGGCTCGAACAGCGCTATGCCGCCTTCGACGGGCTCAACCTGACCTGGGAGACGCTGGAGGGGGTGGTCAAGCACAACGGACCGCTCCTGCCGCTCGCCCCCGGCGCGCGGTTGACGCCGACCATCGACGCCTTCCGTGCGGTGTGGGACCTCGAACTCGATGGGCAGCCGGGGCTCGAGGCGCAACTCGCCGCCCTGGCCGACGACATCGCCTACACCAATCACGACATCGATGATGCGGTGCGGGCGGGCCTGCTCGCGCTCGACGAGCTGGCCGACCTGCCGCTCGTCGGTCCGGTGCTGCGGGCGGTGCGTGACAGGCATCCCGGGCTGGAGCCGCAGCGCACGGTGCATGAGACGACGCGGCGCGTCATCGATCGCATGGTCACCGATCTGCTCGCCGAAACGCGGGCGCGCCTGGCGCGGGGCGCCTTCACCGATGTGGCGGCGATCCGTGCAGCGGGCCACCCGGTGGCCGCCTTTTCCGAGCCGCTCCAGGCCGAGCTCGACATCGTGCGCGGCTTCATGTTCCGGCGCGTCTACCGGCACAGCCTCGTGAACCGCGAGACCAGCAAGGCCAAGCGCATCGTTGCCGATCTCTTCGCGATCTTCACCGCTGAGCCGAACACCCTGCCGGGCGAGTGGCGGGCGGCGGCGGAGGCGGCGGATGCCGCTGCCCGGGCGCGCATCGTGGCCGACTACATCGCCGGGATGACCGATCGCTACGCCATGATCGAACATCGCCGACTGTTTGACCTGCATCAGCGAATCTAGGCGGCAAATCAAATTCTTGTCGCCCGAGTTTGGCTTCTTCGGTAAAGTGATTCGCACCCATCCCGGCAGCCCAGGGCGAGGCATGATCGCAACGCGCGAGCCGATCCGAATCACCCTCGATGAACGCGGGCATGCAGCCCCGGCCGCCATGGCTTTCCCGGCGGCCGCGCATGTCGGCGGCGTCGTGGCGGAGCATGCCGCGGCGGCCCCCGCCGGCTGGGCGCCGCCCGGCTGGCTTGCGGAGGCGGCGGCACGGCCGGGACTGCGCTGGCTTCGGTCCTGGCGGCGGATCGGGACCGCGGTGGCACTGACGGCCACCCTCGGCGTTTTCGGCGCGGTTCTCGGCCATGCCTATCTCTCGCCGGTGCCGATGACGGCCGCCGGCGGGCCGCCGGTCATCAAGGCCGATCCCACGCCCTGGCGCCTGCGCCCGGCGGAGGAGGGCGGGCTCGTCATCCCCAATCAGAACCGGTTGGTGCTGCAGGATCTCGGCCGCAGCGTCCCGTCGCCCGAGGTCCGCGGCTTCCTGCCGGCGCCCGAGGCGCCCCTGCCGCGCCCGGTCCTGGTGGCCTCGCTCGGCGGCGGCGCGGGTGGTGGCATCGCCGCCGGGGCGATCGGCGCTGCCATCGCCGCGACGGCGGGGCCCGCCGCGGCAGACGAGATCGAGGTGCTGCTGCCCCGCGAGGAGTCCCAGCAAGGCTCGACTCCCGCCTCGACCGAGCGGATGGCGGGCCTCGATGCGGCCTCGGCCGGGATGGCGCGTGCCGATGTCGCCCCGCCGCTCTCTCTCGTGCCCGGCATCGCCGAGACCGGCCCGGGCCTGCCGCCACCCATCGCCTCGGATCTGGCGACCGCCCCGGTTGCGGCCGTCCTCACCCTGCCTGTGGATGACGGTCTCGCGCCGTCGCCGTTGACGGTCGAGACCGCAGTCGCCCTCCTCGAGCCGCCGGCCGGGGCATTCAGCGAGCCGCTCCCCGGCGTGGCGCTCGACGGGCCGGTCGGCCATCCGGTGTTGCCGGAGGGGATCCGCGCGGCCTTCGCAGAGGCCGGCATCCGCAGCGGTGGATCACCGGCCGCGGCCACGCCCGATGCCGTCTCCTCCGCACCCGTCTTCGCCACCGTCACGCCGACGACCGGCATCGACGGCTCCGGCACGTCGTCGCCCGGCGTGGTTGCTGCGGTGCCCGACGGCCGGTTCGCTGTCCAGATCGCTGCCGTCTCCTCCGAGAGCGAGGTCGCGGCCGAGTGGGATCGGTTCCGCCGGCGCTATCCCGGGGTGTTCGGGGCGCTCGAACTCAGGACGCAGCGCATTGAAGGGGCCGAGCGGCTGGGCTTCCGGGTCCAGGCTGGACCGCTCGACGAGGCGGGCGCCAGGGCCGTCTGCCGTCTGCTCCAGTCAGAGCCGACCGGCTGTCTCGTCATCGGGGGATGAGCCCCACCCGCCACGGCCGCCGCGCCGTCGTCTTCGGCTGCGCCGGAACGCGGCTGACGGCGGCCGAGCGCCGCTTCTTTGCCGAGGCCGATCCGGTCGGTTTCATCCTGTTCCGCCGCAACTGTATTGATCCCACCCAGGTCGCGGCGCTGGTCGCGGCACTGCGCGACGCCGTGGGCCGCGCGGTGCCGGTGATGATCGACCAGGAGGGCGGGCGGGTCGCCCGGCTGCGCCCGCCGCATTGGCCGGCGCTGCCGGCCGCTGGCCGCATCGGGGCGCTCGCCGATCCCGTTGCCGAGACGGCCGCGTCCTTGCAGGGGCTCGCCCTCGGCACCATGGCGGCGGCGCTCGGCATCGACGTCGTCGCGGCGCCGGTGCTCGATCTCGCTTTGCCCGGCGGCGACGCCGTGGTGGTCGGCGACCGGTCCTTCGGGGCCGATCCCGCCCGGGTGGCGCGGCTGGGCCGGGCGCTCGCCGAGGGGCTTCTCGCGGCGGGTGTGCTGCCGGTCATCAAGCACATGCCGGGGCACGGGCGGTCGGCGGTGGACAGCCATCGCGCCCTGCCGGTGATCGAAGCATCGATGGAGGTGCTGGAAAGCACCGATTTCGTGCCGTTCCGTAGCCTCGCCGATCTGCCGCTGGGCATGACCGGGCATCTCGTCTTCACCGCGATCGATGCCATTGCGCCGGCGACGCTCTCCGAAGTGGTCGTGTCGCGGGTCATCCGGGGCACGATCGGGTTCAACGGTCTTCTCTTCTCCGACGATCTGTCGATGGGGGCGCTGTCCGGCCCGGTCGCCCGGCGTGCCGCAGCGGCGCTCGCGGCGGGCTGCGATGTCGCGCTTCATTGCAACGGGCGGCTCGGCGAGATGCGTCGCGTCGCCGATGCGGTACCACCGCCGGGTGAGGCGACGCGCGACCGGCTCAACCGTGCGATCCGTCTTCGGGAACGCAGCCGCAAGGCTGTGCCGCCGCTCGCCGAGACCGTCGGACGGCTCGAGGCGCTGCTCGCGGCGGGGTGAGGCGATGCCGGGATTGCCAGTGCCGCCATCCCCGGGCGACAGTCGCCCCATGGCCGGACCGATCGACGAGGCGTGGAGTGAGGACGAGCCGCGTCCCGCGGCCGATGCGGCGGCACTGATCCTGAGACTCGAGAGCTATGAGGGGCCGATCGACCTGCTGCTCGAGCAGGCGCGGCTGCAGAAGGTCGATCTCACCCAGATCTCGATTCTGGCGCTGGCCGACCAGTATCTCGCCTTTGTCGAGCAGGCGCGGCGGCTGTCGCTCGAACTCGCCGCGCAATATCTCGTGATGGCCGCCTGGCTCGCCTATCTCAAATCCCGACTGCTGCTGCCGCGGCCGCCGCAGGATGACGAGCCTTCGGGCGAGGAGCTGGCGGCGGCGCTGACCTTCCAGCTTCGGAAGCTCGATGCGATGCGCAATGCCGGTGCGGCGCTCTTCGCCCGGCCGCGCCGCGGGCGCGAGCTTCTGGCACGCGGCCTGCCGCCGGAAACGGCCGTCGCGGTCGAGACGGTCTGGGCGGTGTCGCTCTACGATCTGCTGAAGGCCTATGCCGATCACCGGCGGCGCGGGATGAAGGCGCAGGCGAGCCTGCGCATCGAGGCCTCGCGGCTGTGGTCGATCGAGGATGCGCTCGAGATCCTCTCCGGCATGCTCGGGCGGCTGCCGGGCTGGTCGACGCTCGCCGCCCTGATGCCGCCGCTGGGCCCCGCCGATCCCCTCGAGCGGCGCTCCGCCCTGGCCGCCACCTTCGGCGCGACGCTCGAGCTCGCCAAGGCCGGCCGGATCGCGCTGCGCCAGGACGGCCCCTTCGGTCAGATCTGGATCAAGGCGCAGGACCCGGCGACATGACGGACATGGACATGACGGACATGGCCGACGACACCGCGCGGATCGCCGACCCACATCATCGATTGATTGAGGCGGTGCTCTTCGCCTCGCCGGAGCCGGTGCCCGATTCCGACCTCGCCGCCCGGCTGCCGGAGGGTGTGGCGCTCCGACCGATCCTCGCCGATCTCGCGCAGCACTACGCGGGCAGGGGGGTGGTGCTGATGCGCGTCGCCCAGGGCTGGGCCTTCCGCACCGCGCCGGATCTGGCGCCGCTGCTCGTCGACCTCCGGCAGGAGGTGCGGCGCCTGTCGCGCGCGGCCATCGAGACGCTGGCGATCATCGCCTATCACCAGCCCGTCACCCGCGCCGAGATCGAATCGATCCGTGGCGTCGCGACCAACAAGGGCACGCTCGACGTTCTGCTCGAGACCGGCTGGATCGCCGCGGGGCGGCGGCGCCAGGCGCCGGGCCGCCCGGTCACCTGGGTGACGACGCCGGCCTTTCTCGACCATTTCGGCCTCGCCTCGATCGACGACCTACCCAATCTCGAGGATCTGAAGGCGTCCGGCCTGCTCGACCTTCGGCCCGCTGTATCGGTGCTGCCGGGTGGGCGGCGCGAGGAGGAGGGTGGCGATGACGGGGAGGCGGACAAGCCCGCCGCGTCACCGGGCCGCGACTGAGAACCACTTGCCAAGCCCCGCCGCCGCGGCGCATTCAGCGGCATCATGGCGAACGCATCCGCGGCGCAGGGAGAGGCCCTGTCGATCGAGCATGTCGGCCACCGTTACGGTCGCAACCGGGTCATCGACGACGTCAGCCTGACGGTTGAGCCGGGCCGAATCCTGTGTCTCGTCGGGCCGTCAGGCTGCGGCAAGTCGACGCTGCTGCGCATCGCGGCCGGGCTCGAGGAGCTGCAGGAAGGCACGATCCGCGTCGGCGACACCGTCGTTGCCGACCCTGCCGGCAGCATCCCGCCTGAGCGCCGGCGCATCGGCCTCGTCTTCCAGGACTACGCACTGTTCCCGCATCTGACGGTGCTGGAGAACGTCCGGTTCGGGCTTGGCCGCAACGATGCGGCGGGCGAGCGCCGGGCGCGCGAGACGCTCGAGACGGTCGGTATGGCGGCCTTCGCGCAGGCCTATCCGCACACCCTGTCGGGTGGCCAGCAGCAGCGGGTGGCGCTCGCTCGGGCGCTCGCGCCGCAGCCGCGGGTGCTGCTGCTCGACGAGCCGTTCTCCGGCCTCGACACCCGGCTGCGCCAGCAGGTGCGCGACGAGACGCTCCACGTGCTCAAGCGCAACGGTGCCGCGACGCTGGTCGTGACGCATGATCCGGAAGAGGCGATGTTCCTCGCCGACGCCATCGCGCTGATGCGCGACGGACGGATCGTCCAGCTCGGCACGCCGACCGATCTCTATTGCCGACCGGTGAATGCCTTTGCCGCGACCTTTTTCGGCGAGGCCAACAGACTGGAAGGCCGGGTCGCCGGCGGGGCGGTCGCAACGCCCGTCGGCGCCATCGCCGCCGCGAACCTGGCCGAGGGGACGCCGGCAGAGGTGTTGATCCGCCCCGAGGCGCTGCTCATCGACGCGGGGCCGGGCGCGACGGTGTCCGACCGGGCGCGTCCCTCCCCGCCGGCGCAGGCGCTGTCCGCCGTCCCGGCGCGGGTGGAGGCGGCGCGGCTTCTCGGTCGGACGAGCCTCGTCCATCTGTCGGTGGACGGACCGGCCGGCACCGCCCATCTCCATGCTCGGGCGCCCGGGCTTTTCCTGCCGGAGGAGGGCGCGCGTGTCGGCGTCCGCGTCGATCCGGCGCAGGCCTTCGTCTTCGCCCGCGACACCGCGGTCTGAGGCCCGGGAGCCGCGGCGCACGCGCCAGCGATGCCGTCTCGCGCGACGCCGGGATCGTGCCGCCCGGTTCACATTGCCGGGGGCCGGCCTTTCTGCGACACTCCGGAATACGCGGGGCGGACCCGGAACGTGAGGACGCAGTGATGGGTAGTTTCAGTTTCTGGCACTGGGCGATCGTGCTGGCCGTGGTGCTGATCATCTTCGGCGCCGGCAAGCTGCCAGCGGTGATGGGGGACCTCGCCAAGGGCATCAAGAACTTCAAGTCCGGTATGAAGGACGAGGACGAACAGCAGGCGTCGGTGCAGCAGGCCGGCCAGAGCGAGGCCGCGCGCTCCGGTACGACCGACCGGCCCGCTTCCTGATCCCCCGCTGACCTCAGCTGACGGCGGCGGGCGCAGCGGTGCCCGCCGCGGACGGACGCGATGTTCGACATCGGTTGGACGGAATTATTCGTTGTCGGCGTGATCGCGCTCGTCTTCCTCGGGCCGAAAGAGCTGCCGCGTGCGCTCTATCAGCTCGGACGGTTGACCCGGGCGGCGCGCAAGGTGACCGGCGATTTCCAGAGGCAGATCGACCAGATGGTGCGGGAAGCCGAGCTGGAGGACGTCAAGAAGACGGTCACGAGCGTGCGCAACACGGTCGACGTGCGGAAGAAGGTGCGCGACGCGCTCGATCCGGTGGGTGATATCCGCAAGGCCTTCGAGCCGCCGAAATTCTCCGGCTCGCCGGGCAGCCCGACGCGCCCTGCCTCTGCCGGAACCCTCCGGCCGGCGACCACGTCGCCCGCCCAGCCGGCCGCGGCGTCGGCCGCCGATGCTGCCGGGACGTCACCCGCCACACAGGCCGCTGCACCCGCCAACAGCGCCGAGACGATGCCCCCCACACCGGCCGCCGGTCCGGAGCGCCCGTCATCGGCTGCCGCGGCGGATGAGACTGCCGCTGACACCACCGCCAAGGCCGGGTGACGCCTGATGGCCGGTACCAATCTCAAGGACGACATCGACGACCGGCAGATGCCGTTGATGGATCACATTATCGAGCTGCGGAACCGGCTCCTGTGGTCCGTCGCGGCGATCTTCGTCGCCTTCATCGTCTGCTACATCTTCGCGAAGGACATCTTCGACTTCCTCGCCGCACCGCTTGCCGACGCGATGGGCGAGAGCAGCGGGCGGCGGATGATCTACACCGCCCTTTACGAGGTGTTCTTCACCGAGCTCAGGATCGCCTTCTGGGCCGGTACATTCCTCGCCTTCCCGATCATCGCGACGCAGATCTGGATGTTCGTCGCGCCGGGGCTGTATCGCAGCGAGAAGAAGGCGTTCCTGCCGTTCCTGGTGGCGACCCCGTTCATGTTCTTCCTGGGCGGCGCCTTCGTCTACTACGTCATCTTCCCGATGGCGTGGCGCTTCTTCCTGGGATTCGAGGCACCAGGCGGCAATGGCACGCTGCCGGTCGAGCTCGAGCCGCGCGTCGGCGAATATCTCAGCCTCGTCATGACGCTGATCTTCGCCTTCGGCATCGCCTTCCAGCTTCCGGTGGCGCTGACGCTGCTGGTGCGTGTTGGCATCGTCAGCGCGGCCTCCCTCGCCAGTAAGCGGCGCTATGCGATCGTCATCGTCTTCATCGCCGCGGCGATCATGACGCCGCCGGATGTGATCAGCCAGATCGGCCTCGCCGTGCCGCTGATCCTGCTCTACGAGATCTCGATCTGGATCGGCAAAGCCATCGAGAAGCGCCGCGACCGACAGGCGGAGGCAGAGGCCGAGGCTGAGGCCGCAGCAGGCGAGGCGAGCGCGGAGTAGCGCCCCTCGCAGGCGCCATCCCGGCGGCGCCCGCCCCGCACGATGCCCGGCCCCGGACATGGGCGCTCTGCCCGTCTCCGGTGGCTTGGGGTTTTGAAACTCGGGCGCCGGCCGCCTATAAGCGGCGGGCGACTCCGACCCCGGTTCCGTCCATGCATGATATCCGCCTCATCCGCGAACGGCCCGACGAGTTCGACCGTGCGCTCGCACGCCGCGGGCTCGCGCCGCTCGCCGCCGATCTCCTGGCGCTCGACGAGCGCCGGCGCTCGACGCAGACCGAGCTGCAGACGCTGCAGACCCGGCGCAACGCCGCGTCCAAGGCGATCGGCGCCGCCAAGGCGCAGGGCGGTGACGCCGCGGCGCTGGTCGAGGAGGTCGCCGGGCTGAAGGCGCGCATGGTGGCGCTGGAGGAGGAGGACCGGTCTCTCGCCCAGGCGCTCGAGGCACGGCTCGCCGAGATCCCGAACCTGCCGGACCCCTCGGTGCCGGATGGGCGGGACGAGAGCGGGAATGTCGAGCTGCGCCGGGTGGGCGAGCCCGTGCAGCCGGCGGACCCGCGTGAGCATTTCGAGATCGGCGAGGCGCTCGGCCAGATGGATTTCGCCGGCGCGGCGAAACTGTCGGGCGCGCGCTTCGTGCTGTTGCGCGGCGCTCTGGCGCGGCTCGAGCGGGCGCTCGGCCAGTTCATGCTCGATCTGCACACCGGCGAGCATGGCTATGTCGAGATCGCGCCGCCCTATCTCGTCCGAGACGAGGTGGTCTTCGGCACCGGCCAGCTCCCCAAATTCGCCGACGATCTGTTCCGCACCACCTCCGGCCTGTGGCTGATCCCGACCGCTGAGGTGCCGCTGACCAATACCGTCGCCGGCGACATCCTCGCCGCCGAGACGTTGCCGCTGCGTCTGACGGCGCTGACCCCCTGCTTCCGGTCGGAGGCCGGTGCCGCCGGGCGCGACACGCGCGGCATGATCCGCCAGCACCAGTTCCATAAGGTCGAGCTCGTCTCCGTCACCACGCCGGAGCAGTCCGAAGCCGAGCACGAGCGGATGACCGAATGCGCCGAGACGGTGCTGCGGCGTCTCGGGCTCGCCTTCCGGACGGTCGCCCTGTGTGCCGGCGATCTCGGCTTCTCCGCCCGCAAGACCTATGACATTGAGGTGTGGCTGCCCGGGCAGAAGGCCTATCGCGAGATCTCGTCCTGCTCGAATTGCGGTGACTTCCAGGCGCGGCGCATGCAGGCGCGCTGCCGCGCTCGTGACGAGAAGGGAACGCGCTTCGTCCACACGCTGAACGGTTCGGGCGTCGCGATCGGCCGGGCGCTGGTCGCGATCCTCGAGACCTATCGGGAGGCCGATGGCAGCGTCGTCATTCCCGAAGCGCTGCGGCCCTATATGGGCGGAACCGAGCGCCTTACCCCGTCTTCCTGACGTGAACCCGAGCGAGCGACCGATGCGAATCCTCCTGTCCAACGATGACGGCTACCAATCCGCCGGGTTCGAGACGCTCGGCGCCGTCGCGCGGTCACTGTCGGAGGATGTGTGGGCCTGCGCGCCCGAGACCGAGCAGTCGGCGGCCGGTCACTCCCTGACCATCCATCGGCCGCTGCGGCTCCGGGAGCATGGCGAGCGGCGCTTCTCGGTCGATGGCAACCCGACCGACTGCGTCGTGCTCGGCATCCGGCAGATCCTACGCGAGAGCAAGCCGGACCTCGTGCTGTCGGGCATCAATCACGGTCGCAACGTCGCCGATGACGTCACCTATTCCGGGACCATCGCGGTGACGATCGAAGCGACGCTGCGCGGCGTGCCGGCGATCGCCCTGTCGCAGGCCTATCCGCGGGGCGGCGCGCTCGACTGGTCGACGGCGCGGCATTGGGGACCGATCGTCATCCGCAAGGCGCTCGAGATCGGCTGGCCGGAGCGGGTGCTGCTCAACGTCAACTTCCCGGCCTGCCCGGCCGATGCGGTGAAGGGGATCCGTGTCGTGCGCCAGGGGCGGCACATCGATGGCGAGGATGTCGAGGAGCGGACAGATCCGCGCGGCCGGCGCTATTTCTGGTTCACGCCGCGGCTCGACGATGATGAGGGCGAGCCGGACTCCGATCTCTGCGCACTGCAGGAGAACTGCGTCACCATCACCCCTCTTCATCTCGACCTGACGCATTATCCGACGCTCGAGCGGCTGACGGCGGGCTTCGCCTGACGGCGGGACGCCGGCATGATGGTCGGACCGCGACAGATCCGGTTGCTGATGCATCTCCGCCGCTCCGGGGTGACGGATCATCGGGTCCTGGGCGCGATCGAGCGGGTGCCGCGCGAGGCCTTCGTGCCCGCCGCCTTCCTCGATCAGGCCTATGAAGACACGGCCCTGCCGATCGGGCGCGGCCAGACGATCAGCCAGCCGCTCGTCGTCGCGCTGATGACCCAGGCGCTCTGCGTGACCGACCGGCACAAGGTGCTCGAGATCGGTACCGGCTCGGGCTATCAGGCCTGTATCCTGGCGCGCATCTGCCGGCGCGTGTACACAGTGGAGCGGCACCGGCCGCTGCTCGACGATGCGCTGGCGCGGTTCGAGGCGCTGCGGATCAGCAATGTCACCGCCCGCCATGGCGACGGAATGCGTGGCTGGCCGGAACAGGCGCCCTTCGAACGGATCATCGTCACCGCGGCGCATGCCGGGGTCGAGCCGCCCTCCAGCCTCGTCGAACAGCTTGCGCCGGGAGGGCTTCTTGTGATCCCCATGGGAGATCAGAAGCGCCACCAGCGGGTGGTCCGGTTCACACTGACGCCAAACGGTTTGAAACGGGAGGATCTGTGGCCAGTCCGCTTCGTACCGCTCCTGCCCGATCTGCCGGATCCGGCCGACGCAGCCGCCTTCTGAGGGCGGCCCTGGCATTGCTGCCGGCAGCCGCGCTCCTTGCCGGCTGCAACCTGCCGCGGCAGTTCGATGGTGCGCGCCCCGCTGCCGTTTCGGTCCAGCCCGGCGAATCGCTGCTCGACATCGCGCGCCGCTACGACGTCTCGATGACGGAGCTGATCGAACTCAACGGCATCCAGGCGCCCTATCAGGTGGCGGTCGGTCAGCGGATCGCGCTGCCACAGCCCGGGGGCTATGCCGGGACGGTGCCCTCGACCTTGCCGCCTGCCACCGTGCCGCCGGTGGTGGCGACCGCGCCGACGACATCGCCCGCGCCGGGGACGACAGGCTACGGCGCCACGACGCCCGTCCCGCCGCTGCCGCAGCCGGCCAGCACGGCCTCGGGGTTGCCGCCGGCGAGCACCGCGCCGGCCTCGATCCTGCCCGGATCAGTCGCGCCGGCGACGCCGTCGCTGCCGACCCCACCCGCCGGCACGGCCACGGCCGGCTCGGCAGGCGCCGATGCCGGGGTCACCGTCGCGCCGCTGCCGCCGCCCACGGGTGCGCCGCAAGGGACAAGCGGCGTTGCCGCCACAGGCACGGCCACGACGCCTCCCGCGCCGAGTGGCGGTGGCTCGGCGCTCTCCTGGCCCGTCACCGGCTCGATCCTCGTCGGCTACAACGCCCCGCTCGCCGGCCGCGCCAATCAGGGGATCAACATCGCCGCCGCGAGCGGCACGCCGGTCAGGGCGGCAGCGGGCGGCACCGTCGCCTATGCCGGCAACGAGCTGCGCGGCTACGGCAATCTCGTGCTGATTCGGCACGCCAACAACCTCGTCACCGCCTATGCCCATCTCGGGCAGATCGACGTGACCAAGGATCAGACGATCCAGGCGGGTCAGATTATCGGGACCGTGGGGCAGACCGGCGGCGTCGATCAGCCGCAGCTCCATTTCGAGGTCCGCGAGGGCTCGACCCCGGTCGATCCGGCGCGCTACCTGCCCTGAACCGGGCACCGCAGGGCGCATCGGCGTCCTGCCAGGATCCGGTCGGCCGCCACGGTCAGCCCGCGGCGGGTATCCGCCGGCCGAGCCGGCCGGCCAGATCCTGCACGAACTGCCAAGCGACGCGGCCGGACCGGGCGCCGCGCGTGACCGACCATTCATTCGCCTGAGCATGCAGCTCTTCGACGGGCAGGTCGAACCCGAAGGCTGCCGCATAGCCGTCGATCATGGCGAGATAGGTGTCCTGCTGGCAGGCATGGAAGCCGAGCCACAGCCCGAACCGGTCGGAGAGCGAGACCTTCTCCTCCACCGCCTCGCTGGCATGGATCGCTGTCGACCGCTCATTCTCGATCATGTCGCGCGGCAGCAGGTGCCGCCGGTTCGAGGTCGCATAGAAGATGACGTTGCCGGGACGCCCCTCGATGCCGCCCTCGAGCACCGCTTTCAACGATTTGTAGCTGTTGTCCGACTGGTCGAAGGACAGGTCGTCGCAGAACAGGACGAAGCGGCGGTCGGAAGACCGGAGCTGGCCGAGCAGCTTCGGCAGCGTCGCGATGTCCTCGCGATGGATCTCCACCAGGGCGAGCGCCGGCACCTCGCGGTTGACGGTCGCGTGCACCGCCTTGACGAGCGAGCTCTTGCCCATGCCGCGGGCGCCCCACAGAAGGGCGTTGTTCGCCGGCAGCCCCTCGGCGAAGCGGCGGGTGTTGCCGAGCAGGAGCTCGGTCTGCAGCTCGATCCCCTGCAGCAGTGACAGATCGATCCGCGAGACGCTCGCCACCGGCACCGGCCGTCCGCGCTCAGCATCCCAGGTAAAGGCGTCCGCCGCATGCAGGTCCGGGGCCGGTTCCGGCGGCGGCGCCAGCCGCTCCAGCGCATCCGCGATTCGGGCCAACGTGCCGGCGATGGTGGCGGGGTCGAACGCGGTCGTGCTCACTGGAGATGTCCCGGGTACGGCTTCGATTGGAGGGTGAAAGCGGCCGGCGGGCGGCGAAGCGGTGCCGCGACGGAACGCGACCCCTCTCAATAGCCATGGCGTCCGGCCGTTTGCAACCGGAGGCGACCGCTTGTATGGTCCGCCGTCTTTCGCGACGGAGCGCCCCATGCTGATTTCCGAAGCCTACGCCCAGGCCGCAGCCGATCCGGCGGCAGGAGGCGGCTTCATCGTGCAGTTCCTGCCGCTGATCCTGATCTTCGTCGTGTTCTACTTCCTGCTGATCAGGCCGCAGCAGAAGCGGATGCGCGAACACCGCGCGATGCTCGAGGCCCTGCGCCGTGGCGACAGGGTGGTGACCGGCGGTGGCATCATCGGCACGGTCGACAAGGTCGAGGACAATGACGTCCATGTGACGATCGCCGAGAATGTGAAGGTCCGGGTCGTGCGCAGCACGATCACCACGGTGCTCTCCAAGCCGGAGCCGGCGAACAAGACAGAAGGCGGCACCCCCGCCGCCGAGAAGCCGGCCGGCGGTCTCGGCAAGCTGTTCGGTCGGCGCTGAGGCGCCGGCCGCCAACCGATGCCGACGCTCGACGTCGCGCCCGGCTCTGCGGGGCGCCCGCTGATCGAGGCATACCCGCCCGGAGGCTTTCGTATCGGCGGAGTCGATTATCAGGGGCCGGTGCTGGTCTCGGCGGAGGGGACGCTGCCCTGGCCGGTGGCGTCTGCGCATGTCGGGTCCGGAGCGGTGCTGGAACCGGATGATTTCGAGGCCGTGCTTCGGCTCTCGCCGGCCGTCGAGGTGTTGGTCGTCGGGACCGGGCCGCGCATGACGCTCCTGTCGGGCGCCGTCCGGGCGGCGCTGCGCGCGGCCGGCATCGGCGTCGACGTGATGGCGACGGGCGCCGCCTGCCGCACCTACAACGTGCTGGTCAGCGAGACGCGTCGCGTCGCTGCCGCCCTGCTGCCGATGCCCGATACCGGGCGCTGAGCCCGATCACCCCTCTGGCGGCCGGTCTGCCGGCACGATTGGCACGCCGCCGGCGTTGAGCCCGGTCGTCCCCGGCGCGGCGGCGTCGAGCCGGAGGAGCGCCAGCGCCCGTCCCGCGCGGCCGCTGCGCATCTCGCCGACGATCTGACCGTCGCGCTCGACCGGCGTGCCCGGCTCGGGCAGCGGTCCGCCCTCGACCGCGACCGGCACCAACGTGCGCTTGACGAGCCCGCGATACTTCGTGCGCGCCGTCAGCTCCTGGCCGACATAGCAGCCCTTGCGCCAGTCGATGGCATTGAGCGCGTCGTAGCCGCTCTCGATCAACAGCGCCTTTTCCGGTGGCAGGTCACGGCTCCCCTCGGGGATGGCGAGGGCGAGCCGCAGATCGTCCCAGGCCTCGAATGGCGCGGCTGTGGCCCCGGTGGCGGCGAGCGCCGCCTCGGCCGTCTCTTGCGGCAGTACGGCCCTGACCCCGAGCCGCGGGTCGCGCGCATCGATGAAGGCGACACCCCCGGCGACCGCGCAGGCGGCGCCCGCCGTCTCCGGCAGGCCGAACGCGGCCGCAGCACCCTGGCCGAAGACGGCATAAACACCCATCGTGGCGGAGAGATCCTCGAGCCCGACCTTGGCGCGAAGGCGGTAGAGCCTGAGCCGCCGCAGCAGATCGGGCAGCCGGTCCGCCTCCGCATCCAGCAGCAGCGCGTCGCCCGCCGCGGCGATGTGAAAATCGTGCAGGAAGCGGCCCTGCGCCGTCAGAAGGGCGGCGAAGACGGCGCGGTCCTGCGTCACCCGGGTGACGTCGTTGGTGACGAGCCCTTGCAGCAGGGTCACCCCGTCCGGCCCGTCGACACGCAGCACGCCGCGCGGCACGGCGGTCCGGAGCAGCGGCATGTCGGAGGGATTGGCAGGCGAGCGTATGGTCATCGGGCGATCCGGTCAGGAAGGAGGCGGGCGCGAACGGCCGCACCGGGACATTGGCGCCGGCGGCCTTCGCTGCAAGAGCGGCGCCTCCGCAGCCACCGCCGAAATATGGCACGCAGCGCGACGGAAGGCGCGAGGATGTGCGTGAGAGAGGCATGGCGGTCGCGGCCTGTGCCTCGGCATCCCCCGGCGCCGGGCAGGCCGCTTCCGTTTCGGGCCTCTTCGATGGAGTATCGTTCCATGCGCAAGCGCATAGTCCTCGCCTCCGCCGCCCTTGTCGGCGCGGCCGGCCTGTTCGCCGCGACGGCCGCCGCAGTCCCCGGTGCGGGTGGCTGGCATCGCGGGCCGGTCGATTTCGCGACGCTCGACGCCGATGGGAACGGCACGCTGGACCCGGCGGAGTTGGCCGGCGACCGGCTGGACCAGCTGCGTGAGCGCCTCGCCGAGCGGTTCGGACGTATCGATGCCGACGGCAATGGCACGGTCGACGCCGAGGAGCTCGACGCCGCCCGTGCCGCGATGCGCGAGCACTGGGAGGAACGGCATGGCCATCATCATCACGGCCGCCATCACGACGGGCATGGACATGGCCGCGGGCCCGCCTTCGACATTCCCGGACTCGACAGTGACGGCGACGGCCTGCTGAGCGAGGCGGAGTTCGTCGACGGGATCTCCGCTCGCATCGGCGAGCGGATCGATGCGCGCTTCGCGCGGATCGACGCCGATGGTGACGGGGCGATCAGCGCAGCCGAGTTCGAGGCCGCGCGGGCCGCGATGCGTGACCGCTGGCGCGAGCGCTTCGGCCGCCACGGTCATGGCGGCTTCGGTCATGGGGCCTTCGGTCACAAGCTCGACATTGGGGCGCTCGATGGCGATGGCGACGGAGCTTTGACGGAGGCCGAGTTCGTCGACGGCATCCTGGAACGGATGCGCGAGCGGCTTGGCGCGCATTTCGCGCGACTGGACGCCGACGGTGATGGCCGCGTTACCGAAGCGGAGCTCGACGCCGCCCGGTCGGCGATGCATGAGCGCTGGCGCCATCCGGAGGAGGGGAGCCCGGATGAAGACACCGTGCCGGCCCCCGCCGCGCCCGATGCCGGTCAGTGACGCTTGCGTGACGCGTCGGACGACGATCTCGCGGAAGCTGCCGCGCGGGGAGACCGCGCGGCAGGCCGCGAGCTGGTCAGGCGCCATCTCGGGCCGCTGGTCTCCTTTGCCCACCGGCTGCTCGGCAACCGCGCCGATGCCGAGGACGTGGCACAGGACGCGTTCCTCGCACTGTGGACGCATGCCGGGCGCTGGCGCCGCGGCGGCAGTGCCAGCCTGCGGACCTGGCTGTTCCGCATCGCCTACAACCGCGCGGTCGACCGGCTGCGTCGCAAGCCGGCGGTGCCGCTGGACGCCATCCTCGAGCCGCCCGATCCTGCGCCCGGAGCGGAGGCGGTGATGGCCCGCGACGCCGTGGCCCGTCGGGTGGCCGAGGCGATGGCGGCGCTGCCGGAACGCCAGCGCGCCGCGCTGCTGTTGCGGCATTTCGACGGGCTCAGTAATCCCGAGATCGCCGCGGTGCTCGGCGTCGGTGTCGAAGCCGTCGAATCGCTGCTGTCCCGCGGGCGCCGCACGCTCAGGACCACCCTCGGCGCGGAAGCCACTGACCTTCTCGGAGCCTCGCCATGAGCCGCCATCCTGATCCGCAGCAGACGCCTTTCGGGCCGACGCCCGGCCCGGGCGAGGAGGAGCTGTTCGTCAGCCGGGCGCTCGACCATCTGGTGGTTCCCGAGCCTTCGGCCGCGCTGATGGGCAGGATCCTGCAGGCGATGCCGCAGCCGCGGATCGGCTGGCGGGAGTTCTTCGGCTTCGCCCCGGCCTCGGCTTTCCTCGCGGCGATCACCCTCGGGCTGTGGCTCGGGGCCGGGGTGATGCCGGCGAATGCCTTTCCCGAGGAGACCGACTGGCTGGCGACCGCCTTCGGCGACGACATCGTCACAATCGGAGAGGTGGGGCCATGACGCCGCGCACGCTGAAATGGGCGCTGGTGGTCTCGCTCGTCCTCAACCTCCTGGTGGTGGGCTGGCTGGTCGGCAGCTGGGCGCTGCACCGCCCGCCGATGTTCGGCTGGCGTGGGCTTGAACACATGGCCGAGCTGGTGCCGGAGATCCAGCGGGACGAGGTGGAGGCGCTGATCGAAGCCCGCCGGGCGGGGTTCGAGGCGGCGCGCGAGGAGGTGCGTGCCGCGCGCCAGGCGCTCGACGCGACGATGCGCGCCGACCCCTTCGACCGCGCGGCGGCCGAGGCGGCCTTCGCCACCTTGAGTGCCGCGATCGGACGGATGACGGGCCTCGTCCAGGAGACGGTGCTCGACATCGCCGAGACCGTTCCGGCCGATGTCCGGCGCGAGCTGGCGGACGCCCGGGCACGCTGACGCCGGCGCCGGCGCGGCCTCCCGGTCATGGGCGTCGACCGCTCCGCTTTGAAAAGGGCTGTTCTTTCAATCAGTTGAACGCCCGGGCCGCGTTGCCGTTTACGTTGTTTCGGGACGCGCGTCCCCCTATACTCCGCGCGCCGCGCCCACGGGTGCGGTACGGGGAGACATGGGACGGTTCGACATGACGGTCATGCTTCTTCCGCCCGACTACCGGCCGTCGGACGATGAAGACTTCATGAATCCGATGATGCAGGAGTACTTCCGCCGCAAGCTCCTGGCGTGGCGGGCAGAGCTCCTTGCGGATTCGAACGAGACGCTCAACAGCCTCCAGGATGGAGGAATCCAGGAACCCGATATCACCGACCGAGCCTCGGCGGAGACCGACCGGTCGCTCGAGTTGAGAACCCGAGACCGTGAGCGCAAGCTGATCAGCAAGATCGACGCGGCGCTGCGGCGGATCGACGAGGGTACATACGGCTATTGCGAGGAGACCGGCGAACCGATCTCGGTGCGCCGTCTTGAGGCACGCCCGACCGCGACGATGACGCTTGAGGCACAGGAACGCCACGAGCGGCTGGAGCGGACGCATCGGGACGATTGACAGCGGGCGGCCCGAAAGGGCCGGCCGCGCGGGTGCGGCGCGGTGCGCCGTGCCGAGCGAAGGCGCCGTGTGACGGTGCCGCCATTGTCGTGACCCGGCCGGGGAGGAGTGGCCGGATCGCGCGGTCGTCCCGTTCTCGGTGCGGGGGCGATGCGAGGAGGAGACGCATGAACAGGTCCGCCCTGGCGATCCTGGCGGCGGCCGTCGTTGCGGCCACGGCCGGCCCCGGGCCGGCGACGGCCCAGGAGACGAGCCCCGCCCAGGTGACCACGGTGGTGGGGGTGACCGCGCGGGTCGGCGAGCATGCCGATTACAGCCGGGTGACGTTCGACGTGCCCGCCAACGCCTCCTATGTCGCGGCGCGCAACGGCGATGTGGTGACGATCACCTTCGATACCCCCGGCACCCTGGCCGTGCTGCCGATCTCCGGCCCTGCCTATGGGCGCGTCACCGCGATCACCCAGACGAGCGCGCCGGGGCGACCCCTGGTGGTGGCGGTCGGCGTCTCGCCCAACGCCTCGCTCCGGCACTTCATGCTCGACAACAAGCTCGTGCTCCAGGTCATCGACGACACGGTGACGCCGCCGCCGGAGGCCGCCGAGGCGCCGGTCGAGGCAGAGGAGGCGGCGGAGACGTCGGCGCCGGCACGGATCGGCACGCCGCCGATCCCGCTGCCCCGGCCGGATGTGATCCCGCCGCGGCCCGCACCGGAGATGGAGACGGCCGCCACCGCCGATGCGCCCCCGCCCGAGAGCGCTGCGTCGGAAGTCGGCGAGGCGGACGTGGCAGAGTCGGGGTCGGCAGAGGCGGCAGAGGCGGCTGAGGCGGAGGATCCCGAGCCGGATACCGCCGCGGCTGCACCCGTCGCGGCGCCGGTCGAGACGGGTGGGCTCGAGACCGCCGATGCGGCGGCGCCGGCCATGCCCACGGTGACGCGCCCGGCGGCGCTCGATTCGGCGCCTGAGGCAACGGCGACCGCGCAGTTCGACATCGCCGCGGCCCAGGCCGAGATGCTCGGATCGCCCCGTGGCGCCACTCGGCTCGTCGCGGGCGCGCCTTCGGCGGCGGACGGGGCGGCCAGCGCCCCCGGCATTGCCGGACTTGGGGATGTCGACCCGCTTGCCGCGCTCCTCGAGGCGACGGGCGAGACGGAGATCGCCTTCGTCGGTACCGCCGCGCCGTTCCCCGAGGTCGCGATCGACCCGGCGGAGGAGCGCTATCGCTCCGGACGGGCGACCTTCGATCTGCTCCTGCCCACCGGCCTCGCCGCTTTCGAGCGGGCGGGGGCGCTCTACCTGATCTTCGCTGCCCGCGGGCCGATCGATGCCGGCGTGCTGCTGCGTCAGGGCCGCGACAGCTTCCCCGGCCTCCAGGAAATCCCGGCGGAGGGCGGGGTCGTGCTGCGGCTGCCGATCGATGACGGCACTTATCCGACGGTCGGCCGTTTCACCACCGCCTGGACGATCAGCCTCGCCCAGCGGGCACCGCGCGATGCGGCGACCGCGCTCGAGCCGCGCGTTGAGATCGACGCCGGAGGCATGCCCGAGATCGTGCTGCCGCGCGACGGCACGGCACGGGTGGTGCGCTTCACCGATCCGGTCGTCGGCGACCGCATCGTCGCGGTGCCGGTGGCCCAGCTGGGCGCCGCGGTGAATGAGGGGCGGTCCTATGTCCAGTTCGACCTGCTCGACACCTTCCAGGGCATCGTGATCGCGCCGAAGACGGACTCGCTCTCCGTCCGCATCAGCGATGAGGGGGTGCGGATCGACGACACCGGCGGGCTGATGGTTTCGCTGCCGAGCTGAGAGGACCGGCGACCCATGTTCGCTTTACGTTCTTGCCAGATGGGAACGGATCGGGTACGAAAGACGCGTTGACGCCGCACCCGGCGCGTGTCACTCGGGGAGCGAAGCCCGTGTCGATACCGACCCTCCAGCTCGTGGACCGCCTGCCGATGGATCGTACGAAGGCGTTGGACGCCGCCCTGACCCAGATCGAACGCGCCTTCGGCAAGGGTTCGATCATGCGGCTCGGCGCCCGGCCGCAGGTCGAGGCCGAGGTGGTCTCGACGGGATCGCTGGGACTGGATCTCGCCCTCGGCATCGGCGGCTTCCCCAAGGGCCGCATCGTCGAGATCTACGGGCCGGAGAGCTCGGGCAAGACGACCCTGGCGCTGCATGCGATCGCCGAGGCGCAGAAGGCTGGCGGCACCTGCGCCTTCGTCGATGCCGAACACGCGCTCGACCCGACCTATGT